>NZ_DATLPB010000091.1:0-77822 GCF_035535915.1 Acidocella sp.
GTTCGACCTGATCTATGCAAGGCCGGGGCAGGAGGAGGCGGGCTGGCGCGCGGAGTTGCGCCGGGCTTTGTCGCTCGCCGCCGATCATTTGTCGCTCTATCAGCTCACCATCGAGCCCGGCACGCGCTTTGCGGTGCTGCATGGGCGGGGCGAATTCGTGCTGCCGGAGGAGGAGCTGGCGGCGCGCTTATATGACGCCACGGCGGAAGAGGCGGCGTGCTTCGGCCTCGAACCGTACGAGATTTCCAACTACGCCAGGCCGGGCGGCGAGAGCCGGCACAATCTCGCCTATTGGCGCTATCAGGATTATGCCGGCATCGGCCCCGGCGCGCATGGCCGCCTTTCCTTGCGCGACGGGCTGGTCGCTACCGCGCGGCATCGCGGCCCGGAAGCCTGGGCCGATCTGGTGGAACGCGGCGGCAGCGGCGCCCACCAGGAGCAGCTCGTCGCGCCGGAAGAGCGCGCCCGCGAGGCGCTGCTGATGGGGTTGCGCCTGGCCTCCGGCATATCTCTGGACGATTTTGCCGCTCGCACCGGCGTGGCGCTGGCGGACGCGGTCGAGCCGGGCATTTTGGCCGCCTGCATTGAAGAAGACTATCTGCGCCTGACTGACGCGGCCCTCATTGCCACCCTTGAGGGCCGCAAGCGGCTGGACGCATTGCTGCCGGCTTTGGTCAGATAGTATAGGCCGGGCGGAACGAAGGGACGACGAATGCTTTATATGTCTACGAGAGGCCGGGCAGAGCCAAAGGATTTTGCGGGCGTGCTGCTGGCCGGGCTGGGGTCCGATGGCGGGCTCTATATGCCGGAAAGCTGGCCGCGTTTCTCCGCCGCCGAGCTGCGCGCCTTGCGCGGCCTCCCTTACGCGGAGCTGGCCGCCCGGGTGATCGCTCCCTTCGTCGGCGATTGCATCGCCTTCGCCGATTTGCAGGCGATGTGCCGGCGCGCTTATGCCGGGTTCGCGCACCCCGCCATTGTGCCCTTGGTGCAGCTCGACAGCGCGATCTTCGCCCTGGAACTGTTCCACGGCCCGACCTTGGCCTTCAAGGATCTGGCCCTGCAGCTCGCCGGGCATCTGTTCGACCATGTGCTGGCGCAGCGTGACGAGCGCGTGTGCATCGTCGGCGCCACCTCGGGGGATACCGGCTCGGCGGCGATCGAGGCCATGGCCGGGCGGGACCGCGTCGACATCACCATTCTCCACCCTGAGGGCCGCACCAGCGAGGTGCAGCGCCGGCAGATGACCACGGTCACCGCCCCGAACGTGCTGAACGTCGCCGTCAAGGGCAATTTCGACGATTGCCAGGATCTGGTGAAGGCGATGTTCGCCGATGCGCCGTTCCGCCGGGAGATGAACCTTTCGGCGGTCAATTCCATCAATTTCGCGCGCATCGCCGCGCAGATCCCTTATTATGTCGCGGCGGCGCTCGCGCTGGGCGCGCCGGACCGGGAGGTGGCGGTTTCCGTGCCCACCGGCAATTTCGGCAATGTGCTGGCCGCCTGGGCCGCCCGGCAGATGGGCGTGCCGGTGCAGAAATTCATCGTCGCGAGCAATCGTAACGATATTTTGTGCCGCTTTCTGAACGCCAACGATATGAGCGTGCGCGGCGTGGAGCCGAGCCTGTCGCCCTCCATGGACATCCAGGTCAGCTCGAATTTCGAGCGCCTGCTGTTCGAGCTGCTGGACCGTGACGCCGCCGCCACCGAAGCTACCATGGCCGATTTCCGCGCCACCGGCCGGATGGCGGTGCCGGACGGGAAATGGCAGGAAATCCGCCGCGAATTCTCCGGGTTTCGCTTAAGCGACGAGGGCACTTTGGCGGAAATCGCCCGCACCTGGCGCGACGCGGCCTACCTCGCTGACCCGCATACGGCGGTCGCCGTCGCGGCGGCGCGGGAGCAGGGGCCGGTCGGCCTGCCGGTGATCGTCGCCGCCACCGCCCACCCCGCGAAGTTCCCGGACGCGATCGAGCAGGCCGTCGGTTTCCGCCCGGCCCTACCGCCGCATCTTTCCGACCTATATGAGAGGAAGGAGCAATATGAGCGTGCCCCCAACGAGCTCGCGGCGATCGAGACGCTGGTGCGGAATTTTGCGAACAGGAACAGATGATTAATGAGTGAACAAGTCGAGATTACCACGCTGCCCTCCGGTTTGACCGTGCTCACCGAGCGGATGGACCGGGTCGAGACCGTCTCCTTCGGCGCCTATATCGGCGCCGGCACGCGGCAGGAGACGGCGGCGGAGAACGGGGTGGCGCATTTTCTCGAACATATGGCGTTCAAGGGCACGACCGGCCGCAGCGCGGTCGACATCGCCGAGGCGGTGGAGGATGTCGGCGGCCACATCAACGCCTACACCTCGCGCGAGCAGACCGCTTATTACGTGAAAATGCTCAAAGAAGATCTCGGCCTCGGCGTCGACATCATCGGCGACATTCTCTGCCACTCGATCTTCGAGCCCGAGGAGCTGGAGCGCGAGCGCGGGGTGATCCTGCAGGAAATCGGCCAGGCCAACGACACGCCGGACGACATCATTTTCGACCATTTCCAGTCCGCCGCCTATCCCGGCCAGCCGATGGGCCGCCCGGTGCTGGGCACCGAGGACATCATCCGCAACATGAGGCGCGAGGCGCTGCCCGGCTTCATGAGCGCGCATTACACGCCGGAGACCATGGTCATTGCCGCTTCCGGCAATCTGCGCCACGCCGAAGTGGTGGATCTGGTCGCCCAGCATTTTGCCGATCTGCCCAAGGCGGCGCGCTTTGAACCGCTGCCGGCCGACTATACCGGCGGCGAGTATCGCGAGGACCGCGATCTCGACCAGGCGCATCTGGTGCTGGGCTTTTCCGCGCCCGGCTATGGCGAGCCGGATTATTACCCGTCGATGCTGCTCTCCACCCTGCTCGGCGGCGGCATGTCTTCGCGGCTGTTCCAGGAAATCCGCGAAAAGCGCGGTTTGGTTTATTCCATCTACAGCTTCACCGCGCCGGCGCGCGATGGCGGCCTGTTCGGCATCTATGCCGGCACCGGCGAATCCGAGGCGGCGGAGCTGATCCCGGTCACGCTCGAGGAGCTGGGCAAGGTGCAGCATCAGGTGACCGAGGTGGAACTGCGCCGCGCCAAGGCGCAGCTCAAGGCCGGGCTGCTGATGTCGCTGGAATCCACCGGCAGCCGCTGCGAGCAGCTCGCCCGCCAATGGCAGATTTTCGGCCGCGTGATTCCGGTTGCGGAGACCGTGGCGAAGATCGAGCGGGTGACCGAGGCGGACATCCACAGCGCGGCGGCGAAAATCTTCCGCCAACGCCCGACCATCGCCACCATCGGCCCGATCGCGCAGGTGCCGAAGCTCGCCGCCATCGCCGATCGTCTGGCGGCATGAGCGCGCTGCTCGACCAGGCCGCCGCCCTCCTGGCCGCTGCCAAGGCGGCCGGGGCGGATGTGGCGGAGACGGTGATGAGCACCGGGACTGCGGTCTCGGTACAGCGCCGGCTTGGCAAGATCGAGGAGACCGAGCGCGCCGAATCCCGCGAGCTCGGCCTGCGCGTGTTTATCGGCAAACGCAGCGCCTCGGTCTCGGCCAGCGCCATCGATCCCGCTGCCTTCACGCGCCTCGCGGAACAGGCCGTCGCCATGGCGCGCGTCGTGCCGGAGGATATTTACGCGGAGATCCCCCAGGCCCCGGCGCCGATGGACGTGAAGTCCCTGGACCTCGACGACCCGGTCGAGCCCTCGGCGGAAATTCTCATCGCCCGCGCCGCTGCGGCGGAAGAGGCCGCGCTCGCGGTGCCTGGCATCACCAATTCCGAGGGCGCGTCCGCCTCCTGGTCGCGCAGCGATTTTCTCCTCGCCACCACGCGCGGCTTCGCCGGTTTCTACACCCGCTCCAACCATGCCGTTTCCGCGACCGCGATCGCCGGCGCGGGCACGGAGATGCAGCGCGATTACGATTTTTCCTCGGTCGCGCATGCTGCTGATCTCGACGATCCGGCCGCGCTCGGCGCCAAGGCCGCCGAGCGGGCGCTCGCCCGGCTGCGCCCGGCCCGCCCGAAGACGGCCCGGCTGCCGGTGGTCTTCGATCCCCGCGTTTCCAACAGCATGCTCGGTCATCTCTCCGGCGCGATCCACGGCGCGTCGGTCGCCCGCGGCACTTCCTTCCTGAAGGAGAGTCTGGGCAAGCCGGTTTTCGCCGCGGGCCTTCGCATCATCGACGACCCGCTGCGCGTGCGCGGCCGCCGCTCCCGGCCGTTCGACCGCGAAGGCCAGCCCGGTACGGTCCGTGCCTTCATTGTGGACGGCGTGCTGACCAGCTGGATTCTCGACACCCGCAGCGCCAACCAACTCGGCCTGAAAACCACCGGCCATGCCGGTGGCACCAGTAATTTCTACCTCGCACCCGGCACGCTGACCCCGGCCGCCTTGATGGCCGACATCGCCGAAGGGCTCTACGTGACCGAAATGCTCGGCTCGAGCGTGAACGGCATTACCGGCGATTATTCGCGCGGCGCCGCCGGCTTCATGATCCGCAACGGAATCCTCGCCGAGCCGGTGGCCGAGTTCACCATCGCCGGCAATCTCAAGGACATGTTCCTGCACCTCACGCCGGCCGACGATCTGGTCTTCAAGCGCGGCACGGATGCGCCGACTCTGCGCATCGAGGGCATGACGCTGGCGGGGGCTTAAGGAAGGAAGCAAGAAGCCGCTTTTTTGAAAAAAAGCGGCGCAAAAAACTTTCCTTTAAACTGGGCCGAGGGCGGTGAAACCAGCACGGCCCAAAGTTAACAAAGTTTTTTTGCTACTTTTTGTTCACAAAAAGTAGCGCTTCCTTTCTTCCTTAAGCGGAATTGCATGCATTTTTTTGGCTCGTAACGGCCGCTGGCGGCGGGGTGTTCGCCATTCTCGCGGCTGCTCTGCTGCCATCGCATTGAATTTTGCATTCAATTATGTCAGCCTCTTTCCCATAAGTGGGGGAACAAAATGGCGACGGTATTACGGCCAGGGCTTGAGCGGCGTTTGACATCCGAAATCGACGGTGAGGTGCTGTTCGATCGCTTCAGCCGCGGCCGCTATGCCACCGACGCCTCGCATTATCAGATGATGCCGCTCGGCGTGGTCGTGCCGAAGACCATGGAAGGCGCGTTGCGTGCCATGGCGCTGGCCCGGGAGGAGGGCGTGCCGGTGACGCCGCGCGGCGGCGGGACCTCGCAATGCGGCCAGACCATCAATCGCGGCCTGGTCATCGACAATTCCAAATATCTGAACCGCATCCTGTCCCTGGACGTCGAGGCTAAAAGCTGCGTGGTGGAACCGGGGATCGTGCTGGACGATCTCAACCGGCAGCTCAAAAAGCACGGGCTGTATTTCCCCGTGGATGTTTCCACCGCCTCGCGCGCGACCATCGGCGGCATGGCCGGCAATAATTCCTGCGGCGGCCGCTCGCTGCGCTACGGCACCATGCGCGACAACGTGGTGGCGATCGACGCCGTGCTGGCGGACGGTTCGGCCATGCATTTCGGCGAGATTTCCGCCGATCTTTCAGAGCTCAACGATCCCGCGCGGCGGGATCTGGCGGCGAAGCTGCTGGGCATCGGCGCGCGCGAGGCCGGTGAAGTGGCGGCGAATTTCCCGCAGGTGCAGCGCCGTGTCGGCGGTTATAACCTTGATGCGCTGAACCCGGCGCCGGGCCGGGTGAATCTCTCGCATATCCTGGTCGGCTCCGAGGGCACGCTGGCCTATTCCACCGCCATCGAGCTCAAGCTCTGGCCCTTGCTGGGCCGGCGCGGCGTGGGCGTGTGCCATTTCGGCTCGTTCTATGCCGCCATGGATGCCGCGCAGCATCTGGTGAAGCTGAAGCCCATCGCCATCGAACTGGTGGACGCGACCATGATCGGGCTGGCGCGCGAGATCCCGATGTTCCGCCCGACACTGGAAGCCGTCGTGAAAGGCAAGCCGGAGGCGCTGCTGCTGGTGGAATTCGCCGAGGACGAGGCGGAGAATGAGCTTCGGCTCGAGCGCCTGTCCGAGCTGATGGGCGATCTCGGCTTCGGCTTCGACCGCCAGGGCGCGCATTGGGGCGGCGTGGTCAAGGTGCTGGACCCGGCGTTGCAGGCGGCGATCACCGATCTGCGCACCTCGGGGCTGAACATCATGATGTCCATGAAGGACCAGCGCAAGCCGATCTCCTTTGTCGAGGATTGCGCCGTGCCCTTGCCGCATCTCGCCGAATACACGGCCAAACTCACGGAAGTGTTCGAGAAGCACGGCACCAAGGGCACCTGGTACGCCCATGCCTCGGAAGGCTGCCTGCATGTGCGCCCGGTGCTGAATTTGCGCCTGGAGAAGGATGTGGCGGCGATGCGCGCCATAGCGGAGGAAGCGTTCGACCTAGTCCGTGCATATAAGGGCTCGCATTCCGGCGAGCATGGCGACGGGCTGGTGCGCAGCGAGTTCCACGAGAAAATGTTCGGCACCCGGCTGGTCCGCGCCTTCGAGGAGGTGAAGGAGGTTTTCGATCCCGCCGACGCCCTCAATCCGGGCAAGATCGTGCATCCGTCCCGGTTCGATGACCGGTCGCTGTTCCGCTACAAGCCGGATTACGCGGTCAAGGATTTCCAGCCGGCGCTGGACTGGTCCGAGTATCCCGGCGCGGTTGGCGGCCTGCAGGGCGCGGTGGAGATGTGCAACAATAACGGCGCCTGCCGGAAGCTGGAGGGCGGGGCGATGTGCCCCTCCTACCGCGCCACGCGCGATGAGCAGCATGTCACCCGAGGCCGTGCCAATAGTTTGCGCCTGGCCCTCTCCGGCCAGATCGGGGAGGACGCTTTTGCGTCCGACGCGATGGCGGAGACCATGAAACTCTGCGTCTCCTGCAAGGCCTGCAAGCGCGAATGCCCGACCGGCGTGGATATGGCGCGGATGAAGATCGAGGTACTGGCCGCGCGCGCGCAGAAACACGGCCTGTCGCTGCGCGACCGGCTGGTGGGGCATCTGCCGCGCTATGCGCCTTATGCCGCTTATCTCGCGCCCTTGCTCAATCTGCGGAATCGGATTCCCGCGCTCGCCAAACTCACGGAGGCACTGGTCGGCTTCAGCGCCCGGCGCAGCCTGCCGGTCTGGCGGCGCGACCGTTTCACGCCGACGGTCGGCGCGCAGGGCCGGGCGGACGGCCCGGAAGTGGTGCTCTGGGCGGACACGTTCAACGCCGCCTTCGAGCCGGAAAACATTCATGCCGCCATCGCCACCCTCACCGGCGCGGGGTACCGCGTGCATGTGGCGCGGCCGTCGGGCGGTGGGCGCCCGCTTTGCTGCGGCCGTACCTATCTCTCGGTCGGCGATGTCGGCGCCGCCAAGGCGGAGATGGCCCGCACGCTGGCGGTGCTGGAGCCGTTCGTGATGAGCGGCATTCCGGTGCTGGGGTTGGAGCCGAGCTGCCTGTTTTCCTTCCGTGATGAAGTGCGCGCGCTGCTTCCCGGCAAGGCCGCGCAAGCTGTGGCGGCGCAGGCCATGCTGGTGGAGGAGTTCATCGCCCGCGAAATCAAGGCCGGCCGCTTCGCGCCGCGCCTCGCCAAGGTAGCGGAGCGGGCCGTGCTGCACGGCCATTGCCATCAGAAGGCGTTCGGCGCGATGAGCGCGGTGCAGACCGCCCTCGGCCTGATCCCGGACCTGAAAGTGGAAACCATCGAGTCCAGCTGCTGCGGCATGGCCGGCGCGTTCGGCTACCAGGCCGAGACCATCGATGTGTCGTTGCGCATGGCTGAACTCAGCCTGCTGCCCGCGGTGCGCGCGGCATCGCCGGACACGCTTGTGGTGGCCGACGGCACCTCCTGCCGGCACCAGATCCATGACGGTGCCGGGCGCGAGGCGGTGCATGTGGTGCGGGTGCTGGCGGCCAGCATGGAAAAAGCAGAGAAAGAGGCCGCTTTTTGAAAAAAGCGGCGCAAAAACTTTTGTTTATGCTGGGCCGGAGGCTGCGTCGCTGACAACGCCCATGCCCTCCGGGGCTATTCCAACGGTGCTACGCACTGCCGGAACCTTCAGCCCCTCCGCCCAGCATAACAAAGTTTTTTTTGCTACTTTTTGTTCACAGAAAGTAGTGCTTCCTTACTTACTTAACTTACTTAGCTCACGCCGCCTTTAACGGAGTTCCGATGACCCAAGCGACCGAACCCTGCGATCTTTCCGCCACCGAGGCGCGCCGCCTGATCGGCTTGAAGCAACTTTCGCCGGTGGAGTTGCTGGACAGCAATTTGCGGCGGATCGAGGCCGTGAACCCTGCGGTGAACGCGGTGGTGGCGATGGATGTGCCGGCGGCGCGCGCCGCCGCGCAGGCGGCCGAGGCGGCGGTGATGCGCGGCGAGGTGCTGGGCGCGCTGCATGGCCTGCCGGTGGGGGTGAAGGATCTCGAAGAAACCGCCGGGCTGCGCACCACGTTCGGCAGCCCGCTTTTCAAGGACAATGTGCCGGCCAAGGATGAGCGCAGCGTGGCGTCTATCCGCGCCGCCGGCGGCATTATTTTCGCGAAGACCAACACGCCGGAATTCGGCGCCGGGGCGAACACCCGCAACGCCGTGTACGGGGCCACCGGCAATCCGTTCGACCCGCTGCGCTCGGCCGCCGGCTCGTCCGGCGGCTCGGCCGTGGCGCTCGCCTGCGGCATGGCCGCGCTCTGCACCGGCTCGGACATGGGCGGCAGTTTGCGCAATCCGGCGGCATTCAACGGCATTGTCGGCATGCGTCCCTCGCCGGAGATGATGCCGGTGGAGAAGCAGCTCCATGGCTGGTCGCCGCTCTCGGTGCACGGGCCGATGGCGCGCAATGTCGCGGATCTCGCGTTGCTGTTCTCCGCCATGACCGGCATCGACCAGCGCGCCCCGCTCTCGCGGCCGGTCGCCGCCGCGCCGGGTGAATTCTCGCCCCCGCCTGGCCTCGATCTCTCGCGCCTGCGCGTCGCCATCACCCCGGATTTCGGCTTCGCCCTGGTCGAGCAGCGGATCAAGGACGTGTTCTTCGACCGCGTCGAGCGGCTGCGCCCGCATGTCGCGAAACTCGAAATCGCGGCGCCGGACTGCACCGGCACCGACGAGGCTTTCGCCGTGCTGCGCGGTCTGGCGTTCGTGGCGTCGCACAGCGCGCGCGCGGCGAAGACGCCGGATCTGGTTTCGCCCAACATCCACGCCAATCTGGAGGAGGCGCGGGGCTACGGCATCGCCGAGCTCGCCGCGGCGCTCTCCGCGCAGACCGCGATCTACCGGCGCTGGCAGGCGTTCTATGAGCAGTACGATTTGCTGCTGGCCCCGGCGATGGCGATCAGCCCGCAACCCTGGTCGCAGCTCTATCCCAAGGAGATCGATGGCCAGGCGATGAAGAGCTATTATCAGTGGCTGGCCCCGGCCTATGCGGTGTCTCTGGTCGGCCATCCGGCGCTCTCGCTCCCGGTGGGGCTGGACAGCGACGGCATGCCCTTCGGCCTACAGATCGTCGGCCCGCGCCATGGCGATACGCGGGTGATCGCCGCGGCCGCCGTGCTGGAGCAGGTTTTCGCCGCCGATGCGCTCACGCGCCGCCCGTTGCCGGATCTCGCCGCGTTGCAGGCCCGTGCGCCGCTTTCCGAGACGCCGGGTTTTTATGGGTATGGCTGAAAAGGGAAGGGAAGGAAGAAAGACCTACTTTTTGTGAACAAAAAGTAGCAAAAAAACTTTGTTTACTTTGGGCCCGTGCCGGTTTCACCGCCTCAGGCCCAGCGTAAAGAAAGTTTTTGCGCCGCTTTTTTCAAAAAGCGGCCACTTCCTTACTTAGCATGGCACGGTCCCAAAACTGGGGGATGCGTTCCGGCAGTCAGATGCACTAACCTGTGGTCCCCCTTGCGCGTTGCGGCTGCAAACGCGGGCGCGAGAGCCAACAAAAAGGTCCCGAGTGTGAGCCAGAGCACGATCGCCGTTCCCTATAAGGCCCCGAGCACCGCGTTCCCCGTCCTGGGGGCGATCAGCTTCTGCCACATGCTGAACGACATGATGCAGGCGCTGCTGCTGGCGAGCTATCCGCTCCTGAAGAGCGGGTTCAATCTCAGCTTCGGCCAGATCGGCCTGCTCACATTGGTTTTCCAGTGCACCGCCTCACTGCTGCAACCGCTGGTCGGGCACTATACCGATCGCAAGCCGCAGCCTTACTCTTTGCCCATCGGCATGGCTTTTTCGCTGTCCGGCCTGGTGATTCTGGCCAAAGCGCCGGATTACGCGGTCCTGCTCTGCGGCGCGGCTTTGCTGGGCGTCGGCTCTTCGATTTTCCATCCGGAGTCCTCGCGCATCGCCCGGCTCGCCTCGGGCGGGCGGCATGGTCTGGCGCAATCGGTGTTTCAGGTAGGCGGCAATTTCGGGCAGGCGCTGGGGCCGCTGATGGTGGCCTTCCTGGTGCTGCCTTATGGCCGGGGCAGCCTGGCCTGGTTCGGCTTCCTGGCGCTGCTCGGCATGGTGATCCTCAGCGTGCTCGGCCAATGGTACAAGACCGCCATGGTGACGCGGGCGCCGGCGAAGCAGCGCAACGTGACGGCGCCACTCAGCAAGGGCCAGGCGGCGCGTGCCATTGCCGTTCTGATGGCGTTGATATTCTCGAAGTTTTTCTACCTGGCGAGCTTCATCAGCTACTACATCTTCTACCTGATGCAGCGCTTCAGCCTGCGGACGGAGGATGCGCAGATCGATTTGTTCGTGTTCCTCGCGGCGGCGGCGGTGGGCACCGTGGTGGGCGGGCCGATCGGCGACCGCTTCGGCCGCAAGCATGTCATCTGGGGTTCAATTCTCGGTGTGCTGCCGTTCACCCTGATCCTGCCGCATGTCGGGCTCACGGCCACGATCGTGCTCAGCATCGTGATCGGGCTCATCCTTTCCTCGGCGTTTTCGGCCATCATCGTTTACGCCCAGGAGATTCTGCCCGGCCGGGTCGGCATGGTGTCGGGCTTGTTCTTCGGCCTGGCCTTTGGCCTGGGCGGCATCGGCGCTGCGGTTCTGGGCGAGCTCGCGGACTGGACCAGCATCGGTTTCGTGTACCAGCTGTGCGCCTTCCTGCCGGCCATCGGCTTGCTCACGATGTTCCTGCCGGATCTCCGTTCGGTCGAGGCGCGCTAGACGGAAGCGCGTCTCTCGTTTGAGGCGTGCTGGAAGGCAGGGCGCGGGGCGGGTTGTCGGCGCAACTGGCGGTTGGTGGTGCCGTCTGGCGTGATGCCATAACGTTTGCGCTGTTCATTTTGCAACGATGGCCGGACGCCCGCAGCGGGCCCGGTTGTTTCGATCACAAGTTGCCTCCCTGACGCGGCCTAAGAAACCCGCAGACCAAGCTGACGGGCGGCAGCTCAGCCATTTGGGAGTGATGCTGCCGTGATATGCGCCGCGCCCGTGTTTTCGCGTTCGTCCCGCCTAGCTTGGGGCCTCGGCCTGTGCCTGGCCATTTCAGGCTGTACGGGGGCGCAATTTTCTTCCCCTGATTCGCCGGGCACGGAATCGGTGAGCCAGCTGCAGACCAGCACCTATCAGGACGGGTTCGCCGCCGGCCAGCGTTTGCAGGCCCAGATGGATCGCGGCGCCAAGAACGCGTCGACGGATCAAGCGGCGCGCGATGCCCAGCAGGTCGCGGTGGCCAGCGCCTATTCTGAAGGCGTGGCAGACGGCAAAACCGCCCAAGCGGCGCAAGACCGGCCGCAGATGACCGGGGCGCAACCCTCCGGCGGCGCGTCGCAGGCGGCGCAACGGGTCGCCTTTGTCGAGGGCGAGGCCAAAGGGCGGCAGGAACAGGGACAGGCGGATCAGGCGCAACTCGCCGCCGTGTCGGCGGCGCAGCCGACGGCGGGGGCGGTACAGGCGGCGCAGCAGACCGGCTTCACTCGCGGCGAAAGCCAGGGGCGGCAGGAACAGGCGCAGGCGGACCAGGCGCAGCTCGCCGCCGCCGCTTCGGCGCAGCCTGCGGCGGCTTCGTTGCAGGCGGCGCAACAGACCGGCTTCACCCGCGGCGAAGGCCAAGGGCGGCAGGAACAGGCGCAGGCGGATCAGGCTCAGCTCGCCGCGGCGGCAGCGGCGCGGCCCACGGCGGCAGCGCTCCAGGAAGCGCAGCAGGCCGGCTTCACCCGCGGCGAAGGCCAAGGGCGGCAGGAACAGGCACAGGCGGACCAGGCGAAAATAGATGCCGCGTCGGAGGCGGCGCGGCCCGCGGCGGCTTCATTGCAGGAGGCGCAACAGACCGGCTTCACTCAGGGTGAGACGGCGGGACGGCAGGCGCAGGCGCAGGCGGATCAGGCGCAACTTGCCGCCGCGTCGGCGGCGCGGCCTGCGGCGGCTTCGCTGCAGGACGCACAACAGACCGGCTTCACCCAGGGCGAGGCTAAAGGGCGGCAGGAACAGGCACAGGCGGACCAGGCGCAACTCACCGCCGCGTCGAGCGAGGCGCGGCCCGCGGCTTCGTTGCAGGCCGCACAGCGGAGCGGCTTCGCCCAGGGCGAAGCGGCGGGGCGGCAGGCGCAAGCGCAGGCGGATCAGGCGCAAATCGCCGCCGCGCGGGACGAGGAGGCGAAGGCGAAGGCCGCGTTGGCGGCGTCGCCCGGCACGTCCGCGCAACTCGCGCAGCAGGCGGTGCAGGAGACGCAGGAAATGCAGCAGATTTCCCGGCTCTGCCATGTCCCGCTGCCGGAGGGTTCGCCGAACCCGAACGCGCCGCCCTAAAAAGCCTAACGGGCGGAGAGCGTGAACTCTCCGCCCGCAAGGCTGAACGCTGCATTTTCAGGCGGGAACGCGGCGTCGTCCCGCGCCCTGAAGATTATCTAAGCCTGCGTTAGTAATAACGCCATTTGCCGTGCTTGCGCACGCGATAGTTATAGTATTTTCCATTATATTTGTATTTATAATGCTTGCCCTGATAGCGGTAATAGGATGCGTGATGCAGATCATGCGACGTAGGCGCGCCGGCATGGACGGCTTGCATTTGCTCCGGAGACGCAACCGCATTTCCAGTGCCGGAAACATATAAAAATCCCGCCAACGCGATCGACGATAGTGTCATTAACGGCTTCAGCGACCTCATGATGACCTCCCGCTGTGAATTTGGGCCTGATGCCCAAGGAGAGAACCTTCAAAGCACAAGGTTGGGGAGTCGCTCAACGTGCCTGTTTGGAGGATGTCAAAAACCGCCTCCGGGGGAGGGGGGCGCATGGCGTCCGGGGCCCGGCATTTGGGGGGGCGTCGCCCGGCGGTCTAATGCAGGACTGTCTCGAAAATCATGCGCTTGTAGCGCGTCAACGGGACATCGCTGCGCTGGGTTTTGGCGACGACAATGGCGCCCTGCAGCGCCGCGAACAGGAAGCAGGCAGCATCCTCACAACGATAATCTTCCGGCAATTCGCCGGCCGCCACGGCCGCTTTCAGGCAGTCGGCGAAGGCGTGCCGGATATCCTCGAACATTTCGACCAGGCGCAGCCGCATGGTTTCGAACTGCTCAACGACCTCGGCGCCGAAATTGCCGAACAGGCAACCGCGGCGCATGTCGGTGCCGTTCTGGACGGCGATGATATGGTCGACATAGGCGCGGATGCGGTCGAGTGGCTGCAAGGCCGGGTTGCTCAGCGTCTCGGCGATATGTACCCGGCTGTTGCGGTAATACAGTTCGAGAATTTCGAGACCAAACGCTTCCTTCGAGGCGAAATGGTTGGTGAAGGAGCCCAACGGCACCTGCGCGGCCTGGGCGATGTCCCGCACGCTGGCGCCGCCGAAGCCGCGCTCATGCACGATGCGGAGGCCCTCAGTGAGAATCTTGGTACGGTTTGATGGTTTCGCCATGGCAATAGAATACGGTCGTACGTATTAAAGATCAAGGGCTCGTGAAGTCCCTGCCCGACCCCATTCCGTTTCCACATAGCAGCTTCCGGACCCTTGCGGCCAGAGAATGGCTCTTGGCGGTTGATCGTGTACGTACGTACGTATATATCCCTGACCATGCCGGCCCGACGAGGCGCCGGCGGTTTCAAAAGGATGTTTCAGATGTTCCGTTTCACTAAATTCTTGCCCGCCTTCGCTCTGGCGATCGCGCTGTCGCCGCTGGCAGCGCACGCACAGACCGCGCCGCATCAGGCCAATGGCAGCAACCAGACCATCGTGCAGAGCGGCCCGGCGAACCAGCAGTTCCCGGCCTCCACCGGCGGCTGACATCTTCGCCCGTTTTCAAACCCGACCACGACGTCAGGCCCGTCTGGGCCGTGATCCAGAAAGGTTCCATCCGATGTTTAGCGCTTCGAAATTCCTGCCGGCGATGGCTTTGGCCGTCGCGCTGTCCCCGCTGGCGGCTCACGCCGGCAGCACCCAGGCCTATCAGACCCCGCAAAATCACGCGCAGGTCGACGCTGTCACGCCGAGCTCCGCCACCATCGCGAACCCGACGCGGGTGTACACCAACAACGCGTTTCCCGACTCCTTCGGCGGTTAACCAACCCGCGCCCACGCCCTCGGCCCGTCCCACTCCGGCCGAATCTGATTAAGGTTTTCCAAATGACTTACTTGACCAAACGACTTGCTCTCCTTGGCCTGGCCGTGAGCCTGACACCGCTTGCCGCCCAGGCGCGCACCGATGCGCCGCATTTGATGCCGCAACATGTCACCATGCCGGCAGAGCAACCTTGCTGGGTGACGAATTTTGGCTTCCTGCCGACCACCTGCAAGCCGTCCGTCTGCGTTGACGTGCAAAAGGGCTTCTGGCCGCGTCCGGACGACTGCGCCCGCTAAACCTCTGGTTCAACCCGCCAAACCCAACGATGGCTGCCGTCAATCCCTGGAAATATCCTCGGGTTCCCGACAGCCGTCGTGGCGAGGGGCCCAAGCCCCAGGGCGAAAGTTCGTTGATATTTCGAGGAATTTCACTGGTAGCGACGGGCGGATTTGAACCACCGACCAAGGGATTATGATTCCCCTGCTCTACCGCTGAGCTACGCCGCCATGCAGTGACCCAGCGGGTTAATGCCTCGCCGCCGGGAAGTCAATGCACCGAAGGTGGCAAGATTTCGTGGGTTTTTGATCGTTTCAGCCGGCGTCGGTTCGCCCTGTTCCGGCACCGGCGCGAAGCGCCGGCGAGGCCGGTCGAGCCCTTTCCCGCACCCGCGGCGATTTGCGGCGACAGGCGGGGCCATGGTGGTTTAGAACTTGCCGTCAGAACGAGGGGGGCGCCGGCGGGGCGCCGATGATCGTCATCTGGGGCAAAACGAGATTGAGTGAAAAATTGCTGTTGGCGCGCCGTTGTGGAAGGATGGCGTCGTGATCATCCTTGCCAGCGGCTCGGCCGCGCGCCGCACGTTGCTGCGGCAGGCCGGCGTCGAATGTCTTTCCATGCCGGCCGACGTCGATGAGGCGGCGTTGAAAACATCCCTGCCAATGTCGGAGCCCGGCGCGCTGGCCCAGGCGCTGGCCGCCGCCAAGGCGGCCAGCGTGTCGTCCCGCGTCCCGACGGCGCTGGTGATCGGCGCGGATCAGCTGCTGGTTTGCGAAGGGCGGCGTTTCGACAAGCCGCGCGACGTGCCGGAGGCGGCCCGGCATCTGCGCTTCCTGTCCGGCCGCACCCATGCGCTGGTGACTTCCGTGTGCGTGTACCGGGCGGGGAAGCCGGTTTGGAGCCACATCGCCGAAGCGCGGCTCACCATGCGGCCGCTTTCCGAGGGCTTCATGGCGGATTATCTGGCGGCGGAAGGCGCGGCGGTGCTGGGCTCGGTCGGCGTGTACCGGCTGGAAGGCCGCGGCGCCCAGCTCTTCACGCGAATCGAGGGCGATTTTTTCACGATTCTTGGTCTGAACCTGCTGCCTTTGCTCGCTTTCCTGCGCGAGGCCGGTGCGCTTCCAGCGTGACCGGGCGCGCCTGGTCCAGCAATTGCTGCATCGCCGTCACGGTTTGCGGGTCGAGATGGCGCAGTTCGCGGACAATCCGGTTGCCCAGGGCGGTCTGCTCCGGCGTCATCCCCGCCGCGTTCAGCTTCAACCGCGGGCGGGACAGTTTCGCCAGGGCCTTCAACTCGTCGGCGTCGTCCCAGATCAGGCCGAAAAACTCGCAAATCTGGTGGATCAGCCCCGCCGATGGCGCGCCGCGCCGCCCATGTTCCAAAGCGGAAAGATAAGCGGGCGAAACCTCGATCGCGGCCGCCATGTCCTGCTGCAGTATCCCGCGTTCGGCCCGCAACTGGCGCAGTTTTTCGCCGAAGGGAGTCAAGGAAGGACTACTTTTTGTGAATAAAAAGTAGCAAAAAAACTTTGTTTACGCTGGGTCACGGGCATTGTCCCCGCCACCGCCCATGGCCCAGCATAACAAAAGTTTTTGCGCCGCTTTTTTCAAAAAGCGGCTTCTTTCTTGTACTCATTTCCTACCGAATCCGCCGCAGCAGCACGCGCACCGCGCCGGTATTGGCGGCGTGAGGGTGGGCGATGGCGAGGATCATCGGCCGCAGGCGGGGGGCGTTCAGCCAGTGCGGCAGTTCGTGCGCGAGGATTTCGCCATTGCCGGTGATGATTTCGATGCAGCGTTCCTGCTCGGCATAGGCGCGCTCGACGAACAGGATCACGGCGCGATGCGCCCGGGCGGCGGTGTGGCCGTGCAGGTCCAGCCGCGCGGTGGCGCGGATCTTGCCGGTGACGAATTTCTTCCAGGTCGCCTTGTCCAGCCCGGACGGGGTGATGGCGATGCCGATCGGCGAGCTGAAGGCGGGCGTTTTCGGTGGCTTTGCCGGGGGCGCAGAGGCTTGTTCCGGCGCCGCTTCGGGCGGCGCCTCGGGCGCCACGGGCAGGCGCGTGCGGCCCGGCATCAGCCGTGTGAGCGTCTGGCCGTAAGCCGCCCAGAGTTTGAGGTCAGCCTCGGAGAGGCCCTTGGCGCGCAATCGTCTCATATCGGTTTAATATGAGACGTGAATCGCGCGCCCAGATCAAGCCGCAGCCTTCATCGTGGGGATGAATGTTCAGCTTTCGTCGACGATCAGCACATGCAGCGACCGCGGCCCGTGCGCCCCCAGCTCCAGCGTCTGTTCGATGTCGGCCGAGCGCGAGGGGCCGGTGATCATCATCACGTTGCGCGGCATGCCCGCGCGTTCGGTGCGCAGCAGGTCGAACGCATCCTCATAGGCGCCGACGATGCGCGCGGCGCGGATCACGGCGATGGCGGTGTCCGAGAGCAAATTGTTGGTGGTCGGCCGTTCCGGGCCGGAGGGCATCATCAGCGTGCCGGTTTCGGCGATGCCGGCGAAAGCCTGGGTTACGGTGACCGGGTCGGTCGGTTCGGCCTTGCCGAATCGGACCTTGAGGAGCGGCGTGTCCGCGAACGGAATCGCCTGCAGTTCCGGGTGCGGCGATACCGTGATTTCCGCGGCGATGTTCTGCGCCGCGAGATAGGCGCTGATCGCGCCCGGCACGGCGGCAAAATCAGGCAGGCGCTGCACCGTGCCGAATTCACGCAGAACATTGTCCATGAACGAGGCCACGAGGCGAGCGGAATCGCCCTGGCCGCGCGCCGGCACCAGATGGCGCGGATGGGTCGCAAGCCGCCCGGCCAGCATCGCTTGCTGGTCGGCGGGCAAGGGGCCGCGCTTCAGCCCGCGGCGGATATTGCCGATGATGGCGCTGCGGCCGGGATCCTGGCTCATGACCGGCCTCCCGCATTGCGCTGCCGCTGCGCCGCTGCGTAACGGGCGAAGAACGTGTCACCTTCGGGAGACGGGAAATCCCGCCCTTTGGTCCAGCCGCCCAGGAAGGGCAGGCGCGGCAGATGTCCGCCCCGGCGGCCGAGGAGGCCGAGCCCGATTGCCGCCATGCGGGTGCCGAACCGGTACAGGCCGGGCCGGCGCGCGAACCAGGCCCAGAAGCTCAGCCCGTAGCGCATGGCGGACGGCGTGAGGTGGCGCTCGAACTCGCGTTCGCGCCAATGCCGCATCAGCCCCGTGAGCGGGATTTTCACCGGGCACACGCTCTCGCATTTGCCGCAGAACGTGCTGGCATTGGGCAGTTGCCCGGCCTCGTCCACGCCCACCAGCATCGGTGTGAGCACCGAGCCCATCGGCCCCGGATAGGTCGAGCCGTAGGCATGGCCGCCGACGACGCCATAGACCGGGCAGTGATTCATGCAGGCGGCGCAGCGGATGCAGCGCAGCATCTCCTGGAACTCCGTGCCGACCATGCCGGAGCGGCCATTATCGACCAGCACCACGTGATATTCCTCCGGCCCGTCCGGATCGCCGGGGCGGCGGGCGCCGGTGGAGAAGGTGGTGTAGACGGAAATATCCTGCCCGGTGGCCGAGCGCGCCAGCACCCGCAGCAGAGACAGCGTGTCTTCGACGGTCGGCACCACTTTTTCGATGCTGGTGACCACCACATGCACGCGCGGCAGGGTCTGGGTGAGATCGCCATTGCCTTCATTGGTGACGATGACCGAGGTGCCGGTCTCGGCGATGAGGAAATTGGCCCCGGTGATGCCCATGTCGGCGGCGAAGAATTTGTTCCGCAATTGCAGCCGCGCTTCGGACTGGATGTCCCGCGCGTCGCGGAACACGCGGTCGGCGGGCAGGTCGGTGTGGCTCTTGCGGAAGGTCTCCTCCCAATCCTCGCGGTTGAGGTGGAAGGCCGGGCCGATGATGTGGCTGGGCGGCTCGTGGCGCAGCTGCAGAATATATTCGGCGAGGTCGGTTTCGACCGGGGTCACGCCATTGGCTTCCAGATAGTCGTTGAGGTGGATCTCCTCAGTGACCATCGACTTGCCCTTGGTCACGGTCTTCGCGCCGGCTTTGCGGGCGATCTCCAGCACGGTCTTGCGGGCGTCCTCGGCGGTGGCGCACCAATGCACGATGCCGCCGGACTTCTCCACATTGGCGGCATAGGTTTCCAGGTAGAAATCCAGGTTGGCGATCGCGTGGTTCTTGATGTCCCGGGCTTCATCGCGCAGCGCCTCGAATTCCGGCAGCCGTTCCACCGCCGCCAAACGCTTTTTCGCATATTGTGGCCGCGCCCGGGTCAGCGCCCGCTGCAGCCCGGCATTTGCCATGGCGCTGGTGGCGTTTTCCTTGAAGGTTCGGCTGGTCTGCAGCATATCCGTGGCTCCGTTGGAGGCGATCGTCCCGAAAAATGAATCGCCCGCTTAAATCAGGCTCTTAAGGCGCGATAATGGGTGAGTTTGGCGGCCGGGTCCAGCCTTCCGGCGCACGGGGCTGCGTAAGCAAGCAAAGGAAAGGGCTTCTTTTTGTGAACAAAAAGAAGCAAAAAAACTTTGTTATGCTGGGCCATGGGCTTGGGCGGCGACACAGCCTAGGCCCAGCATAGTAAAAGTTTTTGCGCCGCTTTTTTCAAAAAGCGGCTACTTTCTTGCTTCTAGCCCTGGGGCGGCGTTTTGAAGAAGGCGGCGGCGGCGTTGCGATGCGCCTGTTTCGCGCCGATCGCCTGCCGCACCCGCAGAATTTCGGCTTCGAGATCGGCGATATAGGCCTCCAGCTCCTCGACCCCCAGCAAGTCGAGCGGCGGGGGAAGCAGAAGTTTTTTTGTCGGCCGGGGGAGATCTTCGTCGGAATTTGTCATAATATCACCTTGACCAAGGGTAGCGTGGGGTTCCATACCCCGACCAAGTCGGACTTGCGAACCGCGAGCGCCCATTTCTTACCGTTCCAGGCGCATCAGGCCTGTGACGTTAAAAGGTATTCGAAACATGTCTCTTCCTTTGATGCCCAAAGCTACTGCTGTTTGGTTGATTGACAAGACGGGGCTGACCTTCGAGCAGATCGCCGATTTCTGCGGTATGCACCCGCTGGAGGTTCAGGCCATCGCCGACGGCGAGGTGGCGCAGGGCATTAATGGCTACGACCCGGTGGCGAACAAGCAGGTGACCGCCGAGGACATCGCGCGCTGCGAGGCCAATCCGGCGCTGCGGCTGAAGCTGCTGGCCGCCGCCGAGCAGCAGCAGAAGAAGCCGAAAGGCGGCCGTTATACCCCGGTGGCCAAGCGCAACGACCGGCCGGACGCGATCGCCTTCCTGCTCCGCAATTTTCCCCATCTTTCGGATGCGCAGATCGTCAAGCTGCTTGGCACCACCAAGGACACGATCCAGAAGATCCGTGACCGCTCGCACTGGAACAGCAGCAACATCAAGCCGCGCGACCCGGTGATCCTGGGCCTGTGCAAGCAGTCCGACCTGAATGACGCGGTGGCCGCGGCCAATGACCGCCTGGCGCGGGAAGGCCTGACCCCGCCGGCGCCGCTGCCCTCTGAAGCGGCTTAAGTCAGGAAGAAAGCGCTACTTTTTGTGAACAAAAAGTAGCAAAAAAACTTTGTTATGCTGGGCCATGGGTGTGGCGCTGACACAGCCTCAGGCCCAGCATCGTAAAAGTTTTGCGCCGCTTTTTTCAAAAAGCGGCCTCTTTCTAACTAGTCGTCATTGCCGAGCGGGTCCGGCCCGCTTGGTCATGACATCTTCAGCCGTTCCATCTCTTCCTTGAGTCGCAATTTCTCGACCTTCATTCGCGTGAGCTCCGTATCGTCAGGGCGGGGCCGGCGGTCTTCCGCGGAAATTTTGCTTTCCAGATTGGCATGCCGCAATTTCAGGGTGTCGAGGTGCGATTTCAGGTTCATAGTACGTCCTTCACCAATTGACGTCGCGAAACCTGGAGTCCCGAACCTTCGGGCGAAGCATTCGTGACTTCCAGGAAAATCAGGCTAGACCCGCCGCCACGATATTGTCATCTAAAAACATGGCGATAAAATTCCGGTTCCAGGTTTCACGAATTCCATCTATTGCTCCCGCATGCTGACTGATAAGGACAATCTGTTGCGGCGCCTGCACGCATTGCGCAGCGAACACCGGGATCTCGATACCGTGATCGCGCGGCTCACGGAGTTCGGCCCGATAGATCATCTGCAGATGCAGCGTCTGAAAAAGCGCAAACTGGGACTGAAGGATGAAATCGCCTGGCTGGAAAGCCGGCTGATCCCGGACCGCACGGCATGAGCGCACCTCTGGTCGGGATTATCATGGGCAGTCGCTCCGACTGGCCGGTCATGCAGCATGCGGCCGAGATGCTGGCGCGCCTGGGCGTGCCGTATGAGGCCAAGGTGGTGTCGGCGCACCGCACGCCGAAGCGGCTTTATGATTACGCCGGTTCGGCGGAGGCGCGGGGGCTCAAGATCATCATCGCCGGGGCCGGCGGCGCGGCGCATCTGCCTGGCATGGCAGCGTCCATGACCAATCTGCCGGTGCTCGGCGTGCCGGTGCCGGCGACCGCCTTGCAGGGCCAGGATGCCTTGCTTTCGATCGTGCAGATGCCGGGCGGCATTCCGGTCGGCACGCTGGCCATCGGCAAGCCCGGGGCGATCAATGCCGGTCTGCTGGCCGCCTCGATCCTGGCGCTGTCCGACCCGGAACTGCGCGACCGCGTGGCCCGCCTGCGGGCCGAACAGACCGACTCCGTGCCGGAGACCCCTGAACCATGAGCCTTGCCCCCGGTGCCACCATCGGCATCATCGGTGGTGGTCAGCTCGGCCGCATGTCCGCGATGGCGGCGGCGCGGCTCGGCTACCGCGTCTGCATCTTCTCACCCGAGGGCCACGGCCCGGCCTCCCATGTCGCGGCGCAGACCATTGTCGCGCCTTACACCGACCATGGCGCCCTGGCCGATTTCGCCGCCTCGGTGGATGTGGTGACGTTCGAGTTCGAGAATGTGCCGGCGGACGGGCTGGACCTGCTCGCAGCACTCCGCCCGGTGCATCCCAGCCCGGCGATCCTGCGCATCAGCCAGGACCGGCTGCTGGAAAAGCAGTTCCTCAACGATGCCGGCATCGCTACCGCCCCCTGGGCGGCGGTGACCAGCGAGGCGGAATTGGCCGAGGCGATGCCGAAGCTCGGCCTGCCCGCGGTGCTGAAAACCACGCGGCTCGGCTATGACGGCAAGGGCCAGGCCATGCTGCGCGCGCCCGAGGATGCGGCATCGGCCTTCGCCGCCCTGATGCCGAAACCGCTGGTGCTGGAAGGCTTCGTCGATTTCGCGGCGGAGATTTCCGTGATGGTGGCGCGCGGCGCGGATGGCACCATCACCGCCTTCGACACCGTGGAAAACCGCCACAAGCACCATATTCTCGACCTCACGCTGGCGCCGGCGCCGCTGTCGCCGGAGCTGCTGGCCGAGGCCGGGGAGATCGCCCGCACGGTCGCCGAAAAGCTCGAACTGATCGGCCTGCTGGGCGTCGAGATGTTCGTCACCGCCGACGGCCGGCTGCTGGTCAACGAAATCGCGCCGCGGCCGCATAATTCCGGCCATTGGACCATCGATGCCTGCCCGGTCAGCCAGTTCGAGATGCATATCCGCGCCGTTGCCGGCCTGCCTCTGCCGCCGGCGAGCCGGCATTCCGACGCGGTGATGAAGAACCTGGTCGGGCCCGAGGACATGGCGCATTGGCCGGCGATTCTCGCCACGCCGGGGCTGATCCCGCACCATTACGGCAAAACCGAAGCCCGGCCCGGCCGCAAGATGGGGCATGTGACGAAATTGTTCCCCAAAGGCGCGCTGCCCGGAGAGTTCGGCATCGAGGACGCGCTGAAGGTAGATTAGGAAGGCAAGCGCTACTTTTTGTGAACAAAAAGTAGCAAAAAAACTTTGTTTACTTTGGGCCCGTGCCGTTTGAGCGCCTCAGGCCCAGCGTAAAGTAAAAGTTTTTGCGCCGCTTTTTTCAAAAAGCGGCTGCTTTCTTCTCTTCTGCCGGCACAAGATTGTCCAAAAACCGCTGCGCGCAGGAATCCCAGGAAAACTGTTCGGCGTAAGGGCGGCAGGCACTGCGATCGATGGCGAGCGCCGCCAGCGCGGCCTGGCCGAGATCTTCATTGAGCGCGCCGACCGGCATCGGCGCTTCGCCCAGAATGTCCTTGGGACCTGTGACGGGATAGGCTGCCACCGGCAAGCCCGAGGCCAGGGCTTCCAGAACCACGAGCCCGAACGTGTCGGTCTTGGACGGGAATACGAACACATCCGCGCCGGCATAGGCGGCGGCCAGGGCCGCGCCGTGCCGTGCCCCGGCGAAATGCACGTCAGGGTAGGCCCGTTCGAGCGCCTTGCGCTGCGGGCCGTCGCCGACCACCAGCTTCGAGCCGGGGAGTTTCAGGTCCAGGAAGGCCGGGAGATTCTTCTCCACCGCGACCCGGCCGACATAGGCGAAAATCGGCCGGGGTAGATCCCAGGCCTCTTTCGGCTCGAGGCTGAAGGCGGCGAGGTCCACGCCGCGCGACCAGGCGCGCACATTTTTGAACCCCCGGGCGGTCAGCTCGTCGCGCAGGGACTGGGTCGCCACCATCACGCCCGCGCCGCCGCCATGGAACCAGCGCAGCCAGGCATAGGTGAGCGAGAGCGGGATGCCGGTTCGCGCCTGCAGATATTCCGCGAAGCGCGTGTGGAAGGCGGTGGTGAATGCGAGGCCGCGCTTCTTCGCGTAGGCGCGGGCGGCCATTCCGAGCGGGCCTTCGGTGGCGATATGCAGCGCGTCCGGGGCGAAATCGTCGATCAGCCGGGCTAATTTTCGGCCCGGGAACAGCGCCAGCCTGATTTCCGGATAAGAGGGCATCGGCACGGTCTTGAATCGGTCGGGGCCGATCACGTCCACGGTCAAACCGCGGTCGCGCAACGCCTCGGCCACGGTGCGCAAGGTGCGCACCACACCGTTCACCTGCGGCGCCCAGGCGTCGCTGATGATGAGAATGCGTTTGATGCCGGGGGCGGCCGAGGGGCGATCAGGTTCGGGCTGGTAGAGCACTGGCCGCTTCGGCGTCTTGTTGTCCGGCGCCGAACTCGGCCGCCATGGCCTGCATCACGGCCTCTTTGGTGGCGCGGGGGCGGCCCGTGGGTTTGGCCAGCAGCGAGAGCTTGTTGCGCGCCACCCAGTCCACCAGTTCCAGCTTGCCGTCGCTATGCTCGACCAGGGCGGTGCAGCTTTCCACCCAGTCGCCGTCGTTCAGATAGAGCACGCCGTTCACGGTGCGCATTTCGGCATGGTGGATATGGCCGCACACCACCCCGTCGAAGCCGCGGCGGCGGGCATCGTCGGCGAGCGCCGTCTCGAACCGGTCGATCGCCTTCACCGCTTCCTTCACCTGCAGCTTCAGCCAGGCGGAGAGTGACCAGTATGGATAGCCGAGCCGCACGCGGATCTGGTTGAAATAACGGTTCAGGCCGAGCGCCATGGTGTAGGCCCAGTCGCCCAGCAGAGCTAAAATTTTGGCGTGCCGTACCACGGAGTCGAAGGCGTCGCCGTGGGTGATCAGCAGGCGCTTGCCGTCGGCGGTGGTGTGCTCGGTCTCCATCTGCAGCTTCACGCCGCAGATTTCCGGGCTCAGCGGCACATATTTGCGCATCACCTCGTCATGGTTGCCCGGCACATACACCACGTTGGTGCCGCCGCGCGCGGCGCGCAGGATCAGCCGCAGCACCTCGTCATGGTGGTGGTCCCAGAACCAGGAGCGGCGCAGCCGCCAGCCATCGATGATGTCACCGACGAGGTATAGATTTTCACAGGAGACTGATCTCAAAAAGTCGGCAAGGAACTCGGCGCGGCAGCCTCGGGTTCCAAGATGCGCGTCCGAAATGAAAACGCTGCGATACGCGGTGGTGGCCATGGCGTGGGATGACACGGGAGCGTTCATGGCCTAGGCAATAGGCCGCGCGGCGTTGCCGAAGACAGTGAAAATTCCATGACGTTTCCTGTAGATTTTTTAAAATGCGATGTCATTGAAACATCATTGTAATGACATAGGCAAGACGCATTTCTCGGGCATGGGGGCGGTTTACGGTCGGCCTATGGGGATTCGCGCAATGCTGGTCATCTTTAATCCCATCGCCGGGCGAAGGCGGGCCACGGCCCTGTGGCGTGTGCTCGATCTGCTGGTCGAGAACGGCATCAACGTCGAGGTGGCGGAGACGAAATATGCCGGTCACGCAACGGTGCTGGCCCGTGAGGCGGCGGAAGCGGGCCGCCTGATGGTGGTCGCGGCCGGCGGGGATGGCACCATCGCCGAGGTCGCGAACGGGTTGCTCGGCAGCGACACCGCGCTCGGCATCATCCCGCTCGGCACCGCCAATGTCCTGGCCAAGGAGTACAAGCTGTCGACCACGGCACGCGGCATAGCCAACGCCCTGGCCTATAAGCGCACCCAGCCGCTCTGGCCGGGCGTGGTGCGGTTGCGCGGGCGCGACCAGGTGTTCGTGCAGATGGTGGGGCTCGGCTTCGATGGCGCCGTGGTGCACGGGCTGCAGCCGCTGCTGAAACGCGCCATCGGCCGCGGCGCCTATGTCTGGCAATCGCTCTGGGAATCGGTGGCCTACCCGTTCCCCTGCGTCCGCCTCACCGTCGACGGCCATGATTACGAGGCGGCCAGCGTCGTCGTGAGCAAGGGGCGGCTCTATGGCGGCCCGTATCTGCTGGCGCCCAACGCCATGTCGACCGCACCGGGCTTCCAGGTCGCGCTGTTCGAGAGGCCCGGCACGTTTCCCGCCCTGCTCGCCGGGGCCGCTTTGCCGCTGGGGCTGTTGCCGCATTGCCCGGGCGTGCGGGTGGTCGCCGGCAGCGATATTACGTTCGTCAACAACGACGAGATCATGACGCAGTCGGACGGCGACGCCTTGCCGTGCACGCCGGCCGCGGTGGTGAACGCCGCCCGCCCGATTTCCCTCATCGTCGGCTGATCCCCTCCGAGCGCGCGCCCGGTCCGGCTCCAAAAAAGAGCGGGGCGGCGATGCGCGGCGCGCCGGTTCTCCGGGCTTGAGGCAGGGCAGGCGAGGGGATAAGGGGGACGGACAAAACGAGGAGTCTCTAAGATGAAAACCCCCATGCGCGTTGCCGTTACCGGCGCCGCCGGCCAAATCGGTTATGCCCTCTTGTTCCGCATCGCCAATGGCGATCTGCTCGGCAAAGACCAGCCCGTCATCCTTAATCTTCTCGACCTGCCGGTGGCGCAAAAGGCGCTGACCGGCGTGATCATGGAACTCAATGACTGCGCCTTCCCGCTGCTGGCCGGCATCGAGCCCACCGACAACCCGAATGTGGCGTTCAAGGACATCGATATCGGCATCCTCGTCGGCTCGCGCCCGCGCGGCCCGGGCATGGAGCGCCGCGACCTGCTCGCCGCCAATGCCGAGATTTTCAAGGTCCAGGGCAAGGCCCTGAACGAGAACGCCAAGCGCGACGTCAAGGTGCTGGTGGTCGGCAACCCGGCCAACACCAACGCCTATATCGCCATGAAGTCGGCCCCGGACCTGCCGAAGGCCGCTTTCACCGCGATGCTGCGCCTGGACCATAACCGCGCCGTGTCGATGCTGGCCGAGAAGGCGAAGGTGCCGGTGGCCGGGATCGAGAAGATCGCCGTCTGGGGCAACCACTCGCCGACCATGTATGCCGACTACCGCTTCGCCACCGTGAACGGCCAGTCGCTCAAGGACAAGATCAACGACGAGGCCTGGTACAGGGACACCTACCTCTCCGCCGTCGGCAAGCGCGGTGCGGCCATCATCGAGGCGCGCGGCCTCTCCTCCGCCGCGTCCGCCGCCAATGCGGCGATCGACCATGTGCGCGACTGGGTGCTCGGCACCAACGGCAAATGGGTCTCCATGGGCCTGCCTTCCGACGGTGATTACGGCGTGCCGGAAGACATCATGTTCGGTGTGCCGGTGACCTGCGAGGGCGGTGCGTATCACCGCGTGAAGGGCCTGCCGATGGACGAATTCTCCAAGAGCCGCATGGCGATCACGCTGAAGGAACTCACCGAGGAACGCGACGCCGTCGCCGCGCTGCTCGGTTAGAAAGAAGAAAGCGCTACTTTTTGTGAACAAAAAGTAGCAAAAAAACTTTGTTAACTCTGGGCCGTGCTGGTTTCACCGCCGCCGGCCCAGTTTCAAAAAAGTTTTTGGTGCCGCTTTTTTCAAAAAGCGGCCACTTCCTTTTATCCTGAGAGCCTTCCGGCGCGGAGTTTGGTTTGCTAACGTAAGCGCCGTGCATGACTCCCTCCCGCTGATATTTGGACTGCCCGGGCAGGGGATGCAGTTGCGCTTCGATGCGCTCTCCGCGGTTTTCCTGCTCCTGCTGCTGCCGCAAACCGTCGCCAGCGCGATCGCGGGCATGCGCGGCTCGGCGATCTTCTGGGCGTTCGTGCTGGGCATGGTGCTGGCCGTGTTGGCGGGCGACGCCTTCACCCTGATTTTCGGCTTTGAGCTGATGAGCGCGGCCTCGTGGTTGCTGGTGCTGCGCGGCGACCGCGCCCCGGCGCCGCTTTACATCGGCGTCGCGATTTTCGCCGCGGCCTGCCTGATCCCGGCGCTGTTCCTGCCCGCTTCGGGCCTCGCTTTCGCGCTCATTCTGCTGGGCGCCGGCGCCAAGGCCGGGCTTGCGCCGCTGCATGGCTGGCTGCCGAAAGCGCACCCGGCGCCGGAGGCCGGCGTTTCGGCGGTGATGTCCGGCGGCATGGTGAAAGTCGCGCTGTACGTTATCTTCCGCTACGGATTCCTGGTTTTCGGCAATGCCGCTCAGCCCTGGTGGGGAACCGTGCTGATCGTGGTAGGCGCGGCCTCGGTGCTATTGGGCGCGCTCAGGGCGGTGCTGGAGGTGGACCTGAAAACCATGCTCGCCTGTTCCACGGTCGAGCATGTCGGGCTGATCGCGGTGGGCGCCGGAATTGCGTTGCGCGCCAAGGCGATGGGCGACCCGGTTTTGGCGGCGCTCGCCTTGCAGGGGGCGCTGCTGTGCGCGGTGGCGCACGCGCTTTACAAGCCGCTGCTGTTCCTCGGCGCCGGCGCGGTGAAGCGGGCGACCGGCACCGCCTCGCTGGACTGGCTGGGCGGGCTGATGCGCGGCATGCCCAAGCTCGGCCTGCTGATGCTGGCGGGCGCGTCGGGCCTGGCGGCGGTGCCGCTCGGCCCCGGCTTTGCGCCGGAATTTCTGCTGCTTCATGCGGTCGTTGCCGCCGCCGGCACGGGGGGGATCTTCGCGCGCATCGGCTTTACCGCGCTGCTCGCAGTGCTGGGCTTGGGCGCGGCCCTGGGCCTGAGCGCTGCGGTGCGGTTGATCGGCATCGGCTTTCTCGGGCGGCCGCGCACTTTGGCCGCCGCCGCCGCCGAGGATGCGCGGCGCCCCGAGCTGCTGGGCATGGGCCTGCTCGCCGCGTTGTGCGTGCCGGTGGCGCTGTTGCCCGGCCTGGTGCTGCTCGGCCTTGACCCGGCAGTGCGGCTGATGGTGCCGGGCGCTGCGCCGCTGCCGTTTGGCCATGCGCTTTTGGGCCTGGCCGCGCTGCTGGCGGTTTCCGCGGGGGCGGCTTACTGGCTCCTGCGGCGTTATGGCGTGCGCGGCACCAGCGAGGTGGCGGCCTGGAATGGCGGTTTCGGCCGGCCGCCGGTCTGGCTGCCTTTCGGCGATCCGGCCACCCAGCCCAGCGCCACCGGCTTTGCCCAGCCGGTGCGCCGCGCGCTGGGCGAGGCGATTTTGCTGCGCGGCGGTGACCCGACCGACATGCTGTTATGGCAGCCTTTGTTCCGGCTGCAGCTGCGCCTGACGCGCGGCGCGGAATATATCCGCCGCGCCACCATCCGCCAGCGCCTGGCCTTCGTGTTCCTGGTTCTGGTGGCGTTCCTGGCGGCCCTCGGGCTGGAACAGGGGGGCTAGCATGGCCAGGGCAATGAACGCGCAGGAAAGAAAGTGGCCGCTTTTTGAAAAAAGCGGCGCAAAAACTTTTGTTATGTTGGGCCATGGGCGTCGTCGCCGACACAGCCCATGGCCCAGACTCATAAAGTTTTTTTGCTACTTTTTGTTCACAAAAAGTAGCCTTTCTTAATGTTTGCGCTTCTCGCCCGGCTGTTCGCCACTTTGCTGCACATCGCGCTGGTCCTCGCTTTGGCGCCGCTGCTGGCGGGTTGCATTGCGCGCTGGCGGGCGCGGCTGCTCGGGCGGCGCGGGCCGCCGGTCACACAGCCTTATCGCAGCCTCCTGCGGCTGCTGCGCAAGACCACTTTGGTTCCCGAGACCAGCACGGAGCTCTACCCGGTCTGGCCGTTCGCGGCCTGTGCCGCCATGGCCGGTGCGGCGATGCTGGTGCCCGGTTTCAGCACCGGGATGCTCACCGCGCCATTGGGCGATTTCATCAACATCATCGGCCTGCTGGCGCTCGCGCGGGTCGCCACGCTGCTGGGCGGGCTGGAAACCGGCTTCGGCTTCGGCGGCGCCGCGGCCGCGCGCGAGCTGCTGTTCTCCATCTTCGCCGAGGCGGCGCTGCTGGTGGTGCTGATCAGCTTCGTGCTGCTCGCCCATAGTTTCAATATCGGCGCCATCGCCACCGCTTTCGCCACCGGTCATATCGGCGTTTCCATTTCCCTCGGTTTCGCGCTGGTCGCCCTGCTTGCGGTGGCGCTGACCGAGACCGGGCGCGTCCCCGTCGACAACCCGGCCGGGCATCTCGAAGTCGCCATGGTGCACGAGGCGCTGCTGCTGGAATATTCCGGCCGCTATCTGCTGCTGTTCGAATATGCGGGGATGCTGCGGCTGATGGTGTGGCTGAACATCATCGCCACCATCTTCTTCCCCTTCCTCATGGCGCATGCCGGCGATCCGCGGAGCTGGCCCGTCGGGTTGGGCCTGTGGGCCGTGAAGCTTGGCGTGATGGCGGTGGCGCTGCCGGTGTTCGAGGTGGCCATGGCGAAAATGCGCGTGTTCCGCGTGCCGGAATTCCTCGGTGTCGCGATCCTGCTCGGCGTGCTGGCCGGCGTGTTCCTGTTTGTCGCGGCGAGGATCGGCGCATGAGCTTAAGTTTCTCTCTGGCGCACATGATGGGCGGGCTGATGCTGCTGTGCGCCTTCGCGTTGCTCTCGCAGCGGCGCCTCGCTTCCATGATCTCGCTCTACCAGGCCGAGGCCCTCACTTTGACCGCGGCGGCTCTGTGGCAGGGCTACGCGCAGCACTCGCCCGATCTCTACGCCACGGCCTTGATCACCTTCGCGATCAAGGCTGTGGTTTTGCCGATCGGCCTGCGGAAAATGGTGCTGCGCTTCAACCTGATCCGCGCGGTCGAGACCGTGATGCCGATCGGCCTGGCGATGATCCTGGGGCTGGCCTTGATCGGCATTGCCGTGCTGGTGGTGCTGCCGACCACGCTCAACGAGGTGTCGCTGACCCGCGAGGATCTCGCCATCTCCCTCTCGGTGGTGCTGCTCGGGTTTCTGCTCATGGCGGTGCGGCGCAATGCGGTGGCGCAGGTCATCGGGTTTCTCTCCACGGAGAACGGCCTGGTTCTGGCGGCCATCGGCATGCCGGGCATGCCGTTCGTCGCGGAATTTTCCGTGGCGCTTCTGGTGCTGCTCGCCTTTCTCGTCGTCGGCGTGTTTCTGTTCCGTTTGCGTGAGCATTTCGACACGCTGGATCTTGCGGGCATCGAAACGATCGAAAGGCGCGGCCGTTGAGTTTCCCCCTCGTCGCCGCGCTGCTGCCGCTTCTTGCCGCCGTGCCGCTCGGCCTGCTCGGCACCCCGCGCCAGGGGGCGGTGGCGAATCTGCTGCTGTGCGGCGTGACCTTTCTGTTCACGCTCGGCGTGTTTGCCGATCCGGGCGCGGGGTTGGTGCATGCTGACAGGCTCGGCATGCTGTTCGGCGCGCTCACCGGCTTTGTCGGGCTGACCACCGCATGCGGCAATCTCAATTTCGTCGCGGCCAGCCTGGAGGCGCTCAGCCTGCGCCGCTGGCGGCTCTATCATGCGATGTTCCAGCTCGTGCTCGGCGCCTGCCTGCTCGGCCTGTATGCCGACAATCTCGGCCTGCTCTGGGTGGCGCTGGAAGGGGCGACCATCGCCGGTACCGTGGCCGTGAGCCTGACGCGCAGCGCCAGCGCGCTGGAGGCGGCGTGGAAATATTTCATTCTCGGCGGCATCGGCATCGCGCTCGCGCTGTTCGGCACGATGCTCACCTATCTCGCCGCGCAACCGGCCTTGGGGCCGGGCCTGCCCGCCATGAGTTTTTCCGCGCTCGCAGCCCAGGGCGCGGCGCTCAACGGCACGCTGCTCACGCTCGCTTTCGTGTTCCTGCTGTTCGGCTATGGCACCAAGGCGGCGCTGGCGCCGCTGCATGGCTGGCTGCCGGACGCCTATGCCGAAGGCCCGGCGCCGGTGACCACGGCGATGAGCGGCCTCACGCTGAATGTCGCGCTGATCGCCCTGCTGCGCTTCCGCCATGTGATGCAGGAAAATGCTGCGGCCGGCGGCGGGGCGATGCAGCCGGGGCCGTTTTTGCTGACCCTGGGGCTCGCCTCGTTGCTGCTCGCCGCGTTTTCGTTGCCGCGCCGGCGCGATGCGCGGCGGTTTTTCGGCTTTTCCTCCATCGAGCATTCCGGCCTCGCGGCTTTTGCCTTTGGGGTCGGCGGCGCGGCGGCGATTTTCGGCGGGCTGCTGCATATGATTCTGCATACGCTGGTCAAATCGGCGTTGTTCCAGGCGCTGATCCGCGCCGCTTCCTGGCGCGGTTCGGCCGCCCCCGGCCATTACGCCTTCGCGCATCTGCGCGGCCTGGGCGGCGAGCAGAAATATCTCGGCTGGGCGCTGGCGGCTGCGATGTTCGCGCTCACCGGCATGCCGCCTTCCGGCCTGTTCGCCAGCGAGTTCATCATCGTCAGCCAGACCATCCAGCATGACCCGCTGCTCTCGCTGCCGCTGGGGCTGGGGATGGTGCTGTGTGCCGTGCCGATCCTGCGCCATCTCGGGCCCCTGCTGTTCGCCCCCTCCAAGCCCAAGCCGGCGCAGGCCAGGGTCGAGACGGGGCTCGTCGCCTTGCATCTGCTGCTGGCTTTTGGCCTGGCCTTCGTCATGCCGCTGCTGCTCTTCCATCTTCTCTCCGGTGTCGCGGCGGGGCTCGAATGATTCTGTGCACGGCTGAGGAATGGCAGGCTTATGAAGGCAGGTTCGTCGCCCTGTGGACGGATGCGCAGCATGCCTACGCGCTGTACCAGCCGGGCACGCTGCTCGCCGTGCCGTTGGCGGAAGGCGCTTATCCGGCCTTGAAACATCCCGGCGCGTCATGGTTTCAGCGCCTCGCGCACGACATGACCGGGGCCATCGCCACGGGTGCGGCGGATACGCGCCCGGCGATCGAGCAATTCCGCGCGCCGGACGGCACCGCCCCCTGGCCGGATTTTGCCGCGCCGGAAGGCGAGGGGGCGCACGTGGTCTCGGTCGGGCCGGTGCATGCGGCGATCATCGAGCCGGGGCATTTCCGCTTCACCCTGCGCGGCGAACAGGTGCTGAAGCTGCAAAGCCGCTTCGGCTACGCGCACAAAGGCACGCTGGCGCTGATGCGCGGCAAATCGCCGCGCCTGGCCGCGCGCTTCGCCGCGCGGATTTCCGGGGACGCCACGGTGGCCCACAGCCTTGCCTACGCCCAGGCCGCCGAGGCGGCTTTGGCCTTCGCGCCGCCGCGCCGCGCCGTGCATTTGCGCGCGGTGATGGCGGAGATCGAGCGTCTCGCCAACCATGCCAGCGACATCGGCGCCATCGCCGGGGATGTCGGCTTCGCGTTCCTCGATTCGCGTTTCGCCTGGCATCGCGAATCCTTTTGCGCCGCCGCCTATGCCGCCTTCGGCCACCGGCTGATGATGGACATCGTGGTCCCCGGCGGCGTCGCCTCCGACCTCCGGCCCAAGGGAGAAGCGGCGATCCTCTCCTCGCTGGACGCGCTGGAAACCGAGCTGCCCAGCCTGATCCGGGTGTTCGAGGATTATGCCAGTTTGCAGGACCGGCTGATCGGCACCGGAATCATCCCGGTGGAACTGGCTTCGGCCTATGCGGCGGGCGGTTATGTCGGGCGCGCTTCCGGCCAGAATGCCGATTCCCGGCTGACGCCCGGTTATGCGCCCTACGAGAAGTTCGGCCTCGTCGTGCCGGTGGAGCAGGAGGGCGACGTCGCCGCGCGCATCCGCATCCGGCTAGCGGAGATCACCGAGAGCATCCGCCTCGTCCGCGCCTTGCTCGCCGGCCTGCCGGATGACGGCCTGACCGTCGCGCCGCCCGCCGGCAGCGGCAGCGGCATCGGCGTGGCGGAAAGCTTTCGTGGGCCGGTCTGGACCTGGCTGCGCCTGGACAATGGCGTGATCGCCGACCTGTTCATCGCCGATCCCAGCACGCTGCATTGGCCGCTGCTGGAACATGCCGTCACCACCAGCATTTTCGCGGACTTTCCGGTGATCAACAAATCCGTCAACGGCTCCTATTCGGGGGTGGACCTGTAATGGTGTGGAGAACCGTCGCCCGGCATTTGCTGTTGCCCCAGGCCGCGCCACGCGCCGCCGACCCGGCCATCGCGGCCTCGTTACGCGCGCGCCTCGCCGCCGCCTCGGCGCGCCGGCTCGGCCGCAGCCTCGCCATCCGCCACGTGCCCGCCGGCAGCTGCAACGGCTGCGAGCTGGAGCTGCGGGCGACGCAGAATCTGATCTACGACCTCACCCAATACGGCCTGACCTTCACCCCCAGCCCGCGCCATGCCGACGTGCTGCTGATCACCGGCGTGGCCGGGCGCAACATGGCCGAGGCCGTGCGCCAGACCCGCGAGGCCATGCCCGACCCGGTCTTCGTCGTCGCCGTGGGCGATTGCGCGGTCGATGGCGGCGTGTTCAAGGGCTCCCCCGCCATCCTCGGCGGTGCGGATGCGCTGCTGCCGGTGGATTTGGTCATCGCCGGCTGCCCGCCGACGCCGGGGCAGATCGTGGACGGGCTGCTGGCGCTGTTAGAGGCGCATGGAGACAAGAAGGAAGGGAAGGCAAGGGGGGCGGCGCCTTGACATCGGCGCCCGGGCATTTGCCAATGACCTGGATATTGTGCTGAATTCGCTTTCGAAACAATCGTCTGGGGGAGACAATCATGCGCCGGATTGCTGCCGTTATGTCACTCGCCGTTATCGCCGCCTGGGTCGCCTCTGGGCCCGCTGCCAAGGCGGACACAAAGACGTATCCGGTGTTTTTCCAACCTTGGTCCGCCGCCATCAGCAAGACGGCGTCTGAAACGATCGCCGCGGCGGCCCGGGCGGCGTTGGCTGATCCGTCAACCTCGGTGATCGTCACCGGCGCCGCCGACACCGTGGGCAGCGCGCTTGCGAATAAATACATGTCGGAAGCCCGGGCGCAGGTCGTCTCGGATGCCCTGGCGGCCGATGGCGTCGCGGCGTCCCGCATCAAGGTCAGGGCGAGCGGCGCAACCGAGGCACCGGGTGCAGCGCCGGGCTCGTACGCGCAATTCAGCCGCCGGGCGCTGATCCAGGTGAGTGATTAAAGCGGCGGCTCTGTCGCAAGCTTTCGGTTGCCATGCTCGGCGGCGCGGATGTGCTTTTGCCTGTGGGCGGGCTGCCGGCGCTGTTAGAGGCACATAAAAAGGACGTGTCAAAAAGGGGCCCCCTCGGGAGGCTTTCCACCGTTCCAGGGGTCTTGGAGCGGCTCATCGGCGTCGATTCCCCTGCCTAGCAGGAAGGCCTCTGATGGGTTATCCCCGTGGGGATTGGACACTCCAGGCAGTAAAGAATTCAGAAATGCGTAAGATCGGTCTTATCGGAGGTCTCGCCCTCCGGGCAGGGGTTTTCTACTACGAGCAGATCCAAAAAAAAATTGGAGACAGCCAGCCGTCATTACAGCTTATGCTGAGCCATGCGGATGTATCCCGGGTATTATCGTACATCAGCGTCGCAGACAGGAACGGGCTTGGCATTTACCTTGGTAGCCTGGCCAATGAATTGGCCGACGCCGGCTGCGAAATTGTCGCCATTTCGGCTGTTGCGCCCCATCTTGCGATCTCGGAAGCAACGAAAACCGCCCGTGTCCCGCTGGCCAATATATTGGATGTTATTCCCGCTGGCCTGGAAGCTGCAGGGATAGACCGCGTTGCTGTGTTTGGTAATCGTGCCGTCATGCAGACGAATGTCTTCGGAGCGGTTCCGCAGCAAAAGGGAGTCCCGCTGGAACCGAACGATCTCGATTGGGTGCACAATACATATAATGAGATCGCCCTTCGCGGGAAGAGAGCGACGCAGCCTGAAATGGCAGAACTCAGCAGACTGGCTCACCGGCTCGTGCAAAAGAACGATGCGCAAGCAATTCTTCTTGCGGGTACAGACCTATCGTCCTTTTACGCTGAACAAAAGCCGGATTTCCCGTTCATAGATGTCGCCCAGATGCACATCGACCAAATCATACGTCTTTCTTTGGCTGAGTGACGCTTCGATCCTCTTTGTGTTTGCCGTCCGCGTCGGCATTAAATCCCTGGCAACCGGTACTCACTGGCGGCATTTCGCCTGGCGAGCACGTGCCGCAATTCCCGCCGGGTCCGAACTGGCGCATTCCAGGGCCGCCACATCTCCGCCCGCCAATAGGTTGGCTGTGCGGCGGCTTAGCGCCCATCCCGGCCGTTCCATGCTCTCGACGCGGACCTCGAAAGCCGACGTACACACGCCCAGACCCTGGTGCAAAATTTAAGGATTACGCACAGGCGGTATCGAGGCAGAAAATGCTGCCGGGCAATTCTCGCAGACTGGCGGGAAAATAGTCCACCCGGAAGCAAACTAACCTTGTAATGACCTGTGGATTATTTCGTATTATGATGCGTCAAATGAACGAACGCGGCCAAATGCCGGTGCTAGGAAACGTGATGTGGGGCTGAGCGATCGCAGCACCCGAGAAGGCGTTCACTGACATGAACGCGCCTGACGAAAGACATGATCCACGCCTTCGGCGCCTGCTGAGAGCGTTGCCTCGACCTGCACGGGACGGCTATTTATGGTTGATTCGGCCGTCGGCGAGATGGGCGCGCTTGCCGCTTGGCATCGCTCTGATAGCGGGTGGAATCTTTGGCTTCCTGCCGGTTCTCGGCTTATGGATGCTTCCGCTTGGCGCCCTGCTTGTGGGCGAGGATGTTCCGCCGCTGCGGCGCTTCACGCTGCACGCACTCGGCCGAGTGCAACATTGGTGGGACACATGGCGCTCCCATAGAGTGAAATGAACGCGCCCTGGTTTGGTTCATGGCCTATCATTTCATTTTTATACCGAAGGAATTGTGCGGTGCCTGATCCAACCAGCCCGCCCGGCCTCCCTTGGCATGCACTATCTGGCGAAGCCGTTGCCATGCATCTTGAGACCGATATTGCCCACGGCCTTACGGCATCGGCGGCGCGCGTCCGCCTGTCTCAATCTGGACCGAACACGCTGGTCGAAGCCAGGCGGCGCAGTACGCTACGCATGCTGTTGTCCCAATTCTCCGACTTCATGATCCTATTGCTTGTCGCGTCCGCCATCATCTCGGGTTTCATCGGCGATCTTCGGGATACATTGGTGATCCTTGGTATCGTCGTGCTAAACGCGGCGGTCGGGTTCGCCCAGGAGTTCCGCGCGGAGCGTGCCATGGCCGCACTGAAACGTCTTGCGGCGCATGGGGCCGTCGTAGTCCGCGACGGCCTTCCGCAGGTTGTACAGGCTGAGATGCTCGTGCGAGGCGACGTCGTGCTCCTGGAAGCAGGTAACGCGATTCCTGCCGATCTTCGCCTGGTTGAAGTGACGAGCTTCAAAGTCGGTGAGGCCGCACTCACCGGCGAGTCGCTGCCTGTAGAGAAGTACGCAAGGCCGCTCGAGAACGACATTTTGCCGCTCGCCGAGCGGCAAAATATGGCCTTCAAGGGAACCGTGGCATTGTACGGTCGCGCCCGTGGGGTGGTGGTCGCCACCGGTATGAACACTGAGCTTGGACATATCGCCGGGATGCTGGAGGGCGTCGGCGAGAGACGCACACCGTTGCAACGGCGTTTAACGGCTTTCGGCCGCCAACTCACGATTCTGGCTCTGGTCATTTGCTTGGTTATCTTCATCACCGGCCTGATGCGCGGAGAGCCACCGCTCCTGATCCTGATGACGGCGCTGAGCCTGGCGGTGGCCGCGATACCGGAAGCGATGCCAGCGGTAGTGACGGTTCTACTTGCGCTCGGCGCCGGCCGGATGGCGCGCGCGCATGCGCTGATTCGCCGCCTGTCCGCCGTCGAGACACTCGGCTCTGTAACGAGCATTTGCTCGGACAAAACCGGCACATTGACCCGCAACGAGATGCGCGTTGTCGAGGCGTTCCTGGCTGGGCAGCGATATATGATAGGCGATATTGACCCGGCCAGTGAGCCTGCCATGACGTTGCTGACCGCACTTGCGGTCTGCAACGATGTCGCGCGTGGCACTAATGGTATACTCGGCGATCCCACCGAGGTCGCCCTTTGGCGAGCTGCGACTGAGGCCGGAGTTGACAAGGCCGAACGCGAGAACGTCTGTCCACGCCTGCTGAATTTTCCATTCGAATCCGAGCGTAAACGCATGACGACGGTTCATGCTGCCTCCGGTGGCTTCGTTGCGTTCACCAAGGGTGCACCTGAGACGGTTCTGGCGCGCTGTACGACGATGATGTCGGAGGCAGGAGAGGTGGCGCTTGATCTAAAGACTGCCCAGGCCAACGCCGAGTTGATGGCACAGGACGGTCTGCGGGTGCTCGCGGTCGCTTGGCGGCACTTGGACAGGTTGCCTGAAGAGCGCTCTCCGGACTCGGTTGAACGGGATCTCTGCCTGCTCGGCTTCGTCGGGTTGCTTGATCCGCCGCGTGAGGAGGTGAAGGCAGCGGTCGCGATTTGCCGAGCGGCTGGCATCACGCCGATTATGATCACTGGGGATCACCCTGTCACGGCTTGCGCCATCGCTCGGCAAATCGGCATCCTTCAAGACGGTGGTTCCGTTATGACCGGCCGCGAATTGCTTACAGTGGACGACATTACGCTTAGGCATCGCGTACGCGATGTGCGCGTCTATGCCAGGATCGACCCGCGCCAAAAAATCCGAATCGTTGTTGCCCTGCAGGAGGTGGGCGAAATCGTCGCCATGACGGGGGACGGCGTGAATGACGCACCCGCGTTGGCGCGCGCGGATATCGGCGTGGCGATGGGAAAAATCGGCACTGATGTCGCCCGCGAATCGGCAAGCCTGATCCTGCTGGACGATAATTTTGCAACGATCGTCACGGCGGTGCATGAAGGCCGTCGTATCTACGACAATATTCTGAAGTTCATCCGGTTCGTTGTCGCCTGCAACTTCGCCGAGATACTAACGATCTTCATCGCTCCGTTTCTCGGCTTGCCTCTACCTCTGACGCCTATTCAGATTCTGTGGATGAACCTGGTGACTGATGGCTTGCCCGGCCTTGCGCTCACGGCGGAGCCGGCGGAAGCGGACATTATGCGCCGGTCCCCTCGGTCATCCCATGCGGGGCTCTTTGCGAAAGGCATGGCGTGGCACGTCATCTGGGTTGGCTCGTTGATGGCGGCGATCACTCTGCTGACGCAGGCTATTGCGGTATTTTCCGGAGATCTGCACTGGCGCACCATGACGTTCACGGTCCTGACCCTGACACAAATGTGGCAGGTTATGGCAAGCCGCTCTCAGAGAGAGCTCCTGTTCAAACAAAGCGTTTTTTCAAATCCTTTCGTATTGGGTGCCGCGCTGCTTACCTTCATTCTGCAACTCGGGGTGATTTACCTGCCACCACTTAACGCCATCTTCGACACGGCGCCTTTAACGATGGGTGAGTTGGCGGTATGCTTAGCTGCGGCAAGCATCGTGTTCTTTGCTATTGAAGGTAGTAAGCTGCTCGCCGGGATCCGCAAACGTTAGCGGAAGCCAGGTGTGAATGACCGCTTTGACCTTCCAGCGCCTTAAAGCGGACTGTCTCCTTTCGGCCCGTCCTGTCTGTTTGGAGACACGTTGCGGGCACTGGGGCTGTGTCCGTTGTCGGCCGGGTACAGGCCGTTTGAGGCGCAGCCACGGAACGGCCGGTTTGTTCCCGTTAACGGTATTTAGACCCCCCACCACCGCCCTCAAATGATTCCCAAATTCCCGTCGGGTCCGAATTGGCGTATCCCAGGTCCGCCACATCTCCGCCATTTCCCCTCGTTATCCGACGTGCGGACCGGGCTTGTGCCGGTCGTCAGTTTGACCAACAGAGGATTTGATGAAGAGACGATCCATCGCTGCCGTGTTCGCCGCCCTGACGTTCGGCGCCACGGTTCACGCCCACGCGGACCAACGCAGCACCGCCGAGTTGCTGGCCGCCCATAACGCCTATCGGGCAAGCCTCGATTTGCCGCCATTGCGGTGGTCCCACCGGCTGGCGGCTCATGCGCAGCTTTGGGCCGACCATCTCGCGGAGATCGGGCAGCTGGAGCATAGCGGGTCGGGCCAGAATCTGGCGATGGCCACGGCCGGCACGGAGTCGCTGTCGCAGTTGGTCGATCTGTGGGGCAGCGAGCAGGCCGACTTCACGGATGGTTATTTCCCGGCGATCTCCACCACCGGCAACTGGGCGGATGCGGGCCATTACAGCCAGATGGTCTGGAGGACGACGACCGAGGTCGGGTGCGGGGTCGCCGAGGGCAATGGGCTCGAAATTCTGGTCTGCGATTACGACCCGCCCGGAAATGTCATGGGGCAACGGGCCTTCTGACCGATCGCGCGCGGCGCAGGCCGCGGAAGAGAGAGTGCCGCCAGGCGCAAGCGCCTGGCGGCCGATCGTGGATGGTGTCAGGGATCAAGATCAGGGTGATGGCTCAGCCAACGCGCCGGGCGCTGATCAAGGTGAGTGATTAGGGCGCCGGAGTTTCAGCGGCAATCAGGTCGGTCTCAAATGCAAGGAAGGCCGTCTGGTCCACACTGGTGCCGCTGTTGCCATGGTTCATCAGCGATAGCAGTGACTGCGCGGTAAGGCTGCTACCGTCAGTAGATACCGAAGCGAGACCTTGCAGCACTTCGGCATTCGACAGCGAATCGTTGCCATTCGTATCAAGGGCAGAGAAGAGTTGATCAGCCTGTTGCTTTGTGCCGCCGAATTGCTCGACAACCTTCGCGAAAGCAGAGGATGTGATCGCTCCGTCCGCTTTGCCATTAGCGTCGACCGGTACCGTGGGAGAGGCCTCTCTCATGTCTTTCAAGTAACCAATCATGGTTGCGGCACTGCTGCCTTGCGGCAAGGACGGGAGGCCGAGCCCGGCAATGCTGACCTGCGTAACCGCGATACCCTGTGATGCGAGCGTCGCATACGCGTTTGCTTCAGGGCTCAGAGTGACGATTTCCGTCGACGACTGTGACGTTGCAGCGGTCGTAGATTGGGGGGCGGTCGTTGCGGTATTCACGTTCGCACTGGATGAAGCAGTTGCCTGCTGCTGGTCCGTACTTGTCTGAGGTTGAGCCTCATTTCCAAGATTGGGACCGACGGATAATATGGACATGAAAGATCTCCGATTGACAGGCCGCAGATGCGCCGAGATTGGTGCCACTGCTTCTTTATACGACCTTTATAGGCGCGCAAAATTGTCTACTGGAGAGAATTACAGCCAGGCGCAAGCGCCTGGCTGTAATCGTAAAAGGGTTCGGCTTTACGCGGAGGCGCGGAAATTGTTGTAGTCGCGCACGCGGACCGCATATTTCCGCCAGGCCGAAGTGCCCTCGTACCGCGCGAAGGCGGGGGTCTTCTGCGCGGCGGCGCGGCTCAGGGCCTTGGGCGATGCCGCGACGGCCGCCTTGGCGTTGGCAAGCCAGTCGGCCGGAAGGGTGGCCGTGGCGCTCAGCTGCGGCGGGGCCGGCAGCTTGCCTGCGCGGATGGCGCGGCGCAGAACGCGGATGGAAACGCCGAACTGGCGCGCGGCTTCGGGGAAGCCAAGTTTGGTTTCGCTCATAAGACAAGATCCTGAATTGATGCGCCGCTTTCTAACCCCGGCCCGGGTTGGGTGGCAATGACTGGGCCGCCATCGGCAAACTAAAGGGCTGGCTTTCGCTAGGTCGGCTGGTGCGGCGGCTTAGAGCCCATCTCGGTCACTGCCATTCAAATACCGGCTTCTCGATAGCCGACATTCCCATTAATGGAAGGTCCTGGCGCTGCCCGCTGTCGGTTTAACGTCCTTCCCGGTCGCTCCAACGCACCGAAAAGGCATATATCAGCCTACAGATCATAACTAAAACCGAGGCATATTGGCTGCAGGGTCATAAGGGGCTTGATTGATTCGACGAGACAATCAAAAGGGTGAGGCAAGCTTAAAAAGGGATCTTCAAATGAGCGCTACAACCGGCCAGACGGCTCAAATCACCGACCCTCTACAGCGACTTTATGCAAATTTAGCCATAACTACTCGTTGTCGTTTTAATGCATCTAAGCGTCTGGAAAAACGAGATACAAGTATAGGCTGGATAATCGCAATGGCTTCAGCTTATACGATCATTGTTTCAGTGATTCCATATTTTTTTAAACTGCCAGTCTATGTGGTAGATTCACTAACTTTGGCTGTGGTTGGCTTTTCAATTGTCACTCTCGTATCGTCTTTACTGGTGGCCTCTCGGAAAGATGCTGTAAATGCAGAGCAACACCACAGAAGTGCTTTAGAATTAAATGAAATTCTGAGAGGACTTGAGAGCGACCTCTACAACGCCCAGGTCACGGGGTTGCAATTACGAAAAGCGCAAGAGAAGAATGGCAAAAGAAATATGGCGATATCCTGCAAAAATATTCTGTAAATCATGACGATATTGATTTTAAGAGGCAACAATATGAGCGCCCACACGAGTATAAATGGTTAACTTGGTGGCAAAAGCAGAAAATATGCATATCATTGTTCATTTACGATAATTTCGCATTGGCGGTTCTGTTAGGCGGAACAATCTTTTTTGTTTGGTTGGTGTTCGGGTACGCCCTGCCAAAGGCCTCCGGCTGAAAACTACAGACAACCGGCTAACGCGCGATAATCCCGTTTGCCGCAATAAGGTATGGAGGCACGATACTGTTATGACTGATAATAACGAAAACGACCCGACGACAAACTTCGTTGAAGTCTTAGAGCAGGCACTCGAAGGTGGTCTATTACGGCTTGTCGCTGGTAAGCCGGTGCAGCAAGCTATCGGCCGCCTCCTATATGGAGCGGTTGACGTTCCAGTCGCATATTTGGAAGGCTGGGCTCAGCGTAGACGTAGCGATAATATTGCAGAAAAGAAAATCGCGGCGGCTGTAGCCGACAAGGCTAAATTGTTCGCGAGTGCCGACCAGAATTTGGTGCAACGTGGTCTCGACCGATGGACCCGCAAATTCGAGGCGCGGCAAAAGTCGATTGAAGATGTAGCCATACGTACGATTGGTATCCTCAACGAAGAGCATCTCCCGCCTGATGCAGCCGCACCGACAGAAGAGTTTATGCGTATGTTTGAGGATATGGCTGAACGCGCAACGACAGAAGCGATAGCAGACCTCCTAGCTAGAGTACTTGCTGGGGAGATTCGAAAGCCGCTCAGCGTGTCCCGGCGTACTCTTCAGACCGTGGCCGTGATGGATCAAGAGTTGGTTCAGGCCATGCAATATCTTCGTGAGCGCCTATTTGAACCAAACTGGACCTATTATCCCGAGGGCGATGGGGAGTTTGCTCGCTATGCGGACATTTTAGAGAGCGTATCTATTGCTCGCAGTGCTAATCTCGTTCCCTGGAAAGCTGACGCGCACGGAGACATCAAGCTCAAAATGGGTGACAAATTATTGATAGCGGTATCTGTTCCGAACAATCAATTCTTTGTCGGCACACTATCCCTGACGCCAATCGGTCGAGAATTGAGCGACTTGTTTCCATCGTCTACGCAAGAGAAATTTCAAGAGATTGCATTAGGCCTAAAGCTCCTAGAGCAGATAGCGAGGGTAGATATCTGCGAAATTGAGCTTAAAGATGGACGCCTCTATCAGCGAAACAGGCGCGCACTCGTGCCTTGAACTGTCACGACTAGGCGCTCAGTGCTGAAATTACCAACATGCCAACAAAGTTGTCCCATATTCCCGTAAGCGACGACCGTCCGCTCATCCATAGAAATAACTCTAAAGCTGCCATCCCGCTTTCGGCCCTCTTCACCCATAAACCGCCAGCCGTCCATCCAGCGGCATGGCCGTCCTGGGTCGTTTACTGACCAACTGCTATTAGGTGGCGTGGATGAATTTGAGCCAGTATCTGGTAGTGGCGATATGAACCTTGCCGAATAGCGGATCGTCGAGGCTTACGACCACGAGGGCGGTGAAATCGCCTTCGGCGTCTTGGGAACCCGTCCTGAAGTCGAATAGGGGCACGACTTGATTGGCTCCCGTTGGAGCCGCCGGCATTTTGCAGCGGGCGCTTGAGCTTATTGGCTGAACGCGTTCCCCACCTGATGCGCCGTATGCACAATGGCGTCGCCCGTGGCCTTGGCACCGTTGCTAAAACCCCGGCCGATGTCATTGAAACCGCTGCCAATATGGCCTTGGCCAAGATTATTGCCGGCTGCGTTGAAATCCCCTTGCGCACGGTTGCCATTGGCATTGCAGGCGGCAAGGGCCAACGGCAGGGCAAACAGGCATAGGCGGGGCAGTCTCATATAAACGGTTCCTTTCGCCCCTATTTTCGACCGTCCAGGGAAAAATTTCAATGTTCTGGTGTCAGTTCAAATTCGGGCGCGAACAGTGCCCGCGAATGGCTGGGTTGGGATCGACTGCAGCCAATGGGACGCATCCAATCCATGCCTGTTTTCCACGATTTTAACCCCGAAGCGGACCGACCGCTCTCGGCCCGTCTTGCCTCGTTTGGGAATGAGCCGCTGGCACGCCTCGACCTCGCACTAGCCTGCTACCGTGCTCGATGTTGTCAAGGACGCTGCGCGCCGCTTCGCGGTGGCCTCGAACATCTCCGCGCGGTAGCTTGTCTGTGGCAGGTCGGGACGAAGGAACAGGCGTTTTGCGGATCGAACAAAGGAACGGGATTTGCCCTTCTTCGTTCACTTGGGCCGTGCTGGTTTCAATGCCCCAGGCCCAGCGTCAAAAAAGTTTTTGCGCCGCTTTTTTCAAAAAGCGGCTGCTTTCTTACTTCCTTACTCCGCCGCCATCCGGTCCGGCTCGACCATTTGCACCGCGCGGGACAGATCGACCGAGAGCAGGCGGGAGATGCCGCGTTCCTGCATGGTCACGCCGTAGAGCCGGTCCATGCGCGCCATGGTGAGGTGGTGGTGGGTGACGACCAGGAAGCGTGTGCCGGTTTCGCGGACCATGTCTTCCAGCAGGGTGCAGAAGCGTTCCACGTTGGCGTCGTCGAGCGGCGCGTCCACCTCGTCCAGCACCGAGATCGGCGCGGGGTTGCATTTGAACACCGCGAAAATCAGCGAGAGGGCGGTGAGCGCCTGTTCGCCGCCGGAGAGCAGCGAGAGCGTGCTGAGTTTCTTGCCCGGCGGCTGGGCGTAGATTTCCAGCCCGGCTTCCAGCGGGTCGTCGGAGCCGACCATCCCCAGATGCGCCTTGCCGCCGTTGAACATGCGGGTGAACAGAGCCTGGAAATGTTCGTCCACCTGTTTGAACACGGCGGTGAGGCGTTCGCGCCCTTCGCGGTTCAAATGGCCGATGGAGCCGCGCAGCTTGGCGATGGCGGTGGTGATCTCGTCGCGCTCGCGGTCGATGGTGGCGATGGCCTCTTCGGCCTCGCCGGCCTCGATTTCCGCGCGCAGGTTCACCGGGCCCATTTCCTCGCGCTCGCGCGTCAGGCGTTCGAAGCGGCGTTTGGCTTTCTCTTCCGAATCGGGCGAGAGATCGGCGGGCAGTTCCGGCAGGGTGGGATTCACGCCGAGCCGTTCCAGGATGCGTTCGGCGACGGTGCCCCAGGCATGGTTGGCGGCGGTGATGTTGCCTTCCTCGCGGGCGCGGGCTTCGCGGGCGCTGCTCATGTCGCTCTCGGCCTTGCGCGCGGCGCGGGCGGCGGTGTCGGCGTCGGCCTGGGCCTTGCGCAAGGTTTCGGCGGCGCGGCGGTGCAATTCGTCGGCGTCGGCCAGATCGCCCTTGGCCGCTTCACGGGCACGGGCGGCCTCGCTCGGCGCGGCCTCCAGGGCGGCGATGGCGTTTTTCGCCTCCTCATGCCGGGCCGCGAGGTCGGCGAGGCGGTCTCCTGCGTCGCGCCCGCGTTCGTGCCAGTCGTTCATTTCCCGGCCCAGCGTTTCCAGCCGGCGGGTGCGCGCGGCCTCGGCGCTGCGCAGGGATTCGCGCCTGGTCCGCGTCGCGGATTCGGCCTGGCGGGCGGCAGTCAGAACCGCGCGGGCCTTCTCCACCGTGGCGCGCGCCACCTGCGCGTCGGGCAGTTGCGCGGCGTTGGCCTGCACGGCGGCGAAAGCGGCTTGCGCCTCCGTTGCCTCGGTTTCCATCTGGTGATGCTGCGCCTGCGCCTGGGCATGGCGGGCGGCGAGGCGGTCGGCCTCGGAGGTCAGGCGGATCGCCTCGTTGCGGGCGCGGTCGAAACGCTGCTCGGCGTTGCGGCGCGCCTCACGCGCGGCGGCTTCGGCGCTGCGGGCCTCGCGCTCAGCCTGCTCGGCCCGCTGGCGCGCGGCGCGCACTTCCTCGGCTTTCTGCCGCGCGCCGCTACGCTCGCGCTCAAGCACGGAAAGGCGGTTGCGCTGCGCCAGCCGCACCGCCGCCTCGGATTTGGCGCCGGCGCGCATGGTGTACCCGTCCCACCGCCACACCGCGCCCTCGCGCGAGACCAGGATCTGCCCCGGTGTCAGGCTGGCCTGGTGCGCGTTGCCGTCGGCACCGTCGGGGAGGAGCAGGATATGCGACAGAGCGCGAGCCAGCGCCGCCGGGCCGGTGACGATCTCCGCGAAGGATTTGATTGTCGGAGCCGCGTGCTCAAGATCCGGCAGGTGCCGCCAGTGGCGTGCGGCGGCTTCGTCGGCGGAGGCGGAAAGTTCCTCGCGCAACGCAGCGCCGAGGGCGGTTTCCAGCCCGTCCGGCACCTGCAGCTCGTCGAGCACCGGCTTGCCTTCGCGGCCGAATTTCTGCGCCAGGATCGCCGCCAGCGCGTCATATTCCGCGTTGCTTTTGGTCGCGGCGGCCTCCGCCTCGGCGGCCTGGGCGCGGGATTGCGCAAGCCCGGCCTCGGCCTGGGTGCGGGCGGCTTCGGCTTGGGTGACCGCCTCGCGGGCGGCGGTCAAGGCGGTTTCGGCTTCGGCGCGCTCGGTTTCGGCGGCGGCGACGCGCTCGGGCGGGATCAGCGTCGCGGCGATCTTTTTGTATTCGGCATCAACCTCGGCAAAACGCAGCGTGGCGCGGCGGGCGCGTTGCTCGGCCTCGGCCAAGGCGCGGCGCGCCGCTTCCGACTCGGCGGCGATGCGCGCGGCATCCTCGGTGGCGCGGGTGGCATCGGCTTCGGCGCCGCGCACCGCCTCCAACGCGGTTGCCTCGGCTTCCTCGGCTTCCGCCAAAGCTGCCGGCGTGGCCGCCTGTTCCTGCGTCAGCCGCGTTTGTTCTTCTTCCAGGCGGGCGCGCGCGGCGGTGGCGTCGGCGACGAGTTTCTGCGCGTGGCCGTGGTCGCGGGTCAAAGCGTCGAGGCGCGCGCGGGCCTCGTTCAACGCGGCGCGGGCGCGGTTTTCCACCTCGGCGGATTGCTCGCTGGCGATGCGCGCGCGCTCCAAGGCGGTGCGGGAAGCGGCTTCCTCTTCGCGCAATGCGGGCAAGGCGGTTTCCGCCGCGGCGGCGCGGGCGGCGGCCTGCTCGGCTTGCGCGGCGGTTGCGGCCACGGCGGCCTCGGCGGCGGCGAAGGCGGCCTGCGCGGTTTCCCGCGCGGCCACGGCCAGGGCCTGCTGGAGCGCCAGCAGTTCGGCCTCGGCGGCGCGGATCGCGCCGGACAGGTTGCGATAGCGGCTGGCCTGGCGCGCCTGGCGTTTCAGCTCGGCCAGCCGCGCCTCGATCTGGCCTTTCAGGTCGTCGGCGCGGGTCAGGTTCTGCTCGGCCTGCTTGAGCTTGAGCTCGGCTTCATGGCGGCGGGCATGCAGGCCGGTGATGCCGGCGGCCTCTTCGAGCAACGCGCGGCGTTCATTCGGGTTGGCGTTCACCAGCGCGCCGACGCGGCCCTGGCTCACCATCGCCGAGGCGCGGGCGCCGGAAGCGAGGTCGGCGAACAAGGTCTGCACGTCGCGGGCGCGGGCCTCCTTGCCGTTCACCCGGTAGGTGCTGCCCGCGCCGCGTTCGATCTTCCGGGAAATTTCCAGGTCCGGCGCGTCGAACGGGGGCGGGGCGAGCCCGGCGGTCTCCTCCAGCGTCAGCGTCACTTCCGCGAGGCTGCGGGAGGAGCGGCCGGCGGTCCCGGCGAAAATCACATCCTCCATCTCCGCGCCGCGCATCTGGCGGGCATTGGATTCGCCCATGGCCCAGCGCAGCGCTTCGATGACGTTGGACTTGCCGCAGCCGTTCGGCCCCACCACCCCGGTCAATCCCGGCAGGATTTCCACGGTGGTCGCATCCGCGAAGCTCTTGAAGCCGGCGATGCGCAGGCGGGCGAAACGGGCGGGCACTCCTGGCTCCTTACGAGGCGGCGTTCACCGCGGCGCGGAAATCGGCATAATCCATCGCGCCGGGCATGATCTTGCCGTTGATGATGAAGGTCGGCGTGGCGTTGACGTTGTATTTTTTCTCCGCCACCTGCTGCTCGTTGAGGATAAAGGCGCGCAGCTTGGTGTCGGCCAGGGCAGCGTTGTAGGTTTCCTGGTCCATGCCGGCGAGCGCGGCATATTTGTAGATGCTCTGCTTGTAGTTCACGCCCGGCGCGAAGGCCCAGTCATTCTGGCCGGCGAACAGCGCCTCGATGAACGGGTAATATTGGTCAACCGGCAGATAGCGCGCCACCTGGGCGGCCATCAGGGCCACGTCGTCGAGCGGGAAATCCCGGTAAATGATCCTGAGCTTGCCGGTATCGACCAGGTTCGGCTTTACCTGCGGCATCGTCACCGTGCCGAATTCCGCGCAATGCGTGCAGGTGAGGGAGAAATATTCGATGGCCGTCACCGGCGCGGTGGGTGAACCGATCGACCGCTCGCTGAAGGGGGTGGCGCTCGACGAGCTGCTCGCGGCGGCGAACGCAGACGGGGCAATGACGCTTGCGCCCACTAGAGATAGTACGGAACGGCGAAATAAACGCATAATTACCTCTAAATATAGTGTAAGCGGATTTTCTCGGCCGCGTCGACTCGTAAATTTACGAGCGGCTCTTCATACCGCGGTACAGCGCCGCCAAAGCTTCGCCAAGTGGCCCCTCGGGAAGATTCGCGGGCGGCTCGATGGCGGCGGGCCCGAGTCGGGCCGGGCGCGGCGCGGCGTGGCGCGGCGTTTGCTGTAGGAAGCGCAACCGCTCCACCAGTTTCTGCCCGAGGGCGAGGTTGAGGCGTTCGATGATCTGCGCTTCCGCCATCTGCAGCTCCATCGCGGTCGGGCCGGTGCAGCCGAGGGTGAGCGTGCCGCCGGCGAATTTCAATGGCGTCGTGCGCGCATAGAGTTCCGGCCCGGCGAGTTGGCGCCAATCCGCCAGCAATTGCGCCGCGGCCGGGGCGCGCTTGCGGAACGCCGGACGCACCACCGGCGCCAGCAGCGCGGCAATGCCGCGCGGGGCATAGTTGCGCGGCGCCTCGGGCAACGGCACATCCTGTTGGCGTGAAACCCGCTTCTTCTTCTCCGTCCCCAATACCACCGGCCTCAAACCTCCTGTCCTGGTACGCCGCCCATCGGCGGCATCTGCCCTGGCGGTCGCCGCCGGGGGGTGCCGCCGACCCATACCATGTCTGGCTCTCCGAGATCATGCTGCAGCAGACCGTGGTGGCCACCGTAATCCCATATTACGCGAAATTTCTTAGCTCTTACCCCAGCATCGAGCGACTCGGCGCCGCCCCGCTCGATGAGGTGCTGGGAATGTGGGCGGGGCTTGGCTATTACGCCCGGGCCCGCAACCTGCATGCCTGCGCCCAGGCGGTGACGGCGCTGGGCGGGTTTCCCCGCACCATCGAAGGGCTGCGCGCGCTGCCCGGCATCGGCCCTTACACCGCCAACGCCATCGGCGCGATCGCTTTTCAGGTTCCGGCCCTGCCGGTGGACGGGAACATCGAACGTGTCGCGTCACGAATTTTCGCGATCGAGGCAGAGCTTCCCGCAGGCAAGCCGGCCATCGCCACCGCGGCGGGCCGGCTGATGGAGGATGATGCCGCGCGGGCAGCGCCGGGGGATTTCGCGCAGGCTTTGTTCGATCTCGGCGCTACCATCTGCACCCCGCGCAGCCCGGCCTGCGGCATCTGCCCCTGGATGGGGCATTGCGCCGCGCAGGCACGCGGCATCGAAGCGGAGCTGCCGCGTCGGGCCAAGAAACCGGCCAAGCCGCGCCGCACCGGAATCGCTTACGTGCTGCTGGATGAATCTGACGAGGTGTTCCTGATCCGCCGGCCGCCGCGCGGGCTGCTCGGCGGCATGCTGGCCTTGCCCGAGGCGCCGCCGATCGCCACGCAATGGCGCGATGCCGGGGCGATCGAACATGTGTTCACTCATTTCGCCCTGACGCTAAGCGTGCGGGTGGCGCGCGAAAAATTGCCCGACTCGGCGCTGCGGGCCCCGGCGGCGACGGCTTCGCTGCCGTCGGTCATGCGCAAAGCGCTTGACGCTGGCCGCCGGGCGCTGGACGATGCCGCATGATGTTGACCGATCCGCATGACGGCCTCCTCGCCATCGACACCCATGTCGACATTCCCTGGCCGCACGGGCCGAGCCCGTTCGAGAATGGCGCGCGCTGTGTCGATCTGCCGAAATTGCGCGCCGGCCGCGTCGCCGCCGTGTGCTTCGCCGCCTACGTGCCGCAAGGGCCGCGCGATGCGGCCGGGCACGAAGAAGCGGCCGCCAGGGCCAGCGCCATGCTGGACGCGATCGCGGCGATGGCGCCGGCGGATGGTTCCGGGGGCGTGATGGCCACGACCGCCGCCGCGGTGGAGGCGGCTTTCGCGGCGCGGAAAACCGCCATCATCCCCGCCATCGAAAATGGATACGCGCTGGGCACGGATCTCAGCCGGCTCGACGGCTTCGCCCAGCGCGGCATCCGCTACATTACGCTGACCCATAACGGCCATAACGCCATCGCTGACGCGGCGATTCCCCGGCAGGATCTGAACGACGCCCAGGCCGAGCATGGCGGGCTCTCGGCCTTCGGCCGCGAGGTGATCGCGCGCATGAACCAGCTCGGCATTCTCGTCGATGTCTCGCACGCCGCGAAATCCACCATGATGCAGGCGGCGGAATGCTCCGCCACGCCGGTCCTCGCCACCCATTCCTGCATGCGCGCTCTGTGCGACCATCCGCGCAATCTCGACGACGAGCAGCTCGACATGCTGAAGGCGACCGGCGGCCTGGCGCAGGTCACTATCGTTTCCGGTTTCCTGCGGCTCAAGGCGCGCGCCGCCGATCTCACCGTGGCGGACATCGCCGACCATGTCGATTACGCGGTCAACCGCATGGGCATCGACCATGTTGGCATCGGCACCGATTTCGATGGCGGCGGCGGCGTGCACGGCTTCATGAACGCCGCGCAGGCGCCGCATCTGACCGCGGAACTGGCCAAGCGGGGCTATGACCGCGAGAGCCTGCAGAAAATCTGGGGCGGCAATTTTCTGCGCCTGTTGCGCCAGGCCGAGGCCGTGCGCGCGGAAGCGCGCGTTCGGGCGTAAGGCAAGGAAAACAGAAAGGAAGCGCTACTTTTTGTGAACAAAAAGTAGCAAAAAAACTTTGTTATGCTGGGTCATGGGCGTTGGCGCTGACGCAGCCTCGGACCCAGCATAATAAAGTTTTTGCGCCGCTTTTTTCAAAAAGCGGCTGCTTCCCTTTCTTTACGTACAGGCGCGGGGGTGCCGGCCAGGCCGGGATCCGTAAACAGGCGGCCGTGATACGCGCCGATCAAGGTGCGGGTCATGACGGTCAGCCACAGGATTGCGAGGGCGATGGACAGGAAAGCGCCCAGCAGGGTGAACGCCGCGATGCCGGTCTGCTGGCCCAGGGCGAAGGTCGCCAGGGTGAACACGCCGAGGGGGAAGGTGAAGCCCCACCAGCCCAGATTGAAAGGCAGGCCGCCGCGCAGGTAGGTCAGGGTGGTCGCCACGGCCATGGTCATCCACCAGGCGCCATAGCCCCAGAAGACGAGGCCGCCGAGCAGGCCGATGCCGCAGGCAACGGTGCCGATATCGCCCATGCCGACCGCGCCGAGGAGGGTGGGCGCATCGTGGCCGAGCACCAGCAGGCCAAGCGCACCGGTGCCGAGCGGGCCCAGAGCCAGCCAGGTGGTGACCGCGGCGTCGCTTTTCGGCAGCTTATGCAGCGCCAGGCGCAGGAACAGGATGGTCAGGATGCTGAGCGCGATCGGCACCGACAGCGACCAGAGCAAATAGGAGGCGAACAGCAGATGTTCGGCGGCGACGGCGTCGGTGAGATGGGGTGCCAGCAGCCCGCCGCTGGCCGCCGTCACTTCGCAGGCGACGAAAGGCAGCAGCCAGACGGCGTTCATGGTCTCAATGCTGTGCTTCTGCCGGGTGAACATCAGGAACGGCACGAACAGGCCGATGCCGACGGCGAGGAGGGCGTCGATGTACCAAAGGGCTTGCGCGATCGTCACGGCTTCGGCGCCGTAGCGGGAGATGCCGAAGGCGAGATAACCGTTGACGATGGTGGCGAGGCCCATCGGGATGGCGCCGAGGGCCATCGGCGTGACGGGATGGAGCATGGATTTCGCAGCACCTTCGGGAAAGAAGCTCCAGCGCGCGAGGTAAAGCAGGGTTAGCGCCGCGAACAGTACGATATTGGCCTGCCAGAGCATCCCGGTGATTTCGTGCAGGCCGGGAACCGGGAACGGAAACTGGTTGAGCACGAGGGCCGTGGCGCCGGTGCCCATCGTGGCGGTGAACCAGTTCGGGGTGAATTGGCGGATGATCTCCTGCGGACGATCATGATGCGAGAATGGCTTGGTAAGTTTGAACACGGGAACCCTCCTTGTCTGGAGGGAACGTAGGCCGGACAAAATGATTAATTAATCAGATTGTATTGTTTGTATTGTCCAAAATAAATGATTGTTTTTGACGCGGTTGGCGCCGGGCCCCGAGCTAAAAATAGTCGAATGGGAATGGGAAGCTCAGCGCTTGCGTCCAGGTGACAAGATATATTCGGCGAGCGCGCCAGCGAGCAGGGAGGCGAGTAGCGCCTTTTTTGGATCCCGCGCCAGCATCAGCCTGGCCACCAGCCCGATGGTGTTTTGGAACTCACCGAGCAGGCGGCGCGGCCGCCGCCTCATCCGGCGAAGGCTCGCGCCGCCTGCCAAAGCGAGGCAGAGGGCGAGCACCACAAGCACCGCTCCGGTGACCGCCGCCGCCGCCGGCCTGCCCAGATGCGGCGCCACCCACAAATAAAAGGCGGCAACGAAACATCCGCTCGCCGCCAGCAGGATGCCGAGCACGGCGAGGGCCAGACAGAACCCGATCACCGCCCATTTGATCACGCGGCGGAACCGTCAGCCGATACGTTGCGGCGGACCCGCCGGCCGGCCCTGCCGGCCGGGAGATGAGGCGTCATGATGACGGGAATGGCTCAGGGGACGCGGCGCAGAAGCTGCGCGGCGACGATTCCGACCCCGAACGCCACCGCCAGGCTGGTGAATGGCCGTGCTTCGACCCCGCGTTCCAGCCGCGCCATGGCGTCCTGGCCGGTGCCCTTGAGCCGCCCCGCGAGCTGCTCGAATTCGGCCTCCAGCGCGCTGATCCGCGACGTGACGTTGCCGCCCTCCAGATAGGCGTTCATCTGCGCCAGGGCCTCGGCGGCATGGGGGCCCAGCTTCTCGCTAAGCTCGCTGCGAAAGCGGTTGAATTCCTGCTTCAGATGCTCGAAATCGAGAGTCTCGGAGTCGACGGAGCTGTTGTGCATAGCGGGACCTCCTGATCAACCTGGATTTCGTAAGGAGGGCGTGGCTTGTCAACGCCCGCGGCGCAATTTTGCTGACGACGGCGCGTTTGCCGCGAAGGACCGCTTGCATGGCGCCGGGCGTGATGGCATTGCGCGTTGTTTATGGAGCGCTGCTCGAAACGCCGCCTGGAGCTATACGCATTTCGCTGGAATCGGCTGATTCCGGCGAAATGCGCATGGCTCGCCAAAATCGGGCCAGCGCCTTCCTCCTTGAAGACGACAGCCTTGATGGGCGCGTTTTTCGCCACGGCGATGGCTGCGCCGGTGCATGCGCAGCTCGGCCGGTTCGGCGGCGCGCCGGCCTCGCTGGCGCCGCTGGTGCGGGCGGTGGCGCCGGTGGTCGTGGGCATTGCCGTGACCGAAACGCCGGGTGCCGTCACCACCGAGGTTCCGGCGGCGCCGGGCAAAGGGCTTTCCTCCCGGACCGAGCCGGTCTCCGAGGCCGCGGGCTCCGGTTTCATTGTCAGCCGGGACGGGCTGATCGTCACCAACGACCATGTCGTGAAGGGCGCGGCGCGAATCACCGTCACGCTGGACGATGGCGAGAGTTTCCCGGGAAGGATGGTGGCGGCCGATGACCTCACCGACATTGCGCTCGTGAAAATCGACGCGCACCGGCCTCTGCCGGTGGCGCATTGGGGTCGTTCTGCCGCGGTCGAGGTGGGGGATTGGGCGCTGGTCGCGGGAAATCCGTTCGCGCTCGGCAATTCCTTTACGCTCGGCATCATTTCCGCGGAGGGGCGCGACATCGGCGACGGTCCGTTCGACCATTTCCTGCAGCTCGACGCGCCGATCAATCCCGGCAATTCCGGCGGCCCCGACTTTGATATGCAGGGCCAGGTGATCGGCATCAGCTCCGCCATCGTCTCGCCGTCGGGCGGCTCGGTCGGCATCGGCTTCGCAATTCCCAGCGACAGCGCGCGGCCGATCGTCGCCGCTCTGATCGCGCATGGCGACGTCTCGCGCGGTTGGCTCGGCGTGTCGGTCGAGGACGTGCCGTCCAGCCGCGCCGGCGCGGAAATCGTCGGTGTCGAGCCGGGCGGCCCGGCCGACCGGGCCGGGCTGGAGCGCGGCGACATGGTGGTCTCCGTGGATGGCCATCCGGTATCCGGCGCCGCCGGATTGACGCGCGTGATCGCCTCGATTGCGCCCTGGACCAAGGTAGTCCTTGGGATTCAGGACAAGGAACATATATCCTACCTGCCGGTCGTGATCGACCGCCGGCCGGTTCAACTGGGAGAGTAGAGAGATGCGCATACTCGTCGTGGAGGACGACAAGGACGTCGCGGGCTTTGTGGTAAAAGGCCTGCGCGAGGCGGGACATACGGTGGAGCACGCCGATAATGGCCGCGACGGCTTGTTTCTTGCCGCGTCGGAGAATTTCGATGCGATCATTCTGGACCGCATGCTGCCCGGCGGGATCGATGGGCTGCGCCTGCTGGAGACCTTGCGGGCGCAGGACAACGCGACCCCGGTGGTGTTCCTTTCCGCCCTCGGCCAGGTCGACGACCGCGTGAAGGGGCTGAAGGCGGGCGGCGACGATTATCTGACCAAGCCTTTCGCGTTCGCGGAATTGCTGGCGCGTGTCGAAGCCCTGACGCGGCGCGGCAAGAGCGACGGGCCGACCACCCGGCTGGTGGTGGGCGACCTGGAGATGGATCTGCTGTCGCGCTCAGTACGCCGCGGCACGCAGCGGATCGACCTGCAACCGCGCGAATTCCGCCTGTTGGAATATCTGATGCGCCATGCCGGCCAGGTGGTCACCCGCACCATGCTGCTCGAGGGCGTATGGGACTATCATTTCGACCCGCAGACCAACGTGATCGACGTGCATGTGTCGCGGTTGCGGCAGAAGATCGATAAGCCGTTCGATTTGCCGCTGCTGCATACGGTCCGTAACGCCGGATATATGCTAAAGGCGGAAGAAGTATAACGGCAGGCGGCGTGATTTGATGGAGAATCAGCGATCTGGCGTAGGGTGGTGGCGGTTTGCGCCGCCGGCGGTTGCGGCGGCGCAACCGCAAAAACGCCGCTCCCGCCCGCTGATTCGCTCCGCCGGCATCCGCTTCGCCTTGATCTATGCGGTGGTGTTCGGGATCTCGGCCTTCCTGCTGGCTTTCTCGCTCTGGTACTCCACCGTCGGCCTGCTGCAGCGCCAGGTGGAAATCTCCATCCGCAACGATTCGATCGCCCTGAACGAGCATTTCACCACCGGTGGCCTGCCGTCGCTGATCGCGGCGATCCATGATCGCATGACCGATGCACTGGATGCGGACGGGATTTATCTGCTGCTCGATCCGCTCGGCAACCGCATCATCGGCAATCTCGACCAGTGGCCGGTCGGGCTGACCGAAACCAGCACCTGGTACCAGCTTCCGGTGAAGCGCCATGGGGTAAATTCGGTGGCGCTGCTGCGGGCCTCAACCCTGCCCGGCGGCGACCAGCTCCTGGTCGGGCGCGATGTGCGGGCGCGCGCGGAACTGCGCAACGTGCTGCGCGACGGCCTGATCTGGGCGCTGGGCCTGATGTTCGCGCTCGGCATCATCGGCGCGATCCTGATCCGTTCGCTGTTCCGGCGCATGATCCGCGACATTTCCACTACCACCAGGGCGATCGCCCGCGGCGATCTGACACGCCGCATCCCCAAGACCGGGGATGGCGACGAGTTCGATGAACTGGCCGAGATCATCAACGACATGCTGGAGCGCATCGCCCGGCTCATGGACGGGGTGCGACAGGTCTCCAATGCCATCGCCCACGATCTGCGCACGCCGATCACGCGCGCCCGCACGCGGCTCGAGGACGCGTCGCTGCATGCGCATTCCCTCGACGACCTGCAATCGGCGATCGAGCGGGCCACCCAGGATCTGGACGGGATCGTCGGCGTGTTCGAGGCGTTGCTGCGGATCGCCGAAATCGAGGCCGGCTCGCGCCGCGCCGCCTTCTGCAAGACCGACCTGGCGCCGATGCTGCACGATATCGACGAATTGTACCGCGCCGTGGCCGAGGAGCGGGGGCTGACGCTGCACACCCAGATCGCCCCCGAGCTGCCGCTGCTGGGCGACCGTGAACTGATCCAGCAGGCGGTGGCGAACCTGCTCGACAACGCGCTGAAATTCACCGCCCCCGGCACCACCATCGATTTTCGCGCCAGGCTGGAAGAGATGGTGATCGAGATCACCATCGCCGATCGCGGCCCCGGCATCTCGCCGGAGGATCGCAACCGCGCCACCGAGCGGTTTTTCCGTGCCGAAACGGCACGAAACACGGCCGGCTCCGGGCTCGGCCTGGCGCTGGTGGCGGCGGTCGCGCAACTTCATCACGGCACGCTGCATCTGGCGGACAACCATCCCGGCCTGCGCGCGATGATCTCGCTGCCCCTGCGCGGCGAGGCCCTGGGACCTAAGCCCCAGCCGCCGGCGAAGGGCTAGGGCAGGCAAGTAAGAAAAGGAAAGGCTACTTTTTGTGAACAAAAAGTAGCAAAAAAACTTTGTTATGCTGGGCCAGGGGCGTTGTCAGCGACACAGTCTCAGGCCCAGCGTAAACAAAAGTTTTTGCGCCGCTTTTTTCAAAAAGCGGCTGCTTACTTACGCCTGAACGCGCTCCTCGGCGGAACCGATGCCGAGCTGTTTCAGCTTGCGGTGCAAAGCGCTGCGTTCCATGCCGACGAAATTCGCGGTGCGGCTGATATTGCCGCCGAAGCGCAGCAATTGTGCCTGCAGGTATTGCGTCTCGAACACGTCGCGCGCCTCGCGCAGCGGCATGGCCATCACGTCGGCGGAGGGGTCGATGGCGAGCGCGCGCGGGGCGTGGACGGAGAGTTCGGTCGGCAGATGCTCGGCGCGGAACTGGTCCGTGGTTTCGCCGCTGCGCATGATCATCAGCCAGTCCATCACATTGCGCAGCTGGCGCACATTGCCCGGCCAGTCATGCGCCTGCAGCGCGGCGATGGCGTCCGATGCCAGCACCCGGGCCGGCAAGCCGGAGGTTTCCGCGGCGCGGGCGAGGAAGCTTGCCGCCAGTTCCGGAATGTCCTCGCGCCGTTCCTTCAGCGCGGGTACGCGCAGCGGCACCACGGCCAGGCGGTAATACAGATCCTCGCGGAACGTGCCGGCGGCGATGGCGCCGGCGAGGTCCTTGGCGGTGGAGGCCAGCACCCGTATGTCGACTTTCACCCGCGAGCCCGCGCCGCCGCCGACCCGTTCGAAACTCTGTTCCTGCAACACGCGGGCGATCTTGCCCTGGGTTTCCAGCGGCATGTCGGCGACCTCGTCGAGCAGCAGCGTGCCGCCATGGGCGCGCTCGAGCACGCCGACCCGGCGCGGCGCATCCTGCCCGTCCGCTCCGGCTTCGACGCCGAACAATTCGGCCTCGAACCGCTCCGGCGCCAGGATCGCGCAGTTCAGCGCCACGAACGGTCCCTCGGCGCGGCGGGACTTGGCGTGGATCAGGCGGGCCACCGTCTCCTTGCCGGAACCGGGCGCGCCGGTGATCAGCACGCGCGAGCCGGTGGGGGCGACGCGGTCGATCGCCGCCCGCAGCGAGGCGATGCCGTGGCCTTCGCCGGTCAGCGTGGAATCGTTGCCGACGCGTAGGCGCAGTTCGGCATTTTCAGCCGCCAGCTTGGCGGCTTCCAAAGCGCGCCGCACCACCAGCAACAGGCGGTCGGAATTGAACGGCTTTTCGATGAAGTCGTAGGCGCCGCGCTGGATCGCGGCGACCGCGGTCTCGATCGTGCCGTGGCCGGAGATCATCACCACCGGCACACGCGGCACTTCCTGATGCAGCACATCGAGAATGCCGATCCCGTCGAGTTTCGAGCCCTGCAGCCAGACATCGAGAATCACCAGCGACGGGCGGCGGGCCCGGTAGGCGGCAATCGCCTCGTCGGCGCTGGACGCGGTGCGCGCCTCGAACCCTTCATCGCGCAGAATCGCCTCGACCAACAGGCGGATATCCGGCTCGTCGTCGACGATCAGGATTTCAGTCATCGTGCGGGCAACTCCTTAATATCTTCTGCTTTGGCCGCGTCCGGCGCCGCGGGCGAGGCGGGCAGGATCAGGCGCACTTCCGCGCCCACGCCATTCGGACCTTCGAGCAATTCGAGTTGGCCTTCATGGTCCTCCATGATCTTGCGGACGATGGCAAGACCAAGCCCGGTGCCTTTCGGCTTATGCGTGACATAAGGTTCGGTAAGCCGGGCGCGGTCGGTCTCGGGCAGACCGACGCCGTCATCGATGACGCTGAACACCGCGTTCGCGCCCTCGGCCTGGAGGCGCAAGGTGACATGTTTCGCGCCCTCGCGCATGGCGACCGCGTCGGCGGCATTGGTCAGCAGATTGGTCAAAGCCTGGCCGATCAGCCGCCGGTCGCAAATGGCGCGCAGATCTTGCCGGATCTCGACGGCCCATTCGATCTGCGGATGGGCGACGCGTTGCAGCACCATCGCCTCGCGGGCGAGGCGTTCCAGAGATTCCGGCCGCATCACCGGCGACGGCATGCGTGCGAAGGTGGAAAACTCATCCACCATGCGGCCGATATCGCCGACATGCCGCACGATCGTGTCGGCGCATTGGGTGAAGCTTTCGGGGTCGGAGGTGATCTCCTTGGCGAAACGGCGTTTCAGCCGCTCCGCGGAAAGCTGGATCGGGGTGAGCGGGTTCTTGATTTCGTGGGCGATGCGCCGCGCCACGTCCGCCCAGGCGGCCTTGCGCTGTGCCGCCAGCAGTTCCGTGACATCGTCGAAGGTCACGATGAAGCCCACCACCACACCTGTCTTCATTTCCGCGCCGACGCGCACCAGCAGCACGCGTTTATGCATCGCCGGGCCATGCTCGATTTCCGCGGTCGCCGGGCGTTCAGGGTTCGCCATCACGACGGCCATCAGCGGCTGAAATTCGGGCACGATTTCGGCGAGACTGCGGCCAGTCTGCGCATCCAGGTCGATTCGCAGCAATTCCGAGGCGGCGCGGTTCGGCAATCCGATGCGGCCCTTGCGATCCAGGCCGATCACGCCGGCGGAGACGCCCGCCAGCACCGTCTCAGTGAAGCGCCTGCGTTCGTCGAGCTGGCCGTTCACGTCCAGCAATTCCGCCCGCTGCGCGCCGAGCTGCGCGGTCATGCGGTTGAAGGCGCGGGAGAGGCCGGCCATCTCGTCGCCGGTGTCGCGTTCGGGCACACGCACCGAGAGGTCGCCGGCGCGTACATCCTCGGCGGCGCGGATCAGATGGCCGATCGGCTTGGCGATCTGGTTGGCGATGACCAGGCCGAACCCGACCAGGGCCGAGAGCACCAGCAGCGTGAGAATGGCGATGACCAGGGCGAAGGACACTTCCAGCCCGGCGCGGTTGCGCGACAGACGCTGATATTCGGCCACGGCCTGCTGCGTACGGCGGACATGGTCGAGAATCGCCGGGTCGATCGGCTTTTCGATCATCAGCATCAGCGGCGGGGTGATGTCGAGCTTGATCACCGCCTGTTCCACGGTGCTGCCCGGCGGCGCGATCACCGGAATCTGGCCGGCCTGGGCCTGCGCCTGGAGGCGCGCATCCGGCATGGTGGCGGCGATGCCGCCGAACAGCCCGGCGGAGGCGACCAGGCCGCTTTGCGGGCCGAAGATTTCCGCTTCCGTCAGGCCGCGTTCGGCCACCTGCACTTCGAGGTAATTGGCGAACTCGTTGGGATCGCCGAAGAACACCGACCCGTTCTGGGAGAGGTCGCCGGCCATGGCCAGGGCGTCCAGCCGAATATCGTTGTTATGCTCGGAAAGATAGCCCTGTGCGACCTGGTTGCTCTCGTCGAGCGCGGTCTGCACACGCTGGTTGAACCAGGCCTGGACTCCGAAATTGAAGAAGACGATGGCGAACACCGCGACCAGGATGGCCGGCACGGCGGCGACGCCGCCGAACAGCAGCACCAGCCGCACATGCAGCCGCGCTCCGGCGGCGCCGCGCCGGTGCTCCAGCACCACGCGGGTGACGCGGCCGACCAGCACGATGATCAGCATCAGCAGCGCCGCGAAATCGGCCATCATCATGCCGATGGCGGCGCCGGAATGCACGTTCAGCTTGATCCGCCCGGCCAGCACCGCGAAGGAGGCGATGCCGAGCGTGAGCGCGATCGAGGCGACCAGGAGCGTCGAGAGGCGCCCGAGCAGAATGTCCAGGACGTTGCTTGACCAGGAGCGCGTTTCTGTCTCGGGCCGGGCGGCCATCAGCCGACCCGGCGCTGCACGCCGATGCCGTGTTCGCGGATCTTTTTGCGCAGCGTGTTGCGGTTGAGGCCGAGCAGGGCGGCGGCGCGAATCTGGTTGCCGCGGGTTTCCGCCAGCGTCATGCGGATGAGCGGGCGCTCGAGTTCGGCCAGCGCGCGTTCATAGAGCACGCCTTCTTCGCCGCTCTCGCGGATCGCGGCGAGCAGGCGGTTTACATGCCGCTCCACCACCGCGGCCATGCTGTCCGGCTCGTCGTTGGTGCTGACGGTTTCCACCGGCTCTTCCGCGGGCGCATAGTCGGCGAGTTCCTCGGCCAGCACGGCCTCGGTGATGACCGGCTGCGGCACCAGGGCGGCGAGCCGGCGGATCAGGTTCTCGAGTTCGCGCACATTGCCCGGCCAGCGATAGGCGGAGAGCAGCGCCATGGCGCCGGGGTCCAGCGTCTTGGCCGGCAGGCCCTCACTCTGCGCCTTGTTGAGGAAATGCTGGGCGAGCACGGGGATGTCGTCGGGCCGCTCGCGCAAGGGCGGCAGGCGGATCGGCACCACGTTCAGGCGGTAGAACAGATCCTCGCGGAACTGGCCGGTGCGGATCAGCGCGCGCAGGTCGCGGTGGGTGGCGGCGACGATGCGGGCATTGGCGCGGATCGGCTGGCGGCCGCCGACCGTGGTGAACTCGCCCTCCTGCAGCACGCGCAGCAGGCGGGTCTGCGCCTCGGGCGGCATGTCGCCGATTTCGTCGAGGAACAGCGTGCCGCCATTGGCCTGCTCGAAGCGGCCGACATGACGGTTGGTGGCGCCGGTGAAGGCGCCGCGCTCATGGCCGAACAATTCGCTCTCGATCAGTTCGCGCGGGATCGCCGCCATGTTGATGGCGACGAACGGGCCCTGCCGGCGGCGGCCGTAATCGTGCAGCGCGCGGGCCACCAGCTCTTTGCCGGCACCGCTTTCGCCATTGATCATCACCGTCAGGTCGGTGGTCGTGAGCCGGGCGATGATGCGGTAGATCTCCTGCATCGCCGGGCTGCGGCCGATCAGCGGCAGCGCGTCGTCGGGGCCGGGCTTCGCCGCATCCGGCGTGCTCGCCGGCGCGATCGGCTGCTTCAGGGCGCGGTCGACCACCGCGAGCAGATCCCCGAGATCGAAGGGCTTGGGCAGATAATCGAAGGCGCCGCGCTGTGTGGCCTGCACCGCGGTGGTGAGGGTGGATTGCGCGCTCATCACGATCACCGGCAGTTCCGGGCGGATGCGGCGGATGCGGGGGATCAAATCCAGCCCGTTCTCGTCGGGCATGATCACGTCGGTGATGACCACGTCGCCTTCGCCATCCTCGACCCAGCGCCACAGCGTGGCCGCCGAGGCGCTGGCGCGCACCTGGTAGCCCGAGCGCCCCAGCGCCTGGGTTAGCACCGTGCGGATGGAACGGTCGTCATCAGCAATGAGAATGGTCGGCAGGGTCATCAAATGCTACTCTCAGGGGGTTCTTCGAAGACCGGCAGGTTGATGCGGAATTCGGTGTAGCCGGGCCGGCTGTCGACATCGATCAGGCCGCCATGGTCGGCGACGATTTTCGCGACCAACGCAAGGCCGAGGCCGCTGCCGGCCGCCTTGGTGCTGATGAAAGGCTCGAACAGATGGCGGCGGATATCGTCCGGGATGCCCGGGCCGTTATCGCGCACCGCGACGAACAGCGGCAGGTTGGCGCGTGAGCGCCCGGAGGCGGCGGTGAGGCGCACGCCACGTTGGAAGCCGGTGCTGAGATGGATCTCGCCGTCGGCGCGGTCGGCGCCGGCGATCGCCTCGGCCGCGTTCTTCACCAGGTTCAGCAGCACCTGGATCAGCTGGTCGCGGTTGCCGGACACGTGCGGCAACGAGGGGTCGTAGCTTTCGACGAATTTGATATGCCCGGCGAAACCCGAGGCGGCGAGCCGGCGGACATGCTCGAGCACGCGGTGGATGTTCACGGGCTGGCGTTCGAGCTTTTTCTCGCCGAAAGTTTCCATGCGCTCGACCATGGCGCGGATGCGGTCGGCCTCGTCGCGGATCAGCACCGCCAGCTCGCGGTCCTGCGCCGGGGCGCTGGTCTCCAGCAGCTGCGCCGCGCCGCGAATGCCGGAAAGCGGGTTCTTCACCTCATGGGCCAGAATCGCGGCCATGCCGGTGATGCTGCGCGCCGCGTTGCGGGCGGACATTTGCTGGTCGAGCGCGCGGGCGGCCGATTCGTCCTGCAGGGTCAGCACCACGAAGCTCGGGCGGTCCGGCAGCGGCGCGGCCTGCACCGAACCGCCGCGCCGGGTCATGCGCGGGCTTTCCAGGGTCATGTCGTGCTCGGCGATGGTCTGCCCGTCGTGACGGGCGCGTTCAAGCACCAGGAACACCGGATGGTCCGCGGGCAGGATGTCGCTGAGACGGGAATTAAGCAGCATGGCCCGGGAGGAACCGAAAAACTCCTCGGCCGCGTAGTTCACGGAGACGAAATTGTCCTGCTCGTCCAGCACCGCCACGGCGAGCGGCAGAGCGCCGAGAATCTGCGCCGGGTCGAGAGCGATGGCCTGTGCCGGCGCGGTGGAGCGCTTGAGCATGCCGAAGACTCGTTTGGCCGCCATCATGCGGCGAGCGCCATTTCGTCTTGGCGTACGAAGCCGGCCCCGATCAGCGGGTCGTAGAAATCGTGGATGAGCTGTTCCACCGCGGCGCCGTTGTCCAGCCGGTTCATCTGGGCGCGAAAGGCGGCCGAGCCGTGCAGGCCGTGGCTGTACCAGGCGACATGTTTGCGGCCCAGCCGTACGCCGGGGCCTTCGCCGAAATAAGCGCGGATCGCGCGGTAATGTTCAAGGAGAATGGCTTTTTGCTCGGAGAGGCTGGGGGAGGGGGTATGCTTGCCGGTGGTGAGGTAATCGGCGACCTGTTTGAGGAACCAGGGGCGGCCATAGGCGCCGCGGCCGATCATCACGCCATCCGCGCCGGAGCGGCGTAGCGCGGTTTCAGCTTTCTGCTCGGTGGTGATGTCGCCATTGACGATGACCGGGAGCGTCACCGCCTGCTTGACCTGGGCGATGAAATCCCAGTCGGCCACGCCTTCGTAGAATTGCTGGCGGGTGCGGCCGTGCACGGTGATCATGGCGATGCCGCACTCTTCGGCAATGCGCGCGAGCGTCGGCGCGTTCAGGCTGTTATGGTCCCAGCCCATGCGCATTTTCAGCGTCACCGGCACGTCCACGGCGCGGGCGGTGGCTTCCAGGATGCGCGCGGCATGCATCTCATCGCGCATCAGCGCCGAGCCGGCGGCCTGGCCGACCGCGACCTTCTTCACCGGGCAGCCGAAATTGATGTCGATCAGGTCGGCGCCGTTGGCAACGGCGATGCGCGCCGCCTCGGCCATGGCGTCGGGGTCACAGCCGGCCAGCTGCACCGAGGAGGGGCCGCCACCGGCGACCACTTCGGCCATGCGCATGGTGTTGCGATTCTCCCGCACCATCGCCCAGGAGGCGATCATCTCCGAAACCACCAGCCCGGCGCCGAGCGATTTGGCCAAGGCGCGGAACGGCAGGTCGGTAACGCCGGAGAGCGGCGCCAGAATCACCGGCGTCGCCAGCGTCACCGCCTTCGCGCCGCGGCCGATTGTGAGCGGCTTGATGAGGGGAGAAAAATCATTGCTCATGATTTGTGCAAAGTACAGACCGAACCTGTGTGGCGCAATCGGCCTTTCCGCTGGACATGCATAAAAAGCGCGCCGTGCATGTGTGCATTGCGGGCGGGTTTGGTGCCGGTTGACGTGCCTGCCGGGGCTCGTCACACCTGCCACCGAAACTTCAACAGCAGGAGCTTGCATGATTCCCCGTATCGGCACCGGATTCGACGTCCACGCCATGGCGCCCAATCGCCCGATGATCCTGTGCGGCGTCACCGTGCCGCACGAGCTGGGCCTGGCCGGGCACTCCGATGCCGATGTCGGCATCCATGCGTTGTGCGACGCGATTTATGGCGCGCTGGCCGAAGGCGATATCGGCCGGCATTTCCCGCCCAGCGAAGCCGCCTGGAAGGATGCCGATAGCGCCCGTTTCCTGCGCCATGCCGCGGAGCGGATCCGCGCCCGGGGCGGCGAACTGGTCAATGCCGACATCACCTTGATCTGCGAGCAGCCGAAAATCACCCCGCATGCGCCGGCGATGCGGGCGCGGCTGGCGGAGCTGCTGGGTGTGAGCGTCGAGCAGATTTCCGTGAAGGCGACGACCACGGAGAAGCTTGGCTTTCCCGGGCGCGGCGAGGGCATTGCGGCGCAGGCGGCGGTAATCGTTCTAGTTCCTCGATAGGAATATAGATTTCTGCAGAAATCTGCACGTGACGGCAGAACCCTATGAAACAAGGTGCAGTTGGCTGCCAATTCCAGCAATACTGCGCTGCACAAAGCATGCTTGTGAGTGAGCCGCCGGATCGCCTATAAAATCCCTCGACAGGATGAGTTTTCTCTCCTGTCTTTCTTGGACGTTTCCTCCCTAAACTTGGCGGCGCTTCGTGCGCCGCCTTTTTTTTCGTGCGAAGGAAGCCAGACAAGGGAAGCGCAGCAAAAAACTTTGTTTACTTTGGACCCGTGCCGGTTTCACCGCCCCAGGCCCAGCGTAAACAAAAGTTTTTTGCGCCGCTTTTTTTCAAAAAAGCGGCTGCTTTCTTTTCTTTCTTACGATCCGGCGATCAGCTTGGTCTCGGTGATCATCGGCGCGCTGGCGAGGATCGGGCCGACCTTTTCCACCAGGGCGGCGAGGTAGGGCGAGTTCATGTGGAAGTCGGTGGCGGCCTGGTCCTGGTAGATTTCGAAGAAATAGAAGGCGGCCGGGTTCTTCGGGTCTTCATGCAGCATATAGGAGATGCAGCCGGGTTCCTTCTTGGTGGGTTCGATCATCGCCAGGAGCGCGTCGCGGAGGATCTGCTCCTTGCCCGGTTGAGCGGTGAGGATCGCAAAGACATGGATATGTTCGGACTGTGCCATCGATCGGATTTCCCTGTGCGAGGTTGTGCAGGCGGCCGAAGAGCCGCCAGGCCGTGCGAGGCGGCCTGCATCATGTGCGCATTCGAACGGCAATGTGAAGATGGCGGGAAAGTGGGGGGCTTCTGTTGCCCGGTGCCCCCCGAACCGCGCTTAGCTGCTAGTTAGGCAGCGACCGCGAATGCAACGTTGTTATCGTTCGCATTTATAAAATAGCCCGATAACGGCGGTACAATGCCGGGCAAAAGGTGGGTCTTTACCACGCGTGTCGAGCCTGTTTCACCCCCTCATAACCCCGAAGCGTTCCCGATGACGGAGCGGCTGGAAGCCGCACAGTCTGAATCGGGCCGCTTGGAATATATGGAGGTGCCGGGTACTGCCCCCGGGTCCACAACGATTATTCCACGCACCGTTTATCACCATAGCCGGCAAGCCAGCGTGACCAATATAGGCAATCGGGCGGGGATATGGAAGAGAAGGATCATGAGCCTCACACCGGACCAGAACACTGAAATCGAAACCGCGCGGGCGCAGAGCCATGCGACGCGCCGCCCCACTGTCCCGGCTTTGGAGGAGATGCTGTTCTCCCCCATTCCGGTGCTGGATCACGGCTTTGTCCGTGTCGTCGACTATATGGGCGACGATGCCGCGGTGGTGCAGGCGGCGCGCGTGTCCTATGGGCGCGGCACCCGCAAGACCAGCGAGGATGAGGGGCTGATCCGTTACCTGATGCGGCATTACCACTCCACGCCGTTCGAGATGTGCGAGATCAAATACCATGTGAAGCTGCCGATCTTCGTGGCGCGGCAATGGATCCGCCACCGCACCGCGAACGTGAACGAGTATTCGGCGCGCTATTCGATCATGGACAAGGATTATTACCTGCCGGCGGCGGACCAGCTCGCGACGCAGTCGATCGACAATCGCCAGGGCCGGGGCGAGGTGCTGGACGAGGCCACCGCCCGGCAGGTGCTGGCGCTGCTGCGCCAGGATGCCGAGCAGACCTACGGGCATTACGAGCTGATGCTGGAGGAGGATATCGGCCTCGCGCGCGAACTGGCGCGGATGAACCTCACGCTCAATACCTATACCCAATGGTACTGGAAGACCGACCTGCACAACCTCTTCCATTTCCTGCGCCTGCGCGCCGACCGCCACGCGCAATATGAAATCCGCGTCTATGCCGAGGCAATGCTGGAAACGGTGAAGGCCTGGGCGCCGTTGTCTTATGCCGCGTTCTGCGACTATCGCCTGGGCGCGGTGACGTTCTCGGCGAAGATGCTGGACGTGCTGCGCCGGCAACTGGCGGGCGAAGCGGTGGACCAGGCCTCTTCCGGTCTCACCAAGCGGGAATGGGCCGAAATGCAGGCGGCGCTGGGCAGTAAGTAAGCACTACTTTTTGTGAACAAAAAGTAGCAAAAAAACTTTGTTATGCTGGGCCTCGGGCGTTGTCAGCGACACAGCCTCAGGCCCAGCGTAAACAAAAGTTTTTGCGGCGCTTTTTTCAAAAAGCGCCTGCTTTCTTACTTAGCGATTGCTGCGCTGACCGAACAGCTGCAGCAGGAACATGAACAGGTTGATGAAGTTCAGGTACAGCGACAACGCATCGTACACGCTGCGCTTGCCGGCGATGGCGGCGCCGTAGGACGCGCCGTATTGCAGGTAGCTGGTCTTGATGCGCTGGGTGTCATAGGCCGCGAGACCGGTGAAGATCAGCACGCCGAGCACGCTGACGGCGAAATTGATCGCCGGGGAGTGCAGGAAGATATTCACCAGCATGGCGATGATGATGCCGATCAGCCCCATGATCAGGAAGCTGCCGAAGCTCGTGAGGTCGCGCTTCGTGGTATAGCCGTAGAGGCTCGTTCCGGCGAAGGTGCCGGCGGTGACGAAGAACACCTGCGCGATCGAGGTCGCAGTGTAGACCAGGAAGATGGTGGTCAGGCTGGCGCCCATCGCCGCGCAGAAGACCCAAAACAGCGCCTGGGCGGCGGTGGTGGACAGTTTGTTGATGCCGAAGCTCATCACCATCACGAAGACCAGCGGCAGGAAGATCGCGATATAGGCCAGCGGTGAAGGCGCGCGGACGAACTGGCCGGCGGCGGTCTGCACCATCGGGTAGAACGCGTTAATCAGGCTGGTATGGGAGATGGCGTAGGCCACCACGCCGGTGAGGACGAGGCCGGACGCCATCCAGTTATACACGCGCAACATATAAGCGCGGAGGCCCTGATCGAGCAGCGCCGCACTGCTGGCCGCTTCATAGCCGGCCTGCGCGGTGCGGTAGGAGTTGCCGTTCGGGTTGTAAGCCATGGGATTATTTCGCTCCTGAAAGTGGCTTTGATAGGCCACACTAGCATAATTCTGGTCTGTCGCGGAGAGGATATCAAGCCTGAGGGCAAGCCGCGCGGAAAACCGCTTTGTTTGGGCGCAAAAACACGTTCGGGCCGTGGCGGTGAAGCCGCCACGGCCCGAACGAAGGAAGTTTCCTGGTTTTATCGGTCGCCTTAACGGCGCCACCAGCCGCGCTTCTTCTCCATGGCGGGCGCCTCGGCGGCGCCGATGACGATCGGCTTTACCGCCGGTTCCGCCGCCGGGGCTTCGGCTTCGGGGATAATTGTCGCTTCGGCGACCAGGGCAGCGACGGGAACCGCCGATTCAGCTGGCGCGGCGTGTGTCGGCGCCACAAGCGCGGCGCTCTCGGCCGGCGCCACGCTTTCGGCGGCCTCGATTTCGGACGCGGCCTTGGCGGCCTTCGTGGTCCTGGTGCGGCGGCGTTTGGGGCGCGCCGCGTCTTCCGCAGGTTCGGCCGTGGCGGTGACTTCCGCGGCTTCGGTGACCACCGGCTCGGCCGGCATTTCCGCCGGCGCGGCCTCGACCTCGTCTTCGGCCCGGCGGCGGCCACGGGCGCGGCGGCGGCGCGGGGCCGCTTCGCCTTCCGGCGTTTCGGCGGCCGGCTCCGCGGCCGGCGCGAGGGCCTCGGCGGCCCGTTCAACGGGTTCGGCGAAGGCGGCGGCCAGAACCAGATCGAGCTCGTTCGGCTGTTCCGCCGGCAGGGCCGACGCGATTTCCACGGGTTCCACCTCGGTCTCGCCGGCGCTTTCCGGCGCGGTGGCGTCAGTGGCGGCGGTCTCGGCGCCGGTTTCCGGACGGCGCTTGCCGCGGCGACGGCGGCGGCGGCGCTTACGTTCGCCTTCCTCGGCGCTGTCGCTCGCCTGCGGCGCATCGGTCTCCGGCTCCTCTGCTCCGGTCTCGGCCTCCACCGCCTCGGCAACGAAACGCTCGGACGCGCGCTCGGGCTGGACCGGCCCGGCATAAGTGGCCGGCGGCAGAGCCGGCGCGGCGGCGGTCTGCGCGCGGATTTTCTCGATGCGGAAATTCGAGCCGGTGAGCGTCGCATCCGGGGCGAAAATCACCCGCATGCTGTAGCGCCCCTCGATCACGGAGAGGCGGTCGCGCTTGTGGTTGAACAGATAGAAGGCGATTTCCGGCGGCAAGGTCACGGCGATTTCGGCGGCGCGGAATTTCGCGCCCTCATCCTCGATCGCGCGCAGGATATGCAGCGCGGCACTCTCCGGCGACCGCACATGGCCCATGCCGGCGCAATGCGGGCAGACCACCATGGAGGCTTCGGTGAGCGAGGGCCGGAGCCGCTGCCGGCTGATTTCCATGAGGCCGAAATGGCTGATCGCGCCGATCTGGATGCGCGCCCGGTCGTTCTTCAGCGCTTCCTTCATCTTGCGCTCGACCGCCGCATTGTTCTTGCGGACTTCCATGTCGATGAAGTCGATGACGACCAGCCCCGCCAGGTCGCGCATGCGCAGCTGCTTGGCGATTTCCTCGGCTGCTTCCAGATTGGTGCGCAGGGCGGTGTCTTCGATGTTGCGCTCGCGCGTGGCGCGGCCGGAGTTCACGTCGATGGCGACCAGCGCCTCGGTCTGGTTGATGACGATATAGCCGCCGGACCGCAGTTGCACGACCGGGCTCAGCATCGCATCGAGCTGGGCTTCGACCTGGTGCTTGGAGAAGAGCGGCTGGCCTTCGCCCCAGAGCCGCACCTTCTTGGCGTGGCTCGGCATCAGCATGCGCATGAATTCCTGCGCCGCCTGGAACCCTTCCTCGCCGTCCACCAGCACCTCGTCCACGTCGCGCGTATACACGTCGCGGATGGTGCGCTTGATCAGGTTGGCTTCCTCATAGATCAGCGCCGGGGCCACCGCTTCCATGGTCCGCTCGCGGATATCGTCCCACAGGCGGAGCAGATATTCGCAGTCGCGCACGATCTCGGGCTTCGGCCGGTTGGCGCCGGCGGTGCGCACGATCAGCCCCATGCCCTGGGGCACGTCGAGCTCGGCCATCGCCTCTTTCAGGCGCCGGCGGTCGGCGACGGAGGTGATCTTGCGCGACACGCCGCCGCCGGAGGGAGAGTTCGGCATCAGCACGGAATAGCGGCCGGCCAGCGAGAGATAGGTGGTGAGCGCCGCACCTTTGTTGCCGCGCTCTTCCTTCACCACCTGGACCAGCATGATCTGGCGGCGGTGAATCACCTCCTGAATCTTGTAATTGCGCAGGAAGCGCTGGCGCTGCCGGCGCTCGCGCGCCTCGGCGGCGTCGTCGCCGTCGCCGCCCAGGCTTTCCGGCGGCGGGCCGGCCTCAGCCTCGGTCATCTCGCCGGCGGTGTCACCTTCGGCGACGGGGGCCGGCGCGCCGTCCACGGCTTCGGCCGGCGCGCTGTTCGCGTCCGGCTCCACGATATCGGTGGCGGCTGCGCTTTCTGTGGCCAAAGGCGCTTCTTCGGCCGGGGATGCCGCGGGCCGGACGGCCTCGGCCGTCTCGCCGTCCGGCGGCGCCAAAATCTCGCCCGGCGGCGGAGCCGCCAAAATTTCGCCCGGCGGCGGAGCCGCCAAAATCTCAATCGCCGTGATTTCCAGCGGTTGCGCCGCCTGCGATGTCTCCGCGGTCTCCGCCGCTACCTCGGCGGCTTCGGCGCGGGCGGTTTCGGCCTCGTCTTCTTCGGCCTGCATTTCCAGCAGTCGTTTCCGGTCGGCGACCGGGATCTGGTAATAATCGGGGTGGATTTCGCCGAAGGCGAGGAAGCCGTGGCGGTTGCCGCCATATTCGACGAACGCCGCCTGCAGGCTGGGTTCGACCCGGATTACCTTGGCAAGGTAGATGTTGCCTTTGATCTGCTTGCGGTTGGCGGTCTCGACGTCGAAATCTTCAAGCCGGTTACCATCCAGCACCACCACGCGGGTTTCTTCCGCGTGGCTGGCGTCGATCAACATTTTTTTTGTCATTAAACAGGAAACTCCGCTGCGGCGCGTCCGCTGGCAGCGAAGAGTTCGTTCTTCTTCTCTGTGCCGCGGCGCCGCGATTTGGGGGGGAAAACAAGGGGGCAGACGTGAGCCGCGTCTCATCCGAACGGAACATGATCAAGTCGGTCGGCAGAACGGTCATCGGTCCCTTAATCTCGGTGGCCGGAAGGTTCCGGCCGTTAATCGTCCCGGGTTCGTTTGGGCGGGTTCAGCAAAGGCCGGCCCGGCTCTTGAGCGAACTCGTGTCTCGTTGATGACGGAAATGCCGTTGCGCCGCAAGAGGGGGCTTTCGCATGCCGGGACATAAATTAAATGTAATTTAAATGGCGCCAGGACGCGGACGGAAGCCCGGCTGGGGCGTCGGGCGCGGGCGGCGCGCACCGCATCCCGCAGCTTGGGCGTGAATGACGGCCCCTTGCAATTCCGCGGCGATGCGGCATCTGATGCGTGCAAATTGAGGAGTCCTACAATGTCCGAACCCAGAACCAATGCCGGTGGCCTGCAGGTCGCCACGGTCCTTTATGATTTGGTGGCGAAGGAAGTGCTGCCCGGCACCGGCCTCGATGCCACCGCTTTCTGGGACGGCTTTGCTGCATTGCTGACGGAATTCGCCCCGCGCAACGCCGCGCTGATGGCCAAGCGCGATGCGCTTCAGGCCAAGCTCGATGCCTGGCACCGCGACCACAAGGGCCAGCCGCACAATGCCGCCGCCTACCAGGCTTTCCTGAAGGAAATCGGCTATCTGTTGCCGGAGCCGGGGAATTTCGTGGTCGATACCGACCATGTCGACGATGAAATCGCGGCCATCGCCGGGCCGCAGCTCGTGGTGCCGGTCAACAATGCCCGCTACGCGCTCAATGCCGCCAATGCCCGCTGGGGCAGTCTGTACGACGCGCTGTACGGCACCGACGCGCTTCCCGAGGACGGGGAGATGAAGCGGGGCGCCGGCTTCAACAAAGCGCGCGCGCAGGCGGTCGTGGCCCGTGGCCGCGCCTTCCTCGACGCCAATTTTCCGCTGAGCCACGGCAGCCATAAGGACGCCCAGGCCTATCGCGTGAAGAATGGGCATCTCTCCGTGGCGCTGCCGAGCGGCGAGACCGGACTCAAAGATGGCGCGAAGTTTGTCGGCTATAATGGCGAGGCGACGCACCCCACGGCGATCCTGCTGAAGAATCACAAGCTGCATGTCGAGCTGGTGATCAACCCCGCGAGCCCGATCGGCAAGGACGACGCCGCCGGCGTGGCCGATATCATTCTTGAATCCGCCATCAGCACCATCATGGACTGCGAGGACAGCGTTGCCGCCGTGGACGCCGCCGATAAGGTGGAGGTGTATCGCGCCTGGCTCGGCCTGATGAAGGGCACGCTGGAAGCCCCGGTCGAGAAGAACGGCAAAATCTTCACCCGCAAGCTGAACCCGGACCGCGTTTATGTCGCGCCGGACGGCAAGGGGAAGGTGACGCTGCACGGCCGCTCGCTCATGCTGGTGCGCAATGTCGGCCACCATATGCTGACCGACGTCATCCTCGACGCCGCCGGCCATGAAGTGCCGGAGACGGTGATCGACGCCGTGATCACCTCGCTGATCGCCATGCACGACCTGAAGTCGCGCGCCAATTCGCGCAAGGGCTCGGTTTATATCGTCAAGCCGAAGCTGCACGGGCCGGAAGAGGTGGCGCTGGCCAACGATCTGTTCGGCGCGGTGGAAAAGCTGCTGAAGCTGCCCGCCAACACCCTGAAAATGGGCATCATGGACGAGGAGCGCCGCACCAGCGCCAACCTCAAGGCCTGCATCCAGGCGGCTAAGTCGCGCGTGGTGTTCATCAATACCGGCTTCCTCGACCGCACCGGCGACGAGATCCACACCTCGATCGAGGCCGGCGCGTTCATCCGCAAGGCGGATATCAAGAACACGCCGTGGATCAAGGCCTATGAGGACCGCAACGTCGATTTCGGCCTCGCCTGCGGGTTGCAGGGCAAGGCGCAGATCGGCAAGGGCATGTGGGCGGCGCCCGACCAGATGGCGGCGATGCTGGAACAGAAGATCGCCCATCCCAAGGCCGGCGCCAACACCGCCTGGGTGCCGTCGCCCACCGCCGCGACGCTGCATGCCACGCATTACCATGCCGTCGATGTCGCCGCGCGCCAGGAAGAGCTGAAATCCCGCACCGTGGCGAAGCTCGACGACCTGCTCACCATCCCGCTGGCTGACCGGCCGAACTGGAACCCGGCGGAAGTCCAGCAGGAGCTGGACAATAACTGCCAGGGCCTGCTCGGCTATGTGGTGCGCTGGATCGATCAGGGCGTGGGCTGCTCGAAGGTGCCGGACATCCATGATGTCGGGCTGATGGAAGACCGCGCGACGCTGCGCATCTCCTCGCAGCACATCGCCAACTGGCTGCTGCAGGGCATCGTCACCAAGGCGCAGGTGGAGGAAACCCTGAAGCGCATGGCCGTGGTGGTGGACAAGCAGAACGCCGGCGATGCGGCCTACAAGCCGATGGCGCCGGACTTCAAGGGCCCGGCTTTCGCCGCGGCGCTCGATCTGGTGTTCGAAGGCCGCAACCAGCCGAACGGCTATACCGAGTTCATCCTCACCCGCCGCCGCCGCGAAGCGAAGGCGGCTTAAAAAGAAAGCAGGCGCTTTTTGAAAAAAGCGCCGCAAAAACTTTTATTATGCTGGGCCAGGGGCATTGTCAGCGACACAGCCTCAGGCCCAGCATAACAAAGTTTTTTTGCTACTTTTTGTTCACAAAAAGTAGCGCTTCCTTACTTTCTCACCGCCTCAAGCGGCCTTTTTCCCGTCTGTCGGGACCAGTTTCCACACCATATGGACGCGGCCGGACTCGTCGCGACGCCAGCTCGCGATGACGCGGCGGCGCGGCGGGATTTCGGCGTAGACCACCTCCTGCAAAGCGGGGATGGCGGTGAGGCGTGTTTTATTGCGGCGAAAGATCATTTTGATCCCTCCTAAGTCAGCGTTGGCAGCGGACCCGGGAGGGATGGAGGGGATCAGCGGCTAGGTGCGCGCTGCTCCGAACATTCCGGCCCGGGCGATGATCCAGACGGCGGCAAGCTCAGCGGGCGCGGTGCGCCGACTGTCACTCTCCGAGGTCTGGCTGGTAGATCGGGGCTTCATGTGTTCCTGCGGGTTAGAGAAAAAGATGGCGCGGAGCGCCGCAGCCGAAGGCGGGCTATACGCCGACGCCGGGGAAAATCAATATGGATTCAGATAAAAAAGCGGAAATCGGCTAACGGGCGGGGATCGTCACCGGGCGCAGCACGCCGACCTCGCGCCGCAGCGGCGGCGGCTCGCGGCGGCAGCAGATGATCCAATAAGGCAGCACCACCAGCAGGGTCCAGGCGAAGTTGAAGCCGAGTTCGTTATGCGCCTCGAGCGGCCATTGGCAGGGAAACACGGCGAGGTCGAGCAACCAGGCGGTGCGCCAGAACAGCCCGGTGGCGCGCACCGCGGGTAGGGCGCTTGCATGTCGCGGCGCGCGGGCCTCATGTACCTGGATCTGGACGAAGGTGACGATGACCATGATGCCGAGGCAGAGCATGTCCTGGTAGAAATCGACGCTGGGGAAACGGTCGAAGCGATGCAGCCAGATCACCCCGACCCCGGCGCCGAGCACCGCGCAGACCCGGGCTATGAGGTAGAGCGGAAGGCCAAGATACCAGTGCGCGAAATTGATCCCCGGTTGCAGGGCGCGGTCGATGATGAAGTCATCGACCGTTTTCGCAAAAATCACCAGCCTGCCGGCCATGTTCCGATGTCCTTCAGCTCCGCTCGTTCAGGGCCCGCCGCAGCGAACCGCCCGCCTGTGCGAGACATTGCGCGGCTTCCTCGGGGGAGAGGGCGCGCGACAGCATCACCACAGCCGTTTTTACATGCATCCGGCAAGCCTCCAGTGCAAGCAGTGCGGCGGGTTCTGACACGTTTGCTATTTTTGCAGTCATGCGGATGGCGCGACGGCGCAACTTCTCGTTGGTGGCGCGGACATCGACCATGTACGGGCCGAAGGTTTTGTTAAGGCGGATCATCACCGTCGAGGAGAGGATGTTCAGCGCGATTTTCTGCGTGCTGCCGGCGGAAAGCCGGGTGGAACCGGCGATGATTTCCGCGCCCGAGGCGATCTGCACGGCGATCTGCGCGGCCTCGGCCAATTTCCCGCCCGGGGCGTTAAGGATCGCGCCGGTGAGCGCGCCCAGGGAGGCGGCGTGCCGGATGGCGGCGAGCGTGAAGGGCGTGCCGCCCGAGGCGGCGATGCCCACCAGCGCATCGGCGGCGGAAAAATCATGGGAGCGCAAGGCGGCGATGGCCGCTTCCTCATCGTCTTCGGCGCCTTCGACGGCGTGCAGGAACGCCATGTCGCCGCCGGCCAGAATGGGCACGATCAGCCCGTCCGGGATACCGAAAGTGGGGCCGCATTCCACCGCGTCCAGCAGGCCGAGCCGGCCGGAGGTGCCGGCGCCGGCATAGAACAGTCGCCCGCCGGCGCTGAGGCGCTGGGCCACTGCGTCGGCGAGCGCGGCGAGGGCAGGGGCGGCGGCGCTGAGCGCGCGTTGCGCCGCGCTTTCCTGGGACAGGAACAGTTCGACGATGTCCAGGCTGGGCCGCTCGTCGAGGTCGAGCAGATCGTCGCGCGCGGTTTCGGTGCCAAGGCGGGCGGCGACAGTGGGCGGGCCGTTGCCCGTCCAGACTTGCCGGACGGAAAAATCATCCCCCCACCAGACGAGGTCGGCGCGGGCGCCCGGCGCCAGCCGGCCGCGATCGGCAAGGCCGAGCGCCTCGGCCGGCCGCGCGGTGGCGGCTTCCAGGGCCACCTCCGGCGGCACCCCGGCGGCAATCAGCCGCCGGACCCCCTCATCCAGCGTGATGCCGGCGCCGGCGATGGTGCCGTCCGCGCGCAGGCCGACCCCGTTTGGCCCCAGCGTGACCGGCGCGCCGCCGAAATCGTGTTCGGCGCCGGCTGGCAGGCCCGCGACGAGGATCGAATCGGTGACCGCGATGGCGCGGGGGCAGGCGGTGAAGGCGATTTGCAGCAGTTCCGGGGCGACATGCACGCCGTCGGCGATCAGGCAGGGAAACAGGCGCGGGTCGGTGAGGGCGACGCCGGGGGCGCCGGGCGCACGGTGGAGCAGCGGCGATTGCGCATTGAACACATGCGTGACCATGCGCGCCCCGGCGGCGGCGGCTTCGCGCATCTGCGCCGCATCGGCCTCGGTATGGCCGAGCGACACGGTGATTCCGGCCGCGGCCAGCCGGCGGATGGCGGACAGCGCCCCGGGCCGTTCCGGCGCCAGCGTAACCAGGCGCAGAACCCGCCGCAGGGGCTCGTGGGCCAGCAGGGTATCCAAAGCGGCCTCGTCCGGGTCGCGCACCCACTCCGCGCGGTGTGCGCCGCGCTTGGCCGGAGCCAGAAACGGGCCTTCCAGGTGCAGGCCGAGCAGGGACTCATGCCGCGCCATTGCCGCCGCCACATTTTCCGCCGCCGCGCACAGGACCGGCAGCGGCGCGGTGATGATGGTGGGCAGCACCGCGGTGACGCCATGCGCGTGCAGCCCGGCGACGAATCGGTCCCAGTCCTGGGGTTGCGCGGTGGCGCAATCGACGCCGAAGGCGCCGTTATTGTGCAGGTCGATCAGGCCGGGCGTGAGAAAGCCGTGATCGAGGCGGATGTCCGCCTCGACGGGGCCGAAGAGAATTTCCACGATGCGCCCGTGTTCGACGCGCACGGCGCCGGGTCCGCTGAAGGCGCCGTGCAGGAAAAGCTTGGGGGCGGAAATGATCATCGCGGCAATGGAGTATCAGGGAAGGCTTCTTTTTGTGAACAAAAAGAAGCAAAAAAACTTTATTATGCTGGGTTATGGGCGTCGGCGCTGACACAGCCCATGGCCCAGCATAAAAAAGTTTTTGCGCCGCTTTTTTCAAAAAGCGGCCGCTTTCTTAACGCGGCGGCGGGAAGGTTTGGTGCCGGGTGAGGGAGATGGCGACATCTCACTGCCCGAGGACGTTGAAGTTGAATAGTTCAAAGAAGCTACTGCGAAGTTACGAAGCGCCCGAATTGCATCGAAACGCATTGTGACCCCTTTTGTGTACCTCAGCAAGTCACCCCGCAGCGTCCGTCACGGCCTTGCCACTAGTACCGCTGGCATAGGGATTTGACGGGTGCGCGCGGCCTACCTTCCCAGCCCTAATGCCGGTGGGTTCGGCTCCCCTCGGATGGACGGCTTTGGGTGGATTTCCGCCAGTCAGCTTTCGGCCGGCGAAAGTGGATACCGGACATTCGCCTTATGGCGAGACCGGGCCGGAAGCAGCCGGTCCGCTTTGGAATTACAGCCCGGGAAAGCTGACATCGCTTAGGCCCCGGCGTGTGTACTGCTCACGATCCTTTGTAGTCTTACCCGCCCCCGGCCAAACTTCATGGAAGCTGACATAGCAGGGCGGCACGGATATCAAGGTACCCATAAAGGTCCAAATCGCCGGAGCCAGACATCGGTTGCTCCGTCCAAGCACTCTCTTTTAGGAACGTCGAAGTCGGTACTGAGAAAAAACGCTCTCCACTATATTTCCGATGGTTTGATTCGCCGAAACGCAGAAGAAGCTGCCGGCCAACCGGAGGCGGTTGGGGAAGCGGACGCTGTGTGAGCAAGGCGAGGTCCATCTATTTGTCCTTCTGTTAGGTAGCTCCAACCTTTCGAAGGTCTCCCTTTACTGCGGCAGGACGTCGCTCACCACTTTGGCTCCTTAAACCGCGCCGCGATCCAGTCAACGAAGCTCCTGGTCTTCCCCGCGATGAAGCGGGCGGACGGCATGATCAGATAAATGCCGCCCTCTCGTTCGAAGGTCCAATCCGCCAGGATCGGCACGAGCTGCCCCTGCGCGCGTTCCGCAACCGTGAGCCATTTTGCGCAGACCACGATCCCCATTCCCGCGAGCGCCGCAGCAACGAGGCTGTCGGGATCGTCGGCGATGAAACGGCCATTCACGCGCACGGACGCGACGGTACTGCCCTTGCGGAAGCGCCATTCGGGAAAGCCGCTGAAACGCTGATTGGCCAGGCAAGCATGTTCGCTCAACGCTTCTGGAGTTGCCGGCGTGCCATGCGCCGCAAGATAAGACGGCGCCGCACATAGAACCCGTTCATTCACGGCGAGCTTTCTGCCGACCAGGCGGCTATCATGGAGTTCGCCGATCCGAATCGCCAAATCGAACCGCTCGTTGATCAGATCCACGTAGCGGTCGGAAAACTCGGCCTCGATCGAGACGTTGGGATAGGCCGTCAGGAAGTCCGGCAGCATCGGCGCAATGCAGCGCCGCCCGAATGTCGCGGGAAGCGCCAGTCGAAGGCGACCTGTCACCACGCCGCCCGTTTGTGCAACTTCGGCTTCCGCATCCTCCATTGCCGCCGTTGCCATGTGCATGCGCTCATAGAGCAGGGACCCGG
>NZ_DATLPB010000092.1:0-18617 GCF_035535915.1 Acidocella sp.
TGCCCGATGATGAGATGCTCATTTTGCTGCAGGCGGAACTCAATCATTTGCGGAACGCCTTGCAGGCGCGCGACGATTTCATCGCCATCGCCGCGCATGAGCTCCGCAACCCGATGACGCCGTTGCTGGGCCTTTCCCATCTCGCGCTGAATGCCGCCCGCAAAGCTACGCCGCCGGTCTCGCCGTCTCTTCTGTCCCTGCTTGAGAGAATGAGCCTGGCGATCCAGGATTTCGTCGACCGCGCCACGCGGCTTCTCGATCTGAGCCGGATCAATGCCGGAAATCTGCAACTGCGCCCGACCGAGGCGGACCTTTCCGCCATTCTCCACACCATCGCCGCGAAATATGAAGACCCGTTGCTGCGCAAAGGCTCCCCGCTTTCGACGAACGTCGAACCCGGGGTGAAAGCATGGCTCGATCCCCTCGCCTTCACACAGATCGTGGAGAATCTGCTGTCCAATGCTTTTAAATTCGGCAACAGCCAACCGGTCGAACTTCGCCTCGCGCGCACGGCGGAAGGGGTGTTGCTGAGCGTCGCGGATTCGGGAATCGGCATTAGCGCCGAGCAGCAGCGGCATATTTTCGGCCGCTTCGAGCAGGCTGCCCCCCCACCTTTGGGCGGCGGAATCGGCGTCGGCCTCTGGCTGACCGGCCGGCTGGTCGCCGCCATGAAAGGCCGCATTACGGTGGTCAGCCATGCCGGCCAGGGCGCCATTTTCACCGTGCAATTGCCGGCGCGCCTGCCCAACCACCACCAGGAAGCAGGCTAAACAAGAAAGAAAGGCTACTTTTTGTGAACAAAAAGTAGCAAAAAAACTTTATTTACGCTGGGCCATGGGCTGCGGCGGCGACAACGCCCATAGCCCGGCATAGTGAAAGTTTTTGCGCCGCTTTTTTCAAAAAGCGGCTTCTTACTTTTCTCTCAAAGCATCGCCAGAGACGTTTTTCGCGCCGGCGGCCGGTGGGTGCGGTCGATCTCCGCGAGATCGGCCTCGCTCAGTCTGATGGAAGCCGCCTGGGCGTTCTCCCGCAAATGCGCGGGGTCGGCGGATTTCGGAATTGAAATCGTGTTGCCGTCGCGCAGGCTCCAGGCAATCGCGATCTGCGCCGGGGTCGCCCCATGGCGTTGCGCCACCGCTTTTAAAGCCGGCGAGCGCAGCAGCCGGCCCGCCTGGCCGAGCGGCGAATAGGCCATCACCGGCAGTTTCTTATCCCGGCTCCAGGGAAGCAGATCGAATTCGATGCCGCGTTCATCAGGATGGTATAGAACCTGATTGGTCGCGCAGTTCGTGCCGTGCGGCATGGCGAAAACCTCCTCCATATCGGCGAGGTCGAAATTCGACACGCCCCAATGGCGGATTTTTCCGGCTTCCCTCAACCGCTCGAACGCGGCGATGGTCTGCTCGAGCGGGTAAGAGCCGGGCCAATGCAGCAAATAAAGGTCCAGATAATCCGTGCCGAGCCGTTTCAGGCTGGCCTCACAATGGCGGGCAACACCGGCGGCGGACGCATTCTGCGGCATGATCTTGCTGACCAGGAACACGCGTTCGCGCTGGCCTTTGACGGCCGCCCCCACCACTCTTTCCGCGCCGCCATCGGCATACATCTCTGCCGTATCGATCAGGCTGAGCCCACGCGCGATCCCGTCGCGCAGCACCGCTTCCTCGGAAGCTGCCCGCGCGGCGGATTCGCCCATGTGCCAAGTCCCTTGCCCCAGGGCTGGGACAGAGGTGCCATCCGGCAAAAGAACGGTCGGGATGCTCATTGGTGCCTCCTCCAGACAAGAAAGAAAGCAGGCGCTTTTTGAAACTGGGCCGGTGGCGGTGAAACCGCACGGGCCCAGTTTACAAAAGTTTTTTGCTACTTTTTTTCAAAAAAGTAGCGCTGTCTTTTTTCCTCAGAACGCCGCGGCGTGGCCGTCGCGCCGGCTGTCGCTGGCGGCGACATAGCCGTGATCGAGGTCATCGGAGAGCTTCCAGATGAACTGGCCGGACCCGAAATCCATGTACGGATCCTCGACGGATTTCAGCTCATGGCCACGCGCCTTCAGCCCGTCGACCGTCGCGCCGTTCATCGTCGCTTCGACATCGAGGGTGAAGTCGCGATTGACCTTCCAGCGCGGCGCGTCGCAGGCCGCCTGCGGCTGCTGCTTGTAATCGAGCATGCGCACCACGGTCTGGAGATGGCCCTGGGGCTGCATGTCGCCGCCCATGACGCCGAAGCTCATCACCGGCTTGCCGTCCTTGGTGAGGAAGGCCGGGATGATGGTGTGGAACGGCCGCTTGCCGCCCGCGACCACGTTCGGCGAGGCCGGATCGGTGGTGAAGCCGTAGCCGCGATTCTGCAGGCTGACCCCCACGCCCGGCACGACGACGCCGGAACCGAAGCCCATATAGTTCGACTGAATGAAGGAAATCATCATGCCGGATTCATCGGCGGCGGTGAGGTAGATGGTGCCGCCGGATTTCGGCATGCCGAAGCTCGGGCGCTGCGCCTTTTTCATGTCGATCAGCTTGGCGCGCTCGGTCAGGTAGCCGTCGCTCAGCATCTCTTCCGCGGTCACGGTCATCGCGCGCGGATCGGCGACGTAGCGGTAAATATCCGCGAAAGCGAGCTTCATTGCCTCGATCTGCACGTGCTGCGAATCAACGCCGTCGACCTTCATGCCGGCAAGGTCGAATTTCTGCAAAATGCCGAGCGCGATGAGCGCGGCGATGCCTTGGCCGTTCGGCGGGATCTCATGCACATCATAGCCGCGATAAGACTTGCTGATCGGCTTCACCCATTCGGCGCGATAGTTTGCAAGATCGGAAGCCGTCATCGCCCCGCCGCATTCCTGCGAGAAAGACGCGATGCGCGCGGCGATCTCACCTTCATAGAAAGCGCGCGGGCCCTGGGCGGCGAGAATGCGCAGCGTGTTGGCGGCATCTTTGAAGACGAATTTTTCGGCGACCTGAGGGGCGCGGCCATGCGGCATGAACGCCGCCGCGAAACCCGGCTGGTCCTTCAGGTCCGGCACCGCCGCCGCCCATTTGTGCTGGACGATCGTGGCCACGGCGTGGCCCCGCTCGGCGATTTCAATCGCCGGCTGCAGCAGGTCGGCAAACGGCAGGCGCCCGAAGCGCCCGTGCAGCATCTCCCAGCCGGCGACGGCGCCCGGCACGGTGGCGCTATCCCAACCGCGCATCGGCTGGTTGGCGAAGCCCTTGGCGTCCTCGCCGTATTTGCGGCGGAAATAATCCGGGTTCCAGGCGGCGGGCGCGGTGCCGGAGGCGTTCAGACCGGTCAATTCCTTGCCGTCCCAAAGAATCGCGAAAGCGTCGCTGCCGAGGCCGTTGGAGACGGGCTCGACGATCATCAGGGTCGCCGCGGCGGCGATGGCGGCATCCACGGCATTGCCGCCGCGCGCCAGGATACGCAGCCCGGCCTGCGCCGCCAGGGGATGCGAGGTCGAGACCACATTGCGTGCCATGACGGGCATGCGAATGGTGGGGTAAGGATTGTTCCAATCTGAAAACATCGAGTTTCTTCCTGTTATTTGATAACTTCGCTGGCAAGCGGCAGGCGGCGACCTGCGGTCACTACGCTGACCACCGTAAGCACCAGCACGTTCACGAGCAAGGCGACAATGCCGACATTGATGTCCTTCAGCACGTCCGGCAAGCCCGGCAGCAGCTTGCCGATGGTCTCATGCGCCAAGTTGAAATAGGCAACGACGGCGACCCCGGCGATGATGCCGGCGGACACGCCCTCTTTGGTAAGGGGGTTACGCTTCCGCAGGCTAAAGACCACCGCCGGGGCGAGCTGAGTGACAAACGCCATGCCCATCAGCAGCAAGGCAACGATGGTGCTGCTCCCGGCGACCGCAAAATAGCAGCCGACGGCGGCAATCACCGGCACAAACAATTTCGCCAGCCGCGCGGTGCCTTCATCGGTCTGCCGCGGATTGAGCGGGGCGACGATATTGCGTGCCAGCAATGTCGCGGCGGACATGACGAGCAGCGAACCCGGCACCAGGGCGGTGAGCACGCCGGTGGCCCCGATAATGCCGACGATCCAGGGCGGAAAGGCGGCGACGGAAATTTTCAGCAGCGCCATGTTGGTGGCGGCGCCCTTCAGCCCCGGAACAACCATCACCGCGGTGAAGCCGACGAAAAACACAAGCAGCAGAACGAGCTGATAAAGCGGCAACAGCACGGCGTTCTTGCGGAAGACATTGGCGTTGCTCGCGGTGAAGATGGCACCGAAATGGTGCGGCCACATCAGCACGCCCAGCGAAGTGAGCAGGATTGTGGAAACGAACCACGACACGCTCTGCCCATGCGCCGGCAACGCCAGGAAGCCAGGCTTCGCTGCATTCACGGCCGCGAACATCTTGCCGATGCCGCCGAGATAATGAAACGGTAGATAAAGCCCAAGGAAAACGACGACGCCGATGATCATGATATCCTTGACGACGGCCGTCCAGGCCGAGCCGCGGATACCGGAAATGGTCCCATACAGGGTGACCACAACGGTGCCGATGATAATCGCCGCCGTTTTCGACACCTCGCCATAACTCGCCACCTCCACGATGATGCCAAGGCCGGTGAGCTGCAGCACGAGATAGGGCACAAGCGCGACGATGCTGACCAGCGCCACCAACGCACCAAGCGCCGGGCTGTCATATTTGTGCGCCAGGAAGTCCGGCTGCGTCACCAGCCCGTGGCTGCGCCCGTAGCGCCAGATTTTCGGCAAGAGAAAATAGGCAAAGACATAGGTCAGCGTGAGATAGCCGATCGTGTAGAAGGCCGGCCCGCCGAATCCGTACGCAAAGCCGGAAGCGCCGAGGAAGGTGAACGTGGTGTAGATTTCGCCGGCAAGCAGCATGAACACCAGGACCGCACCGAAATGGCGGCCACCGACGGTCCATTCCTCCAGGTTCATTCGGTGCTGCGCGCGCGCCGAAAGGCCGAGAGCCAGGGCCAGAACGGTGACGACGGCGATGATGACGATGGCGATGTTCATGGCACCGTCTCCTCTTCGGCGCGCCGCTCCGGATCGAGCCAGTAGATCACGCTCATGATCAGGGAGGTCAGGAACACCCAGGCCACCATCCAGGCGAGGATGAAGGGCATGCCGAGAATGAACGGGGTTGCGCTGTTATGGATGACAGGACCGGCGCACATGCCGATAAAAGGAATGACGGCAAGCCAGCCGATATGCTTCATAAGACCTCTCACGCGCAGCCATCGCGCCCCGCGAGACCGCGACCGGCACGAAATTTCCCGGACCATGGCCACTTCATTGCAGCGAAGCAAGAGGGTTTTATCTTACATTGTTCCGACGGTGTATGATCGGGCCAATAAAGAAGCGACGAACGGCCGAACCGATCTCAAGAGATCAAAAATTAAGCACGATGACACGTGCGCCGAGCCCTCAGCAGCCCTGCCATGCGTTTTGCCGGAACCTGTCGCTTCCGGCAAAACGCATGACGCGGCTTATTCCGCTCCCGCCTTGTGGGCTTGGATGAAGGTGTCGACGGTGCCTTCTTCCGGATTCACAAAAATCACGTCCCGCGGATCACGGCGCGGCGTGTCGACGGTGAGGAAAATCACCGGATGCTCCAGCAGGTCGGGGATCGCGTGCACGACGCCTTTCTTGAAGAACACCATCTGCCCCGCCCGCAATTCGCGCGGCGCGCCGCCATCCACCTCGAACGTGGCGCGACCGGAGAGCAAATAAAGATATTCATCACACGTGGCGTGATAATGGCGCGGCACCGGGTGATAAGCGCGGAAAATCCGCGAGCTCGCCGCGGGCTCGTCGGTCAGGCGGGTGTCGACCAACATGGTGTCGGCCGTCGCCGGCAATGAAGCCGCAATCGCCGCCACGTCGAAATAGGCGCTGTTCCGCGTCACGGTCTTCGTCGTCTCGTCTGTACTCATATCGTCACTCCTGCTTGGGGCCGAACGGGAAGCCCATCGCGTCAAAATTGACGCACAACAACAATTTGTTCGATGATTTGAACAAGCTCCACGTTGCACCTCGACATGGAGATGCTATTTCATCGTTCCAATAGAAGATTGTGCGCGGTCTCATCTCTAATGGCGCATAATAGGCCTGGAGGGTTGCAGTGGATTTGCGGCAGTTGGAACATTTCGTCGCCGTGGCGCAAGAGCGCCATTTCACCCGCGCCGCCGCCAAGCTGCATATCGTGCAGTCCGGGCTCTCCGCCTCGATCCGGGCCCTGGAAGAGGAAATGGGGGCGACACTGTTTCTGCGCACGACCCGACGGGTCAACCTCACCCCGGCGGGCGCGGCTTTTCTCAGCGAGGCGCAGCGTGTGCTCTCCGCCGCCGAGGCGGCGCGCAATGCCGTCGCCGAGGTGCAGGGGCTGAAGCGCGGCCGGCTTCTGGTCGGCGCGATCCAGGGCCTCGCGCCGTTCATCGACCTGCCACGCCTGCTCGGCGCCTTCCGCCGGGAACACCCGCAAGTGGATATCCAGCTTCGCTTCGACGATACCGCGGCCCTGATCGAGGGCGTACTGGACGGACGGCTGGACATCGCTTTCACCCAGTTCGTGGAGGCGCCGCCGCCCGAGTTGGCGGCCCGCATGCTGGCCTGCGACCCGCTGGTCCTGGCCTGCCCCGGCAGCCACCGCCTTGCCGGCCAGCGCGGTCTCAGCCTTGAGGCCATCGCCGGCGAAGCGTTCATCGACCTCCCGGCCGGCCATGGCACGCGCCAACTGGTGAACCAGACATTTGCCGCCGCCAGCCTCGCCCGACGCTCGGATTTCGAAGTCAACGACCTGACGATGCAACTGGACATGGTGGCGCACGGGCTCGGCGTGGCGCTGGTGCCGGAACTGGTGGTGCAAAGCCGGATGCGCGCCGAGCCACAGGCGCCGATCGGCTTCGCCACCCTGGCCGAGCCTGAACCCTGTTGGGAATTGGCCGTGGTATATGGGCGGCACACCGACACCGGCCGGGCCGGCAGCGCCGCCGCCGAAGCCTGCCTGCGCCTGCTGGGTGCCCCCCTGCCGGCGTAAGAGCCCCGCCCGATGAGGGGCCTAGATCCGTATCGCGCCGGGAATGCGCAGAGGCGGCAGCGCATGGTGCCATTGCCCGCTGGCGCTGCCGGGCATGACCCAATGCACCAGCAGCAGCATGAAGAGAATCAGCAGCAACAGCGCGAACGCGCCGCCCAGCAGGCGCAGCGCCGCCATCACCACCCATAAAGCGACCGCGATGAGGATGAGCAATTGCAGCAGCGGTGGCAGGCCAACCGCGCTCATCGCCGTGACCAGAAAGCCATCGACGATTCCGGCCGCCGCCATCACCAGCCCGGCCAAAGCGAGAATCGCCGAGACGACCAGATCGATGGCGTGGCTCATGCCGTGCCCGGCGCCGCGGCCCTGAAAGCCGCTGGCACGGTACCGGGCAGATCCGCCGCCTTGTCGAAGATAGCCATGGAAAAGCCTTTCAGTTGACCGGACGGGCATGGCGCGCGATCGCCGCTGCACGACATTTTAGAGCACGGAAAGGAAAGGCTACTTTTTGTGAACAAAAAGTAGCAAAAAACTTTGTTAATTTGGCCCTGTGCCGGTCCCAGCGCCTGCGGCCGTCACCTAGAGTCGGATGATTTTAGATCGAATCGCGTAGCGATCCGCTCTAAAATCTGAATCCGCCTCTAGATATAAGCTAGAGGGCGATTCAGACTTTAAGTCATCGCGCTCTAGCGCACGGAGGAGAACGAGGTCGGCGTGAGAATCGCGTTGCTCAGCGTCTCGACGATGGCGCCGTTCTTTTCCGTCTCCGCTTTGACCGCCAGCCACTCCGGATCGCTCGCGAAAGCGTTCCATTTGCGCTCCCGCTCGGCCAGGGACTCCCATTCGAGCAGATAATACAGATCCTGATTCGAGGTCCCGATGGCGACGGTCCAGAAGCCCGCCTGACGGATGCCGTGCTTCTGCCAGATTTTCAGCGTGTGCGTCTCGAAGCGCGACAGCAGGTCGGGAAGCCGGCCGGCGGCGGCGCGATAGATGCGCAATTCATGGATCATGGAAATACCTCCTGAAATATCGGTTCTGTTAGCGCGGCGCGTCGCCGCGGCGGAACTCCGCGGTCAGCTCGTCGAGCTTCTGCTTCAGCCCGGCATCGAGCTTCATCTCGCAGGCGCTCAGCGTGTCGTTCAACTGCTCCGCCCGGCTGGCGCCGATAATGGCAGAGGTTACGGCCGGATTGGCCAGCACCCAGGCGATCGCGACCACGGTCAAATTCAGCCCGGCGTCGCTCACGAGTTCACGCAGTTCCTCGACCTTGGCGAAAGATATGTCGTTCCAGTAGCGGTCCTGATAGCGCCCCCCGGCGGTGCCGAGGGTAAAGCGCGTGCCGGCCGGCGGAGCGCCGGGCTTGTGCTTGCCGGTGAGCAGGCCGCCCGCCAGCGGGTTGTAAGGGATCACGCCCAGCCCTTCTTCCTTGGCCAGCGGCAGCAATTCGCGCTCGATCTCGCGAAACAGCAGGCTGTAGCGCGGCTGCACCGAGACGAAGCGGGTCTGGTTCTTCACATCGGCGCGGCCGAGCGCGCGCGCCAGGCGGTAGGCGAGGAAGTTGGAGACGCCGATATAACGCGCCTTGCCGCTGCGCACGACGATGTCGAGCGCCTCGATGGTCTCATCCAACGGCGTGTTAGAGTCGTCCGAATGGAGCTGGTACAAATCGATGTAGTCGGTGTTAAGGCGCCGCAGCGAGGCGTCGACCGCATCCAGAATATGTTTGCGCGAAGCGCCCTGGTCCCACGGCGCCTCACCCATCTTGCCGACGCATTTCGTTGCTAGAACGTAGCGGTGACGCCGGCCTTTGAGCCAGCGCCCGACGATGGTTTCGGTGCGACCGACGGTGCTAAGATCGCCGCCCAGCGGATAGACGTCGGCCGTGTCGAGGAAATTCACCCCGCCGGCGGCGGCCTTGTCGAGAATCTCAAACGATTTGTCTTCTTCCGTTTGCAGGCCGAAAGTCATGGTGCCAAGGCAGAGACGCGAAACGGTGAGCCCGGTCGCGCCGAGATTGGTGTAGTGCATGTCACTCTCCAAACCTGTGTGTGGGCGGCAGCATAGCAGCCGATGCGGATTGCGCCAGACGGTGAAGACCAGAGAAGGCGAGGAAGGAAGCGCTACTTTTTGTGAACAAAAAGTAGCAAAAAAACTTTGTTATGCTGGGCCATGGGCGTTGTCGCCGATACAGCCCATGGCCCAGCATAACAAAAATTTTTGCGCCGCTTTTTTTAAAAAGCGGCCGCTTACTTACTTCACGGCGCAATCCCACCCAGCGTCAGCCGCACCCCCTGCTCGATCGTCTCCGTCACGTCTTCGGGCGTCGGCCCGCCCCCGGCCGTCATCATCGCCCGGTTGAGCAAGGTGCAAACGACCATGTCGTGGAACAGCACCGCGGCTGGCCCCGGGGCGACTTCCGGCCGGATATGGCCCAGGCCCTGCTGCGCGGCCAAAAACCGCCGCAGCAACTCGCAGGTCGCCGCCGGGCCGTTGCGGTACCAGCTCAGCCCGATCGCGGGACGCCGTTGCGCCTCCGCGACGACCAGGCGCTGAAACGCCAGATGCCGCGGCTGCAGCAGGATCGCCATCAGCGTCGTGGCGAATGTCCTCAAACCTTCCGCCAGGGACAAACCTTCGAGATCGAGCCGGCTGAGCGGCAAGGCGAGATCCTGGAGCATGTCGTCCATCACCGCCGTGAACAAGCCGTTTTTATCACCGTAAAAATGGTAGACGCTGGCTTTCGAGCCACCGACGTCGCGGATCAGCTCGTCGATGCTGACACCATCATAGCCGCGTTCGAGAAACAGATCGGCCGCGCGCCGGCGCAGCCGCTCATCGCGCGCCTCGCCCCGTTGCGTGCGGCGAACCACAGGCGCGCTGCCATACATCGCGCCTCAGCCCCGGACCGGTGCCGGATGGCGGATTTGAATGACGCCCCCGGAGGACTCGAGCCATTTCGCGCCAGAGGGAATCGACATAAGCTCTCCGTCATCCGTGGGGCCCCAATTCGCCCATCCTGTAATGTACGATACAGTACATTTTTTGCAAACCTGCCGCCGCTGCGGATCGGCGCCCCCCTTGCATCCCACCCCTGGTCACGGGAGAAGGACAGCATGTCCGCCGTATTTAATGCTGTCTTGCCCATCTTCGCGCTGATCCTCACGGGGTTCATCTGCGCGCGCCGCGGCATCCTCGGCCCCGGCGCCACCGACAGCCTGAACAAATTCGTCGTCTGGCTGGCGCTCCCGGCTTTGCTGTTCCAGGCCATGGCGGGCATTACCTGGGCGGGGCTGGATCACCCTGGGTTTCTTGCCGCGTTCGCCGGCGGCATGATGATCACGTTCGCGCTCTCTTTCCTGCTCGCCCCTTTCAGCACCCGGCCGGCGCATCACCGCCTCGCCGACCGCAGCATCGAGGGGTTGAACGCCGCCTATGCCAATACCGGCTTCATGGGCATCCCGCTGTGCGTCGTGGCCCTGGGCCACACGGCTCTGGTGCCCGCGGTCATCGCCACCATTCTCACCGCCTGCGTGCTGTTTGCCGGCGCCATCGTGCTGATCGAGACGGATCTGAACGAGCAACCGCGCCTGGGCGCCACGCTGCGCAAGGTCGGCCTCTCGCTGCTGCGCAATCCGCTGGTCGCCGCGCCGCTGCTGGGCCTCGCCGTGGCTTTGTTCCAGGGCGTCACCCATGTGCCAATGCCGGCCCTGGTCTTCCGCTTCACCACCCTGCTTGGCGCCGCCGCGAGCCCCTGCGCCCTGGTCACCATCGGCCTGTTCCTGGCGCAGTCCGAATCCGCCCAGGAAACGGGCGTGGTCACCAGGCTAGTGGCGCTGAAGCTCCTGATCCAGCCGGCGATCACCGGCCTGCTCGCCTTCTTCGTCTTCGGCATGCCGGCCCTCTGGGCGGATACGGCGCTGCTGATGAGCGCCCTGCCGATCGGCACCGGCCCGTTCATGTTAGCGAAACTCTATGACCGCGAAGCCGCGGTAACCTCGCGGGCGATTCTGGTCTCCACCGTGCTCTCATTGGTCACGGTTTCCGCGCTGGTGGCCTGGCTGCATTAAAGCAAGGAAGCAAGCAGGCGCTTTTTGAAAAAAGCGCCGCAAAAACTTCTTTTACGCTGGGCATGGGCGTTGTCGCCGACAAAGCCCATGACCCAACGTAACAAAGTTTTTTTGGCACAAACCCGCCTCATTTGCGCCGCATTAACTTTTTACAAGCTTCTCCATACGCCGCCGTTACGCACCGTGCGTCACGGCGGTTTTCTTTTGAAGGTTCGCCATGAAGATTGCCCAGATCGCCCCGCTTTTCGAGAGTTGCCCCCCCAAGCTCTATGGCGGAACCGAACGCATCGTGTCCTATCTGACCGAGGAGCTAGTGCGGCAGGGCCATGATGTGACCTTGTTCGCCAGCGGCGATTCGCAGACTTCGGCGAACCTGGTGGCCTGTGGCGACATGGCGCTGCGCCTCAACCCCGCCATCAAAGATTGGCTGCCGCATTACATCGTAATGCTGGAACAGGTGCGCCAGCGCGCCGACGAATTCGACGTTCTGCATTTCCATGTGGACATGGTGCACTACCCGTTGATCCGCGATTTCGCCGACCGCACGGTGACCACCCAGCACGGGCGGCTGGATCTGCCGGACCTGATGCCGTTCTACAAGGCCTTTCCCGAAGTGCCGCTCTCCTCGATCTCCGACCATCAGCGCCTGCCGATGCCGCCGGTGAACTGGGCCGGCACGGTATATCATGGCCTGCCGCAAGACCTTCTGCCCTTCAGCGCCCGGCCGCAGGGCGGCTACCTCGCGTTCCTCGGCCGGATCTCGCCGGAAAAACGCCCCGACCGCGCGATCGAAATCGCCACGGCAGCCGGGATGAAGCTGAAAATGGCGGCCAAAGTGGACAAGGCCGACCAGCATTATTGGGACACGGTAATCGGCCCGATGGTGGCGGCGCACCCGAATGTGGAATTCATCGGCGAAATCAACGAGGCGCAGAAAGCCGACTTCCTCGGCAACGCCACGGCTCTGCTGTTCCCGATCGACTGGCCGGAGCCGTTCGGCCTGGTGATGATCGAAGCGATGGCGTGCGGCACACCGGTGATCGCCTTCCGCTGCGGTTCGGTGCCCGAAGTGATCGATCACGGCCTGTCCGGCTTCATCGTCGACAATATGGACGAGGCGGTCCAGGCAGTACGGCGGATCGGCGAACTGGACCGCCGGGAAGTGCGCGCAGCCTTCGACGCGCGCTTCACCGCGACGCGCATGGCCAACGATTATGTCGATCTCTATTGCAACCTCGCCGGCGTGCGCGCGGCAATGCGGCGCCAACCGGTCCGCGCTGTCTCCGCGTAAGGTAAGAAAGTAGCCGCTTTTTGAAAAAAGCGGCGCAAAAACTTTCACTATGCTGGGCCGTGGGCGTTGTCCCCGACAAAGCCCATGCCCCAGCAAAACAAAGTTTTTTTGCTACTTTTTGTTCACAAAAAGTAGCCTTCCTTCCTACCATTCATATTTCAACCCGGCGCCGCCATCGAAGCCGTAACGGTTGGTGCCGGCATTCTTCAACCCGACCAGCCCGTCAATATGGGCGTAGAAGCTGAACCGGCTGTCACTGCGCCGGGCGGTTAGCCCGAGCCCGAGCTGGGTCCAGGTGGCATCCGCCTTGGTCGTGATCGATTCCACCCCGGCATACAGGATCGAAGAGCTGGTGCCCGCCAGGGCCGACCAGAGATTGGTCCTGGCGTAGGGGCGCAATTGCCAGGCACCCGTTTGCGTCACGCCATTGAGCTGCGCGCCGATGCGCCCGTAAAGCGTCGCCCCGCCTCCAGGTTGCACCGTGCCAAAGGCATCGCTCTGGTCGGCGAGCCAGACGCCTTGCCAAACCAGCTGCGCCTGCGGTTCCAGCGCCAGGCCCGGGCGCAGCGCGAACGGAACGCCCAGCTCCAGCGAAGCCGCGAACCCGTCGCCGGTCAGCGGAATCGAGGTGCGGGTGGAAGCTGCCGTGCCACCATAACGCGTGCCCTGCACCACAATGTCCGCATACCAGCCGGATGGGCCGAAATGCGTATAATAGAGCCCGCCGCTATAGGCGTTCACATTGTCGGTGCCGGTCTTTTCCATGATGTTCGCGGCATCCGTCGCGTCGGTAACGAGTCCGCTGGTGCCGACCTGGGCGTTGGCATAGCTGAAATAGGTGCCGAAAAAATCGCGGCCGCCATGCGCCGCTATGTGGCGGTACAGGTCGAGCCCGAGCTGCACGCCGACCTCGGAACCGCTGGTCCGTGCCTGCGCCTGGCCGCCATAGGCCGCGCCGACATAAGCGCCGAAAGCACGCCCCCAGACCGAACTGGCGCGGAGGCCGGCGCTGCTGGAATCCAGGCCGATGCGTTCATCGCCGATCCGATCATAGAGCGTGCCGAGCGTATCCAGCCCAAGGACCTGCGCGGTGGGGATGGCGGCGCCATAGGCAGAGAATTCCGGCCTGAGGCCCGGCCCGCCGGAAGGATCCGCGGCAGGATCGCCGGCCCCGCTCGCGGCGGACAGAACGAGCGGGTCAACGGGGTCGGCCGGATCGCTGGGATCCTTGGGGCCGGTCGCGCCGGTGTTCCCGGGAGGATTTTGACCGGCGGGGCCGGTCGGGTCCGCCGGGTCCGTCGGGTTGGTGGGGCCGGTCGGACCGGAGGGACCGGAGGGACCGGCGGGTCCTGTGGGGCCGCCCGGATCCGTCGAGCCGCCGTGACCGTGGTGGTGACCGGAAGAACCGCGACCGCCAGGATCCGCCGAGCCCCCAGGGCCGTGGGGATCGGAGGAACCGCGACCACCAGATCCCGACGGGCCGCCGGGGTCATGGGGATCGGAGGCACCGTGGCCGTCCGGGTCCTCCGCCATGCCACCATGACCGGGGGCCGAGAATGAACCGTGACCGGGATCCGTGGGGCCGGTATGACCGCCAAAATCAGTGGAACCCGCAGGACTCGAGCTCGGTGGATCGCAGGCGGTCGCGCCGCCACCCGCGCCGCAACGCGCCTGCGCCTGCGCCTGCGCGGGCGACGCCAACATGAGGAGCACCGCGCCGCAAGCGAGCCAGGACAGCCCGGCCGGGCAGAGCGCCGTTTCGGCGCGGAGCCTTCCGGCAACATGTCGACAGCCGGCCGCCACCGCAGCACGGCGCGGCGCCGTTTGTGGTATCATGGCGATTCTCCCTCAGACGGCCGTTACCGGCGCGTGCCTTCCTGGTTGGGCGCGGCCCTATCCCGCTTGCTTTCATCCGGCCTTCCGCCGCGATGATCGTATCTTTATTTAGATTTCCGACTATATTTCGGATGATCGTTGGCGTTTGTTTGCAACCAAAAGTTTTGTGCATGACGCGGTTAAACCGCAATTATCTAAATTTTCCGTTAATTTGAGCGGCGCGCCCGGTTTGCAGCCCGCGACAGCCGCAAAAAAAAGCGGCCATCCGAAGATGGCCGCCCGTTGGGCAACAGGTTTCGTTAAAATGAAATCAGCGGTAGCGCGCGAGCCAGTGCGCGTAAGGGGCCGGCAATGTCGCCCAGGCCGGATTTTCAACGCCCAATTCCTGCGCGGCGCGATACGGCCAGTGCGGTTCGGCCAGAAGCGGCCGCCCGAGCATCAGGAGGTCGATCTTCTCCTCACGGATCAGCGCGTCGGCATCCTCCGGCTTGGCGATGTACCAGCTCGTCGCGACCGGCAGGGCGGTCTCCTGGCGCACCTTCCACGCGATGTCGCCCATGAAATTCGGCGCCCAGGGGATGTTCGCCTTCGGCGTGTTGAAGCCGAGCGAGACGTCGACGGAATCCAGCCCCTCGCTCTTCATCCGGCGCAGCAGCGCGATCGCCTCGTCCAGCATCGTATGGGTGCCGTCGAATTCCACCACGCCGAGCCGGATCGTCAGCGGCCGGTCTTCCGGCCAGACCTTGCGCACCGCCACCAGCGTCTCCAGCAGGTAACGCGCGCGGTTCTCCGCGCTGCCGCCATAGGCATCGGTCCGGTGGTTGGAGTGCGGCGAAAAGAAATTCTGCGCCAGATAGCCGTGCGCCATATGCAATTGCAGCCATTCGAAGCCGAGGTCGCGGGCGCGCACCACGGCGCTCACCGTATCGGCCTGCACGCGGGCAATTTCGGCCAGGGTCATCTCTTCGGGCAGGCGCGGCAAGCCCTCGCCGAAGGCCACCCGCGACGGCGCGATGGTGGTCCAGGAATTCGGCGCCCCCTCGGGAATATGGTCATCCCCTTCCCAGGGGCGGTTGGCGGACGCCTTGCGGCCGGCATGGGCGATCTGGATGCCCGGCACCGCGCCGGCGGCGCGGATCGCCGCCACCACCGGGCGCAGCGCCTCGGCCTGGGCGTCGTTCCACAGACCGAGATCGCCCCAGGTGATGCGGCCTTCCGCCGCGACAGCCGTCGCCTCGACGATGACGAGGCCGGCGCCACCACGGGCCAGCGTAGCGTAATGGACCCGGTGCCAATCGGTCACCGTTCCCGCCTCGGCCATATATTGGCACATAGGTGAAACGGCGATGCGATTGCGCAGGGTGACTGATTTCAACTGATAGGGGTCGAACAGGCGAGGCATCTTAACTCCGGGACAACGAGAGCGACAAACGAATGCGCTCTAGGTCGGCATGGTTCCCCCCCTGACAAGGTCCATTTGCGCGCAGGAGACGCGCGCCGCGCCGCTCAGGCCGGTTGCGGCACTGCCGCGCCATGATTGCGGCGATACGCCTCGATCCACCCCGGCAATTCGGACGCCGGACAAGGCCGGGCGATGAGAAACCCTTGCAATTCCGGGCAACCTTCCGCGCGCAGGATTTCCGCCTGGCGCTCAGTCTCGACGCCCTCGGCGGTGGCCGAAACGCCGAGGCTGCCGCACAGCAGCGAGACTGCGCGGATGATCGCCAGCGCCTCGGGCTTGCTCTCCACATCCTGAACGAAACTGCGGTCGATCTTGATGCGCGTGAACGGCAAGGTGCGCAGGAAGCTGAGCGACGAATAGCCTGTGCCGAAATCGTCCATCGCGATCTGGATGCCGAGCTTGCGCAATTTTGCGAGGATCTCGGTGGCGCTCTGCAGATCGTCGATCATCGCCGTTTCCGTGATCTCAAGCTCGAGCCGCCGCGCCGGCAGGCCGGTCTTCTCCAACGTCGCGGCGATATGCCCGAGCAGGTCGGCCTGACGGAACTGCTTGGGCGACAGATTGACCGAAACTTTCAACTCGTGCGGCCAACTCGCCGCCTCCGCGCACGCGGTCTCCAACACCCAGCGGCCGAGTTCCGGCATGAAGCCGATTTCCTCGGCGAACGGGATGAAATCAGCCGGCGAGACCCTGCCGCGCGTGGGACTTTGCCAGCGCAGCAGCGCCTCGAATCCTGTGATCTCATGCCGGCCGGTATCGACGATCGGCTGGTAATGCAGGGTGAATTGCTCGCCGGTCAGGGCGGCGCGCAGATCGCGCTCGAGATCGCGGCGCTCCTGCACCACTTTCTCCATGCCGGGTTCATAAGCGTGATGGCAGCCGCGACCGACGGATTTGGCACGGTACAAAGCCAGGTCGGCATTGCGCAGCAGCAGGTCCGGATCGAGGCCATGCTGCGGCGCGTAGGCGATGCCGATGCTGGCGCCGATCAGGACCTGCAGCCCTTTGATGGTGATCGGGCTGCTGATGTCGCGGATCAGCCGTTCGGCCAAAGCCGTCACGTCCTGCATCTCGTGGCAACGCGCGATCAGGACCGCGAATTCATCGCCGCCCAGCCGCGCCACCACGTCGGACTCTCCCAGTTGCGCGCGGATGCGATCCGCGGCCGCCTGCAGCACCAAATCGCCGATCTGATGCCCGAGCGTGTCGTTCACCGGCTTGAAGCGGTCGAGGTCGACATACAGCACGGCACACGGCGAAAATTCGTCGACCCCCTTCAGCGCGCTTTCCAGCCGCGCCCGGAAGGTCATGCGATTCGGCAAGGCGGTCAGCGTGTCGTGATGCGCCAGATGCGTGATCCGGTCCTCGATGGCGCGACGTTCGGTCACATCGTCCACGGTACTGACAAAACCGCCGCCCCGCAGCGCGCGATGGCTGACCTGGAGAACCCGGCCGCGCCAGGGCAATTCGCGGGTGACGATACCGCCGGCCTCGGCCATGCCGGCAACAATGGCCTCCCGGCTGCGGCGCACGGTCTCAGCAATCTGCTCCCGCGGCACCGCCGGGTCGGCATGCACGATCCATAGAATGTCGCTCAGCGCCGCGCCGGGCTGCAAGGCGGCAGGATCGATGCCGAGAATTTCATGCAGCCGCGCATTGCTCAAAACCAGCGTCTCGTTGGCATCGAACAGTGAGAGGCCCTGCGACATGTTGGCCAACGCCAGGTTGAGATTCTGGGCCAGTGCCCGCAACTGGTCGCCTTGCTGCTTCTGCGCGCTGCGGTCCTGTGTGATGTGCGCGAAGCCGACCAGCGTGCCGCTCTCATCGTGGATCGGCTGGATGACGACATGCGCCCAGTAACGCGAGCCGTCCCGGCGCAAGCGCCACCCCTCGTCCTCGAATTTCTGCGTGGCCAGCGCCTCGGCCAAGCTACGCTGCGGCAATTGCTGCGCGCTGTCCTCGGGCACGAAGAAGCAGGAAAAATGCCGGCCGACAATTTCCTCCGCACGATAGCCTTTGGACCGCTGGGCGCCGGCGTTCCAGTTCACGACATGGCCCTCGGGATCGAGCATGTAGATCGCGTAGTCCGTGACGCTCTGCACCAACATGCGATACATCGTGTCGGAACTGAGCGTCGTCGTCGAAATCGCGGTCAAGCCTGTCTCCTTCGCAAACCGGCGCGGCCCGCAATGCTGCCCGTCGATAACGGGCAGCACTGACAGCACCGGTCGCGCAACTGTATTGCGCGACTTTTACGTGGACAAACTTTCACGTCAATGTGAAATCGTGCGGGTAAAGAACTGAATTTAAGAGATTGTGTCGGGGTGTAACGTAGCAGAACGAGAAAATTCATCATGTTGTCGCAACCGGGCGTTGCTTACGACACGCGCGACGCCGACACTGGCTGATATATTGCCGAACAATTCCAAGCATTTGCGCGGAGCCCGCGACGCACCACACGGTCCTGGCCTTTGTCGTCCGGTCCGGAATTCGTCACGGAATTTTAAAAAACAAACAGTTTAAGCTGCAATCCCAAGGGTTTCAGGCGCACGGCCTGCGAGGTTCGCCGGAACCCGCAGGTTCCGGCGAACGCCCAGGGTGTTAGGCGGCTTCCTTCAGCGAGGCCATGTCGATCGTGAAGCGGTATTTCACGTCGCTCTTCAGCATCCGCTCGTAGGCTTCGTTGATTTTCTGGATGGGGATGATCTCCACATCCGAGGTGATGTTGTGCTTGGCGCAGAACTCCAGCATTTCCTGAGTCTCGGCGATGCCGCCGATCAGCGAACCCGCGAAATTGCGGCGCTTGAAAATCAGGTCGAACGCAGCGATCGGCAGCGGATGCTCGGGCGCGCCAACCTGGACCATGGTGCCCTCGCGCTTGAGCAGCGCGAAATACGGCGACAGATCATGGTTCGCCGCAACTGTGTC
>NZ_DATLPB010000093.1:0-9444 GCF_035535915.1 Acidocella sp.
TTGCGCGACATCGCCCTGGACGATTACCGCCGTTGCGGCGTGATGGCGGCGGTCGACGCGGTCAGCGCCATTTGCGAGGGGGCGAAAATTCACGCCGTCGGGTATTGCCTGGGCGGCACGCTGCTCGCCGTCGCCGCCGCCGCCATGGCCCGCGATCATGACAACCGCCTCGCCAGCCTGACGCTCCTTGCCGCGCAGACCGATTTCACCGAAGCCGGCGAGCTGCAGCTTTTCATCAGCGAGACGCAGCTAGCGTTTCTCGACGACGTGATGTGGGCGCAGGGCTATTTGGACTCCTCGCAGATGGCGGGCGCCTTCCAGATGCTGCGCGCCAACGACCTGATCTGGTCGCATCTGGTGCGCCGTTATTATCTGGGCGAGGACGACCATCCGAACGATCTGATGTCCTGGAACATGGACGCGACGCGCATGCCCTATCGCATGCATTCGGAATATCTGCACGCGATGTTCCTGGAGAACGATCTGGCGGAGGGGCGGTTTCTGGCGGGGGGGCGGAAGATCTCGCTCGCCGACATCCATTTGCCGGTGTTCCTCATCGGCACCGAGACCGACCACATCGCGCCGTGGCGCTCGGTCTATAAGTTCCAGATGCTGAACCCGGGCGACGTCACCTTCGTGCTCACCTCCGGCGGGCATAATGCCGGGGTGGTCAGCGAACCCGGGCACCGGCACCGGCATTTCTGCCTGCTCAACCGCAAGCCGGGCGATCTCTACGTGCCGCCTGAGGAATGGCAGGAAGCCGCCGTTTGCCACCAAGGCTCCTGGTGGCCGTCCTGGTCCGGCTGGCTTGCCGCGCGCTCCGGCGCGCCGGTGCCGCCACCGCCCGAGGGCCGGCCGGAAGCGGATCTTGCCGCGCTGGAACCGGCCCCCGGGCGTTATGTGCTGCAACGCTGAGGCGAAGACCGCCGCGATCACTGTATAAAAGGCGGCGCCGGCGGGAAGCCGGCTCTTGCCGGCTTCCGGCGCTGAAACCGCGCAAATTCATGCGGTTCAGGGCTGATTTCGGCATGGCGGCGTCTCACGGCGCCGGTTGCCGCCGCGTATTGTTAGTCAAACCAGTCACCTGGGACCAACAATAACCATACCGAAGCGAAAAAAACCCTCTGGTGCTGATCCGGGCCCTCCGCTACAAGCAACGCAACTCTGCACTATTATGCAGGGAGCGACTAACAAGATTGAGGGAACAAAAATATATGCCAGTGCAGAAGGGCTATCGTGCACCAATGGCGCAAGGAGACCAGCGCAAAACCCTGGTTGATCCGCCGTTATCCGGTCATGGAGGCAAACCCGCCCGTCCTTGACCCCCCGGGCCGGCCCCGCGCCAGGCCCGCTTTCCAATCAAAAATGACACTAGGAGGTTTCATGTTCCAACAATTGATCACGCCCGTCGCGGGGAGTCTCGCGCTGTCCACAATTGTCGCGATCCTGCCGGTGGCAACCGTGCTGCTGCTGCTCGGCGTGCTGCGCCGGGCCGCCTGGCAGGCGGCCCTGTGCGGGCTGATCGTGGGGCTCATCATCGCCATCGCCGTCTGGCAGATGCCGGTGGGCCTGGCGTTGGACGCCACCGCCAATGGCGCGGTGTTTGCGGTCTGGCCGGTGATGTGGATCGTCGTCGCCGCCCTGCTGCTGTACAATATTTCGGTGGTGACCGGCCGGTTCGACGCGTTCCGCGCCTGGGTGCTCGATTATCTGCCCAATGACCGGCGCGTGGTGCTGGTGGTGCTGGCCTTCTGCTTCGGAGCGCTGCTCGAAGGCGTGGCCGGTTTCGGCACACCGATCGCTATCATCGGCTCGCTGCTGATCATGGTTGGCTTCAAGCCGCTCGATGCGTTGACCTTCGCGCTGATTTTCGACACCGCCCCGGTCGCGTTCGGCGCGCTCGGCGTGCCCATCACCGTGCTCGGCGCCGTGACCGGCCTGCCGGCTCTGCATCTCGGCCAGATGGTCGGCCGCCAGCTGCCGGTCATGGCGTTCATCCTGCCGTTCTACGTCACGGGGCTGTATGGCGGCTGGCGGTCGATCAAGGCCCTGTGGCCGATGCTCGCGGTCGCCGGCGGCAGCTTCGCGCTGTTCCAGGCCATCACCTCCAACTACATCAACTACGCGCTCACCGACGTGCTGGCTTCGCTCGGTTCCCTGGTCGTCACGCTGCTCTTCCTGCAAGTCTGGAAGCCGGCCTATGACGAGGAATTCGCGATCGAGGCCCATGTGCTGGATGCCGAGCGTACCTCCACAGTCTCGCCGTGGCAGGGCTGGTTGCCCTGGGCGATCGTCTCGGTCGTGGTGATTGCCTGGACCCTGCTGAACATCGCGAGCATCGGCCAGCAGGCGATCCATTGGCCGGGCCTGGACAAGGCGATTTCCATCACCCTGTATAACGGCAAGCCTTATGCCGCGATCTGGGGCTTCCAGCCTTTGGCCACCGGCACGGCGATCCTGGTGGCGGCGGTCATCACCGCCCTGGTCACCGGCCTCTCGCCCGCCGGGTTCGTGCGCTGCATCGGCATGACGATCCGTCAGATCTGGGTCGCCGTGGTCACGGTGATGCTGATCGTCGGCCTCGCTTACCTGATGAACTATTCCGGCCTGGCCTACTCGCTCGGCCTCGGCCTCGCCTCGACCGGGCATTTGTTCATCCTGTTCTCGCCGTTCCTCGGCTGGATCGCGGTGATGCTCTCGGGCAGCGACACGTCGGGCAATGCGCTGTTCGGCAATTTGCAGACGGTCGCGGCGCGGCAGCTCCACCTCAACCCGATCCTGTTCGCCGCCACCAACTCTTCCGGCGGCGTGATGGGCAAGATGATCTCGCCGCAGAACATCGCCACCGGCGTGTCGGTGGTGGGCATGGTCGGGCAGGAGGGCAAGGTGTTCGCCCGCACCTTCATCCACTCGGTGGTGTTCACCGTGCTGATCGCCATCCTGGTGGCGGTCCAGCAATATCTGATCCCCGGCATCATCCCCGGCTAAGACAGGATCCGCTCTGTGGAATGGGGGCCGCATCGCAGGATGCGGCCCTTTTTTCATGGCGTTTTAAGGAGGGCTTCTTTTTGTGAACAAAAAGAAGCAAAAAAACTTTATTAATCTGGGCCGTGCCGGTTTCGCAGCCATCGGCCCAAAAGAGCAAAAGTTTTTGCGCCGCTTTTTTCAAAAAGCGGCCGCTTTCTTCGGCCTGGGCTTATTTAGAATAATCTCGTTTTCAGAATCGGCCGCGGACGGGCTTTTTGATGTGTCCCGGGCCAATCCTCCCCCCTGCCCGGCGCGGCGGGCGCTTCCCTGTGGCGCAGGCTGTGCTTAAAGGAACTTCTATGTCGACCCAGCCTATATTGTTCTGGAAGAATTCGGAGACCGGCCTGAAATGAGTTTTCCTGCCTCGCCGCAGCGCCTGACCCATCTGCAACGCCTCGAGGCGGAGTCCATCCACATCATGCGCGAGGTGGTGGCTGAGACCGAGAAGCCGGTGATGCTCTATTCCGTCGGCAAGGACAGCGCGGTGATGCTCTACATTGCCCGCAAGGCGTTCTATCCCGCGCCGCCGCCCTTCCCGCTGCTGCATGTCGACACGACGTGGAAGTTCCAGGCGATGTACGAGCTGCGCGACCGCATGGCGCGCGAAAGCGGCATGGAGCTGCTGGTCTATCAGAACCCGGACGCTCTCGCGCGCGGGATCAACCCCTTTGACCATGGTTCGCTGCACACCGATCTGTGGAAGACCGAAGGGTTGAAACAGGCGCTCGACAAATATGGTTTCGATGCCGCCTTCGGCGGCGCGCGGCGCGACGAGGAGAAATCCCGCGCCAAGGAACGCATCTTTTCATTCCGATCCGCCAATCATCGCTGGGACCCGAAGAACCAGCGCCCGGAATTGTGGAATCTCTACAATGCGCGCAAGGCGAAGGGGGAGAGCATCCGGGTCTTTCCGATTTCGAATTGGACCGAGCTCGATATCTGGCAATATATCCATCTGGAAAACATCCCGATCGTGCCGCTTTATTTCGCGGCCAAGCGCCCCGTGGTGCGGCGTGACGGGCTGCTGCTGATGGTCGATGACGGACGGTTCCGTCTCAAGCCCGGCGAGGTGCCGGAGCAGCGCAGCATCCGCTTCCGCACGCTCGGCTGCTATCCGCTGACCGGCGCGGTGGAATCCGAGGCCAAGACCCTGCCGGAAGTGATCCAGGAAATGCTGCTCACCACCACCTCGGAGCGCCAGGGCCGCGCCATCGACCATGATCAGTCCGCGAGCATGGAAAAGAAGAAGCAGGAAGGGTATTTCTAATGGATCAATCGACACCTTCCTATCAGGCGGATGCGCTGATCGCCGCCGATATCGACGCCTACCTGCTTCAGCACCAGCATAAATCGCTGCTGCGCTTCATCACCTGCGGCTCGGTCGATGACGGCAAATCCACGCTGATCGGCCGGCTGCTCTACGATTCCAAGATGATTTTCGAGGATCAGCTCGCGGCGCTGGAGGCGGATTCCAAACGTGTGGGGACACAAGGCCAGAACATCGATTTCGCCTTGCTGGTGGACGGGCTCGCGGCGGAACGCGAGCAGGGCATCACCATCGACGTCGCGTACCGGTTCTTCGCCACCGAGAAGCGCAAATTCATCGTCGCCGATACGCCGGGCCACGAGCAATACACGCGCAATATGGTCACCGGCGCCTCGACCGCCGACCTCGCGGTTATTTTGATCGACGCACGCAAGGGCGTGCTCACGCAGACGCGCCGGCACAGCTATCTCGCGCACCTCATCGGCATCAAGAACATCGTGCTGGCCGTCAACAAGATGGACCTGATCGGCTACGACCAGGCGAAATACGATTCCATCGTCGCCGACTATGCGTCTTTCGCGAAAAGCATCGGCATCGAATCCTTCGTGCCGATGCCGATCTCGGGCTTTGTCGGCGATAACATCACCACCAAATCTACGAACACGCCCTGGTATGAAGGCGTGCCGCTGATCCAGCATCTGGAAACGGTGGAGCTGGACGTGACGAGCGCGGCCGCCAAGCCGTTCCGGCTGCCGGTGCAATGGGTCAACCGGCCTAATCTCGATTTCCGCGGTTTCGCCGGCCTCATCGCCAGCGGCAGTGTTCGCCCGGGCGACGCCGTCCGCGTGCTGCCCTCGGGCAAGACGTCCACCGTCACCCGCATCGTCACGCTCGACGGCGATTTGGAAATGGCGGCGGCGGGGCAATCGATCACGCTCTGCTTCGCCGATGAGATCGATTGCTCGCGCGGCGACGTGATCACCGGCGCGGACGCGCCGGTGCAGGTCGCCGACCAGTTCGAGGCGACCATCGTCTGGATGGCCGACGAGGCGCTGCTGCCGGGCCGGGCCTATTGGCTGAAGCTCGGCACGCAAACGGTCACGGCCACGATCCACGCGCCGAAATATCAGGTGAACGTCAACACGCTCGAACATGTCGCGGCCAAGACGCTCGAGCTGAACGCGATCGGCGTCGCCAATGTCACCACCGACCGGCCGATCCCGTTCGAGCCGTACGCGGAAAACCGCGCGCTGGGCGGCTTCATCCTGATCGACAAGCTGAACAACGCCACGGTCGGCGCGGGCCTGCTGAATTTCTCGCTCCGGCGGTCGCAGAATGTGCATTGGCAGGCGTTGGATGTATCCCGCGAGACCCACGCGCGGCTGAAAAACCAGCGACCTTCGGTGTTGTGGTTCACGGGCCTCTCCGGCGCCGGCAAGAGCACCATCGCCAATCTGGTCGAGAAACGGCTGGTGCGGATGAACCGCCACACCTTCCTGCTCGACGGCGACAATGTACGCCACGGGCTGAACAAGGATCTCGGCTTCACCCAGGCCGACCGCGTGGAGAATATCCGCCGCATCGGCGAGGTGGCGAAGCTGATGACCGATGCCGGGTTGATCGTGCTCACCGCCTTCATCAGCCCGTTCCGCGCCGAGCGGCAGATGGTGCGCGACATGATGGCGCCGGGCGAATTCATCGAGATTTTTGTCGACACGCCGCTGGCCGAGGCCGAGGCGCGGGACGTGAAGGGGCTCTATAAAAAGGCCCGCGCCGGCCAGCTGAAAAACTTCACCGGCATCGACAGCCCGTACGAGCCGCCGACCGCCGCGGAACTGCGCATCGACACGACGAAGATGACGCCGGAAGAAGCCGCCGACCTGATCGTCGAGACGCTGATCCCATGAGCGAGTCTTTGCTCCAGAACACTGACGCGGCGCTGGCGGGGCAGATCGCCACCATCGCCGGAGATCTGCTCCTGCAATTGCAGCGTTCCGGCCTGTTCACCGGCAAGGCACTGGGTAAGGCGGGCGACCGGGTGGCCAACGCCTTCATCATGGAGGCGCTGGCGGCGCAGCGCCCGGACGATGCCGTGCTGTCGGAAGAAGAGCGGGACAACCCCGCCCGGCTGTCTGCAAGCCGGGTGTGGATCGTCGATCCGCTGGATGGCACGCGCGAATATGGCGAGGCGCGGGAGGATTGGGCAGTGCATGTCGCGCTGGCCGTCGACGGCCGGCCGGCCGGCGGCGCGGTCGCCCTGCCCGGCCTCGGCCAGACCTTCATTTCTGGCCCCGGCCTGACGGTGCCGGCCGCACCCGCAAGGCCGCGCATGCTGGTCAGCCGCACGCGCCCGGCCGCCGAAGCGGTGGCCGTGGCCGAGGCGCTCGGCGCGGACCTGGTGCCGATGGGCTCGGCCGGCGCCAAGACCATGGCGATCCTGCGCGGCGAGGCCGACATCTACCTGCATTCCGGCGGGCAATATGAATGGGACAATTGCGCCCCCGCCGCCGTGGCCCTGGCCGCCGGGCTGCACGTCTCGCGCATCGACGGCACGCCTTTGGTCTACAACAACGCCGACCCGTATCTGCCCGATCTGCTGATTTGCCGGAAAGAGGACGCGGCGCGCGTTCTTGGGCTCATCGGATAGAAAGTAAGTAAGCAGGCGCTTTTTGAAAAAAGCGCCGCAAAAACTTTTGTTATGCTGGGGCATAAGCTTTGTCGGTGACATAGCCTCAGGCCCAGCATAATAAAGTTTTTTGCTACTTTTTGTTCACAAAAAGTAGTGCTTTCTTGCCTAATACTTTCTTACTGAACGCGTCCCACGTCGTGGAGTCGATCAGGTCGGAAACGCGCTTTCCGAGCGCGATGCCGGGTCGTTCGATGCATCGATGCGCCATTGTTGCGACCATGACCAGGAGGATCGCCGCGAGGCAGACCAGAGTCCAGTGCCCCAGAGGCGACGCAACGGCGATGGCGCGGAGCGGCGCGGGCCGAAGCACGACAGCCAGCACCAGCCCTTGCAGAAGATAAATGCCGTAACTGATTTCCCCAAGCCGCCGTGCCGGGCGGCAGGTGAGCAGACCGAACAATGTACAACCCGAGGCGATCAAATAAAATGCAGGGCCCATCAGCAGGATTGGCAAGGTCGCATAAGCCGTATGACATGAGGCGAAGACGGCGCCGATCAAGGCCAAAACCAGCACCGAGGCAACATGATTTGGCAGGCGCAGGATCATGCCGGCGCGAAGCAGTGAGGCGCTGATCATTCCAGCCAGAAAGAGCGTGGAATAGTTGAAACCCGAAGGGTCTCCGGAAAAAATGACGATCAGGATGGCGGCCGCGATGGGCAAATGCAGCCATTTGTAGCGAGCGAAGAGCGCCAGATAGGGCAGGGCCAGATAGAAAACCCATTCATAATGCAGCGTCCAGGTCACCCCGGCGAGGATCAAGGTGGTGTTGCCGTAGCCGTTCACATCGGGTCCCACGACAAATCCAAGCTCCAGCCAACGGCCGACCTGATGAATAAGTTCGCCAACGGGGACGTGCAGATGCAGCCTTGTGCGAACGGCGACGAATACCAGCATGCCGGCAATGGCGGCGAGATAAAGCGGGCCGATGCGAAAGACGCGGCCGATATAGAGCCGCGCCCAATTTGTCCGGCCGGGTTCGTCAAGCAGCCGTGACCAGAACAGATAGCCGGTGATCATGAAGAAAAACGCCACTCCCATTTGGCCCATCAACGCGTAGGGTCGCGATGGTGGTAACTCCCATGGGCCTCCGAGCAAAAAGCGATGGTAAATCGAGGAATGATGAAAAAATACCGCCAGGGCGAGAAAGCCGCGCAAACCGTCCAGGGTCACGACGCGCCGGGGAAGCGAATGCGGCGGCGCGTCAGCCGCGGCGAAGAGGCGCGTGGAAGCAAGTGCCACGAGTAAAATCATGCACCCGAAAAACGGCGCGATCGAATAGAAGCTCATATGCATCTTTAGGCAGAACCCGGAATATTTTTCTACAATAACGCCGAGCCGTGTCGGCCCGACCTGCCGATCTGCCGGAAGGCGGAGGCGGCGCGGGGGCTTGGATGGAAGAAAGTAAGTGGCCGCTTTTTGAAAAAAGCGGCGCAAAAACTTTTTTTATGCTGTGTCATGGGCTGCGTCGGTGACAACGCCCATGGCCCAGCATAACAAAGTTTTTTTGCTACTTTTTGTTCACAAAAAGTAGCGCTTCCTTCACTTAGCCTAACCTTCCGCCTTCGGCAGCCGGATCACGAACCGCGCGCCGAGCACCGCGCCATTTTCATCCCGCCGGTTTTCCGCGGCGATGCGCCCTTGGTGCGCCTCGATGATCTGCCGGGAGATCGACAGGCCGAGGCCGGAATGGCTGCCGAACTGTTCGTTCTGAGGGCGTTCCGAATAGAAGCGGTCGAACACGCTGTCGAGCTTGCCGTCCGGGATGCCGGGGCCCTCATCCTCCACCGCCAGCTCCACCATGCCGCCGGTTTCGCGCCCGCGCAGCCAGATGGTGCCCCCCGCGGGGCTGAAGGAGATGGCGTTGCCGATCAGGTTGCGCAGCACCTGCACCAGGCGGGGCTCGGAGCCGCGCACCGGCAGCCCGGCGGGCGGCGCTTCGACCACGATGCGCGGGCCATTGTCCTTGCGCGTGGCGTCATGGATCTCCGCCAGCGTCGCCAGCACGCGGGCCATGTCCACCAGTTCCGGCGCGGCGCGGGAGAGTTCGGAATCCAGCCGCGAGGAATCGGAGATATCGGTGATCAGCCGGTCCAGCCGCGCGACGTCCTGGGTAATGATGGCGAGCAGCCGCGAGGCGCGCGCGGGGTCGTCGACGCGCGCCAGCGTCTCGATCGCCGAGCGGATCGAGGAGAGCGGGTTCTTGATCTCGTGGCTGACATCGGCGGCGAATTGCTCGATCGCGTCCATGCGTGCCCACAGCGCCTTCGCGGAGCCTTCCAGCGCCCGCGCCAGGGTGCCGATTTCGTCATTGCGGCTGCTGATCGATTCCGGCGGTGCCTCGGTCCGCGCCCGTCCCTCGCGCATCAGCGCCGCGGCGTTGGCCAGGCGCTGGATCGGCCGGGCGATGGTGCGCGCGAGGTAGAAGGAGACGATGACGGTGAGCGCCAGGGCCAGGGCGAA
>NZ_DATLPB010000094.1:0-69027 GCF_035535915.1 Acidocella sp.
AAAATCCCCAGCGCCCATGGTACTGTGTCTTAAGGCACGGGAGAGTAGGTCGCCGCCAGGTCCTCCAACCTATCAAAACAACAAACCACACAACGCGGGGTGGAGCAGCCCGGTAGCTCGTCAGGCTCATAACCTGAAGGCGGAACGACGGCGCCCCGCGCCAATATCCACACAGAATCGAAGATTACGAGGCTATACGGCCTGTTGAGGCCGCCGCCTGTCGCGGGCCTTATTCCGGCGCATGTGGAGCGTGGGGCGTGTAATGCAGCCCCTCGCGCTGAGCCTTGTCCTTGGCTTCCTCACGTGCCCGAAACCAGGCAAGTTCCTTATGGATTTCCTTGAGGGCGGCGAGAATCTGGATCTGGTAATAAACCTGGTCGGCCATTTTTTATCTCACGTTGAAAATTATCTCCAGAACACTAGGAGAGGTTGAGAAGGCTGTCACGGCCGAAAAGGATTCGCCGGTCCCGTTATTTTCCTGGCTTCTTATGTCGTGAACATCAAAGCGGCGGCCACGCCCATGATGGCGGTCGCGATCCAGCCAAGGATGAGGATGGGCCGCCGTACCTGATAGGCGCCCATGATCGACTTTTTGGAAACGAGGATGATGATCACGATCATCAGCGGCACGGCCACGATTCCGTTGATGACCGCGCTCCAGAACAAAGCTTTCATCGGGCTGAGCGGGGAATATTGGATGACGAACCCGGCCAGCACACTGATCGCGATGACGCCATAGAAGCCGCGCGCGTCCGTCGCCCGCCGCTCCAGCCCCCAGCGCCACCCCATGGCTTCGCACAACGCATAGGCGGCGGAGCCCGCCAGCACCGGCACGCCGATCAGGCCGACGCCGAGAATGCCCAGCGCAAAGATCGTGAAGGCGAACGCGCCGGCCAAAGGGCGCAGCGCGCTGGCTGCCTGGGCCGCCGTCGTAATATTTGTCACGCCCGTGGCGTTCAGCGTGACGGCGGTCGCGAGAATGATGAAATAAGCGGTGATGTTCGAATAGAACATGCCGCTCCACGTGTCCCATTGGATGCGGCGCAGTTCGGACGGTGCGGCACTTGGATCGGTCGCCAGCGCCCGGGCGCCGTGCCGTTGCATATCCTCGACCTCTTCAGAGGCCTGCCAGAAGAAGAGATAGGGACTGATGGTGGTGCCGAACACACCGACCACCATCGTCGCAGCGCCTCGCGAGAGGGCGAGATGGGGCCAGAATGTGCGCAGCGCCACCTGCCCCCAGGGGACATGGACCGTGAACAATACCGCCGCATAGGCCAGCAGCGAGAGGGTCAGCCATTTCAGGACCACGACATAGCGGTGATAAGGCACGAAGACCTGGAGCATCAGGATGATCACGACGAAGACCAGCGTCATCAAATGGCGGTCCAGGCCGCTGACGAGCTCCGCGACTTCCCCCATGGCGGCAATGTCCGCTGCGATGTTGAAGATATTGGCGATGAGCAGGAGCAGCACCACGCCGCGCAGCACGGCGGGGGGGAAGGCGAGCTTGATGTTGGCGGCGAGTCCTTTGCCGGTGACCCGGCCGAGATCCGCGCACATGGACTGGATCGCGGCCATCAGGGGGAAGGCCACGGGCATTGTCCACAACATCTGCAGGCCGAATTGCGCGCCAGCCTGGGAGTAGGTAGCGATTCCGCTCGGGTCATCGTCGGCCACGCCGGTGATGAGACCCGGGCCGAGCCGAGCCAGCGGGTGTTCCTTCAGGCGGCGCAAAACCCTCACGAAGCGGGCCGGTTTCGGCTCATTCAAAGGCCGCTCGGAGGCGCTCACGGGCAAAGCTCCTGTATGGATCTCAGCAACATATGACGCTCCCCCTCTGTCGTAGCCAGCCGGCGATTTGGGAGTCCTATCTACCAGATTTTGCAGGCCGGGAGTGTTGCGCTGGATCAATTACGGAGAGGAAGCAGCCGCCACCGGCCGTCTGGCGCCACGCGGCGGGTTATAGTCTGGCGTACAAATAATCGTTTGAATTTCGCGTCCCCGGGGTTTAGCGGCCGGGATATTCTGGTATTGATTCTATTGCGCAACAAAAATGCTCGGATTCGTTCGCCTGATAACGCGGTGCGGAGAGAAAATCTGATGGAAACGACGCCCAAGAAAATCGCGTTCGGGAGGAATGGCGCCTGGGAAAGCCTGGTGGCCGGCAGCATCGATGCCGCGTCATATTCTTTCAGCTGCGTCGATTTCGACCGGTTCGATCTTGAGACGGTGGACTACGCCATTCCTTTGCAGGTCCACGACGCCATGGCGCTCCGCCGCCGATATGGCGAGGCGCACGGGAAATACATCATTGCGGATCCCGATATAACGGCGCTTTGCGCCGACAAATTGGATTTCAACAAGGCGATTCTCGCGAGCGATTTCGCGTACATGATCCCGGAAATTTACGAGACAACGAAACGGGATTTTCCCTATGTCCTGAAAAGGCGTGACGGTGGTTCAGGGGAGGAAATCTTCGTCGTCCGCACTGAGGAGGATGAGAGACGCCATGAGACTCATTTAAGCCGGGACAGTTTTTTCTGTCAGGTCTATGTGCCTGGGCAGGTCGAGTACGCGACGCATATGCTGTTAGTAAACGGCGAAGTCCTCTATCATTCTACCAACAAATACGTGATGTCCGATGAGTTTCTGGTCAAGGGCACCGCACGTCAGCCGGAGCGGGAGATGCTCGGCGCGGCGATGGACGGGCATGTCATTTTGGCGTTGACCGAGCTGCTGCGATCGGTCGGCTTCAACGGAACATGCTGTCTTGACTACAAGATCCTGGACGGGCGGATCCAATTGATGGAAGTCAATCCACGCGTTGGATTCAGCCTGTTTCGTGACATCAACCGGTACCTCGAAGCCTATATCGGGGCGCTCGAGGCCAAAGGCGGCGGTGGCCGGAGACCGGCGTGAGCGAAGCCCGCGCCCGATCGGCCGCAGGCTAATGCCGCATCAGCACCGGTATGTCCGCGTGCTCCAGCACATATTTCGTGACGCCGCCAAACAGAAGATGGTGCCAGGCGCTGTGCACGAACGCCCCCATCACCAGGAGATCGGCATGCAAATCGTGCGCCGTGGCGAGAAGCTGCGCCCCGAAAATCTCCTTGCCGATGAGCAGCTCATGGCCGGTGGCGTCGATATCGTGTTCGGTGAGCACATCGGGAATTTTCGGCGGCGCATCGCCGGGCCGGTATCCCATCAGAACATGGACTTGTTTGGCCTGGGACAGACAGCGCAGCGCCGCGAGCAAGGCATGCAGGCTGAATTTGTCATGACGCCAGGCGATGGCGACCGTCTTGCCGAATTCGACCGCGGGCGAAGGCGGCATGATCAAGACGGGCCGCTCGGTGACAAACACCGCGGCGTGCAACGCATCGTACTCGGTGGGGTGGGCATGCGCATTTGGCCGCCCGACCACAATGTAATCGGCACGCTGTCCCCAGCTTTTGACCAGCGTTTCGGTAACGCCCTCTTCATCGATCCAGCGCGGCTGTTTGGCGCCGCCCCGTTTTGCGGCCCAGGATTCGAAAACGCCGCGCAAGGCGGCCGCCCGCTCAGTTTCCTGATCACGGATCCGTTTTTCCTGGTCTTTCGTGAGAACCTCCTCCGTGGCCAGGATCGTCGCCATTGGCGGCATTCTCATGACCAAGGCCTCGATTCGCGCCTCCCCGAGGAGTGCGGCAAGCCGTTCGGCACCCGCGAGCGTGGCAGGCGCCGTTTCAGGTCTGGTGAGCAATGTGAGGATGACATGCGACATGATAATATCCTCCGATTATGGTCATGCCGGCTAGGATGACATCGGTTCTCCCAATGCGACTGCCGGGCGATGTTGGCAAGAGGGGGGCGATGGGCCCGCCATAGGCGCGTGCGCGAACCGGCGATTGGGATCGGAACAATGGCTGCCCGTATGCTTACCTATGGCAGCCTCTGGGCCATTGACGTTCGTCAGAAATTGACGTTCGTCCGCACGCCAATCACCATTTCGTCACGCAGGCGTGCCGTGGGGTCATCCGGGTTCACCACGCCGCCGCCCGGATTGAGGACGAATTGCGCGTCCGGCTGGATCTGCAGCCATGGCGTTACCTGCGCCAGATAGGTCAGCTCGATCAGCGTCTCGGAGCCGCGGACCGGCACGAATGAGCCTGAAGACAGGGCCTCGGCCTGGTCCAGATCGGCTGTCCTACCACTCACCTTGGCGATCCCGATATCGAGTCCCGCGCTGTCATTCGGGCGCCCGGGGAACGGATCGGTCAGCGTCAGCCCGCCATTGGCGCTGAAGTCGATCAAATTCTGATCCGCCGGCGCGCCCATGAGCCGCACGAAGAGATTGAGGCTCCGCGCCGATCCTTTCGGCTGCCAGATCGTCTGGTCGACGACGGCATAGGCGCTGTCATTGCCTTTGTGCATCTCCGGGATGCCGTCGCTGTCCGGGGCGGCCAGCGAGAGGCCCTGATTGTCGACCGCCCGGTCAGGGAAGTAACCCGTGTCGTACCAGACGCCGAGCTTGTAGGTCCCCGGCAGGCCGGCGATCATGTTTGCGGTCAGCTGCGCTTCGGCGATGAACAGCGCGCCGGTGTTCAGATTGAACCGCACGCCGCCGCCATCTGCCGATTGCGGGTCGTCGGCGAAGGAGCCGCCCGGGGGGTTGTCGTCGAATACGCCGGCCAGAACGGTCAGGTTCGACTCCGGCCGCGCCAGGCCGCGTATGCCGAGCGAAGAGAGCGGATAGGCCGGGCCCCCGGCATACAGATCGGCGGTGGGCAGCATCGGCCAGCCCGCCATCGCGTTGACGAACAGTGCCGAATATTTGCTGACGATGAATTCCTGGTCGAGGCTTTGCTGGCCGAGCCTGAGGTCGAACGCGCCGTTGGCGAAACTTTGATCATACCAGAGTTCCCAGAGCCGGGTGGAATCCTCGGCCTCGGTGCCGCTCGCGGTCTGCAGATTGTCGAGATAAAAGGGGCTGAGGCTTTGCCCATGGATCTGCAGCGCGCTCACATTGATCGTGCCGCCCGCCAGCCCGAAAGCTTTCTGCGTATCGAGCTGCAGCGTGGCGGTGGTCAGGCCCTGCATGGTCGCGCCCTGCTTTACCCCGCCGGCGGCATTGCCGAGCAGCGTCTCGGTGTCCTGGAGGGTGAGCGAAACGCCGTAATCCCCGAGCGTTGTCCGCAGACCGCCCATGTCGCCGAGCAGATTGCTGCGCGTCCACAGGCCGGCCGGCACGGTCTGGCTCTGCGGCTGCGCCGCCGCCGGCAGTCCCCACAGGAGAAGCGAAATCATCACAATGGAGGAAGGCGAGATGATCCGGTTTACATAGGTGGTCGACATAATGAGCTGGTTCCTGAGCCGTATCAGAATAACCTGAAGACAGTTGCGGACGCCCGACATCCCAATGACGGCTGAATCTGCCGCCAGGTTCTTCGACCCGATGCATGATGAGGATTGGCCGGTCCGGCCGCAGCCGGAGGCGTTACATCAGATCGAAGTCAAGGCGTGCGATCTGGCTCACTGGAAAAAAATTTTTGTATTGAAACGCAATTGAATGGCCATCTCAGGCCTCCTGATTCTCAAGCGGTTGCTCAAGCCCGGGAGGCACGGCCATTCGAAGGTCAGCGCATCAGCGCGAACCCTCTACCGGAACGATGCTCACCCGGGTGATGGTTGCATCAGTGGAAACGACAGCAGGCACGAAATGCCGACGATCGCTTTCCGCTGATCGCATACTAGACCCCGGTTCCATATGATCCTTTGTTTGGCTGACACGTGAAACGATCAAAGACTTCGCGCCTTTAGCCGATGCGGCGGCTATAATCCCATGAAATATCATGTCAAGGGATAAAATGGCGTAAACTCAAACAGATAAACAGCACTGGCGGACCGGCTGAATCGCCTGCTCGGTCACGTTATATCCACGAGCAAGACGCTTTCGGAAAATTTTAACTGTGCAGCTTTTGGGCGGGCAGACTTTCTGCCGAGACGGTTTGGCATTGGCCGTTTCCTACGGCGTTCGGGTGCTCTGCGGATAAGATCTACATCGCTCCGGAGTGCCGTAGGCGTCGACATGATCGGCAGATTATTCGAACTCCGCTTCGCTGTTTACCCGGCCCACCTCATGGACCCCGGCGATGTTGCTCAACGTCGCAACAAGGTGGGAGACTGGCCTTTTGCCCTTGACGAGCATGGTGAGTGTGATGGTTCTGGCGGGCGGGATCGTCAGATCGGTGCGTTCGCGGTCGGCGCTGTCCAACGCTTCCTCGCGACCGTTCGTCAGACTGTGGTCCTGATCGAGCCTCACGCGGTCAATTGCGAAACGCAGCTCGGTGCATCGTATGAGAATGGTCCGCAACAAGCCCATGCCGTCCTCGTAGGATATGTAAATCTCATTTGTCAGCTTTCGTGATTTTGGCAGGCGTCGCGCCAATGCCGGGAACACCAGCATGATCAGAAAGTAGCCGACCGTTGTGGCAATGGCGAGAATGAATAAGCCCGCGCCGCAGGCCATGCCGAGAGCCGCCGTGAACCAGATCGACGCCGCCGTCGTGAGCCCGCGCACGACGTCGCGGCGCATAAAAATCACCCCGCCGCCGATGAATCCGATCCCGGAAACCACCTGCGCCGCGACACGTGACGGGTCGACGACAACCCGGCCATAGGAGAGAATATTCATGAACCCATATTTGGAGATCAGCATGAAGAGGGCGGCTGATACACCGACAACCGTGTAGGTCCGCAAACCGGCGCTCTTTTGGCGGATCTCCCGCTCGATGCCGATCAGTGCGCACAACAGAAACGCAAGAGCCAACTCCGAGATTTGCAGCCAGCCCTGGCCTGGAAGGTCAGCGAGTTTCCACATTCTGGCACCCCGAAAAAACCTACTGTTGGCGCAGAATCATCGGCAATCAAGCCTCGATAACAAGGCGGCCATTCCCCGCTCTTCCACGGCCCACACCGCCTCTGGGACCGACATCCATTGAAGGCGGCGCGCCCGGTCGGGAACGGGATCAGGCTTTGGCGAGACGGACCCGCGGCGCGACACGGCCCCAGGCGCGGAGCCGCCCCAGGCCGTAGGAGATGGCGCCGAACAGGCCGACAAAAAAACCCACCGGCCAATCCGTGACATAGGCCAGCGCAATCGCTGCCCAGACCGTCGCCAGCGAGATCGCGACCGCGCAGAACAAGGCCGGCAGCGGCCGGTCGACGAAGCTGCGCGCGGCCGAGGCCGGGCCGATCATCAGGCTGAACACCAGCAAGGCGCCAACCACGGGCAGCGCCATGGCGGTGGCGAGTGCGAGGACGGCGAGGAACAGGAATTCGATGCCGCCGGCCCTCACGCCGCGCGCCTCGCCCAGATCCGGCGACAGGGCGTTGAGCAGCAGCGGCCGGAACAGGAGCAGAATGGCGGCGATCGAGACGGCGCCGAGGGCGGCGACCGGCAGGACCGCGCTGGTGCTGATGCCGAGCACCTCGCCGAACAGGAGGCCGAACACCTCCTGGGAATATTCCGTGGTCCGGCTCAGAAGCAAGGTGCCAAGGCCAAGCAACGTGACCAGCGACAAAGCGGTCGCCACCTCGTGACGGCCACGGCGGCTGAGCTGGCTGATGCCAATCACGCCGAGGGCGGCGAACGCGATGAGGCCGAAAATCTGGTTGACGCCGAGCAAGGTCGCCGCCGCGGCGCCGGGAAAGGCGCCGAGCGGCAAGGAATGCGCGGCGAAGGACGAGCCGCGGAGCACGACGAAAAAGCCGACGCAGCCGGCGACGATTGCGACGATCGAGCCGACGATCCAGGCATTCACCATGAAGCTGGAAAACATTCTCTTACAAGCTCCCGCGCTGGCCGAGCCGCCGCCCGCCGGTGGCCAGGAGGTAAGCCGCGAATATCAGGGCGACGACGAAGAAGCTCACCGGCCAGCCATGGCCGGGCGTCCAGTAGAAACTGTTGTAAGCGAGCAGGATGCCCCCCCAGGTGGCGCCGAGCCCGATCAAAGCGGCGAGCGCCATGGCGGCGCCGGGCCGCTTGGCCAGGCGCAAGGCGGTCGCCGCCGGCCCGATCAGCAAGGCGGTGGAAAGGATCGCGCCCACCGTCATGGCCGAGAGCGACGCGGCGAGCGCCAGGGTCAGCAGATGCAGGAAGCCGATGAGGCGCACCGGCACGCCGCGCACGGCCGCCAGGTCCGGATCGAGCGAGCACAGCAGAAGCGGGCGGTACAGGATTCCGGCCGTTGCCAGCGCCAGCAGGCCAACTGCGAGCGCGAGGGGAATCGTCGAAGGGGCGATCGCGAACATCGAGCCGAACATCACCATGTTCGCGGCGCCGGTGGTGCTGCCGAGCGTGACGTCCAGATAGAGAAACAAGGCGGTCAGGCCGAGGCCGGCCCCCAGCACGATGCCGGTCACCAGGTCGCGCTCGCGGGCCTGCCGGACGCCGACCAGTTCCATGCCGCACGCGGCCATCACCGCCATGCCGAGAAACCCGAGCAGCGGGTTGATCCCGAGCAGGAAGGAGGCCGAGCCGCCGGCGCTGGTGACATCGGAGAGCCCATGGCCGGCGAAAGACTGGCCGCGCATCACGGTGAACACGCCGATCACCGCGGACACCAAAGCGGCGCCACCGCCGATGATCAACGCGGTGCGTACCGGATCGCTGGTGAAGAAGCCGGGCTCGACCAGGAGCGTGAACAGCGTGCTCATGCTAGGGAATCTGAGCGACGTGAACGGGGTTCTGCGCGAGGTCGGCGTGGCTATGGTCGGCGGCCTCGGCGGCCACCACCAGCACGCGGCCATGCACGCGGATCACGTCGATATGGTAGCCGTAGAGCCGGCTCAGCACCTCGGTGCGCACGACCTCGTCGGTCCGTCCGGCAGCGGCGCGGCCGTTGGCGAGATAGACGATCCGGTCCATCGCCTTGAGCAACGGATTCATGTCGTGCGCCGAAAGCAGGACCGTGATCCGCTGCTCAGCGGCCAAGCGGCGCAGCACGGCGACGATTTCGGCAATGCTGCGGAGATCGAGATTGGCGAGCGGCTCATCGAGCAGCAGCAAGCGGGGCCGGCGGATCAAAGCATGGGCGATCAGCACGCGCTGCTGCTGGCCGCCCGAGAGAGTGCCGACACGCTGGTCGGCAAAACCGTCGGCACCGACCGCGACGAGCATTTCCTCGACCAAAGCCGCGCGCCGCCGGGACGGCCAGGGCAGGCCGAAACGGTGGCCGTCGAGGCCGAGGGCGACGACATCGCGCGCGCGCAGCGGCATGAACGGATCGAGCAGGATTTTTTGCGGCACATAGCCGACCGAGGCCAAGCTTTTGCGGCCGGCCGTGCCGTCGATCCGAATTTCGCCGGCACTCGGCGCCTGGAGGCCGAGAATCGTGCGCAGCAGGGTCGTCTTGCCCGATCCGTTCGCGCCGATCAGGCCGCAGAATGCCCCGGGCGCCAGCGTGAAGCCGACATTCTCGAGAATCAGGCGTCCCGACAGCGAAACGCTCACCTGGTCAACTGCAAGCATTTCGCGCCGGTCATGCATAAGACTGAGTACCCGATTACTGTGCAGCCGCCATCAGGCTCTGCGTGGAGAGTTTGTCGGTGACGGCCTTCCGCATCGCTGCGACCTCCGCCACCATCCAAGTCTGATAATTGTAGCCCGGCGCCGGCATGGTTTCATAGACGCCGACGATGGGAATGCCGTTCCGTTTGGCAAGGCTCAGGAAGGACTGGGTCAGCGGGTCGGTGACCTGCTGGTTATAGACGAAGACCTTGACCTTATGGCCGGTGAACAAAGCGTTCTCCGCGGTGACGTCCTGCGGCGCGGGGTCGGTGCCGTTCATGATCGCCGCCTGCAGGCTGAAGGGGGTGAGGATATCGGTACCGATGGCCTGGAGCATATAGTCGCCGACCGGTTCGCTCACCGCGACCGGCGTGCCGCCAAAAGCCGCCTTGAACGAGGCGATGGAAGCGAACCAGGGCTTCAGCGAGGCGTCGAACTTTGCCGCATTGGCCCGGAAATAGGCGGCATGGGCCGGTTGCAGGGCCGCGAGATCGGTGGCGACCGCCTCGGCCACGGCCTGCATGGTCTTGGGATCGTACCAGAGATGCGGGTTCGGCGTGTTGTCCGGCAGGTTGAGCAGATGTTGGGCATTGATGAGCTTGCGGCCGGCGTTCGGCGCGGCGGCCATGATCTTGTCGGCCCAGTCATCGTAGCCCAGGCCGTTCTCGACCACCAAACGGGCGGCGGCGATTTGCGCCGCGATCTTCGGGCTCGCTTCGAAGGTGTGTGGGTCGGTGTTGGGGTCGGATTCGATCGATGTCACCCGCACATATTGGCCGCCGACCTGGGCGATGACGTCGGCATATTCATTCTCCACGCCGATCGCCTTGATCACACCCGGCGCGGCGGCCGAGGCGGCGCGCTGGCCGAGCAGCGTCAGGCCCAGCATGGCGAACAGGCCAAGGGCGATTTTTCTCCCGGCCGATGAAGCTGGTTTGAAGGGGGCCGAAACAGAGGCGGAGGCGCGGTGGTTCACGAAGATCTCCCGATGGTGAGCCAGTTGGAAATGGTCAATGTATGAATGATATAGTGTATCGTTTTGGCGACGCGGTCAATGATATGTTATATCATTTTCATCCGCCTAAAAAGCCGCCGGCCGCGTTGGCTTTTATCGCCCTTGCGGGGGTTAGCTATGCCCAGGATAGTCAGGGCCAGTTGGATAGCGGGCTTGCCGCCATGAGCGGCGCACATTCCAGGATGAAGAGCGGCAGCTCCAAATCATGCAGCAACAGATCGAGCTGAAAAAAACGGGCGGGAATCGCGAAAACGACGTAATCAACGCGCACTTGCGGGCCGAAAATGCGGCGGGCGGAGGCGCGCGGGGTGATGTCGATGTCAGTGCCACCGGCCCAGTTTCAAAAAAATTTTTGCGCCGCTTTTTTTAAAAAGCGGCTACTTTCTTAACGTGCGCCGGGCTTCGCACGGAAGCCCGGCGCGCGGACCTTACGGGATCAAAACCAGTGCGGCCGCGTAGATGACGAGTGACACGATGAAGGTGACGGCTGTGTAGCCCATGACGCGCTGCAGCCGGATGCCGGCCATTGCCACCATCGGCACGGCCCAGAAGGGCTGGAGCATGTTCGACACGTTCTCGGCCATGGCCACGCCCATCGCTGTCCGCGCGGTCGAGGCGTGGAGGGCCAGCGCCGCCGGCAACACGAACGCCCTTGGATGGCCCAGTGACCGCCGGCGCTCGGCACCAGCAGCGTGATGATCAGCGAGCTCACGAAGCTCCACAAAGGCAGCGTCGCCGCGGTGGCGATGCCGACGAATCCCTTGGCGATGACCGCGGCGAGGCCGGTGCCGGCCATGATGCCCATGATGCCGCCATAGAGCGGATATTGGAGCAGCATGGAGCCGGTCTGCTTCGCCGCGTCGCGAATGGCATTGGCATAGGCGATGGGGGTGCCTTGCAGCACCAAACCGACCAGCAGGAAGATCAGGATGGTCGTGTTGATGTCGAGCGAGAAGCCCTTCTCGTACCAGGTCATGGCGAGCAGGCCGCCGCCGAAGGCGAACAGCAGCACGACACCCACGAACGACCGCTCCATGCGCGAGGCAAGCGACGACGCGCCGGCCGCACGGGCATGCGGGTCCACGCGGGGCGTTGCGGCCGGTTCCGCGAAGGCCTGGATCGCGCCATCCTTGGGATGCATCTTGATGAAGATGGCGGCCATGATGACGATGACGAGACTCGTCGGCACCAGCACGAAGGGTGCGAAAATCGTGCCGCTCAACGGGATGACATGCCCCGTGGCCTTCTCGACGAAGTTCAGGGCGCTGCCGTGCGAGGCCTGGGAGAGCGCGATGGAGCTGGAGAGCCCGTTATTGCAGATCGACCAGGCGGAATAGCTCCCGGCGACCAGCCAGGCGAAGTCGACGCGCGTCTGCCGGGCGATTTCACGCGACAGGAACGCGGCGACCACAAGGCCCAGCCCCCAGTTCAGCCAGGCGGCGGCCGCGACGACCGGAAACAGCAACAGCACGGCTTGCGCCGGTGTCTGCACATTTTCCGCCAGGCGGCGCAGCCCCCTGCGCACGACCGGCGCATCCGCGACGGCGAAACCCGTTGCAAGGATCAGGATCATTTGCAGCGCGAAGGCGAGGATCTTGAAGGCGCCGCCGTACCACGCGTTCAACACGTCCGGCACCGAGGCGTGCGGTGCGAAGGCAAACGCCAAAATCGCCACCAGCGCCGTCAGCCCGATCGACAAGACAAACGGGTCCGGCATCACCTGCTCGAACACATAGACAAGTTTGGCGATCAGCCCGCTTTGGCCCTGGCCGGGTGGCGCGGCCGCGATGGCGGCGGTGTGATTGTTGGACATATGTTTCATTCCCTTGGTTAGACGATCGAAACGCGCGGGCCGGGAGCATTCATCGAATGCCGGTTTCATTTTTGGTGAGCCATTTCATGCGTCCGGGTGGAAGCTTCCGCTTCCATCCAACGCATATTGCTCTAGCCCGGAGGAAGCGGGGGCATCTGGTCAGACGCGTTCGATGGCCAGAGCGAGACCTTGCCCGACACCGATGCACATGGTCACGAGGGCGCGGCGCGCGCCTGTGACCTTAAGCCCGTGTGCGGCCGTCATCGCCAGCCTTGCGCCGGACATGCCGAGCGGATGGCCGAGCGCGATGGCGCCGCCATGCGGGTTGAGGTGCGGTGCGGCCGGATCGATGCCGAGCGCGCGCATCGATGCGATGACTTGCGCGGCGAAAGCCTCGTTGATCTCGATGAGACCGAAATCCGCGATCGACAGGCCGAGCCGCGCCAGCAATTTGCGGCTGGCCGGCACCGGGCCAATGCCCATGACATCCGGCTCGACCCCCGCGACCGCCATGCCGAGAATGCGCGCGCGCGGCACCAGCCCATGGCGCTTCGCGGCGGATTCGGACGCGATGAACATCGCGGCGGCGCCGTCATTGATGCCCGAGGCATTGCCGGCAGTGACCGTGCCGTCCGGCCGCACCACCGGGCGCAGTCTTTGCAGCGCCGCGAGCGTGGTCTCCGGGCGCGGATGTTCGTCTGCCGCCACCACGATGGTCTGCGTTTTGCCGGGGATCGTGACGGGCTCGATCTCCGCCGCGAAATAGCCTTGGGCCTGGGCCGAGGCGGCGCGCGCCTGGCTCTGCAGCGCGAAGATATCCTGTTCCTCGCGGCTGACATTGTAGCGCTCGGCCACGTTCTCGCCGGTCTCCGGCATTGACGCCGTGCGGTACAGAGCCTGCATGCGCGGGTTGACCAGCCGCCAGCCGATGGCCGTGTCTTCGATCTGCATGGTCCGGCTGAAGGCCTTGTCGGATTTCGCCATCACGTAAGGCGCGCGCGTCATGCTCTCGGCGCCGCCGGCGATGGCGAGGTCGATCTGTCCGGCCATGATGGCGCGCGCCGCGGAGCCCACAGCGTCCGCGCCGCTGGCGCACAGGCGGTTGATGGTGACGCCCGGAACGTTCACGGGCAGGCCGGCGAGCAATGCCGCCATGCGCGCGACATTGCGATTATCTTCGCCGGCCTGGTTGGCGGCGCCGAGATAAACGTCATCGATCGCGCTGGGATCGAGCTGAGGATTGCGGTGCAGCAAGGCGACGATCGGCAAGGCGGCCAGATCATCCGCCCGCACGGTGGAGAGCGCGCCGCCCAGGCGCCCGATCGGGGTCCGTATGGCGTCGCAGATAAAAGCTGCGGTCATGGTCTTGCCCCTTAAGCCAGGCGAGGCGCGAACGATGCGGCGGTTTGCTGCCGCACTTCGTCCAGGCTCACACCGGGTGCCAGCTCCAGCAGCGTCAGCCCGCCTTTGACCTTGTCGCAGGAAAACACGCAAAGATCCGTGACGATAAGGTCCACGACGCCGGCGCCGGTGAGCGGCAAGGTGCAATGTTCGAGGATTTTCGGCGCGCCGTTCTTGGCTGTATGCTCCATCACCACGACCACGCGCTTCACGCCGGCGACGAGGTCCATGGCGCCGCCCATGCCCTTGAGCATTTTTCCGGGAATGGTCCAGTTCGCGATGTCGCCGTTCGCGGCGACTTCCATCGCGCCGAGCACGGTGAGATCGATATGCCCGCCGCGGATCATCGCGAAGCTGGCCGAGGAGGAGAAGAAAGAGGTGGTCGGCAACGCGGTCACCGTCTGCTTGCCGGCATTGATGAGGTCCGGGTCGACCTCATCAGGATAGGGGAATGGCCCCATGCCGAGCATGCCGTTCTCGCTTTGCAGCGTGACATCGATGCCGGCGGGAATATGGTTGGCGACGAGCGTGGGAATCCCGATGCCGAGATTCACGTAGTATCCGTCTTGCAGTTCGCGGGCGGCGCGGGCCGCCATCTGGTCGCGGGTCCAGGGCATTAACGGTCACTCCCCGTTGCGGCGGTACCGGTATCGCGCTCGCGTACCGTCAGTTTCTCGATCCGCTTTTCGTTCACGGTGCTCAGCACGATCCGGTCGACATAAATCCCCGGCGTGTGGATACAGTCGGGATCGAACGTGCCGGCGGGGACGATTTCTTCCACTTCCACGATGGAGGTTTTTGCCGCCGTCACCATGTCCGCGTTGAAATTGCGCGCGGTCTTGCGGAACATGAGATTGCCGGCGGGATCGGCGCGCCAGGCCTTGATGATCGCGAGATCCGCTTTCAGCCAGGTTTCGCGGATATAGCGCACGCCGTCGAATTCTTCTTCCGGCTTGCCTTCGGCGACGACCGTACCCACCCCGGTGCGCGTGTAGAAGGCGGGAATGCCGGCGCCGCCGGCGCGAATCCGCTCGGCCAGCGTGCCTTGCGGGTTCAGCTCCAGCTCCAGCTTGCCGGCCAAATAGAGCTGCTCGAAGGTTTTGTTTTCGCCGACATAAGAGCTGATCATTTTGCGGATCTGCCCGTTGCGGAGCAGGGTCCAGAGGCCGAAGCCTTCGGCGCCGCAATTGTTCGAGATGACCGTGAGGTCTTTCACGCCCGCGTGGCGGAGTTCGAGGATCAGGCTTTCCGGATTGCCGGCCAGGCCGAAGCCGCCGGACATCACGGTCATGCCGTCGAAAAGCACATCTTGCACGGCCTCGGCCGGGCTTGAAAAAAACTTTTGCACGCTCTTCCCTTTTAACCGATAATCGGTCAGTATACTCGTTAATCGGAGTGTTGATCCGCGTCATGCAGGAAGTCAAGAGAGAAAAATCGTCACAGATCGGCGAGGGCGACCCGCGGTTCATGACGTCGCTTTCCCGCGGGCTCGAGGTGTTGTGCGCCTTTGAGGGCCATGCCGCGTTGACGGTGACGCAGGCGGCCAGGCTCACGGGCCTGCCGCGCTCCAGCGTCGCCCGCTGCCTCTTCACCTTGGAGGGCCTGGGTTATGTTGCCGGTGACGGCGCGGCCTATCGCTTGCAGCCGGCATTGTTGCCGCTGGCCCGGGCGTTCTCGTATTCCGATCCGCTCGCCAAGGCGGGCCAGCCGATCGTCAACGCCGTGCGCGACCGGCTGAAGGAATCCTGTTCGCTGGGCATGCTGGACGCCCGCAGCGGCTGCGCAACGATCGTGTATATCTGCCGCGCCGAAACATCGCGAATCATCTCCGTTCCGTTGCTCATCGGCAGCACGCTGCCGAGCTATTGCACCTCCATCGGCCGCGTGCTGCTGGCGGCTTTGTCGGAGGAGGAGCTGGAGACCTATCTTTCAGCCGCATCCTTCCCGGCGCGGACGGCGAAGACGATCACCAGTCCGGCCGAGTTGAAGCGGCAACTTGGCCTGGTTCGTGAACAAGGCTGGGCAATTGCAGATGGCGAGCTGGAACCGGGGCTGCGCTCGATCGCGGTGCCGGTGCGCAAGGCGGATGGCCAGGTTGTGGCTGCGCTCAACCTTGCGACCCAGGCCACGCATCGCAGCCTGGAGTGGCTTACCCAAACCGCACTGCTCGAACTGCAGGCCGCGGCGGCACATTTGTCGCGGGTTTCTTAAAAGAAAGTAGCCGCTTTTTGAAAAAAGCGGCGCAAAAACTTTTGTTATGCTGGGCCTCAGGCTGTGTCAGTGCCAACGCCCATGGCCCAGCATAAAAAAGTTTTTTTGCTACTTTTTGTTCACAAAAAGTAGCGCTTTCTCTTTCCGCTTAAATATTCCTGGCAGACGTTACGAACTCTTCCAGCAGATCGTTCGATCCCGTCGTTGCGGCCCAATATTCCTGCCGGCCGTCATTCCAATAACGGATGGCCATTCCTTTATAAACGGCATGACGAACGCCGTGGGCCGCCTCGCCGTTGGCGGACCAGATGCATAAAACGATAGTCTGGCGGCCTTTGGCGTAGGCCAATACCCGGCTGGGATGGCCCGCGACGATATCGGACCGCGCCGCCGTCAATTGAAACCCGGGAATGACCGGGCCGGGCGTGCTGAGGGCGACAGGCGCCGAAATGCCGCCGCGCAACGCGGCGTCCCGAACGCTCATCAAATCCGGTGTCACGTCCCGGTGCGGCAACAGCGCGATCGCGAGCATGGCCGCGATCGCCGTGCCGGCGGCAAACCAGGCGATGCGGCGGCGAACGGGCCGTGGCTGCAGCGGGATGATTTTGGGCGCATCGGCATGTTGCCGATCGCGGTCCAGCAGCAGGGCAATTTTCGCATAAAACTCCGGGGGGGCCTCGTCTGCCGTGTACTCCTGATGCAGAGCGGCACGCAAAGCGGTCAGTTCGGCCAACTGCCTGGTGCAATCGGGGCAGGCCGTGATGTGCCGTGCCAGCGGGGCGATGTCCGCGGCGCGCAATTCCCCATCCAACATCGCATTCAACTGTTCGGAATAAGATTCGTGATTCATGAAGCTGCCTTATCGTCGTCGGCCAACCAGGCGATGCGGAGATCATCCCGTGCGCGGGAAAGCCTGGACATGACGGTGCCCACGGGGATGCCTAGGGCAACAGAGATCTGCGCGTAGGAAAGCCCGGCGAACTCCCGCAGCACCAGAATCTCGCGTAACGCGTCCGGCAGCGCCGCGATCAGGCCGCGCAGCCGGGTGGAGTTGTCTTTGGCGAGGGCTTGCTGTTCCGGGTCCGGCGCGGAATCCGCGATGCCCTGAATCTGTTGATCGTCTGCGGCGACCGCACAGGCCATGGGCCGGCGCCGGTCTCGGTACGCATTCCGCATGATGGCCGCCATCCATGGTTTGAAGCCGTCGCCTTTGTAGCCGCCGAAATAACGTAGCGCGCGCAGCACGGTTTCCTGCACCAGCTCGTCGGCCTCTGCCCGGCTCCCCGTAAGGGCCAGGCCCACGCGCCGAAGATAGCCGAGCTCCGGTAGGAGCAAAGCCTGGAACCGTCTGGTATGATCTTCACCTGTCGCCGCCAAAAAGCCCCCGGTAAGGATGCGTGAGACATTACTGGACGTTGATCGTGCCGCGCATATCTGGATGGATCGCGCAACGATAGTTGAAATGTCCGCTTTTGGTAAACACGAATTTCCAGCTTGCGCCGGGGTCGATCGCGCCACTGTCGAAGCTCTTTCCATCCAATGCCGTCGCCGTGTGCGGAATGCTGTCATGGTTGGTCCAGATCACGGTATCGCCTTCATGGACGTTCAGGGTTGCCGGCGTGAAGGTGTAATTGTCGATGGTCACGGTCTCCGTGGCGGCCAAGGCGGGGGCGGCGGCCAGCACCGCCGCCACGGTTGCGGCCATGACGCTGTGTGACAAATTCATGAGGTTCCTCCTCAGGATAATGTTGTATCGGTGACGGCGAGCGTGCCGTAACTGTGGGTCATGCTGGCATGGGTGATGCCGAGATAGTCGCCGATTTCGCCGGTTGAAATGGTCATAATTGGCCCTTCGTGCGGCGCCGTACCGGCGGCCGGCTGGGGGAAGGCGGTGGAACGCGCCGTATGGAATTTGATATTGCCTTCCACCTTTTGCACGATCTGGTGGATATGTCCGTTGAGCAGCGTCACAGACCCGTAAGGGCGCAACAATGCCAGGGCAGCGGCGGAATCCCCCGTGCCCCACCCCCATTGGGCATAGATGGTCCATAGCGGGATGTGCGCGAAAATCACGATCGGCGTCGAAGGGCTGACGGAACGCAAATCGTCGGCCAGCCAGGCGGTCTGCTCGGCGCCCAGCAGCCATTGGCCATCCGGGGCGCTGTGGCGAACATTGGACAGGCCGATGAAATGCACGCCGTGATCGTTGAAACTGTACCAGCCGTCGCCTTTTGTACCTTTTCCGTAACGTGACAAATACAGGGTTTTGCCGGGATCGAGCATGTCATGTTCACCCGGAACGTAATGAATCGGCAACCCCGCGGTGGCGTTGATCTGATCGGCGGTATCGAATTCCTCCGCTTTGCTGAGATGGCTGATGTCCCCCGTGTGCAGCATGAAGGCGGGTTTTTTCGGCAGCGCCTGCACCTTGCCGACGGCTTCATGCAAAGTGCCGGCGACGTCTTGATAAGGGCCGGCCTTGAAGCCGATATGATTGTCGCTCATTTGCACGAAACTGAACTCATCGGCCGTGGCGGCCGCGGCATTGCCGATAACGCCAAGAGTCCGCGGCACGCCGGCGACCATGGTCCATACCATGCCGGTGCCCATCCACCCCGCGCAGGCCAGCGCGACGCGGCGGGATGGATTTTCGGGCCCGGCACCATCATTGTGACGATCATTCATTTTGGGCGCTCCTTGCATTGACCGTCACAAGACTGCGGCACCGCCGGTTTATTCCCATGGGGCGCGTGATATTTTCGTCATGTCCTGCGGTGCTGATCGCCTGCCCCTCAGCCGCCGGTTCCGACCGGCCAGATCGGTGCGTCAGAAGCGTCGTTCGATTGCATCATGCCGTCCTGGAGGGCGCTGACCTGGCCTTGTAGCGCTTTCACCTGGGAGCGCAACTGGTTGACCTGATAGGGAAGGTCGTCGGCGGTATCGTGGGAATAAACCGTGCCGGCGGTATTTGCCGGCGCGTGGACAATTGTGGCGGCCCAAGCAGGGCTGCACAGGCCGACGGCGCATGCCGTTACGACGAGGAATTTGTTCATCACAGGTTTCCTGAATATCCTCCGCTCCACCATGAAGCGGCTCGGATGCAGGCAGTACCGAAGGCGCCGGGTGTTTATTCCGGGCCGTTCGCGGCGCGCTCTTCAAACGGGCGTGATGAGCTGTACTGTTGTCGCGGAGTTCGTAGGGAAGATGCATAAAGAAAGCGGCCGCTTTTTGAAAAAAGCGGCGCAAAAACTTTTGGTTGCGCTGGGCCGGGGGCAGCGAAACCAGAACGGCCCAAAGTAATAAAGTTTTTTTGCTGCTTTTTGTTCACAAAAAGTAGCGCTTCCTTAGCTCATTCTCGTTTTAGCTTGCGCAGAGTTTGGTCAGCTCATTGATGTCGGGCAGGGACTCGATGCGGCGTACCGCGGCCACGATGGCTTTTGCCTTCGCTTCAGGCCAGCGTGCGGCTTCGGTGCAGCCGTAGAATTTTTCGCTGACTTCGTCATAGTTCATCGGGTTTGCGGGACTTCCTTTGCCGAAATCGGCGCGGCCGGAAATGGTGCGGCCATCCTTCAGATGGATGTCGATGATCGTCGTCATTTTATCGTATCCGGCGGCCTCGGCCTCAGGGTGAACGTGGAAATTCACGCGCTCGATCATCGCTTTCACGTCGGCGCGGTGGACGGTTTCGTCGGTGAATTGCGGCAGGCCCGCTTTGCCTTCGAGCAGCAGGATCGCCATGCAGAATTCCATGCTGAATTTAGCCTGCAGCTCGTCCTGAGGGCGATGATGGATCAGCGCGTTCGGCATATTGTGGTTGGTACCGACATCAACGCGCTCGACCATTTCGGCCTTGATGCCATGCTGGCGAATCAGCGTCAGCATCTCGGTCATGCCGGGATGGGTGAGCGAGCCCGAAGGGTGCGGTTTGATGGACACGCCGGGGAAGGCGAAGGTCCAGGGGGCGCCGAGGCGCCCGATGATGGCCTTCGCGTCGAAGCCGCCGCCGGCGGCGCGGAAAAAGCCGCGCGGCGCCTCGAGAATCTTGTCCGTCGCGGTCCAGCCGAGTGCCGCGAAATCGGCGGCGACCACCCCATTTTCCGAGGCGCGGCCGGCATGGAAGGGCTTTGTCATGGTGCCGAAATTCTCGCGCAGCCCGGCCGACTGGCTGCCGGCGATGGAGAGCGCGCGGAGCGTTTGGTCGAGGTCGAAGCCGCGCAGCTTCGCGGCGGCGGCGGCGGCGGCGAACGTCCCGCAGGTGCCGGTTGCGTGGAAGCCTTCCTGGTAGTGGCGCGGCGCGATGGCCTCGGCGATCTTGCATTCCACCTCGACGCCGAGATGGTAGGCGAGCATCGTCTCGGCGCCTGAACGGTGTTCCGCCTCGGCCGTCGCGAGGGCTGCGGGCAGCGCGGGCGCGGTCGGGTGCGTGAGCAGGCCATACACGCGGTCTTTGGCGACCGCGAGCTGGGTGTCATCATAATCGTCGGCGTGGATGCCCACGCCGTTCGCGAAAGCGGCAAAGCGTGCGGGGGCGCGCAATGCGGTGCCGATCACCGTCGCCGGCCCGTTGGCAAGCCCCAGCGTGTGCAAATGGGCCCGCACGAACTCGCCGGTCTTGGCCACCGAGCCCGCGAGCGCGAGGCCGATGCCATCCAGGATCGACTTCTTGCCCGCCTCGACGACCTCTGCCGGAAGGTCGTTGATGTTCGTGCGGAGGATGAATTCCGCCACCTCGCGCGTGAGATTTTTTGCGTCCGGAAAAGGGACGGGCGTCTGGTCGTTCATGATGATCTCCTTGAGCTGATCGTTGTGGATCCGGTTGTCCAATCCGCATGACCGGAAGCGGGAAGTTCAGAGGACAGGTTCTCTGTTGCGGCCCGGATCTGGCGTTCCGGCCTGATCTGGGTGGAGAGGAGTGCGCCGAGCAGGAGGAAAACGAACGAGCCGATGAACGGTGCGTTCCAGTTTCCCGTGGCGTCGACGATGATGCCGAAAACCATCGGCGTGAGGATGCTCGCAGCCGCGGAGCCGGTGTTCATCAGCCCCGCGGCGGTCCCGGCATGATCCGGCGCGATATCCATCGGTACGGCCCACATCGGTCCGGTCGCCAGCTCGAGGCAGAACAGCGCGCCGCTGAGGCAGAGTGCGATGAGCGTGACATCGTGCCGCACGAAGATGATCGGCGCGACGAACAAAGCGGTTCCCAGGAAGGCCGTGACAACGATGGATTGTCGGGCGCGCGTCACATTGCCGGTGCGGCGCCAAATCCAGTCGGTGAGCAGGCCACCTAACAGATCGCCGGCGACGCCCGCCAAAAACACGCCCGCGGTGAACAGGGCCGAGCTTTTCAGGTCGATTTTGTATTGCGTGAGCAGGAAGATGGGAATCCAGCTCAGAAACATCCAGAATGTCCAGCCCTGGCAAAACCACACGCCGATGGTGGGGGCCATGCGCCGGATCAGCGATCCCCATGGCGGCGGCTGAGAGGAGGCTTTTGGCACCGCCATATCTGAGGCCATTGCGTCTCGCTTGAGGGAAGGATGCGCCGCCGCGTGATCCCGGTAGAACCAGATCCAGACAGCGACCCAAACCAGCCCAAGGGCACCGAGCAGCCAGAAGGCGCTGCGCCAGGTGCCGCTCCACGTGATGATGGCGGCGATGATGGGGGCGCCGATCGCCGTGCCGAGCCGGGCGCAGCCTTGCATCAGGCCTTGCGCAAAGCCGCGCCGCGACACGGGCAACCACGATGCAAGCGCGCGCGTCGCGGTGGGCAGCGCAGTGCCTTCCGCCATACCGAGCACGATGCGGGCGCCGATCAGCGTGGCCAAACTGTTGACGAAACCGATGGCGACGGCGGTGCCGCCCCAGAGCAGCAGAAAGCCGCCGAGCGTGCGTCGGGCGCCAATTCGGTCGCCGATCGAGCCGCCGAGGATTTGCAGCAGCACATAACCATAGCCAAAGGCCGAAAAGGCGATGCCAAGCTGCGTCGCCGTGAGATGGAACTGGGATTTGATAGCGCCCGCCGCCACCGAGAGGTTTACCCGATCCATATAGAGCAGCAGATAGAGAACACAGAGCAGCGCCAGGATAACGTGACTGACGAAGGCGCGTCGCCGATTTGGCGGTCCGGAACCGTCGGGTGCCATGCTGTTTCCTTCCGTTTTTGTTGTTTTTGTATTTCGCTGTGGTAACTGTCGACAGTTTGTTTTGGGCGTTGTTGGGTGGCGCGGCGTCCGGGGTCTCCTAATCCAGGCTGCGCAGGAATCGTCCTTTGCCGGCCAGGATGTGGCGCTCAGCGAGGCGCTCGGCCAGCGCGTCGTCGCCGGCGCGCAGCGCCGCCAGAAGGGCCAAATGCTCCGCGTTCGAGCTTTCCATTGAGCCGCCTTGCACGAGGCCGCGCCGACGAAACAGGTGCAGCTCCGCTTCCAGCAGGGGCCAAAGCTGGGTGAGCTTGTAATTGTCGGCCGCCTCGACGAGGCGTTGGTGAAATTCCACGTTCAGTGGGTAATAGGTGGCGAGATCATGCGTCGCGATCGCGCGCGCCATGGCCTCGACCTGCGCTGTGAGTTCATCGAGCTGATGGGACGCGATGACGCGGGCGGCAAGTTTTGCCGCCATGCCGAACAGCGTGGCGCGCAGATCGTAAATATCGAGGGCCTTCTTGGTGCTGACCTCGTGCACGAAGAAGCCGCGATTAAGCTCGGCTTGCAGCAAGCCGGTGTTGGCAAGCTCGCGGCACGCCTCGCGGATCGGCCCCCGGCTGATGCCCAGCCGCAACGCCAGCGCGCTCTCATTGATGCGCGCGCCGCCCGCCAGTTCGCCGCAGCCGATCAAGCGCTCGATCTCGAGGCGAACCAGCGGGACGATGGAGGCGGTGCGGGGGACGCGTTCGGCTTGCTTGGGGACCATGATGCCAGGTTGCGAGCGCCCCGATAAACTGTCAACACTTTTTTGCCATATGTCGTCCGAGACTGCTGACGGCGTCGAGAGGGCGTGCTAACCAGTCAGACATGAAGAAACATAACATTGCGGTCATTGCCGGAGACGGCATTGGCAAGGAAGTTGTCCCGGCGGCGATCCATGTTCTCGACCGTGTCGCGGCGCAGTTCGGTTTCGCGCTGTCCTACCGGCATTTCGACTGGTCCTGCGAAACCTATCAGCAGACGGGGCGGATGATGCCGGAAGACGGCATTGCGCGGCTGGCCGAGCATGATGCCATCCTGCTCGGCGCTGTGGGCTTTCCGGGGGTGCCGGATCACGTTTCACTCTGGGGGCTGCTGATCCCGATTCGCCGCGAGTTCGACCAATATGTGAATCTGCGGCCGGTGCGGCTGTTGCCCGGCGTGCCGTGCCCGCTTGCGGGCAAGAAACCCGGCGACATCGATTTCTGGGTGGTACGCGAGAATACCGAGGGCGAATATTCCCAGCTCGGCGGCCGCGCGTTCGCCGGTACCGAACGGGAGATGGTGGAACAGGTGGCGCTGTTCACCCGCTATGGCACCGACCGCATTCTCCGTTACGCCTTCGACCTCGCCCGCAAGCTTGACCGCCAGCATGTGACCTCAGCGACGAAATCCAACGGCATCTTCCATTCGATGCCTTTCTGGGACGAGCGTTTCGCGGCGATCGGCGCCGAGTATCCCGGAATCAGAACCGACCAGTATCATATCGACATTCTCGCCGCGCGCTTCGTGATGTCGCCGGAGCGGTTCGATGTCGTGGTCGGCTCGAATTTGTTCGGTGATATTCTCTCCGATCTCGGGCCCGGCGTGACGGGCACGATCGCGGTGGCGCCTTCGGCCAATCTCAACCCCGAGCGCAAATTCCCCTCTATGTTCGAACCTGTGCACGGCTCCGCGCCGGACATTGCCGGGCAGGGAATCGCCAACCCGATCGGCACCATCTGGTCGGCTTCGATGATGCTGGATCATCTCGGTGAAACGGAAGCCGCCGCGGCAATGATGCGCGCGATCGAGACGGTTCTGGCGCGGCCGGAAGCGCCGCGCACGCCCGATCTCGGCGGCAAGGCCCGCACCGAGGATCTCACGCGGGCAATCGCGGAGGCGCTGCCGAGGTAGGGGAAGTAAAAGAAAGGAAGCGCTACTTTTTGTGAACAAAAAGTAGCAAAAAAACTTTGTTATGCTGGGCCATGGGCTGTGTCGGTGACAACGCCCATGGCCCATCGTAACCAAAAGTTTTTGCGCTGCTTTTTTCAAAAAGCGGCTACTTTCTTTTGCTTGTCCAAAACGGCACGAACACCGTCAGTGCCAGAACATATAAAAACACACCGCTATACATCACGGCAAAACCCCATGGCGGCAAATTCCAATAAACCAGCCGTTCAATCCAACGCATGATCATAGGCTGGGCCGGTTGCCGAAGCCCGGTGAGATCGTTCTGCCAGATCGTGAGAACACAAGCCCGGCCGGCAAGCGCCTGCACGGTCACGATAAGCAGCATGCCCAAATGCAGCAGCCGCAGCCAGGCCATGCGCACAATCGACCAGCCAAGCCAGGCGCCGACGGGAATTACGACCAGCCCGGCGACATTGAAGGCAATGATTGCGAGATGGACGGCGAAAATGGCCTCGGCGAGTCTGCTGTCGGGCATGGCGGCCCCTCGTGACGAAAGAAAGTAGTCGCTTTTCAAAAAAAGCGGCGCAAAAATTTTTATTATGCTGGGCCTGAGGCTGTGTCGCCGACAACGCCCATGACCCGCCATAACAAAGTTTTTTTTGCTACTTTTTGTTCACAAAAAGTAGAGCTTCCTTTCTTACCGCCTGAACCGTTCGCGGTATTCACTCGGCCCCGTGCCGATCCGGCGCAGAAAGGCTTTTCGCATCGTGTCGGGGTTGGCGAAGCCGCAGCGCGACGCGACGCGTTGCAGGGGTATGTCGGTGTCTTCGAGCAGGCGCCGCGCGGAATCGACGCGCGCCATTTCCACGAAATCGCCGGGCGTGAGTCCGGCTTCCTGGAGAAAAACGCGCGTGAAATTGCGTACGCTCATCCCCGCCTGGTTGGCGAGCGCCGCCATGGTGAGGTCGAGGGAAAGATGGTCGAGGATCCAGTGCTGAACGGACTGGATGCGCCCTTCCGTCGCGATTTGCGCGGCGAGGTGGGCGCTGAACTGCGACTGGCCTCCGGGGCGCTTGAGGAAGACCACGAGGCGGCGGGCGACGGCGAGGGCCAGCTCGCGGCCATGGTCGTTTTCGATCAGCTTGAGCGCGAGGTCGATCCCCGCGGTGACGCCGGCCGATGTCCAGAGTGCGCCGTCTTGTACATAGATTCGGTCCGGCTCGATCCGGGCGGCGGGGAAGCGTTCGGCCAGTTCGGCGGCGTGCTGCCAATGGGTGGTCGCGCTCAGCCCATCGAGCAACCCTGCCGCACCGAGGAAGAATGCCCCGGTGCACACCGAGCCGTAGCGCCGCGCCCGCGGCGCGCGGTCCCGTAGCCAGGCCTGTAGGTCGGTATTGGCATAAGCCTGGGCGTAGAAGGGCGTGCCGGCGACCAGGAGCGTGTCGATCGCGCTCGCGTCTTCGTAAATCGAGCTTTCGGCCAGGATGGACATGAAGCCGGCCTTCACCACCCGGTCGCGGCCGGCCGCCAGGAGGCGGACGGCGTAATGGCAGCGTCCGGCCCCCTGGCGGTTGGCTTCAAGGAAAGCGTCAAGCGGTCCGGAGACGTCGAGCGACTGCGCGTTCTCCGGAACGATGATCGCCACGGGCTGCGGCCGGAATTCGTTCATGGTCGCCGCTACGCTTGGCGCTTTCGCCGGCGCGGATCAAGCCCGTTTGGCACGCTCGTGGAAGATCGATCCGATAAAATCCAGGCTGGTGCGCGCCGCGAGCAGCGAGGTGACGCCGGACGGATCGTAAGGCGGCGACACTTCGACGAAGTCGACGCCGACAACATTGAAGCGCCTGGCCACCTCGCGCAGGATGTCCTTGGCCTCGTAATAGGTGAAGCCGCCATGGCTGATGGTCGCCGTGCCGGGCGCGATCGACGGGTCGAAACTGTCGATGTCGATCGAGACATACACACGCTCGCCATCCGGGATATGCGCGAGGGACGCCGCCGCGCCGATGGTGCGGAGTTTACGCAACGGGACGACATGCGTGCCATAGGCCTTCGCCGCCTCGTAGTCTTTTTTGCTCACGGACGCCATGTTGTGGGGCCCGAGCGTGGTGATGCCTTTGACATGGGCCATTTCCGACGCGCGCCGCATCGGGCTGCCATGGCCCCAGCTGATGCCGTTGCGGGCATCGATGAAGTCGAAATGCGCGTCGAGATGGACGATGTGGATCGGCTTTTCGTTGGAATAGGCCGCGATCGTCGCCATGGTGATGGCATGGTCGCCGCCGAGAATGTAGGGCATCGTCTTGGCATCGAGCAAAGCGCGGACTGCCAATTCCGCGTTAGCCAGGCTGCGTTTGGTATCGGCGTAGATGACATCGGAATCACCGGCATCGACGATCTTCACCTCTTCGGCGGTGAGATAGGTGACCTCATCCTCGAAATCGAACACGCCTTCCGGGCCGAAGCTGTGGAACATCGACATTTCGCGAATGGCACGGGGGCCGAAGCGCGTGCCGACACGGTAGCTCGAGGCCGTGTCGATCGGCACGCCGAGAATGGCCACGTCGGCACCGTCGAGCTTGTCCCAGTCGGTGCAGGCGGGCTGGCCGGCGAAGGTCGCCAAGCCCACGAAGGGCAGGTCCATCCGTTCCGGCATATTGCGGCTGATTGTCTCGGTAGTCATAGCGGATCCTTTCACGCGCCGATTCGCGGCGGGTTGGAAATGCGGTGAATTCAGCAGATCTCTTCGGTGACGCCCTGGCGCTCATAGGCGCGGCGGACAGACGGCAGGGCCGTGACCCGGTCGAGCAGCTTGGCGATGTTGGGGCGAGACCGGGGCGGGTTGGTCATCGGGCGGGCCCAGCGGGCGAGCATGACCAGATAGAAGTCCGCGGCACTCAGCCGGTTGCCGAGGAAGAACGGGCCATTCGCGGCGAGATGATTTTCGATGACGTCGAGATAGGCGGCGGCGCGGGCCTCGGCGCCTTGCTTCACCACCGCAGTGGCGGCGGCATCGGTGCCGGTGAGGCGATCCGGGTACTGCCAGATCATCAGCTCTTCCTGCAGTGAGTTCGTCAGGAACGTGAGCCACTGATAGAATTTTGCCCGTTCCGGCGTGCCGATTTTCGGCGCGAGGCCGGCCTCGGGATGGCGGTCGAGCAGATGCAGAACGATCGCCGCCGCTTCGAACAACGCCAATCCATCGTCGACCAGCGTCGGGATGCGGCCGTTCGGATTGATCTTCAGATATTCCGGCGATTTCTGCGCGTTCACGCCGCGCTCGACCAGCACAAGTTCGTAGGCTTGGCCGATCTCTTCCAACACCATTTGCGGCGCGGCGTTGGCGTTGCTGGGAAAATAATGGAGCTGATACATTTTTCGTCTCCGTTGCGGTGATTTGACCTCCTGCAACATAAATTTGCGCGGCATCGGCCACAACGCGAGAGTTCCGTCGATTCCAGCCAAACTCCCGCCGGTTATGGCCGTCTTCGGCCGGCAGGCGCAATGGACAGGCGGCGCTTTCGCCGGCAAATTGGCATCAGGCTTCCGCAAATTCGCGACACAAAAATACAAAATCGTTTGGGGAACATCCGCCATGCCGCTTTTCCAGGAACAACATCTGCGTGCCGTCACCGCGCTCATCGTCCGCCGCATGGGCAGCGATGAGGCGGAAACCGCGCTGGTCGCCGACCATCTGCTGCGCGCCAATCTCGCCGGGCACGACAGCCACGGCGTCGGCATGCTGCCCGCCTATGTGCAGTTGCTGCGCAAGGGCTTGCTGGTGCCGAACCAGACCCTGCAAACGATGCTGGATTTCGGCGCGCTGCTGGTGCTCGAGGCGGGGCTTGGGTTCGGCCAATGCATGGCGGCGCAGGCCGTCGACCAGGCGATCCTGCGCGCGAAGACCCTGGGCGCCTGTGTGCTGGCCTTGCGCAACAGCGCGCATATCGGACGCGTCGGCACCTATGGCGAGCAGGCGGCAGCGGCGGGCATGGGCTTTATCGGCTATGCGAATGTCACCGACCATCGCGACATCTCCGCACCTTATGGCAGCGCGGAGGGCCGGCTCGGCACCAACCCGTTCGTGACCGCCGTGCCCGGGCGCGAAGGGCCGCTGCTGCTGGACATGGCCACCACCACCATCGCCGCCGGCAAAGCGCGCATCGCCCGCAATAAAGGGCTGGATGTGCCGGCCGGCTGCCTGCTGGACGCCGGTGGCCGGCCAACCCAAGACCCGACGCCCTTCATCGATGAGCAGATCGGCGCGCTCACCACGTTCGGCGCGCACAAGGGCTCGGGCCTGGCGGTGATGTGCGAGATCATGGCCGGCGCCATCGGCGGCGGGCAGCGCGCCGGTGAGCCGTGCCGCGGCGGCATCGTCAACAGCATGTTCGCGGTTCTGGTGGATTTGTCCCCGCTCGGCGGGGCGACGCTGCAAGGCGCGGTGCAATCCACGCTCGAGCATATCCGCTCCGCGCGCGTCGCTCCCGGGTTCGCGGAAATCCTGCTGCCCGGCGAGCCGGAGCGCCGGGTGGCGGCAGAGCGCCGGGCGCAGGGGATTCCGGTGGATGAGAGGAGCTGGACACAAATCCGTGACGCGGCGGTGAGCTTGGGCATCACCGACGCCGAGCTGGAGGCTTGTGCGCAGTAAGGGTTCAGCAAGCGGCCGAGTTTTAAAAAAGCGGCGCAAAAATTTTTTAATTTTTGGGCCCGTGGCATTGCGATGTCACGGGCTCCAAGGAGCAAGATTTTCGGTCGTGGATTGGTTTGAAATTCTGCTCCCGACCGATGCAGACCACTTGGTTAGTGCGGCGGGAATGCGTTCGCCAGGGCCGCACTCTGCAACTGGTTACGCGGGAACCACATAGGGGAACGAGTCGGTTCTCTGGGCCTTGGCGACGGACGGCTTCAGCCCGGAGGGTACAGCCGTGCCGGCGACGAGAGACATCATGGCTTCGGGTGCGTTGTCCGCCAGCGGCCGGCCGTTGCGGGTGGCGAAGCCGTATATCGCGGGCGTCCCCACGGTGTAGTGCAAGACATCGGGGAACAACTCCTGGACCACGGTCTGGGCGTAGGCATGCGGGTCGCCCGAGGTACCGCTGGCCGCGACAACGGCGGCAATATGCTCCGCGATGTGTTCGCGCTCCGCCTCAAAGTCCTCGAACGGGCTGCTTTTGTTAGCGGGATTCGTAAAATACGTGTCATCCGGCCAGAAGATCGGCCACATCATGGGATGCCCGCCGCGGTTGATTTGACGCCACCCGCCCGCATCGGTCGCGAGTTTGGTGGCGCACCAGACTCCAATACGGGCGCCGGGTTTGAGTTGGGGGTGCTGGTGAGAGACTTCCAGCACGATCGATTCGACCATCGTGCCGGCAAAGCTGTTCTTCGCGCTCTCCGGGTTCCAAGACGACAGGTCGATTGCCGTGCCGCTATTGACCGGTCCGTTGATTCTCGCGAGCAGCGACAGATCGATGTAGAATGGGTCGGTGATGCGCCCCGCCCATAAACGGACGCCGCTCGCGCTTGCCGGCTCGCCTGTCTGGCCGCTCAGCACGAGTTCGCCGGTTGCGGAATCCTCGCGGGCATCCTGCCCGGTGAGAACGTGTAATTTCATTGCCTGCCGCCCGTCTGCGCCCGGTTCATCGAAGGACACCCGGTATGTCAGGGCTTCGGAAGCCGCGCCCCCGGGATGCATGTTGAACTCATAGCGCGCCTCATGATGGAAACCGGGCTTGACGTGCACTCCGGTAATGTTCGAGTTGACGTCCATGATGAACACTGTGCTGCCGCTGCCCGAGAAGACATACAGGTCGTCGATAAAGAGCTGGCCATTCTGAGCTGCGAGGGGCGTGTCGAGATGGTGAGACATAAAAGCATTCCCTTCTTTACCGTGATAGGGCAGTTCGTCGGCGCGCAATGCCGGTAAATAGAGCGCCGACAAGGCAGCGCCAAGTCCGGTTTCGATTGCGATACGGCGTGTCATGTTCAGCGGAGTTCGCATTGTCATGCTCCCCTCGTTACGCCCAGGAATTCCCTTTGAGGCCTGCGCAAACTTTTGTTCAAAATAGGCTTGCACCTAATGAAATGAACATTACCGGCACGTGGCGACGCTAATACATTGGTTGATTCGAGTCCATCACAATCCGTATGACGCTCGGATGACTAGCCAAGGTTACGCAGGGCCAGAAGCCGTCGAGCATGACGTCCGACGGCTCCGTCCGCTCTCTTTATCCCATCGCCAGGACGATCGCATCGCCCATTTCCGAGGTCTTCGCGGTGCCGCCGAGATCGCCGGTGAGGAATTTCCTCTCTTGCATCACGGTGTCGACCGAATTTTCGATCAGCGCGGCGGCCTGCAATGCTTGTGCTGAATTGTGCTTGCGGCCGAGCCAGTCGAGCAGCATCTGGCCGGACATGATCATCGCGTAGGGGTTGGCGATGTTCTTGCCGGCGATGTCGGGGGCCGAGCCGTGCGTGGCCTGCGCCATCGCGTGGCGCGGGCCGGCGCACAGGCCGGGGGCCAGGCCGAGGCCGCCGACCAGGCCGGCGGCTTCGTCGGTGAGGATGTCGCCGAACATGTTGGTGGTGACCACGACGTCGTATTTCTGCGGCGTCATCACCAGGCGCATCGCAAACGTGTCGACGATGGCCTCCTGCATCTGCACATCGGGATATTCCTGGGCAATACGCTTGCATTCTTCGACGAACATGCCGCAGCCGAGCTTGAAAACGGTGTCTTTATGCACCACGGTCAGTTGCTTTTTGCGAGAGCGCGCCAGCTCGAACGCCTCGCGCGCAACCTTCGAGGAGCCATTGCGCGTGATCACACGCACCGAAATCGTCACGTCATTGGTTGGCCGGAACTCGCCGGAGCCGGCGACGACGTTGCGGTCGGGTTGAAAGCCTTCGTTATTCTCGCGCACGATCACGAGGTCGACATTCTGATGCACCGACGGGATGCCGGGGTAAGAGCGCACCGGGCGAATATTGGCGAACAAATCGAAATGCTTGCGCAGAATCGGGTGCGGGTTCACCGTCTCCTTGACCTTCGGGTAAGCTTGGTGGCCGATCGGGCCGAGCACCCATCCGTCGAGGGCTTCGAGCCGCTCCAGCGTGTCGGGAGGCAAGGTGAAGCCGAGCGTATCGAGCGCCCGTTTGCCGATCGGCACCGGCTCCCAGGCGACCGACAGGCCGGTGATTTCGGCGGCCCGGCGCATCACCTTGATGGTCTCCGGCACTACCTCGTGGCCGATGTCATCGCCTTCAAGAATGCCGATTTTCAGCGTGTCGTTCTGCAATTTCACGTTCCTTAAGGTGAGAGAGTTTCGAGGGCTTGCCCGTTGGTCTTCGGGCCAAAGACGCCGATGCCGACGATAATCGAGAGCATTGCGGCACCAATCATGATGAACACGGCTTTCGCGCCATAGGCCGCCAAAAGGTCGCCGACCCAGTAGCCGACAAAAATCGAACTGACGCGGCTCCACGAGAAAGTGAAGCCCAGGGCGCGTGCCCGGATACGGGTTGGGAACAATTCCGCGGCGTAGGGATGAAAAACGCTGATCATCCAATTGTTTCCCAGCGCGATCAGGCCGCCGGCGCAGACGATGACCGGCACGCTGGTGCCGAGTGCAAAGACCGCGCCGGCACCGCTGATCAGGCAGGCGGTGAAAACCAGCTGCCATTTGCGTTCGATCCGTTCCGAGAAATAGGCGCCGCAAGTCGCCCCCACGGGGGCAAGAAGGACGATCATCAAAGTGTAGTTGAGAGAATGCACGACGCTGATGCCGTGCTTCATCAACAGAACTGGAACGAAGGCGGTGAAGCCGAACACGGCGATAGTCTGGGCGAACTGGAAGACCGAGATGATGAGCGTGCGGGGAAGGTAGAAGGCGCCGAACATTTCCTGCCATCGTGCGGAGTCATGCACCGCTTCCGGCGCATTTTTGCGATCCGGAGGGGGAAGGGGCGCACCGCGTTCGCGCACGACATGGTTTTCAATTTCGGTGACGACCGCGTCGGCCTCGGCGAGACGGCCATGCGCTTCCAGCCAACGCGGCGATTCCGGAAGGCCGCGCTGTAAGAACCAGATGATCAGGCCGCTGGCAGAGCCGAAGAGAACGACATAACGCCAGCCGGCGATTCCAAACGGATCGTGCGGCACCAGCAGGGCGGCGAGCAGGGCCGCACCGGGAATCGCCGAGAGTACAAAAATGAAAGATGTTGTCATATAGCGCCCGCGCGAGGCGCGCGGGGTCAGTTCGGAAATATAGCTGTCGTTATTGATGAGCTGCATGCCGACCGCAAAGCCCGCAATGAGCCGCGCCAGGTCGATCAAGGCCGGGTTACTGAGTACCCCCACCATGAATTGCGCGGCCGAATACACCACCATGGACCAGATGAAGATCGAACGGCGGCCGAAGCTGTCGGAGATGAAGCCGAACAGGCAGGTGCTCAGGAACATGCCCAGGAAAAATGACGCGAGGAAGCTCGCGAAACTGTGCGTGTCCAGCAAGCCTTTATTTGTGAGTGTAAAAATGCCCGCGCGCACCAGGCCGAGCGAGATGAAGCCCGGCATGAACAATTCAAAAAACTCAAACCATCCGCCTGCCGCAATCCGTGCGATCAAGCCCATCAGATAGCGCGAAGAAGCGGGCAGGCGATCGATGCGCGCGAAAACAGTGTAGTCCTGGTCGGGACTTTGTACTTTATGGATTTTCATGCGTTCCCCAATTTTTTTATTTAAGTCTTCGACATCAAGGCGGATTGCGCAGTGCCTTCAGAATTACCAAGCCGCGTCGGGCTCCGGCGTAGTCAGGCAGTGTTTTGGTGTGCGCCGCACACCAAGAACGCCGTCTTCCGGCGTATGGGACTGATTATACGGATGTTCTCCTGTCGATTGTTTTTCCGGTATGGCTACAGCCGAGCGGCCGCGGAAAGCTTTCCGACATCGTTGAACCGTTCCAGGTCCCAGCACTGGGCGAGGAGTTCCTTGACGCGCTGCGGACCGAGGATATCGTCTGCGAGGTCTTGGAATTTCCTCTCCAGGTCGGCATCGGTCATCGGCCGCGCGATGCTGCCGATGGCGTGCGGCACGTGGTGTTCGATCACGGTTCCGTCCATCAAGGTCACTGTGATACGCACTTCATCCGGGGCGATTGCGGGGTCGACCGTCGCCTTGATGCGCTCGCGCAGCGCGATGACATTCGGATTCACGACCGCCTCGTTGGAAAATTGTTTCTCGCCGCCTGTGCCGTCGATGAACGCCATCGCCGCAGCGTGATACACGCTGAATTTGCCCTCGAGGCCGGTTTTCGGCGCGGTCTTGCCGGTGAGCTCGAGCACGAGGTGATGAACGCGCAGATCGACCGAGCGGATCAAGGTGGGATCGAGATGTTCGGCATTGCGCAACTGGATGCAGCCGTCGATGGTCGGGTGAATGACGATGCCGCAGGCGAACGGCTTGTAGCTATTGACGGAAATTTCGTAGCTTTTGCCGAGATTTTCCGTGATCTCATCATAGTTGCGGCTGGTGCTCAGAACATTGGCCCAGCCGCGCTTGGCCTCGATCCCCTGCTCCGAGCTGGTATAGCCTTTTTGCGCCAATAACGCGGCGGTAAAGCCGTTTTGCGCGGCGCGGCCGGGGTGGAAACTCTTCGTCATGGTGCCGAACATGTCGCGCAGCCCGACCGGCTGTGTCGCGGCAAGCCCGAACGCCCAGGCCATGCGTTGCGCATCCAGCCCCAGCAATTTGCCGACCGCAGCCGCTGCGCCGAAAACCCCCGTGGTTCCGGTGATATGCCAGCCGACATCGTAATGTGCCGGGAACACCGCTTTGCCGATGCGGCACTCAACCTCGACGCCGAGGACGAGCGCATTGATGAAATCAGGGCCGGTGACGGGCCGATATTCGGCGTAAGCCAGCAAGGCGCTTGCCACCGGGCCGGCGGGGTGGATCACCGTGCGCAGATGCGTGTCGTCAAAATCGAACACGTGCGAGCTGATGCCGTTGAACAAGGCGGCGTGCAGCGGGTCCGTCCGCTCGGCGCGGCCCAGGATGCTGGACGTGCCGGCGCCGGCAAACGGGCTGAGCGCGGCAATCGCGATATCCAGGGTCTCATGATGGGAGCCGCCAACGGCGCACCCGACCCAGTTCAGAAATGTGCGCTTTGCTTCCTTGCGGACGGCGTCGGGCAAGGCCTCCGGCCGGGCTTCGACAACATAATTAACGGGCCTGTGTCGGGCTACGGGACATTTTCTCTCCAAATCGGCTGTTTTGGGTAGTGTTGTCAGATTGTCGACAATAGGACAAGATGCAAAAAACAGGCGTGACCCCGGTAGAGTTGCGCTGTAAAGGTCAGGCCCATGACGTCAGCGCTCGACAATCTCGACTTTTTGCAGACCAAGACGGTCGCCGACCTGGTGCAGCAGGAAATTTTGCGGATGATCAAAAACGGCGACCTGCTCGCCGGCGCCCGACTCAACGAGTTGAGCCTTTCGCAGATCCTGCGCGTCAGCCGGGCGCCGATCCGCGAGGCGTTCCGCGCCCTTGAAGAGGCGGGGTTGGTCAAACTGGAGAAAAACCGCGGCGCCTTCGTGCGCGAAATCTCCGCCGAAGAGGCGCGGGAATTATATGATTTACGCGCAACGCTCGACGAGATGACCGGAAAATGCCTGGCGACACGTATCACCCGCGGTCAGGTGGACGAACTTTTCGCCTGGCTGGACCGGCTGGAGGATGCCGCCAAAGCCGTCGGTCCGTATTTCACCCTGAACATCGCGTTTCACGATCGCATCGTCGAGATGACGGGCAACACGGTTTTGCTGGAATTCTACCGGCGCGTTATTGACCGCATGCATCTGCTCCGGCGCCAGAGTTTTGCCGCCCCCGATGGCAATACGCCGTCCCGCCTGGAACACCGCAAGATTGTCGAAGCCCTGCGAAGCCAGGACCCCGAGCGCGCCGGCGCCGCGCTGCGGGCCCATGTCGAGAACGGTTTTCAGCGGTTCCTGGATATTTGCGCCACGTAGCCTTCCAATCTTAGCTGTCTTCCGTTTGATCCCGATCCGCCATGGCGCGTTTGTGCCGGGCCAGATTCATCAGGCGGCGATCCCGCCATGCGGAGCGCGTGGCGAGAGACGCTTGGGTGAGTGCTTCCCGGCGTTGCCGTTCGACCTCCGCGATCAACGCATCATCCCAATCGCGAACTTCGCGCCGGGAGTCGTGGATGTCTTTGTACAGCGGGCCGAAGCGCCGCGCGTAGTCGGCCACGCCGCCCGGCGCGTTCAGGTCGATCGTCTCGAACGGGCCCATGAAACTCCACCGCAAGCCAAGCCCCGCGGAAACCGTGCGGTCGATATCCTCAACCGAGGCAATGCCGTCCGCGACAAGCTGCCAGGCTTCGGATAAGAGCGCCCCTTGCAGGCGGTTGATCACGAACCCCTGGATTTCGCGCGTGAGCGCAATCGGCTCCTGGCCCACTTCGGACATCAAGGCGCGCACGCGCGCCATCGTATCGGGTGACGTCCATGGCGCGGGGACCAGCTCCACCACGGGGATGAGATAAGGCGGATTGGCGGGATGGGCGACCAGGCAACGCGCCCGGCACGCGACATGGTCCGTGAAGGCAGAGGCCGGTATGCCCGAGGAGGAACTGCCGATGACGGTGTCGGGGCCGACTACGTTATCGAGCGCGGAAAAAATTGCGCGCTTGTCGGCCACGGTTTCAAAAACGCTTTCCTGGACATAAGCGGCGCCTTCGACCGCCTCGGCAAGCGACGAAGCCTGGCCGATACGCGCCAGGACCGTGGCGCTCTGGTCGATGAGGCCGTTATGCTCGAGATCACGCAGCCGTTCGGCGATCATCGCAACGGCCTTGTCCGCGGCACCGGGCACGCTGTCGAAAAGCGAAACAGCGCAGCCGGCGCGGGCAAAAACGATGGCCCAGGCGGAGCCGACCAGGCCGGTGCCGATGATGGCGATTTTCATGGTGGTTTCCTCTTTGTTCAGTACAATATTATTAACCAAAAGGACGGAAGCGCTACTTTTTGTGAACAAAAAGTAGTTTTTTGTTAGTTTGGGCCCATGCGGTTCCAACGCCCCGGGCCCAGCATAACAAAAGTTTTTGGTGCCGCTTTTTTCAAAAAGCGGCCGCTTCCTTGCCTTTGAGCGCCAGCATGCCCCGCGCTTCCTCCGGTGTCGCAACAGCGAGCCCCAGCCCCTCGATGATTTGGCGCACCTGGCGCACCTGCGCTGCGTTGGTTTCCGCCAGCCGGCCGGCGCCAAGCCACAGGGAATCCTCGAGCCCCACGCGAACATTGCCGCCCATCGCCGCTGCCTGTGCCGCAATCGGCATCTGGTGGCGGCCGGCGCCGAGCACGGACCAGCGATAATCGGCTCCGAACAAACGGTCGGCCGTGCGTTTCATATGCAGCACGTCTTCAGGATGCGTGCCGATGCCGCCGAGAATGCCGAACACGGTCTGGATGAACAAAGGCGGCTTCACCAGGCCGCGGCGATAGACATGGTGCAGATTGTAGAGATGGCCGACATCGTAGCATTCGAACTCGAAGCGCGTGCCGGATTCGCCGAGCGCCTTGAGGACATATTCGATGTCCTGGAAGGTGTTGCGGAAAATCAGGTCGCGCGAGGCTTCGAGCACTTCCGCCTCCCAGGCGTGCTGGAATTCCGTGCCGCGCTCGAGCATGGGGAAGAGGCCGAAATTCATCGATCCCATGTTCAAGGACGCGATCTCAGGCTTGAACAAGGCGGCCGGCCGCACCCGCTCCTGGACCGTCATATAGGGCGCGCCGCCTGTGGTAATGTTCACCACGGCATTGCAGCGCGCTTTGATCCACGAAAGAATCGGCGCAAAAGCTTGCGGCGACTGGTCCGGCTTGCCCGTTTGCGGGTCACGCGCGTGCAGATGCAGGATCGACGCGCCGGCTTGTGCAGCCTCCACCGCCGATGCGGCGATCTGCTCCGGCGTGACCGGAAGATAAGGCGACATGCTCGGCGTGTGGATCGCGCCGGTGATCGCGCATGTGATGATGATTTTGCGTTCCGGGCGTGCCGTGTTGTTCAATTCGATCTCCCGTTGGGTCATTCAGAGCACGGCGGTGATGCCGCCATCGACGTAAATGATCTGGCCGTTCACGTAATCCGACGCGGCCGAGGCGAGAAATATGGCCGCACCGATCAGGTCTTCCGGCCGTCCCCAGCGTTGCGCCGGGGTGCGCGCGTGCAGCCAGGAGGCGAAATTGTGATCTCCGGCCAACACAGAGGTCATGTCGGTCAGCATGAAGCCCGGGCCGATCGCGTTGGCCTGGAGCCCGTGCGGGGCCCATTCGGCGGCCATGGCCTGGGTGAGCAGCTTGACGCCGCCTTTGGCCGCCGCATAGGGCGCGACCGTGGCCCGCGCCAGCCCGCTCATGAGCGAGCCGATATTGATGATCTTGCCATGCCCGCGCGGGATCATCCGCTTCGCCGCTTCGCGCCCGATAACGAAGGCGCTGGTCAGGTTCGTGTCGATGACGCGCTGCCACTCCGCCGTTGCCAGCTCGACCATCGGCTTGCGCAGCTGGATTCCGGCATTGTTGACAAGAATATCGATGCTGGTGCCGGCTTCATCCAACCGGGCGAACGCGGCAATGATCGCGGCTTCGTCGGTCACGTCGAAGCTCAGCTCCTGCACGGAATATCCGGCCTCCCGCATCGACGACGCCGCGGCGCTGAGCCGGGCGGCATCGGTGCCGTTCAGCACGATGGAAGCGCCGGCCGCCGCCAGGCCCGCCGCGATCGCTTGCCCCAGCCCACGTGACGAACCCGTGACGAGAGCGGTGCGGCCGGAGAGGTCGAAGATTGTCTGTGCCATTTTTTAGTTCCCTCGTAAGGAAAGCAAAAGGAAGGACTACTTTTTGTGAACAAAAAGTAGCAAAAAAACTTTATTTACTCTGGGCTACGGGCATTATCGCTGACACAGCCCATGGCCCAGCATAACAAAAGTTTTTGCGCCGCTTTTTTCAAAAAGCGGCTGCTTACTTCACTTCACGCTACGCCATGGCCCGCCCCCAACAAAGCGCTTTTAAATGAATTGTCCTGCAACAGATTCGCGCTGCGATCCGTGCGAATGATCCGACCGGTTTCAAGCAAATACGCGCGATGGGCGATGCGCAGGCTGAGATTCACATTCTGCTCGACCAGCAGGATCGTCATGCCTTCGCGGTTGAGTTCCTCAATGGTGCGGAACATTTGTTTGACGACGACCGGCGCGAGGCCGAGCGACGGTTCGTCGAGCATCAGCAATTGCGGGCGGGCCATCAGGCCGCGCCCGATCGCGAGCATCTGTTGCTGGCCGCCGCTCAACGACCAGCCCATTTGCGTGTAAAGGCGCTTCAGGTCGGGGAAGATGTGGAGGATGCGCTCGATATCCTGCTCCGTTTCGCGGTGCGAGACACGGCGGTTGGAGGTGCCCATGATCAGGTTTTCGCGGACCGTCAGCCCGGGAAACACATGCCGCCCCTCGGGCACATGCGCGATGCCCATGCGTACCACCTGCTCCGGGCTCATGCGGTCGATCGGCTTGTCCTGAAAAATGATGCTGCCGCGCGCGGGATGGATGAGGCCGGAAATCGCTTTCAGCGTTGTCGATTTTCCAGCGCCGTTCATCCCGAGCAGGACGATGATCTCGCCCGGCATCACGTCCAGGCTGATATCGTGCAAAGCGCATACGGCGCCGTAATTCGCTTGGATGTTATGGACTTTAAGCATAGGCGATGTCATCCCCGAGATAGGCCTTCACCACGGCGGGATCCTGCAGCACATGCGCGACCGATCCTTCGCTGATTTTCTGGCCGAAATCCATCACATAGGCGCGGGTTGCGACGCTGGCGACGAACGACATGTCATGCTCGATCAGCAACATCGTCAGGCCCAAGGCGTGGATGCGATACAGGATTTGCGAAAGTGCTGCGGTCTCTTCGTGATTCATGCCGGCCGCGGGTTCGTCGAGCAGCAAGAGCTCCGGCGAGGAGACGATGGCGCGGGCGATCTCGACGATGCGTTGCTGCCCATAAGGGAGATTTTTGGCCTTGATGTCGAGCCGGTCGAAGCCGAGAAATTGCAGGACCTCCCGTGCCTTGACGCGGGCGGCCGCTTCCTCCCGATAGCCCAAAGGGCGCGAGAGCAGGGTGCCGATGAGCCCGACCGTGCCCTTCGAATAATAGCCGACCGCGACATTCTCCAGCGCCGTGAGTTCGGGGAAGAGGCGGATGTTCTGGAAGGTCCGGCAGATGCCGAGGCGATTGACGCGGTTGGGAGGCGTGTTGCCGATCTCCTGCCCGCGATACATGATCGAGCCTGAAGTCGTGTTGTAGATTCCGCTCAGCACATTCAGGACGGTGGTCTTGCCCGAACCGTTAGGCCCGATGAGCACGGCGACATCGCCTTTGCAGATCGTGAGGTCGAGATTCTGTACTGCCTTGATCCCGCCGAAATGTTTGCTGAGGGATTTGATTTCGAGGAGCGGTTCGGTGGTGGCGCAGGGGCGGGCGGTCGGCGCCGATGTGGTGGGGAGTGGTGCGGGCCGTGCCGGCTGTGGGCGCGCCACCGTCAGGAATTTCCGGCTGAGCGCGGCGGTGCCGCGCAGCAACAGGCCGTACAGCCCGTCGGGGAGAAACAGCACGACGACGACGATCAGAAATCCATAGATTGCAATCGTATAAGCGTGCAGGAATCTCAGGACTTCCGGGAGGAAGGTGATGAGCGCGGCGCCCAGGCTGGTGCCGACGATCGATTCGCGGCCGCCGACCAGCGCCATGGCGAAGAACGAGACGGATTGATAGAAGTTGAACACGTCCGGGCTGATATATAGAGAGCCCGATGCGTACAGGACGCCGCCCAGCCCCCCCAAAGCGGCGGAGACGGCGAAGGCCAGAACCTTGGTCCAGAAGACGCTGATGCCGTTCGACGCGGCGGCGATTTCATCTTCCCGGAGCGCGAGCAGGGCCCAGCCCAGCCGCGATTGGCGCAGCCGATAAACGATGTAGGCGGCACCGCAAAAGACGATGAGCGAGAACCAGTAGAAACCAAGGTCCGTCGATATGCCGAGGCCAAGCAGCGTGGGGCGGGGGATGTTGGAAATGCCGTCAGCGCCGCCGGAAAAGCCGCGCCAGTTGTTCAGGACGACTTGCGTGATGATCTGAAAGCCGATCGTGACCAGCGCGAGATAATGACTGGCCAGCCTCAATGAGATGGCGCCGAGGATGAAGCCGAACGCCGATGTCACCGCGAGTGCGGCCAGGAGGCTCAGCCAATAGGGAACATTGTACGTCACGGCGAGAACGGAAAATACATAGGCGCCGATTCCGAAAAACGCGGCCTGGGCCAGGGAGATCTGGCCGGAATAGCCGAGAAGAACGGTCAGGCCGAGCGCGGCGGTGGCATATGATACCGTGAGGATCAGCAGCGTCTGGTAATAGGCGCCGGTACGGCCCTCCGGAAGAAACAGCGGGATGAGCGCAAGAATGATCGGGAACGGCAGAAATTTTAGAATTTTTACGATCATGCGGAATTCCCCGGCGAGCATCAAAATCATGGCGTCCTGGCGACGCCGTAAAGCCGTCATCTCGTGGACGGAAGTCAGACCTTTTGCGAGACTTTTTCGCCAAAGAGGCCCAGCGGCCGGAAGATCAGAAACAGGATCAGGAAGACGAATGGAAACGCATCATGGTAGGCGCTGGAGATATAGGTGGCGCCGAAGGTTTCGACCAAGCCGATGGCCAGGCCGCCGATGATCGCGCCTTTCATGCTGCCGAAACCACCGACGATGGCGGCCGCGAAAGCTTTTAACGCGATGGTCGCGCCCATCGTGGATGTCACCAGATAGACAGGCGCGATCAGCAGGCCGGCAAGCCCCGTGAGACCGGTGCTGATCGCAAAGGTGAGGGCCGCCATCCGTGTGACCCTGATGCCCATGAGGCGCGCGGTGTCGGGATCCTGCGCCGTCGCCTGCAATTGCTTGCCGAGCTTGGTGTGTTCGAGGAACCAGTGCAGCAGTGCCACCATGGCAGCGGTGACGACGATGATGACGAGATATTGCGGGTACAGCGAGACGCCCGCGACGTGCACGGATTGCGCGCGGAAAATGCTCGGCAGCTGATAAGGGAGCGGGCCGTAAATGATCAGGAACAGCTGCTCGATGAAGGTGGAGGCGCCGACCGTCGCGATCATCACCGGCAGGAAATTGCGTGCGCGACGGCGAACAGGCTGGTAGATCAGTAACTGAAACAGGGCACCGCAACAGGCGGCGAGAAAAATGCTCAGAATGATGGCCAGCCATAAAGGCAGCCGGGCGCCCAATTGCAGGCTCACCATGAAATAGGCGCCGATCATCGCAAAATCGCCCTGTGCGAAATTCACGACATTGACGGACGAATAGATCAGGCTGAAGCCGAGGGCGACGAGACCGTAAATGCTGCCGACGGCGATGCCGGTGACGGCAAGCTGGAGGATTTCAGATAACAAACGCGTTCTCCTGCGGTGCACGGCTGAAATTATGGCGGCATGCGGCGTTCAAGAACGCCGTATGCCGCGAGCCATCGGAGCTACGATGAACTGAAATCGACGAACTTGATCGGCGCGGCGGTTTTATTCTTCATCTGCACCACCCAGTACCCGTGCAACCCGTCGCCGTTCCGGTCGAAGCTGTAAGTTCCCTCGACGCCGGGGTAATTCTGTACCGCGTGAAGCCCTTTCTGAATGGCGCCGGGCGATGTTCCGTCAGCGGCGATCACCTGGGAAACGACGTTCACGGCATCATACACCCAGGCGCCGAACAGATCCGGCGCGCTATGATATTTGGCCTCGTAGGCGCTCGTAAATTCTTTCGAGACCGGCGTTCCCGAGGCGACGAAATCCGACACGCCATACGTGCCGTTCACGGCATCTCCGGCAAGCTGGATGTCGACGGCGGTGGCAATCGACGGCGAGCCCATGATGGCGATGTTCAAGCCAAGTTGACGCAGCTGCTTCAACATCTGCGCTTCGTCTTCGGCGTTGGTCATATAGGTTTCCAGCGTATCCGCGCCGGATCCTTTGATGGTCTCGAGATATGACGTGTAGTCCTGCGCGGCCGTGGTATAGCCCTGGTCGCTGACGATCGGGACGCCGTCTTTTTTGAACGCAGCGATCAGCAGATTGTTACCTGCGGACCCGAAGGCATCCGTATCATAGAGGATCGCGACCTTCTTGCTGCCCATGACCCCGGTCGAGTAAGACGCCATCGCCTGCGAGGCATATGTGTCATTGGGACGGAAGCGAAAGACCCAGGGATTGCCGACATGCGTCAATTTCGGGTCGGTGCCGCCGATGAGTGTGGGGATCTGGTCGCGCAGAGCGTAAGGGAGTGTCGCTTGAACAATCGTGCTGCGGACGGAGTCGATGATCGCCACGACATTCGGGTCTGCGGCCAATTTTTCATAGGCGGAGACGCCGGCTTGGTTTTGTCCACGATCGTCTTCGACGATTAATTTCACCATCTGTCCATGGATGCCGCCATGCGCATTGATTTGATCGACAGCCAATTGGGCGCCATTGACCTTGTGACTCCCGCTCAATGCGGCGGGACCGGATGTGTCGGCCAGCATGCCGATTTCAATGGTTCCGCCGGCTGCATAAGCATTGTGCGACAGAACCAGGAAAGTGGCCAAACCAATTCCCAAAAGCGGGCTATTGGACATTTATTCCCCCGTTATTCTTATTTGTATGTGAGACGGGTATGCGGTGCCTAACCCAAAGTCAAGGGAAAAGGCAGGGCAATTTCTGAAGCGCCACGAGGGGCGGCTTATCCATGGGGGTGCCGTGCTCGGGCGGTCTCACCGAAAGTTGATGCGCCAGTGCGGCGCGGACGCATGCCGCTTCAGCGTTGCGCAAACCGCAGCGAGATCAGGCGGACGGCGAGCGGCTTCGGCACCACAAGGGTCAGGGCGGCCCAGGTGCCGACGATGAGCCGCCGCTTCATCGGCATAGCCGGAAACGACCAGACGGCCTGCCACGCATCGCGCATGGCGCGTTGGCGGCTATCGTCGACGAGCGGGTGCGTGGCCGGTGCCAGCCGCAGGGAGGCCACACGCAGTTGCAGCAAATGCAAACTCTTGAAGATGTTGTTCTCGCTGAGCGCGATCCCCGCAGCCTCGGCGGTCTTTCGCGCGAATTTCCATCGCGCGTCGGCGCGTGCAACCTCGCGTCCGAAGCGTGCATAATTCGACAGGAGGTTGCTGTCATTCTGTCCATGCACGCGGTATTGCACCAGCGGCTTGGAGATGGTGACGACGTCACCCAGAAACGGCGCGGCCGCAAGGCAGGCGGAATCGGAAAAGGTCCCGCAGAAATCGTCCAGCGGGAAAATCCTCTCGAGAAATTTTCGTGAATAGACATTGCCCGATCCTGGCGGTGTCGGATAGGCCGATGTCTCAGTCGCCCAGGAGCGGATCAGCGCCGGCGTCGGCATCGGGTCGTAAATCGGGAAGACGCCGCCGGTGGGATTTCCCTCGCGGTCGATGCGCATCATCTGGACCTGCACCTTGCTCACCCGATCGGACCAGATGGCGGCAACCTCGGCGGCGATGTCAGGCATTAAAATATCGTCGGAGTCAAGAAAGATGACGGCATCGCCGGTGGCGCGCGCAAAGCCGGTGTTGCAGGCGACCCGCTGCGTGCGGTTGGGCTGAAAGATGGCGATGATCCTGTTGCCGTAACGTTCTATGACGTCGCGGGAATTGTCCGTGGATCCGTCATCGACGACGATCACCTCGAGGTCGGGCCAGGCCACGGCAAGCGCGCTCTCGATGGCGCGGCCAACGAAACGTCCATAATTATAATTCGGAATGATGACGCTGAATTTCATTTTCGAATTCATATAAAGGAGGTCATGACACACTATATAGGAAAATGGAAAGTTGTTTAATATAGGAATACGCGAGATGGTGTCGTCAGCCATATAAAAAGATGTCGAGAGTCACGAAGTTGAACCGCAGGCTTCGCGCATGGGCCGTACGAGGCCGGACCAGGGACGAGGCCAAATCAGAAATTAGAGGCGTGACCGCGTAAAGCAAATAAAATTTGCGTTCATACGATTTGTGGTTGTATGTCGCGGCAACAAGGCCAGGTAATGCCGTCTACTCTACCGGTGGTATAATGACGCCGGATATTTCAGATGGTTTTGCAAAACGAGTGTGCAGCTTAACGTATTGTTTGTTACGCCAAGCGGTAGAGTTCCGCGCTCGTTTAACGCCGTGAGCCGCGCTTTTAGAAATGACAGAGAGGTGGACTGTTTTCGCCGCCGCGGCGCGCCATGTGAACATGCTGTTAACGGCTTGGCGGCGGCTCCGCGCTCAAGGAAGCTTCGACATCGCGGATGACGCTGCCCCATGCGCCCCGTTGGTTCTGGCGGAATAATCTCACCGAGCGATACCACGGGCTATCCCGGCGCTCCATCAACCAGCGCCAATCGGGCGCGAAGGGCAGCATCACCCAGGTCGGGCGGCCGATGGCGCCCGCCAGATGCGCAGCCGCCGTGTCGACGGTGAGCACGAGGTCGAGCTGGGACATGGCGGCGGCGGTGTCGGCGAAATCCCCGAGCGACGGTGACAGATCCTCGATCGCGCCCGCCGGGGCGGCGTCGAGATCGGCGCGCCGTTCCCCCACTTGAAGACTGTACCAATGAATACCGGGAATGTTCCACAATGGCGCCAGGGCCGCGAAGGGGAGAGACCGGTTGCGGTCATTCCCATGGCGTGGATTTCCCGCCCAGACGATTCCGACCCGTCGCCCCGCCGTGGGTGCAAGACGCTGCCGCCACTGCAAGCGTTTCGTTTCATCGATTGGGATATAGGAAAACGGGGCAGGAATCGTGGCCAGGCTGGTGGCGAAGATCCGCGGCAAGCTCAGCAGTGGGCAATGGACATCGAACGCGGGGAAGGGGTCATCAAGGGCGGTCACGCCGTCCACCCCTTTCACGCCGGAGAGACTTTTCAGCAGAGAGCGGGGCGCCTGCACGAGGATTCGCGCGCCGCTTGCGGCGACCAGTGTTGCATAGCGGCAGAACTGGATGGTGTCGCCCAGCCCCTGTTCGGCATGCAGCAGGATTGTTCGCCCGCTTAAATCCTCGCCTTGCCATTGCGGTTGGGAAAAGCGGCGCAGACGTGCCGCGTTTTCGGGCTTTCGCCAGCGCCACTCATATTCCGTCCACCCGTTCGGGAGGTCGCCGGCCACCAGCAGCCCGATCCCCAGGTTGAAATGCCCCTGGGCGTGGTTCGGCTGCTGGTTGATCGCGGTCTTGTAAGCGGCGAGCGCCTCGTCGAGGCGGCCCGCATTTTTCAGGGCGTTGCCGAGGCCGGAATGGGCATCGGCGAGATCAGGCTTGATGCCGAGGGCCCGATGGTAAACGGCCATCGCCTCGTCGAGGCGTCCGAGATCCTGCAAGGCGTGACCGAGATTGGCATGGGCTTCAGCGAAACCCGGCTGCAGGCGGATGGCGTCGTGATAGGCGGCGACAGCCTCATCGAGGCGTCCGAGATCCTTCAGCACGTTGCCGAGATTGGAATAAGCCGCGGCGAAATCCGGGTTGCAGTCTATGGCGTCACGGTAGGCAACCACGGCGGCGTCGAGGCGGCCTGAGTTCGTCAAGGCGTTGCCGAGGTTGGAGTGGGCCTCGGCGAAATCCGGCTTGAGGCGGATGGCCTCACGGTAGGCGGCGACGGCGTTGTCGAACTGGCCCAGATGACTGCAGGCGATGCCCAGGTTGAACTGGGCTTCGGCGAAATCGGGCTTGGCGCGGATGGCCTGGCTATAGGCGGCAATGGCCTCGCCCAGCCGCCCGGACGCTTTGAGGGCGTTGCCGAGGTTGGAATAAGCATGCGCATCGCCTGGCTTGAGGCGAATGGCCTGGTGGTAGGCGGCGATGGCGTCGTTAAAGCGCCCGAGGGTCTGCAGGGCATTGCCGAGGCCGGTATAAGCTTCGGCAAAATCCGGTTGGTAGCGAATGGCGTTGTCGTAAGCGGTTACGGCCTCGCCCGGGCGCCCTGCCTGCTTCAGGGCATTGCCGAGTTTGGCGTGGATCTCGGCGAAATCCGGTTTGCAGCGGATCGCCTCATGGTAGGCGGCAATCGTTTCGTCGAGGCGTCCGAGCGCCTTCAAAGCGGTGCCCAGATTGGCATGATAGGCGGCGATGTCCGGCCTCAGCGCGATCGCCCTGCCGATGGTTTCGACGGCGACGCCATGCTGTCCGGCCTGATGAGCGATTGCCCCGAGCAGATGCAGGGCGTCGGCATGGCCTGCATCCATGGCCAGAACCTGGCGATAAGCAAGCTCGGCCTCGGCCAGGCGGCCGGCGCGGTGGTGCTGTAGGCCGGCATCCAGCAGCGCCGGAAGCTCGGATAACGACGGCGGGTCTGATGCTGACAAAGTCCGGTCCGGATCCATAGTCCCTCTGAGGCTTTCGGCCTGTCAGGTTTCCCTTACCTGAATGGCGGCCTCCTAACCTAGCGTGAAGCGCTTTCACAGGGCGCGGGGCCGCCCGCGTGCCCGGGCTGCCGGAAAAATGGCGGCACGCTCTTATATGTCTCACGGATTTCGATTAAGCTCTGAACATATTCATTTAGATCCGACCCATTCATGAGCGACTCCAGTTCGTCCGAGCCCCCCGAAAACCGCCGCAACCGGCCGCGTCCGCGGACGATCAAAAGTGGAAAACTGTTCTTCGGAGGCTTTCATAAGACCGTCTTTGACTGCCTGGTGCTGGACCTCTCGGAAACCGGCGTGCGGATTGAGACCGCGGTGATGATTGATGCCCCCGAGACGGCCTTCCTGCAGATCCAGGATGAAATGATCGGCCCAATGACGAAGCGCTGGACGGCGGGCAACCAGATCGGTTTCGAGTTCGCGCCGCGGGGCGGTTAAGAAAGGAAGGCTACTTTTTGTGAACAAAAAGTAGCAAAAAAACTTTTTTATGCCGGGCCATGGGCGATGTCGGCACCAACGCCCATGGCCCAGCATAAAAAAATTTTTGCGGCGCTTTTTTTAAAAAGCGCCTGCTTTCTTTCTTACTTGCATTTGCGTCGATTGGCAGGGAGGCGGCCGTCGTGCCTTCAAAGGCGGCGCCTCGGACCCCGGCTGTCAGTTGACCTTGTAGCCTTCTTCCTCGATCGCCTTGATCACGGCGTCGGCGGGGATGGGCGTACCGCCGGTGATCTTCACCAGTCCTTGCTGCCGGTCGACGGCAACAACCAATTGCGGGGCGACGGAATGAACCGCCTCCGTGACCGCTTTGACGCAATGCCCGCAGGTCATCCCCTCAACTTTCAACTCCAGCATATGCATCTCCATCACATGAGTCCGGACGGAGCTTGTCTCCGTCCATCGGACCGATGCTCGACAAATGGAGATTCCTACAATGGGAAGGTCAAGCGGCCTACGGGACAAAATTTCGATTTGACATTCCAACCGTAGGAAGGTGCAGCTTGTGCGCCGAAGACCTACGGAACATTGGAGACCGGCATGAGCGAAACTGGTTTGGTCGAGCGGCGAGAGGCCAAGGACGCCGCGCTGCACCACGGCGCGACCATGGATTTCGGCGTCGAAGGCATGACCTGCGCCTCCTGCGTCGGCCGGGTGGAGCGCGCGATCCGGAAGGTGCCCGGCGTGGCCGATGTGGCGGTCAACCTCGCCAGCGGCCAGGCGCGCGTGACCTTCATGACCGACGCCCCCGAGACGGAGCTGGTCACGGCGGCCGTGACCAAGGCGGGCTATGGCGTGAGCATCAAGCCAGCGGAACAAGCGGATGAGGGCCAGGCCGAGGAATCGCGGCGCGCGCTCCGTCATGCCGGGATCGCTGCCTTGCTCACCTTGCCGCTGTTTGCCGGAATGGTCCTGAGTCTCGCCGGTTCGCCCGCGATGCTGCCCGGCTGGGTACAGCTGGCCCTCGCCACGCCGGTTCAGTTCTGGCTGGGGTTCAGATTCTATCGCACCGGCTGGAAGGCGGTGCTCGCCGGCGCCGGCAACATGGAATTGCTGGTGGCGCTGGGCACGTCGGCTGCTTATGGCCTCAGCCTGTATCTGCTGATCCGGGCCTGGGTCGTGGGCGGCATGCCGGACCTTTATTTCGACGCCTCGGCGATGGTCATCACGCTCGTCCTGTTCGGCAAATGGCTGGAAGCCCGGGCCACGCGCCAGACCGGCGCGGCTCTGCGCGCTTTGATGGCGCTGCGCCCCGAAACGGCGCGCCGGCGCGAGGCCGACGGCACCGAACGCGAAGTTCCCGTGGCCGCTGTCGCCGTCGGCGATCTGGTCGTGGTTCGGCCGGGCGAACGCATCCCGGTCGACGGAATCGTCGTCGAGGGCAGCAGCGCCACGGACGATTCGATGCTGACGGGTGAGAGCCTGCCGGTGCCGAAATTTTTGGGCGACCGGGTGATCGGCGGGGCGATCAACGGCGAGGGCGTGCTGGTCGTCGAAACACGGGCGGTCGGGGCGGAATCGACCCTCGCCCGGGTTGTGCGGCTGGTCGAAAATGCCCAGGCGGCGAAGGCGCCGATCCAGAAAACGGTGGATCGCGTGGCTTCGGTGTTTGTCCCCGTCGTGCTTGGCATCGCCGCACTCACCTTCCTTGGCTGGTGGCTCGCCGGCTTCCATGGCGCGCCGGCGGTGCTGGCGGCGGTCGCGGTGCTGGTCATCGCCTGCCCCTGCGCGCTCGGGCTCGCCACCCCCACCGGGGTGATGGCCGGAACCGGGGTGGCGGCAAGGCACGGCATCCTGATCAAAGATGCGGAAACGCTGGAGATGGCGCGCCGGATCGACACGGTCATGTTCGACAAGACCGGCACGCTCACCGCAGGCAACCCCTCGATCGTCGCCATCGAAGCCGTGGACGGCATCGCTAGCTCTGAAATTCTACGCCTCGCCGCCGGCCTGCAGCAGGCCAGCGAACACCCGCTGGCCAAGGCGGTGCGGACCCGGGCGGAGGCCGAAAATGTTCAGGTCCCTCCTGCGCGGGACGCGAAAGCCCTGCCGGGCCGCGGCATGGCGGCCAATATCGAGGGCCGTTCCCTGGTCCTGGGGTCGCGGCGGATGCTGGACGATCATGGCCTCGACCCCGCGCCACTCGCCGCTTCCGCCGCGCGGCTACAGGCAGAAGGGCGGACCGTCTCCTGGCTTGCCGATATCGGCACCGAACCCGCGCGTATCCTCGGCCTGATCGCCTTTGGCGACGCGGTCAAACCCACCGCTCGGGCGGCGGTTGCGGCACTGCGGGCGCAGGGGCTGCATGTGGCGATGCTGACCGGCGATAACGCAGGCAGCGCCAAGGCGGCGGCCGCGGCGCTCGGCATCGACGATGTGCGGGCGGAGATCCTGCCCGAGGACAAGGCCGAGGCCGTCGCGGCGCTGCGCCGGGCCGGCGGCGTCGTTGCCATGGTGGGCGACGGCATCAACGATGCGCCGGCCCTGGCCGCGGCGGATCTCGGCATCGCCATGGCGACCGGTTCCGACGTCGCCATGCATACCGCCGGCGTCACGCTGATGCGCGGCGACCCCGCCCTGGTGGCCGACGCGCTCGATATCTCCCGCCGCACCTTCAACAAAATCCGCCAGGGCCTGTTCTGGGCGTTCATCTACAATGTCATCGGCATCCCGCTGGCGGCTTCCGGCCATTTAAGTCCGGTCCTCGCCGGCGCGGCGATGGCGTTCTCCAGCGTCAGCGTGGTTTCCAACGCGCTTCTGCTCCGGCGCTGGCGGCCGCGCAGGTAAGTAAGGAAGGAGCCGCTTTTTTGAAAAAAAGCGGCGCAAAAAACTTTTACGATGCTGGGTTATGGGCAATGCCGCTGACAACGCCCATGCCCCAGCATAAAAAAAAGTTTTTGCGCCGCTTTTTTCAAAAAGCGGCTTCTTTCTTCACTTTAACTAACCATGTTCCAAGTTGAATTGACGCTGTCCTGCCCGCATACCATCGCGGCCAAAGCGCAGATTCAAGCGCGCAATAAGAATTAAGAATGGAGGAAACATGGACCGGATTCATACGCTCTTCGTGGCGGCCCTCATGTCGGGCGCCGCCATACCCGCGACAGCGCTGGCGCAAGGCGCCTGTCCGGCGCCTAACGCGTCGCTGCCGTCCGGCGCCAACAGCACCAACCCATCGGCGCCGTTTTACATCGACACGACGGGGCTCGATCTCAAAACAGCACCGCCCACGCGCAATCCGTTCAGCCCGAACGACCCTCACGCGACAGCGCTGGCTGCAGGCAAGCTTCCGTCGCCGAGCGCGATCGGCAATTTCGTCATCGGCCCGGTGCATCGGCCCGCGCCGGAAACCAGAGCACGGCCCGGCGTGCCAAAAGGCACAATCTACGCCCTCACAATGTCTTCGGCCGACAGCACCATCTACAAGCCCGGCATTGTCCGCGACGATCCGAATGACTGCCTTAACGCCGCGCTCGAACAGGGCCACACCGCGCCCGGCGATCCTTCAAACATATTGGTGCCGACCAGCCATGCCGGCATCTGGACGCGCCCGGTCGATGTCTATGTTCCGGCCGGTTACGTCCCGGGCACGGACGCGCCCTTGATGGTCGTCGGCGATGGCGGCCCGCATGGCTTCTTCAACGAACGGCAGCTCTTCACCGTGCTCGACAACCTCATCTACGAGCATCGGCTGCCGGCTATGGTCGTCGTCAGCATCGGCGCGGGGGGCCAGGATGCCCAGGGCAGCGAACGCGGCCTGGAGTATGATACCGTCTCCGGCACCTACGCCGAATGGGTGGAAACCGAGGTTCTTCCCTTCGTGGAGCAGCAAACGCATGTGAATCTCACCAAGGACCCGGACGGGCGCGCCACGCTCGGCATCAGCTCAAGCGGCGCCGCCGCCTTCACCATGGCCTGGTTCCACCCTGAGCTATATCACCGCGTGCTCGCTTATTCGCCGACCATGGTGAATCAGCAATGGCCGCATAATCCGGCGCTGCCCGGCGGCGCCTGGGAATATCACGATGCCTGGGCCGGCCCGGCTGTTGCCCCGCGCGCCGTCGACGGACTCAAAGTCACGGCAACCAACGCCGCGGTGGGCGTGCCGCTCATTCCCAACAGCCCGACCAAACCCATCCGCTACTGGTTCGAGACCGGCGACCGCGACCTTTTTTATCCGCTCGCGACCATGCCCGACGGCATGCATGACTGGACGCTCGCCAACGAAGACATGGCCCGCGTCCTGGCCGCCAAGGGCTATCAGTATCAGTTCGTCTTCTCCCGCAACGCGACTCATGTCGACAAGGCGACCGTCGCCCAGACCCTGCCCGAAGCCCTGGAATTCGTCTGGCGCGGCTATCCGGTCGTCCAGGAGGCAAATTCGGTGAAGTAAAAAAGGGAAACTTCTTCAAACCGGGCCCGTGCTGCTTTCGCTGTCTCCGGCCCAGTTTCAAAAAAAGTTTTTACGCCGCTTTTTTCAAATTGCGGCTTCTTTCTTCCGACGGCTCGGCTTCGTTGACACTAAGCCGAGCCGTCGACTAGTTTCCGCCGCGATGGTCCTTCTTCGTGAAGGTGAATAGGGAATTCGGTTCGGGCTTTTGGGCCTCATGCCGAAGCTGCCCCCGCAACTGTAAGCGGAAAGCCCCCGTCTCTCGGCCACTGGACCCGTTCCGGGAAGGCTGACGGGAGCGTCTGATCCGCGAGCCAGGAGACCTGCCATCGCATTTGCCAAGGCTGGCCAGGCGGGGCGCCCGGTTAAGTTCCGCGTGCCGGGTTTGTTGCCCGGCATGTCTCGTGACAGGTCCGCGCCCCGGCCATACGCATTCATGCGTGCCATTGGGGAAGCCGTGTCGAAATCCTTGTCCACCACGCTGCATGTCTGTGTCACCTGCAAATCCGGCGGTGAAGCGGAGCCTTTGGGGCAACGCCTTTATGAGGCCTTGGCGGAAGGCCTGGCCGGCACCGCGGATGAGCTGGAATTGCGCCCTGTCGCCTGCCTGGCCGCGTGCGAGCGTGGCTGCACGGCGGCGATCTTCAAGCCGGGCAAGCTGTTTGGTTATCTGCTCGGGTATCTGCAGCCGCTTCACGCCGCGGACATTCTCGATTACGCGCGCCGTTACGACGCCTCGCCGACCGGGTCCGTGATGCCCTCGCGCCGCGCGCCCTCGCTTAGCCATTCCATCCTCAGCCGTTTCCCTGCCTATGGGCTGGATGTGGCGGCCCAACACCCGAAAGAGAGACAATGAACCTCCACGCCGCGAAAATCCCCACCACCATCATCACCGGCTTTCTCGGCGCGGGGAAAACCACGTTGGTGCGCCATATTCTGGAGACGGCCGGCGGTCGGCGGTTCGCGGTGATCGTGAACGAGTTCGGTTCCCGCGGCGTCGATGGCGAGGTCTTGCAGACATGCGGGTTTGAGGGCTGCGATGAGACGAACATCATCGAACTCGCCAATGGCTGTCTGTGCTGCACGGTCGCGGATGATTTCGTGCCGACCATCGAGGCGCTGCTGGGGCGGCCGAACCCGCCGGACTATATCATCATCGAAACCTCCGGCCTGGCGCTGCCCAAGCCGCTGATCAAGGCGTTCAATTGGCCGAGCATCCGCTCGCGCCTGACCGTGGACGGGGTGATTGCCGTGGTGGACGGGCCGGCGGTGGCGGCCGGACGCTTCGCCGACGATCCGGAGGAGGTGGCGCGCCAGCGGGCGGCGGACCCTTCGCTCGACCATGACAACCCGCTGGCGGAAGTCTACGAAGACCAGATCAGGGCCGCCGATCTCGTGGTGGTGAACAAGTCCGATCTGCTCAGCGCGGACGAGCTGGCGCAGGTGAAACAGATGATCGACGAAACCCTGCCGCGCGCGGTCAAGCAGGTGGCGGCGACGAACGGAAAACTCAGCCTGGATGTCCTGCTCGGCCTGGCAGCGGCAGCGGAAGACGATCTGGCGGCGCGCCCTTCGCATCACGATGCCGAAGATGGCGCGCACGAGCATGACGATTTCGACAGTTTCATCGTGCCGGTCGCGGAAATCTCCGCCCCGGCGGCATTCCAGGCCCGCCTCGAAGCGGCGGCCGCCGCCCATGACGTGCTGCGGATCAAAGGCTTCCTCGCCGTTCAGGACAAGCCGTTGCGGCTGGAAATCCAGGGCGTTGGCACGCGCTTCCGGCAGGATTTCACCCGCCCCTGGGCGCCAGGCGAGGCGCGGGAAGGGCATCTCGTGGTGATCGGCCGCACCGGCATGGACCGCGCCGGCATCGAAGCGCTCATTGCCGGGGCGAATCGTGCCTGAGAGAAAAGAAAGAGGAAGCACTACTTTTTGTGAACAAAAAGTAGCAAAAAAACTTTGTTATGCTGGGTCATGGGCAATGTCGCCGACAACGCCCATGGCCCGGCATAAACAAAAGTTTTTGCGGCGCTTTTTTCAAAAAGCGCCTACTTCCTTTTCTGTCTGGCTCTAACCTAGCATGCACATCCTCTTCCGCGAGCAGCGCACCCTTGATGAAGCGGCGGCCGCCGTGGAGCTGGGGCACAGCCCGGCGGATCTCGTGCTGCTGTCTTTCTCCGATGCGGATCTCGGCGCGGCCGCCATGGCCTGGCGTCATCTGGGCGATGCGCGGCCGGGATTGCGGCTGGCCAATCTGGCGCAGCTGCGCCATCCGCTCTCGGTCGATCTTTATGCGGAACAGGTTCTGGCCCACGCGAAGACGGTGATCGTGCGGCTGCTCGGCGGCCTCGATTACTGGCGCTATGGCTGCGAGGAGCTGCTCGCTTTGGCTCAAGCGCGGGGCATTGCGCTTGCGGTGATCGCCGGGGATGGGCAAGGCGATTCGCGGCTGCAGGATTTCTGCACGGTGGGCGGCGATGTTGCCGCGCGGTTCGACGGTTATTTTCGCGAAGGCGGACCGGCCAATCTTGCCAATGCCTTGCGCCTGGGCGCATCGCTGGCCGGGCTTGGCGCGCCACCCGAACAGGGGCCGGTGCCGGTGCCGCGGTTTGGCCTGCATGATTTGCCAATGCCGGGCGCGGCGGATGCGCCGCTGGCCGCGCTCGTGTTCTACCGCTCGCATCTGCTTTCGGGCGACATCGCGCCGGTCGAGAGTCTGGCCGAGGAACTGGCAAAACGCGGGATCGGCGCCCAAGCGCTTTATGTCGACAGTCTGAAATCGCCTGACGCCGCCGCCTTCGTCGCCGCGCGGCTGCGCGCATGGCAGCCGCGCGTGGTGCTGAACGCGACGGGATTTTCCGCCCGAGGCGAGCACGGTTCGCCGCTCGACGCAGCCGGCTGCCCGGTGTTGCAATTGATTTTGGCGGGGTCGACGCAGGAAGCGTGGCGCAATTCGACACGTGGCCTGTCGCCGGCGGACATGGCGATGCAGATCGTGCTGCCCGAATGCGACGGGCGGCTCTCCACAACCGCCATTTCCTTCAAGATGCCCGGCGCGCCGATCGAGGCGCTGGAATTCGCGCAGACGATCCACCGGCCGGACGCAGGGCAGATCGCTCTGGTGGCGGACCGCGCCGAAGGCTGGATCCGGCTCGCCGAGAGCCCGGCGGCGGCACGGCGCATCGCCCTGGTGCTGTCGGATTATCCGGGTGCGGCCGGCGCGCAGGGGCAGATCGGCCATGCGGTGGGGCTCGACAGTTTCGCCAGCCTGGGGTCGATCGCCGGGCTGTTGCACGCGGCAGGTTACAGTGTGCCGGCCGGCGGGGTTTCGGCGCGGCTCCGCAATCTGGCCCCCGCGCCCTTTCTGTCCGTGGCGGAATACAAATCCCTGTTCGCCGGGCTGGCGCCTTCCATGCAGGCTGAAATCCACGCCGCCTGGGGCGCGCCGGAAGAGGATGATTCGGTTCGCGACTTCTGGTTCGTGCTGCCGCATCTGCGGGCAGGCAATCTCATCGTCGCGGTGCAGCCGGACCGCGGGGCGGCGCGCGACAGAAAAGCCTCCTATCACGACCCGGACCTGCCGCCGCGCCACGCTTATGTCGCGTTTTATCTGTGGCTGCGGCTTCAAGAGCGCATTCACGCGATGGTGCATCTGGGCGCGCACGGCACGCTGGAATGGCTGCCGGGCAAGGCGTTGGCGCCGGACCATGAAACCTGTTTCCCCACGGCGCTTTGCCGCGGTCTGCCGGTGATCTACCCGTTCATCGTCAACAATCCCGGCGAGGCCGCGGTGGCGCGGCGGCGGCTGGGCGCGGTGGTGCTCGGCCATCTCACGCCGCCGCTTAAAGTTGCCGGCGCCCATGGCGCGGCTTCGTCGCTGGAACGGTTGATCGACGATTACGCGGCGGCGGACGGGTTGGACCGCCGCCGCACGGAAATGCTGCGCGACGAGATTCTGACCCAGGCCGCGGCGGCGGGGCTGCTCGAGGAAAGCGGCTGTAAGCGCGAAATGCCGGCGGATGACCAGCTGGCGCGGCTGGATGCGTATTTGTGCGACGTGAAGGAACTGCAGATCCGCGACGGGCTGCATGTGTTCGGACGTCCCCCGGCGCCGGAGCGGCGGGCGGCGCTGCTCGCCTCGCTCCGGGCGGCGGCGCCCCAGGCCGATCCCGCGCGGCTGGAAGCCGCGCTCGACGCTTCGGCCGAAGCCGAGGGCGCGGGCTTGCTCGCCGCCCTCGAGGGGAGGTTCGTCGCACCCGGCCCGGCGGGCGCGCCCAGCCGGGGCCGGGCGGATGTGCTGCCCACCGGCCGCAATCTCTATAGCCTCGACCCGCGCGCCGTGCCGACCCGTGCGGCAATGGCGCTGGCGGGCAAGACCGCCGAGGCGATTTTGCGCCGCCATTTGCAGGAGCAGGGCGACTGGCCGCGCCGCCTGGTGATCGATTTGTGGGGGAGTGCCGCCTTGCGCACCGGCGGCGAGGATCTGGCGCTTGCTTTCATTTTGATGGGCGCGGCGCCCGTGTGGGATGACGAGTCCAACCGCATCAACGGCGTGGAAATCCTGCCTTTGGCGGTGCTGGACCGGCCGCGGGTGGACGTGACGTTGCGCATCTCCGGCCTGTTCCGCGATGCGTTCGAAACGCAATTGCTGATGTTCGACATGGCGGTGCAGAGCATTGCCGCGCGCGATGAGCCGGCGGACTTCAACAGCCTGGCCGGCGCCGCGCGCGGCTTGGAGGGTGCTGCATGGCGCGCCGCGACGACGCGGATTTTTGGTCCGGCACCGGGGGCTTACGGCACCGGCCTGGCTGAGTTTTTGGCTGACAAAACGGCCTTGGGCGAAACCTATCTCGCCGCCGGCGCCTATGCCTATGGCCAGGGACTCGATGGGGGGCGTGATGCGCAGAATTTCGCCGCGCGGGTGGCCGGCGCCGATGGGTTCATCCACCAGCAGGACCATGCCGAGATCGATGTGCTGGACGGGCTGGATTTCGCCGCCTTCGAGGGCGGCTTCGCCGCGGCGGCTGCATCTTTGGGTGCGGCGCCTGCTTTGTACCATGTGGACAGTTCGCGCCCGGACGCGCCGCGCGTGCGTCTGCTGGCGGAAGAAATCGCGCGCGTGGTGCGCGGCCGGGCGGCCAATCCGGCCTGGATCGCCGGCATGATGCGGCATGATTACCGGGGCGCGGCTGAAATCAGCCGGGCGCTGGACGGGTTGTACGCCTTCGCCGCCACGATGCCCGAACGGTTCGACGCGCAGTTCGACCTGCTGTTCGACGCGACGCTGGGGAACCAGGAGGTCGATTCGTTCCTCCACCGCGCCAATCCGGCGGCGCATGAGGCGATGCGCCAGCGCTTCGCCCGGGCGCTGGAAGGCGGGCTGTGGCGCAACCGCCGCAACAGCGTGGCGGCGCGGCTGGCGGAACCATGAGCGGCGCCACCATCAAAGGCTGGTGCCCCAGCCTGTTCGAGCCCATGGCGGCGGGCGACGGTTTTCTGGTTCGGGTCAAGCCGCGCGTGGCCGGCATCAGCGCGGCGCAATTGCGGGCACTGGCGGATGCCGCGGAGATGTATGGCTCGGGCCGGATCGAGATCACCAACCGGGCGAATTTTCAAATGCGGGGATTTACGGCGGAATCCGCTCGCGTTTTTGCCGGGTCCATGCGCGCCGCCGGGCTTGCCAGCGCCGACCCGGCTGCCGAGCGGCGGCGCAACATCGTGGTCGCGGCCGGACTGGCGCCGGACATGATGGCGGCCGCGCAGCGTCTGGAGACGTGGCTGGAACAGGACGATTCACTGCAGGCCCTGCCGGCGAAATTCGGCTACGCCGTCGGCGAGATGGTGGGCGTTGCCGATCTCTGCCTTCTGCCCGGCCGTGTCGTTCTGCCGGGGCCGATTGCCGTGCCGGCGGCTGATCCGCTCGCCGCCGCGCAGGCACTGACCCAGGCCTATTTGCGGCTGACGCCGCGCCCGATGCGCTTGCGCGCGCTGCTGGCCAGTTTGGGCGCAGAGATTTTTTGCGCCGCCGCCGGGTACGAAGGGAAGGTTTTTACGCCGGATGCGCAACCACCGGGCCCGTTCGGTCTCGGCCTGGCTTACGACACGCAAACTGCCGCTCAGCTCCGCCGCGCGGCGGAGCTCGCGGAGCGGTTCGGCAATGGAAGGTTGCGCACCACCCCCGGCAATAGCCTAGTGCTGTTGGGGGCGGAGGCCGATCAAGCCGGCCTTGCCGCAGCGGCGCGGGCGGAGGGGTTCATTGTCGACCCCGCCGATCCGCGGCGGTGGATCAAGGCCTGCGTGGGGCGGCCGGCCTGTGCGAGCGCCGGGGCCGATGTCCGCGCCATCGCGGCGGCATTGGCGCCGCATTGGGCCGGGGCGGGAATGCTGCATGTGTCGGGCTGCGCCAAGGGCTGCGCCGCGCCCGGTGGGGCTGCGGTCACGCTGGTCGCGACCGCGCAAGTAGACCGGTTTGATATCGTTTGTGATAAAACGGCCGATGGCGTACCCGAGCGCGCCGGCGTCTCCTTGCAGGACGCAATTGAATGGATGACGGAAAGACAATTTTGCCGATGAGCGCCCCCAGAAACTATATTCGTGACGGTGCCGCGATTTATGCGGAGTCCTTTGCCACGATTCGCCGCGAAGCCGATCTCTCCGCGTTTGCGCCGGAAGAGGCGCGCGTGGTGGTGCGCATGATCCATGCCTGCGGCATGGTCGATTTGCCCGGCGATGTGCGCTTCGGGGCCGGGTTCGTTGCGGGGGCGCGGGCCGCTTTGGCGGCGGGCAAGCCAATCTTATGCGATTCCGAGATGGTCGCGCATGGCGTCACGCGGGCGCGCCTGCCGGCGGCAAACGAGGTGATCTGCACCTTGCGCGCGGCGGAAACGCCGTCGCTGGCGGCAAAGATCGGCAACACCCGCTCGGCGGCGGCGCTCGATCTCTGGGGGGAGAAGATGGCGGGTGCGGTGGTCGCGATCGGCAATGCCCCGACCGCTTTGTTCCGGCTGCTGGAGCTGCTCGATGCGGGCGCGCCGCTGCCGGCCGCGATCATCGGCATTCCGGTCGGCTTCGTCGGCGCGGCGGAATCGAAGGAAGCGCTGGCCGAGGATGGGCGCGTGCCGTATTTGATTGTGCGCGGCCGGCGCGGCGGCAGCGCCATGGCGGCGGCGGCGGTGAACGCGCTGGCGAGCACCGCCGAATGAGTGCGGCCAAATTGTTCGTGCTGGGGCTCGGGCCGGGCGACCCCGAGCTGATGACGGTGAAAGCGGCGCGGATCCTCGCCGCCGCGCCGGTGGTGGCATTCTTCGCCAAACGTGGCCGCGCGGGCCATGCGCGCCGCATCGTCGACGGCCAGTTGAGGGAGGGCGCGGAGGAGCTGCGCTTCGAATATCCGTTCACCACGGAACTCTCGGTTGAGAACCCGCGCTACCTCGCCGAGATGGGCGATTTTTACGATGGCTGCGCCGTGCAGCTCGCCGCCCGGCTGCAAGCGGGGCAGGACATCGCGCTGCTCTGCGAGGGGGATCCGTTTCTCTACGGCTCCGCCATGTATCTTTTCGACCGGCTCAGCGCGGATTATGCGGCGGACGTGGTGCCGGGGGTGACGGGCATGAGCGGCTGCTGGAGCCGCGCCGGCCTGCCGATGACCCATGGCGACGATGTGCTCAGCATTCTCCCCGCGACCTTGGACGAGGCGCGCCTGTTGGAACGCCTGAAATCCTGTGACGCGGCGGTGGTGATGAAGGTCGGCCGGCATCTGCCGAAAATCAGCCGCGTGTTGCGGGAGGCCGGTATGTTCGAGCGGGCTTTCTATGTCGAGCGCGGCACGATGGAAGGCGAATTCATCACCCGCCTGTCGGCGCGTGAGGACGGGCCCGCGCCGTATTTTTCCATGGTGCTCGTGCCGGGCCGGCGGGGGGCGCGATGAGCGGCAAATTATGGATTGTCGGCCTCGGCCCCGGCGATGCGGCGCTGCAGACGCCCCAGGCCGCCGAGGCGCTGGCCCGGGCCACAGACCTGGTGGGCTACGGGCCCTATGTGGACCGCGTGCCGCCGGCGCCGGGGCAGGTCCGTCATGCCTCCGACAACCGGGTGGAGCTGGACCGGGCCCGTCTGGCGCTGAGCTTGGCGGCGCGGGGCCAGGCGGTGGCCGTGGTCTCCTCCGGGGATGCCGGCGTGTTCGCCATGGCGAGCGCGGTGTTTGAGGCGATCGACAATGGCGACCCCGCCTGGCGCTTGCTGGATGTCGAAGTGGTGGCGGGCATTTCCGCGATGTTCGCCGCGGCGGCGCGGATCGGCGCGTTTCTCGGCCATGATTTCTGCGCGCTCTCGCTTTCGGACAATCTCAAGCCCTGGGCGCTGGTGTTAAAGCGTCTGCGTGCCGCCGCCGAGGCCGGGCTGGTGATGGCGTTGTACAATCCGATCTCCCGTGCGCGCCCCTGGCAACTCGCCGAGGCGTTCGCGCTGCTGCGGGAGATTTTGCCGCCGACAACGCCGGTGGTGTTCGCCACCGCCATCAGCCGGCCGGACGAGACAATCGACATTGTCGATCTGGCGGCGGCGGACCCCGCGCGCGCCGACATGCGCACGCTGGTGATGGTCGGCACCGCGGCAACAAAGCGGATCGCGCGGCCGGGGCGGCAGCGCCCCTGGGTCTATACGCCGCGTTTCGCGGATGAGGCCGCGTCATGACAGGCAGCGAGCCAGGCCAGCGCGCCTTCCGCATCGCTCACGCGCGCGGCCTGGAGTCCGCTGACATCCGGCCAGGGGGGGCGCGCGACCATGATCACGGGGAGCCTCAGTTCCCGTGCGGCGGCGAGCTTGGCGTGCGTGGCCGCGCCGCCGGAATTTTTCGTCACGATCCATTCGATGCGCGCGTCACGCAGCAGGCGCCGGTCATCTTCCAGCGTGAACGGTCCGCGCGCGGTGATGATGCGCGCGTGGGGCGGCAGGAATTCGGGCGGCGGCGCGTCGACGCTGCGGATGACGTAATCGTGCCAGGGGGCGGCAACGAAGGGGGCGAGATCCTTGCGGCCGATGGTGAGCAGCACGCGGCGCGGGGCCGGGCCCAGAGCGGCGGCGGCCTGCTCCATGTCCGGAACCTCGGTCCAGCGATCGCCGGCCTGGCGCTCCCAGGCCGGGCGCTCGATCAGCAGCAGAGGCGTGCCGGTCGCCCGCGCCGCGTCCACGGCATTTCGGCGGATTTGCGCGGCGAACGGATGCGTCGCCACCACGAGACTCTCAATGGCCTGGTCGCGCAGGTACTGGGCAAGCCCGGCCGCGCCGCCGAAACCGCCGATGCGGCATGGGATCGCCGGCAGAACCGGCGTTTTGGTGCGCCCGGCCAGCGACAGCATTGGCGCAAAGCGCGGATCGTTCGCCAACAGTCCGGCAAGGGCGGAAGCTTCGCCGGTGCCGCCGAGCAGCAGAATCTTGAGTTGTCGCATGGATAAAGCCGAGGGTGAGAGCAACATGCCGCCCATTCGGTGGCTGACCATATTGGGCATTGGCGAAGACGGTGTCGAGGGGCTGAGCCCGGCGGCGCGGCTTCTGTTGCAGGCGGCGGATCTGGTGGTGGGCGGCAAGCGGCATCTGGCGCTGGCCGCGCCTTTGATCGCCGGGCGGCAAATGCCCTGGCCGAGCCCCATGGAAGGCGGGATCGAGACGATTCTGGCGCGGCGCCCCAGCCCGACATTGGTGCTGGCCTCGGGCGATCCGTTTTGCGACGGCGTCGGCGCGATGCTGGCGGCCCGCGTGCCGGCCGACGAATTTCTCTCTTTGCCGGCGCCCTCGTCTTTCTCCCTGGCCCTGTCGCGCCTGGGCTGGCCGATGCGCCAGACCGCGACCATCTCGTTCTGCGGCCGGCCTTTGGCGCGTCTTGCGCCGTTGCTGCAGCCCGGCCGCCGGGTCCTGGCCTTGTCGGCGGACGGAACGACTCCTTCGGCCATCGCGGGTTATTTGTGCGCGCGGGGTTTTGGCCGCTCAAGGCTGCATGTGATGGAGGCATTGGGCGGCCCGCGCGAGCGTATCCGCACCGCTGCGGCGCAGGATTTTCACGTGCTCAGCGAATGCGGCGCGCTGAATTTGGTGGCGATGGAACTGGTCGCCGATGCCGGCGCGCGGATCATGCCGCTCGCCACCGGGCTGCCGGATGAATTCTTCGAGCATGACGGGCAGATCACCAAGCGGGAGGTCCGCGCCGTCACGCTCGCCGCTTTGGCGCCCGGTGCCGGCGAGAGGCTGTGGGATATCGGTTGTGGCTCGGGTTCGGTGGCGATCGAATGGATGCTGCGCCACCCGGAAAACATCGCCTACGGGATCGAACGTGACGCCGGCCGCGCTGCGCGCATCGCCCGCAATGCGGCGGAACTGGGTGTGCCGGGGCTGCAGGTTGTGGTGGGGCGCGCGCCGGACGCGTGCGCGGGCCTGCCGGTGCCCGATGCGGTGTTTCTGGGCGGGGGCGCGCATCTGCCGGGCGTGATCGACAGCGCCTGGCACGCCTTGCGGCCGGGTGGCCGGCTGGTGGCGAATGCCGTGGTGATCGAAACCGAAGCTTCCTTGTTCGCCGCGCGGGACAAATTCGGCGGCACGCTGACGAGGCTGGCGGTGGAACGGCTCGATGCCATCGGCAGCCTGCACGGGTTCCGCCCAGCGCTCACCGTGACCCAATGGGCGGCGACCAAACCATGATCGTGGCCGGGGTCGGATTTTCCTCCGGCGCCGCGGCGGCGGAGATCGTGGCGCTGGTGCGGCGCGCGGAAAGCTTGGCCGGGCACGCGGCAGAAATTTTGGCGGCGCCGGATTTTAAGGAAGACGCGGCGTGCCTGCGCGAAGCGGTGCAGACATTGGGCTTGCCGTTGCGGTTGGTTGACCGCGCCGCGTTGGCGGCGGCGCAGGAAAATTGCCCCACGCAGTCGGAGGTGGCAGCGCAGGTCGTGGGACTGGGCAGCGTCGCGGAAGCCTGCGCTTTGGCGGGGGCCGGCGAAAAAAGCCATTTGCTGGTGGCGCGGTTGACGCAGGGGAACGTCACCTGCGCCTTGGCGGGAGATTTGCCATGACGGTTCATTTCATCGGCGCCGGGCCGGGGGCGGCGGACCTCATCACGCTGCGCGGGCGCGATCTGCTGCAAGCCTGTCCGGTCTGCCTCTATGCGGGCTCCATCATCCCGCCGGAGCTGCTGCGCCATTGCCCGCAGGGCGCGCGGCTGATCGACACCGCCGCGCTCGATCTCGACCAGATCGAGGCGGAGTTTCTGCGCGCCGAAGGGCTGGGGCAGGATGTGGCGCGGCTGCATTCCGGGGATCTCTCGGTCTACAGCGCGGTCGCCGAACAAATGCGCCGGCTGCAGCGCCACGGCATCGCCTACACCCTCACCCCCGGCGTGCCGTCTTTCGCCGCCGCGGCCGCGGCGCTGGGGCGGGAGCTGACCGTGCCGGAACTGGCGCAAAGCGTGGTGCTCACCCGCCTGTCCGGCCGCGCCTCGGCGATGCCTTCCCGAGAAAGCCTCGCCGCCTTCGCCGCCACCGGCGCCACTTTGGCGATCCATCTCGCGATCCATCGGTTGGACGAAATCACCGCCACGCTCACGCCGTTTTACGGCGCCGATTGCCCGGTGGCGGTGATGGTCCGCGTGAGCTGGCCGGATGAGCAGATCGTGCAGGGCACGCTGGGCGATATTTGCGGCCGCATCGCTGGGCTCGGCGTGGAGCGCACGGCCTTGATTCTGGTGGGCAGGGCGCTGGCACCGGAGGATTTCCGCGAGAGCGCGCTCTACAACCCCGATTACACAAGGCGGTTCCGCGCATGAGGCCCCACCGGCGCGAACGGCGCGCGGCCGACCAGGTTTCCGGTCCGGTCGAACAGCACGATCTCCAGCTCGGTTTGGCATCCCTCAAGCAAAGGTGCGGCGGTTTGCCAGGCTTGCGCGGCGATGGCATCGCCCAGCGCCGCGCCTGCCGACTGCGCCAGCTCGAAAGCTTCGGCCGTGGTGTTGGCTTGGGCAATCCGTGCCGCGATGTCCGCATTGCATCCGATTTGGGCGGCCAAGCCGGCGAGGACCGGAAGATCGACTTCGCCACGCTTGGAGTGCAAATCGAGCCGTCCTTGCGCGAGCTTGGTCATTTTCGCGACGCCGCCGGCGATGGTGACGCGCGGTACCGGGTGGGATTTCAGATATTTCAGCATGCCGCCGACAAAATCGCCCATTTCGATGAGCGCCGTTTCCGGCATATGGTGCAAGGCGCGTACCGCGTTCTCGGAATTGTTGCCGGTGGCGCCGGCGAGATGCGTGATTCCGCTGGCGCGCGCGACATCGATGCCGCGATGGATCGAATGAATCCAGGCCGAGCAGGAAAACGGCACGACGATGCCGGTGGTCCCGAGGATCGACAGGCCGCCGACGATGCCGAGCCGCCCGTTCAAGGTGCGCTGCGCCAAAATTTCCCCGTCCTGGACGGAGATTTCCACCACCACATCGCACGCGACGCCATGAAGCGCGGCCAGTTCTTCCAGCGCGGCGCGGATCATTTGCCGCGGCACCGGGTTGATGGCGGGCTCGCCGGGTGGGATCGCGAGGCCGGGGCGCGTCACCATGCCGACGCCAGGGCCGGCGCGGAATATGATCCCCGTTCCGGCGGCGCCTGGGGTGATTTTTGCCCGCACCAGCGCGCCATGGGTCACGTCCGGGTCGTCGCCCGCATCCTTGATCACGCCGGCACTGGCGTGGCTTTCCGCCCGGTCCCATTCGGCCAGGGCGAAGGCGGCGCTCTGGCCGCCGGGGAGGCGGATTTCCACCGGGTCGGGAAACGTGCCGGTGAGGAGATCAGCATAAGCGGCCTTGGCGGCGGCTGTGGCGCAAGCGCCGGTGGTCCAGCCATGGCGCAGCTTCGGGGTAGGCTCCATGGCGCCGAGCATAGGCATCGCTTCGATGCCTGTCACCGCGCCGGAGCTTGGGCATGAATATGCACGGCCTGATCATCGGCGCGCCGCGTTCGGGCAGCGGCAAAACCACGCTCACGCTTGCCTTGCTGGCGGCGGCGCGGCGGCGCGGGCTCAACATCCGGGCGGCGAAGTCCGGCCCCGATTACATCGACCCGGCGTTTCATGAAGCGGCGACCGGGTGGCCGAGCGTGAATCTCGACAGCTGGGCGATGGCGCCCGGCCAGCTCGCCACGGTCGCGGACTATGCCGCCGCGGCCGATCTTCTCGTCATCGAATCCTCCATGGGGCTGTTCGACGGCGTGGCCGGCGCGGCGGGGCGAACCGGCGCGGGGGCGGATCTCGCGGCGCGTTTCGGCCTGCCGGTGGTGCTGATCCTCGACGTCTCCGGCCATTCGCAGAGCGCGGCGGCGGTGGCGCGCGGCTTTGCCCTGCATCGGCCGGGCGTGGAGATTGCCGGGGTGGTGCTGAACCGGGTGGCGAGCGAGCGGCATTGCGAAGGCATCGCCGCCGCGATGGACGCCGCCGGCATCGAAATTTTGGGCGCGATCAGGCGTGACGAGACGATCGCCGTGCCGGAGCGCCATCTCGGCCTGGTGCAGGCGCTGGAGCATCCCGATTTGCGCCTTCATCTCGACCGGCTCGCCGATCTCGCCGAACAATCGCTGGACGTGCCGGGCATTTTCGCTGTGGCGAAACCGTTCGCGGCGGCCGGGGGCGGACCGGACATATTGCCGCCGCCGGGGCAGCGCATCGCTTTGGCCCGTGATGCGGCGTTTAGCTTCGTCTATGCTCATATGCTGGAAGGCTGGCGCCGCGCGGGCAGCGAGATCGTGTTTTTCTCGCCGCTTGCCGACGAAGCGCCGCCGCCGGATTGCGATGCCTGCTGGCTGCCCGGCGGCTATCCGGAACTGCATGCGGGCCGGTTGGCGGCGGCGCGTCGGTTCAAAACCGGCCTTGCCGCCTTCGCCGCGACGCGGCCGGTCCATGGGGAGTGCGGCGGCTACATGGTGCTGGGCGCCAACCTGCAAAGTTCAGATGGAGATTGGCATGAAATGGCCGGTCTTTTGAGCCATGAAACCAGCTTCGCGAAACGGCGCATGACTCTCGGCTATCGGCAAGCCATGATGCTGGCCGATAGCCCGCTGGGGCCGGCGGGAACTTTCATCAGGGGACATGAATTTCACTATGCTTCAACGGTCTCGCCCGGCACGGACACGAAGCTGGCCGAACTTTGCGATGCGGCCGGAAAGCAGCTCGGCCAGGCGGGCGGGAAACGCGGCCAAGTGAGCGGCACATTCTTTCATGCCATTGCCCGCCACGAGTCAGCGGACCGAGGATAGGATGGAACCAGATTTTACCGCGCCGGGCTTCTTTCCCCTGCTGACCGAATTGTTGCGCTGGCGGCGCGATGTCCGGCATTTCCGGACCGACGAGATTCCCGAGGCCGAGCTACTGGATCTGTTGCGGCTGGCGCAGCTTGCCCCTTCCGTGGGCTTGAGCCAGCCCTGGCGGTTCATGCGCGTGCGCAGCGCCGCCGCGCGGGCTTTGGTGCGGGAGAATTTCCGGCGCTGCAATGAGGCGGCGCTGAGCGGCTATCAGGGTGAGGATGCGGCCCTTTACGCGCGGCTGAAACTCGCCGGGCTGGACCAGGCGCCGGTGCAGCTCGCGGTGTTCTGCGACGGCGCGAGCCCGACCGGGCGCGGCCTCGGCCGGCGCACCATGCCCGAAATGCTGGAATATTCCGTGGTCACCGCGGTGCACACGCTCTGGCTGGCGGCGCGGGCCAAGGGCATCGGCATGGGCTGGGTATCGATCCTTGACCCGGAGGAGATCGCCAAACACCTGCAGGTGCCCCCCGGCTGGCGGCTGATCGCCTATCTGTGCCTCGGGCGGCCGGCGGAAACGCACATTGTTCCTGAACTGGAGCGGGTGGGGTGGGAGCATCGGCAGACGCTCGAGGAGCTTTTGGTCGAGCGTTAAGCAAGCAAGGAAGTGGCCGCTTTTTGGAAAAAGCGGCGCAAAAACTTTTTTGACTCCGGGACGGGGGCGTTTCTGCTGGCACGGCGCCTCGAAACTGGGGAAATGAATTGACATGCCGTGGGCGTTATGCGCCTGTGAACGCATGGGATTTTCAGGAAAATCAATGAGTTTTTATCATGATTTTCCATAGATTTTCTCAAACGATGCGGCGTTGTACCTCGTTTTCGGGTCGTTTGGACTCATCAGGATTATTCATGCCTGGGCGAAGTGTCGGGCAGCCCGTCAGTACACCGGTAAAAAGGGGGTAATGGGTGTCCGAGCCTAAAACGTTATTCGAGAAAATCTGGCATAACCATGTGATCCGGCAATTCGGCGGCGATCGTTTCCTGATCCATGTCGACCGGCATCTGGTGAACGAGGCGACGAGCCGTTTCGCCTTCGAGGGCCTCAAGCAACGCGGGCTCGCGCCGAAATGCCGCGAAGCGACGTTCGGCGTCATCGATCATGATCTCTCGACCCGCCCCGGCCGCCAGTGGGACAGTTACGAACCCGCGAAAGAGCGGATCGGCGCGATGCAGGAAAATTGCCGTGCGGCCGGCATCGAGCTCATCGACATTCATGATGCGCGCCAGGGCATCGTTCATGTCATCGCGCCCGAGATGGGGTTGACCTTGCCCGGCAGCACCATCGCCTGCGGCGACAGCCATACCGCGACGAGCGGGGGGCTGGGCGCCTGGGCCTGGGGCGTCGGGACGACCGAGATCGAGCGGCTGCTGGCGACGCAGTCGCTGATCGTGCGCAAGCCGAAGACCATGCGCGTCACCTTCATTGGGGAACGGCATCCAGGCATCAGCGCCAAGGACCTCATTCTCTATTTCATCGGCCAGCACGGCGTGACCGTCGGCAGCGGCCATGCGGTCGAATATGCCGGCCCGGCGATCCGCGCGCTGCCGGTCGAAGGCCGCTTCACGATCTGCAATATGTCGATCGAATTCGGCGCGCGGTCCGGCCTGATCGCGCCGGACGATGCCGCCATCGAGTATCTGGCCGGGCGCGCTTATGCCCCCAAGGGGGCGATGTGGGATCTGGCGGTGGCCGATTGGCGCGGCCTGCCCAGCGACGAGGATGCGCGGTTCGACCGCGAGATCGAGATCGATTGCGCCGCGATCAAGCCGCAGGTGACCTGGGGGACGTCGCCGCAGGATGTCATCGCCATCGATGAGCCGATTCCCGCGCCCGATGGCGTTGCGTCCGAACGGCGCGAGCCGATGGCAAGGTCGCTCGATTACATGGGGCTGCAGCCGGGCATGGTCCTCGAAGGGTTGCCGATCGACTTCGCCTTTATCGGGTCCTGCACGAACAGCCGCTTGTCCGACCTGGAGATCGCCGCCGGCATCGTGCGCGGGCGCAAGGTACCGGAAGGCGTCACGGCCATCGTGGTGCCGGGTTCGACACCGGTGAAGCGGGCGGCCGAAGAAGCCGGGCTCGACAAGGTGTTCACCGAGGCGGGGTTCGAGTGGCGGGAATCAGGCTGCTCGATGTGCCAGACCTTGGGCGGCGACATGGTGCCGCCGGGCAAGCGGTCGATCTCCACCACCAACCGGAATTTCGAGAACCGCCAGGGGGCGAAAGCCCGCACGCATCTGGCCAGCCCGGCGATGGTCGCGGCGGCGGCGATCTCCGGCTGCATCACCGATATCCGCAAGCTCGACATTCGCAAACCGGGCATTTGACAGGAACCAGGCCTCATGGAGAGTTTTACCATCCTCGATGGCATTGCCGCGCCGCTGCTGAAGAGCAACATCGATACCGGCGTGATCATCGCCTTGCGGTTTCTGCGCTCGCGCGCCACAGATCTCGGCGCCGGCCTGTTCGCGGACTGGCGCTACACGGCGGACGGCGCGGAGATTCCCGAGTTCGTGCTCAACCGGCCGCGTTACCGCGAGAGCCGGATTTTGATCGCCGGCGCCAATTTCGGCTGCGGCAGCTCGCGCGAAGCGGCGGTGTGGGCGTTGCTGCGTTTCGGCATACGCTGCGTGATCGCGCCCAGTTTCGGGGAAATCTTCTACGACAATGCCTGCGAGAACGGCCTGCTGCCGATCATGCTGCCGGAAGATCTGGTCGGCCGGCTCGTCGCCCGGGTCGAGACGGCGGGCGAGCCGCGGCTGACCGTCGATCTGGAATGCTGCAAAATCACCGCGCCGGCCGGCGCGCAAATCGCTTTCGAAGTGCCGGAGGAGCGCCGGGCCGCCCTGCTCGCGGGGCTGGACGAGACCTCGCTCATTTTGCAGCACGAGGGTGAGATCGACGCCTATCGGGCGCGGGCCGCCGCCGCGCGCCCCTGGCTTTACGGCAAGCTCGGCTGAATCTTCCGGGGGCGGAAGTAGCTATCGCTGCCACCATTGAGGGGGGCATTGATAGATCAGCATTTTTTCGATCATTGCATTTTCGGCGTATTTTCCCTGTTCCGTCAAGGGCGCGAAGCGCCGGCGAAGCCGGGTGAACCCCTTGACGGAACAGGGAAAATACGCGGACGCTCGGGATCGAAACAATGGCTGAATGTATGCTTAGCTACCTCAGCCCCATCTTCTGCATAGTCATTCGGGCGCCGCTTCAAGGCAAAGCGGGTCGGGGGGGGCGCC
>NZ_DATLPB010000095.1:0-48703 GCF_035535915.1 Acidocella sp.
GAAAAAAGCGCCGCAAAAACTTTTGTTATGCTGGGCCATGGGCGTTGGCGCTGACACAGCCCATGACCCGGCATAACAAAAGTTTTTTGCTTCTTTTTTTCAAAAAAGAAGCACTTGCTTACCTTCCCATCGCCGTCAGCATGAAACGCCGTTTCAGCCGCGGCATGCGGTCGACCGCGGCGAGGCCGAGGTCGCGCACCAGCCGGATGGCCGGGTTGTTGGTGGAAAACAGCCGGTCCAGCGCGTCGGTGGCGGCCAGCATCATCAGGTTGGCGGGGCGTCGCGCCGCCTGATAGGCGGCCAGGAGCGCCGGGTCGCCCGGGTCGGGCGCATCGGCGAGCAGATCGACCAGGGCCAACGCATCCTGCAGCCCGAGATTCAGCCCTTGCCCGGCGATCGGGTGCACCCCGTGCGCGGCGTCGCCGATCAAAGCCAGCCTTGTATCGAAATAGCGTGCCGCATGCATGGCCGAGAGCGGATAGGTCCAGCGCCGCCCCACCAGGGTCACGGCGCCGAGATGGTCGCCGAGCCGCTTGGCCACTTCCCGCGTAAAGCGCGCATCATCGAGCAGACCGAGGCGGTTCACGATTTCGCTGCGGTCAGTGAACACGATGGCGGAGAGATGTTCGTGCTGCGCATTGCCGCTCATGGGCAACTGGGCGAACGGGCCGCCGGGCAGGAAATGCTCGAGCGCCACGCCCCGATGCGGCTTTTCATGGGCCACGGCGCACACCACGGCCGATTGGCCATAGACCAGCCGGGTGACGGGAATCCCCGCCTGGGCCCGCAAGGTGCTGTTGCGCCCGTCGGCCGCCACCACGAGGCGGGCCTCGATGATCTCACCGCTCTCGAGGCTGACGCGCACGCCGGCGCTGTGCCGCGTCACGCTTGCCTGGGCCGGTGCGCGGAGCCGGATGTTTTCCTGCTCATGCACGCGGCGGTTGAGGGCGACACGCAATGACCGTGCTTCGATGATCCAGCCGAACGGGTCATCGCCGACCGCGCGGTGATCGAAATGCAGACGCAGGGGCGAAGCCCGGCGCCCGGCCTTTCCGTCCGTGACGTCGATGTCCAGGATCGGGCAGGGTGGGAAGGGCAGGGCGTCCCATAATCCGGCCGCGTCGAGCAGGCGTTTGGAGCCGGCGGCAATCGCATAGGCGCGGCCGTCGAAATCCGGGTGCTCCATCGGCGGCAACGCGGCTTTGTCGACCAGAGCCACAGTGCGGCCGCATGCCGCCAGGGCGCAGGCAAGGGCCCCGCCCACGGGACCGGCGCCGATAATCGCGATGTCATGGTGACTCTGCATGCGGCCCTATGTGGCAGAGCAAGGCAGCCGCGCCAAGTTTCCGGCCGCCATGCGGGGTGAAATTTTCCGCAGCGACGAGGCACGCCAGATGGAGATGTGCGCTTAATAAATAATCAGATTCTGATCGTTGATTGAGCGCTCCGGCAGCATGAACGGTAGGCAATCCGTTCTTTGCCCCAAATAAAGATTGCATAAGATTGGCACGGAAGATGCTTTGCAACCGACACCGCTAGGCTTTGTGCGCAAAGCCTGAACACGCGGTTGTGGCATTATGGAGACGTAACAATGGCAATAGTTCCCGCGCTACCGGGCAGCTGGCTTGATACAGGCGATAACGCTTGGCAGCTTACGGCGGCAACGTTGGTTGGCCTGCAGAGCGTGCCGGGCCTGGTGGTGCTATACGGCGGCATCGTCAAGAAAAAATGGGCGATCAACTCCGCCTTCATGGCGTTCTACGCCTTTGCGGCGGTGCTGCTGGTATGGGTTCTCTGGGCCTATAATATGTCCTTCGGCAAACCCTGGCTGGTGATGCCTGGGACCGGTGGTGGCGGGTTCCTCGGCCATCCGGGGCAGATTACGTCCGCCTGGAACGAGACCAAGGAAGCGATCGTTCCCTCCGCCGCCGGCGGCATGCCGCCTCTCGGCTTCCCGATGGCCACAATGGTGTTCTTCCAGTTCGTGTTCGCCGCCATCACGGTGATCATTATGCAGGGCTCCATCCTCGGCCGCATGAATTTCAAGGCCTGGATGATTTTCGTTCCCGTGTGGATCAGCGTCGTTTACCCGATCGGCGCGTTCTCGCTCTGGGCTGGCGGCTGGCTGGGTTCCATGGGCGTGGTCGACTATTCCGGCGGGTACGTGATTCACCTCACCGCCGCCGCGTCCGGCTTCACCGCCGCGGCCATGATCGGCCCGCGTCTGGCGCGTGACCGCGAAAACTTCCAGCCGAACAGCCTGCTGATCACCCTGGTGGGCGCCGGCATTCTGTGGCTGGGCTGGGACGGCTTCAACGGCGGCGACCCATATTTCGCCAACGCCGATGCCGGTGCGGCCGTGCTGAACACCAACGTGGCGGCGGCAGCGGCTCTGTTGTCCTGGACCGTGCTGGACGTGATCGCCTACAACAAGCCCTCCGTGCTGGGCGCGGTGAATGGCATGATTGCCGGTCTCGTCGCCATCACCCCGGCAGCGGGCTATATCAATGGCGGCGAGGCGATTGTCCTCGGGCTCGCGGCTGGCGTCCTGCCCTGGATGACCTGGAACTGGCTCGGCAAGACCTGGCTGTTCCGCAAGGTCGACGATACGCTCGGCGTGTTCCACACGCACGGCGTGGCGGCCCTTGTCGGCGGTATCGGCACCGGCATCCTGGCCGATCCCGGCATGATCGAATATTTCGGCACGGGTAAGGACAGCTCGGTGAGCGTCACCGGTGCCGCCTTCGGCAATCCGCATCAGGTGCTGCTGCAGATCTACGGCGCGGCTTTCATCATCGCCATCAACGTGGTCGGCACGTTTGTCCTTCTCAAGATCATCGGCTTGTTCGTGCCGCTGCGCGCGAATGACGAGGTCATGATGATCGGCGACGACGCCGTCCATGGTGAAGAAGCCTACGCGATCTTCGCCGACGGCCAGAAGATCCCGGTGATGGGCGACTAGAGTCGGATGATTTTAGATCGAATCGCGTAGCGATCCGCTCTAAAATCTGAATCCGCCTTTAGATAAATAAGTTAGAGGGCGATTCAGACTTTAAGCCGAACCATGAATGGTTCGACTTAAAGTCATCGCGCTCTAACGCCGTCCCCCATCCGTCTAAACAGAGAAACAGCGCCGCGAGGCGCTGTTTCCATTTGTGCGTGAACGATTCGTCATGAGTTCGGCAGCCTGGCGGCCGGGCTTTGGGCCACGAATGTATTTTGAAATCAGGTACCTCCAACGTATAACGTCGGCCATGGCGGTAAATTTCGAAGCCCGACGGTTCGTCTCTCCAGCAATCCGGGCGCAGCTCCGCCGCCGGATTTCAGAGCTTTCAGCGGTTTGCTGCGCACTGGTCGGCTTGGCGGTGCTGCTGGCGCTGATCTCCTACAATCCCCATGATCCGTCCTTCGACACGGCGAGCGATTCACCGGTGACGAATCTCGCGGGCCCGGTGGGGGCGATTCTCGCGGACCTGGTGCTGCAGGGGTTCGGCGCGGCCGGGCTGATCCCGCCTTTGGTTCTGCTGGCCTGGAGCTACCGTTTGGGCAGCCGCGGCGCGGTTGGCCATCTGAAGAGCCGAATCTTTTCGGCCGGCTTGTCGATGCCCTTGTTGGCCACGGCTTTGGCCATGGCCCTGACCATCATCCCCGGGCCATCCGTCGGCTGGCCCGTGCCGGCCGGAATCGGCGGCGCGGCGGGGGCCGTGCTGTCTCATGCGTTTGTCAGTTTGGGCAATTCCGGCCTGGGGAAAGTCGGCAGCGGCCTGATGCTGCTGCTGACGCTGGTTCTGGCGCTGGGGAGTTTCGGATTCGCGCTGGGCTTCACGCCCGGCGAATGGCGCTCGGGCGGGCGCAAGGCCGCGGTTGTCGCCAAGGCGTCGGTGAGCCACAGCCGGCGCGGCGCGGAGGCGGTGTCCTCCTGGATCACGCCTCTGCTGCAAAGCGTGTCGGAGCGTGCCGAGGAGGCGCCGGGGCGGGCCTGGGTTCCCGCCGTGCCGCCCGGCCGGCTGGACGAGGATGATGACGCGCCGGTGATGCCGGCGATGCCGACGCCCCAGGCGCGGAGCATGCCGGCGATCAAGGCCACGCTGCCGCCCAAGAAGGCGCCGCCGCGCCAGGAAATGCTGCCCTTGCTCGAAGCCGGCTGGAATTTCCCCTCGCTCGATCTGCTGCGCACGGCACCGCCGCGCAACAGCACCGGCCCCTCGCCGGAGGCGCTGGAGAACAATGCGCGCCTGCTGGAGAATGTCCTTCAGGATTACGGCGTGCAGGGCAAGATCGTTGAGATCCGCCCGGGCCCCGTGGTTACGTTGTATGAGCTGGAGCCCGCGCCTGGCATCCGTTCGGCCCGCGTCGTCGGGCTGGCCGACGATATCGCCCGCTCGCTTTCGGTGGTCGCCGTGCGCATCGCCACGGTCTCGGGCCGCAACGTGATCGGCATCGAGGTGCCGAACGCGAAACGGGAAACGGTCTATCTGTCCGAGCTGCTCGGCGCCGAGACCTGGGAAAAGCAAAGCTCGAAGCTGACGCTCGCGCTCGGCAAGGATATTTCCGGCGCCCCGGTGCTCGCCGATCTGGCGCGGATGCCGCATCTGCTGATCGCCGGCACCACCGGGTCCGGCAAATCGGTTGGTGTCAATGCCATGATCATGAGCCTGCTGTTCCGGCTCTCGCCCGAACAATGCCGCCTGATCCTCATCGACCCGAAAATGCTCGAACTCTCGGTGTATGACGGCATCCCGCATCTCATGGCCCCGGTCGTCACCGAGCCGGCCAAGGCGGTGGCGGCGCTCAAATGGGTGGTGCGCGAGATGGAGCGGCGCTACCGCTCCATGAGCCAGCTCGCGGTGCGCAACATCGCCGGGTATAACGACCGCGTGAACGAGGCGCGCAGCCGCGGCGAGGTGGTGACACGGCGCGTGCAGACCGGCTTCGATTCGGAAACCGGCAAGCCGGTGTTCGAAGACCAGCCTCTGGCGCTCGAACCTCTGCCCTTCATCGTGGTGTTCATCGACGAGATGGCGGACCTCATGATGGTGGCCGGCAAGGAAATCGAAATCGCCGTTCAGCGTCTGGCGCAGATGGCCCGCGCCGCCGGGATTCACGTGATCATGGCGACCCAGCGCCCCTCGGTCGACGTCATCACCGGTACGATCAAGGCGAATTTCCCGACCCGCATCAGCTTCCAGGTGATCTCGAAATTCGACAGCCGGACGATTCTTGGCGAGCAGGGCGCGGAGCAGCTGCTCGGCCAAGGCGACCTGCTGTACATGGCGGGCGGCGGGCGCATCACCCGCGTTCACGGGCCTTTCGTGTCCGACCAGGAGGTCGAGGCGGTGGTCGCCTTCCTGCGCGAGCAGGGCGAGCCGGCTTACCTCGATGAAGTGACCGAGCCGGTCGAGGACGAGACGCCGACGATTTCCGGGGCGATCGGCGGCAACACCAATGGTGAAAACGCGCTGTACGACCAGGCCGTCGCCCTCGTCGCCCGTGAGGGCAAGGCGAGCACGTCGTTCATTCAGCGGCACTTGCAGATCGGCTACAACCGCGCCGCCAAGCTGATCGAGCAGATGGAGAAAGAGGGCGTCGTGAGCCCGGCAAACCATGTGGGCAAACGTGACGTGCTGGTTCGCACGGAGCGGGAAGAGTAAGTAAGCGCTACTTTTTGTGAACAAAAAGTAGCAAAAAAACTTTGTTATGCTGGGCTTCAGGCTGTGTCGGCGCCAACGCCCATGCCCCAGCGTAAACAAAAGTTTTTGGTGCCGCTTTTTTCAAAAAGCGGCCACTTTCTGTCTGAGCCGGTTGTGCACCTAACAAATGATTAAGGAATAGTTTCCTAAAATCGTGTTGCGGCGCAAAATAAATCTGGCTAAAAATGCGGATTCGTGCAATAAATTCTAGATGGCCCTTCGGGGGGAGCACAACCTATGCTCGACAAAATGGCGGTGAATCAGTTTTCGCACGTCCGGCCCGGTGACACGCCGTGGCGCAGCGATGGGTTGCGAGATTTCTTCCTATATCGCGATTTGGGCGTGGCCGGGGCGACCGGCGGGCGCGTGCTGTGTCAGCTCGTCAGGGCCAATCCTGATCGCCCGCCCGAGCAAGGGACGGGGTGGCACCGGCACGTCGCGGATTTCCACATCGTCCTCATGCAAAAGGGGTGGGCCCGCTTCATGTATGGCGACCAGGAACATCTGGTCGCCGCCGGGGACTGCGTTCACCAGCGGCCCGGCATCGTGCATTATCTGTTCGATTATTCGCCCGATATGGAATATCTCGAAATCATCTCCCCGGCCGATTTCAAGACCGTCGATGCCGAGGCGCCCTGCATTGTACCGGCACCGACGCCATGGGCCGAGTTACCGAAATAGGGCGCCGGAACCATGAGGCGGATCGGCCTTTAGGCCGGCTGCCACGGCAGGTCGCGCCCCGCTTAGAAATCTCCCGCTCAGAAATCCATGTCGAGTTCGATGATTTCCTGGGGCTCGCGCTTGGCTTCAGCGACCCATCGCTGCATCGGCTCCCAGTTCATGATGGTGTCGCAGTAATCCTGGCAGGCTGGGCCGACCGTGACGTCATAGCTCAGGAAGCGGGTCACGACCGGCGCGTACATCGCATCGGCGATCGTCGGCGCCTTGCCGAACAGGAACGGCCCCTTCCAACTCGTCAGGCAGTCCCGCCAGATCGAGGTGATGCGGTCGATGTCCGCCTGGGCGGACGACCAGACGGTGAAGCCGCGCTTGTGGGCGCGCAAATTCATCGGCAGCGAGGCGCGCAAGGCGGCAAAGCCGGAATGCATTTCGCCGGATATCGACCGGCACCGCGCCCGCGCCACTTTTTCACGCGGCAGCATCTGCGCGTCGGGAAACACTTCGTTCAGATACTCGGCGATCGCCAGCGTGTCCCAGACCGAAACCTCCCCGTGAATCAGGCAGGGCACGAGAATCGACGAGGTGCGCATCAGCAGTTCCTGCCGGGCGCGCGCGTCATCCGGCGAGACTTTCTCTTCGACGAAGTCGATGCCGGACAGCTTTGCCAGCAAATAGCCGCGCAACGACCAAGAAGAATAGTTTTTGCTACTAATCAGCAGGGTCGCTTCTGTCATGATCGCGCCTTTGTTTTATGAATATACTGCTTTTGTCTTATGAGTATACCGCTTTTCTTGGACTAGACGAGCGGCACACTGGCGTGAGAAATCTTATTACGGGGACTCGGCGATACCATATTCGCCTAAGGGACTGAACGATGATTTACGACCTCTACCAAGCCCAGACGGACGTTCTGGACCCGCTGCGAATGATGGCCCGGCATAGCAGCACGTTGTTGAGATGCGTCACGCCCACCCAGCCCTATGGCGTCCTGATGCGCCATGTCACGGCGGCGCTCGACGTGTTCGGCAATTCGGGCACCACCCATAAGCGCCCCGCATACGAACTCAACGACGTCACGGTCGGCAATAAGCTGGTCAGCGTCACGGACGAAATCGTTCTCGAGACTCCCTTTGCGAGCCTGATCCATTTCAAAAAAGACACCGACCGCCCGCAGCCTAAGGTGCTGCTGGTGGCGCCGATGTCGGGCCATTTTGCCACCTTGCTGCGCAGCACGGCGGAAACGATGCTGCGGGATCATGATGTTTACATCACGGACTGGCATAATGCCCGGGATGTGCCGATGGAGGCGGGGCGCTTCGGGTTCGACGAATATATCGACCATGTCATCAAATTCCTGGAGTTTCTGGGCCCGCGCAGCCATGTGCTGGGCATCTGCCAACCTGCGGTGGCCGTTTTGGCCGCCGTCGCCGTCATGTCCGAGGACAACCACGAGGCGACGCCACGCAGCATGACGCTGATGGCCGGCCCCATCGATACGCGCCGCAATCCCACCAGAGTGAACGAGCTGGCCAAGAGCAAGGACCTTTCCTGGTTCGAGGACCGTATGATCAGCACCGTTCCGTGGCGGTTCCGCGGCGCCGGGCGGCAGGTCTATCCAGGCTTCGTCCAGCTTTCGGCGTTCGTCTCGATGAATCTCGAAAAACATATCGGCGCGCATTTCCGGCAGTTCCGCTCGCTGGCGGCCGGCGACAAGGCGACCGCGGAAATGCACCGCGCGTTCTATGACGAATATCTCGCGGTCATGGATCTGCCGGCCGAGTTCTACCTCGAGACCGTCAAGCGCATTTTCATGGATCATGAGCTGCCCAAGGGGGAACTGACCTATCATGGCCGCGCGGTGCGGCCGGATATGATCCAGAAGACCTTCCTGTTCACCATCGAAGGCGAGCGCGACGATATTTGCGGCCTCGGGCAAACCGCCGCGGCGCTGGACCTGTGCACCAATCTCCGTCCGGCGCTCAAGCGCCATCACGTGCAGACGGGAGTCGGCCATTACGGCGTCTTTTCCGGATCGCGCTGGGTCAAGGAAATCTACCCGCGGGTGCGCGAGGTGATCCAGTTCAGCGCGTAAGCAAGGAAGCGCTACTTTTTGTGAACAAAAAGTAGCAAAAAAACTTTATTTATGCTGGGCCATGGGCTGTGTCGGCGACAACGCCCATGGCCCAGCATAACAAAAATTTTTGCGCCGCTTTTTTTTAAAAAGCGGCTGCTTTCTTACTTACGGCGCGACGAGCATGGCGCCCAGCCGATGCCCGCCGAGAATATGCACGTGGAAATGCGGCACTTCCTGCCGGCTGTCGGGGCCGGCGTTGGCGATCAGGCGATAGCCGCTTTCGGCCACGCCCAGTTTTTCCGCGACCAGGGAAACCGCCCGGTAAAAGCCGGTGATTTCTTCAGGCTTGGCCTTGGCGCCGAAATCCGTGGCCGACACATATTTGCCTTTCGGGATCACCAGCACGTGGCAAGGTGCTTGCGGCTTTATGTCGGGGAAGGCGAGGGCGAACTCGTCTTCATAGAGGCGCTGGCAGGGAATTTCGCCGCGCAGGATGCGGGCGAAAATATTGTTGTCGTCATAGGTGGCCATATTTCGTCCCCTTTCGCTGTGCAGGTTTCGCTGCCCCAGTCCCAGCATAAACAAAAATTTTTGCGCCGCTTTTTTTAAAAAGCGGCCGCTTGCTTACTTCTGGCGAGCCGCCTTTTCGGCGATGCCGCTCACGCCTTCGCGCCGCGCCAGCTCGGTCCAGACCTGGTCCGGCCGCACGCCGGCAGCGACCCACAGGACCATCAGATGGTACAGCACGTCGGCGCTTTCCGAGACCAGGGCGTCCGGCCGGCCGGCGACGGCTTCGATCAGGCATTCCACAGCTTCTTCGCCGAATTTCTGCGCGACCTTGGCAGTGCCGCGCGAGAGCAGGCGCGCCGAGTGGCTCTCGTCGGGGGAGGCATCCTTGCGCGACAGCACGGTGGCCCAGAGCCGGTCGAGCACGCGGGCATCCAAGCTTGCCGTTGAAGCGGCCGGTTCGATTTTTTCAGCCATGATCACCTGCTGTTATGGGCGCCGAATTCGTCGTTACAGGCGGGCGCACGGGCAGGTGCGCCGCGAGCAAGGCCTGTTTGACCTCGGCGATGGAAAACTGGCCGAAATGGAAGACGCTGGCCGCCAGCAGCCCGGTGGCGCCGGCCTCGGCGCCCTCGACGAAATGCTGCAGGCTGCCGACGCCGCCGGAGGCCACGACAGGCAAGCGGATTTTGGCGCAGATGGCCTTGAGCAGGGCCAGGTCGAAGCCTTTGCCGGTGCCGTCCCGGTCCATGGAGGTGACCAATAGTTCGCCCGCGCCGGAGGCTTCCATGCGTTGCGCCCATTCGAGCACGTCCAGGCCGGTATTCATCCGCCCGCCATGGGAAAAGACCTCCCATTTGCCGGGTGAGACCATGCGCGCGTCGATCGCCACCACCACGCACTGGCTGCCGAATTTCTGCGCCGCTTCGCTAACCAGTTCGGGCCGGCTGATGGCCGCGGAATTGATGCTGCATTTGTCCGCGCCCGCCAGGAGCAGCCGCCTTATATCCGCCACGCTGCGGATGCCGCCGCCCACGGTCAAAGGCAGGAACACTTTTTCGGCCGTGCGGGAGACGACGTCGAGGATCGTGTCGCGGTTGTCGCTGCTGGCGGTGATGTCGAGGAAGGTCAGCTCGTCGGCGCCGGCGGCGTCATAGACCACCGCCTGTTCCACCGGGTCCCCGGCGTCGCGCAACGAGACGAAATTCACCCCCTTCACGACCCGCCCGTCCTTGACGTCGAGGCAGGGGATCACGCGCAGTTTCAGCATGCGGCGAGCGCTTCCGCCGGGCTTAAGCTGCCGTCATACAAAGCGCGGCCGAGAATCGTCCCGGCGAGGTTCTTTTGGGTCCGCGCGGCGTCCTTCAGGGCAAGGATGTCGGCGATCCCCGCGACGCCGCCGGAGGCGATAACCGGCAGGCTGACCGCCCGAGCCAAAGCGGTCGTCTCCGCGAGGTTGAGCCCGGTTTTCATCCCATCCCGCGCGATATCGGTGTAGATGATCGCGGAAATGCCGGCATTTTCCAGGCGCTGGGCCAGTTCCGTGGCTTTGAGGCTGGAGGTCTCGGCCCAGCCTTCGGTCGCCACCATGCCGCTTTTGGCGTCGATGCCTACGACCACGCGGCCGGGGAATTTTTTCGCGGCTTCGATGACGAGGCCGGGGTTTTTGGCGGCGGCGCTGCCCAGGATCACGCGCGACACGCCGGCTTCCAGCCAGCTTTCCACCGCGCCGAGATCGCGAATGCCGCCGCCGAGCTGCACCGGAATGTTCACCGCGTCCAGAATCGCCTTCACCGCCGGGCCGTTCGCCGTCTTGCCGGCAAAGGCGCCGTTCAAATCGACCACATGGACCCAGGAGAAGCCCGCCGCCTGCCAGGCTTTGGCCTGCGCCGCGGGGTCCTCGCCATAGATGGTGGCGCGGTCCATCTCCCCGCGCTGCAGGCGCACGCAAGCGCCGTCTTTCAGATCGATGGCCGGAAATAAGGTCAGTGTCATTTTTGCAGCAACTTATAATAGAAATGTCCGCGCACGGTCTCGCCCTTCACCCGCGCATAGGCCGGATGGGTTCCCCAGCGTACGAAACCGGCGGCCTCGAACAAAGCGATGGCGGCTTGTTGTGTTTCGCGCACGTCCAGGTTCAGCACCCTGTAGCCGAGCGACCTGGCATGCTCCTCGGCGCGCTGGATGATCAGCCGCGCCAAGCCATGGCCGCGCGCGTAAGGCGCCACGAAATGGTGCATCAGATGCGCCGAGACCGCCTGCGCCTCGTTGTTCCGTGAGGGGCGATGCAGCTGCACCGCGCCATAGATCACGCCGTCCATGCGGCCGACGATGAGCATGCGCTCCGGCACCAGCAAAACACCGCGGAAATACTGCTCGAGCAAAGCGGCCTTCGGCGGCTTCACCCAGCCGAAACCGCCGCCATCCAGGATCGCCGCCGTCGCGGCTTCTGCCAGCGCGTGCACGTCGGCATCGTCGTCGAAACGCTCGATGCGTTCGGCGGTCAAGGTGGTGGGTGGGGGCAGGTCGTAATTCACCGCTGCCTATTCGCGCGTGTGGGAGGGCTGATCAAGGTACCGGGCATGACAGTTTGCTAAGCTCTCATGCCTAGGGAGACCAGCGCAAGAAATTACCGAGAATTCTTAAGCCGACCTGTTGGCTTTTTTCCACATGGAACTGCGTGCCGGCGCAATTTCCCGCCGCCACCATGGCGACGACCTTGCCGCCATATTCAGTCGTGGCCAGAACCTGCTCGGGCCGGCTCCCAGCCAGTGCAAAGGAATGCACGAAATAAGCGTGGTCGCCCGGCTTCAGGCCGGCCAGAAGCGGGTGCGAGTCGGCGGTGAAGGTGAGCTCGTTCCAGCCCATATGGGGCAGGCGCAGATCGCCCGCCGGCAGGGGGGCAATCTCGCCCGAGACCCACCCGAACCCTTCGGTCACGCCGAACTCCAGGCCGCGCTCCGCCATGAGCTGCATGCCGACGCAGATGCCCAGAAACGGGGCCCCTTCGGCCACCCGGCGCATCATCGCCTCCTTCAACCCGGTGACGCCCGCAAGGCCGGCGGCGCAGTCGGCGAACGCGCCCTGGCCGGGCAGGACAATCCGGTCCGCCCGCCCGACCAGGTCAGGGTCGGCCGTGATGCGTATGTCGGCCGTCAGCCCAAGCTGTTCGGCCGCAAGCGAGAGCCCCCGCGCGGCCGAGGCGAGATTGCCGCTGCCGTAATCGACGACGGCTACCAGCATAGCGCGCGCCGCATCACAGGGAGCCTTTGGTCGAGGGGATTTGGCCGGCGCTGCGCGGGTCCACCGCGACCGCCATGCGCAGCGCCCGCGCCGCGGCCTTGAACGCGGCTTCCGCCACGTGATGCGCATTGGTGCCGGCCAACTGGCGCAGATGCAGCGTGAACAACCCGTTGCCGGCCAAAGCGCGGAAAAATTCCTCGACCAGCTGCGTGTCCATGGTGCCGAGCATCGGCCGTTCGAAATTCACCTGCCAGCCCAGATAGGCGCGGCCCGAAAGGTCGATCGCCGCGTCCACCAGCGCCTCATCCATCGGGATGCTGGCCTGGCCGAATCGGGTGATGCCCCGCTTGTCGCCGACCGCATGGCCGAGCGCCTGGCCCAGCACGATGCCGACATCCTCGACCGTGTGATGCGCGTCGATATGCAAATCGCCCTTGGCCTCGATTTCCAGGTCGAACATCCCGTGGCGCCCGAAGGCGGTCAGCATATGGTCGAAAAACCCGACCCCGGTGGCGATTTTGGTCGCCCCGGTCCCATCCAGGTTCAGGCGGATCAGGATGTCGGTCTCGGAGGTTTTGCGGCTCAGTTCGGATCTGCGTGTCATAATACCGGCCTACATCAGCGCCGCCGAAAATTGAAGCGGCGCGGGGACGTGGGGCGTATACCGGCGCGCGGCAGCCTTGTGGCCGGCCCGTGGCCTCGCCATAAAAGTCGTGTTGATGGAGCTTAAAGAATATGGTCGGCCCTTGCGTCGTTGGAATCCCCGCCTGCACGAAACTGGTCAATCACTATATCCAGCATGCCACCCCGGCGCGGTACGGTGCCGCCCTCATCGCCGCGGCGAATGCCATTCCCATCCTCATTCCGCCGGAAGGCGCGGCGATGGGCGCGCTGCTCGACCGGCTGGATGGCCTCATGCTCAACGGCAGCCCCTCCAACGTGGCGCCGATGTGCTACGGGGCCGATTTCGACGCGACGCCGGACCTCCACGACCCAGCGCGCGACGCCACGACATTGCCCTTGATCCGCGCCGCGCTCGATCGCGGCATGCCGATCCTGGGGATCTGCCGCGGCATGCAGGAACTCAACGTGGCTCTGGGCGGCACGTTGTTTCAGGAGGTCCACAAGGTGCCGGGCCGCATGGATCATCGCGCCGGCGAGGGAACGCGCGAGCAGATGTTCAGCCTGAAGCACGATGTAACCCTCTCCGGGGAACTGGCGCGGATTTCCGGCGCGGAGACCATTCGCGTGAATTCCCTGCACGGGCAGGGGATCGACCAGCTCGCCGCCGGCCTGGTGGTCGAGGCGCGGGCGCCCGACGGCACCATCGAGGCGCTGCGCGTCGAGGGGGCGAGCAGTTTCGCTATTGCGGTGCAATGGCATCCGGAATGGGAGGTCACGCATTTTGTCGACCGCAAGCGGTTGTTCGAGGCGTTCGGGCAGGCCTGTGACGAGTATCGGCGCGTGGTCAAGAAGGTCACGGCTTGAGGGGTGTGCATCCCCAGTGACAAACTGTCACATTCCGCCACGGAGTCGCCCTCGGTTTTGGTGACGGGCTTGCCTATATTGATAATCGACCCAAAGGAGGGGCCACTATGGATATCCAGACCATCGACAACCAGTATAGTCAGCTACAGACCCAATCCCAGCAGACCGTGCAGGAATTGCGCGCCCTGGCCATGAAGCTGCAGGGTTCGGCGCAGGCCGGCAATCAGGATGCGCGGGAATGGCTCCTGGACCTGAAGAGCATCGCGCTCGCCATTCAGAGCGAGCAGAACCAGGTGGCCAACCTCCTGCAGGCTTTGCACAATTTCATGGATAACCAGAACCGGATGCAGCAGCAGAGCCCCTGGGGTAATCAGCCGCAGCCGATGCCGTATCCCGCGCAGAACATGCCGTACCCGCCGCAGAATTATGGCGGTTACCCGCAGCAAGGGGGCGGCATCCTGGGCGAGGTGATGAATTCCGGCTTTGGCCGGGCGATCACGATGGGCGCCGGTTTTGCCATCGGCGACGATCTGATCAACTCGATTTTCTAACAAGAAAGCAGCCGCTTTTTGAAAAAAGCGGCGCAAAAACTTTTTACTATGCCGGGCCATGGGCGTTGTCAGCGGCATTGCCCATGGCCCGGCGTTAGCAAAGTTTTTTTGCTACTTTTTGTTCACAAAAAGTAGCGCTTTCTTATTTCTTTCCCCTCATTAGGCGGCGTAGTCGGCCGCCTTGGTGGCATCGCGCGCGCGGTCGGAGGCGATGGCGTTGAACGGCACGCTCAGCACCGCCGCGATCACGGCGTTCAGGATGACGGTCGCGAACGCGATATAGCTCGGGACCGTATAGCCGAGGATATGAAAGGCCCAGATTGCGCCCATCAGATGGTTCAGCGCGGCCAGATAGGTGGCGCTGACGATCCCCACGGCCCAGCCGATCAGCAGCGCCCAGCCGTTGAAGAAGCGGGTGAACACCGAGAACGCGATCGCCGGGAAGGTCTGGATGATCCACATGCCCCCGAGCAGTTGCAACTGCACGGCATAGGTATTGGGGATCGCCAGGATGAAGAGCACGGCGCCCACGACCATGACGATGGAGAAGAGCTTTGCGATCAGCGTCTCCGTGCTGGGGCTCGTGGCTGACGCGAACTGCTTGTAGATGTCGCGGGTGAAGATGTTCGCCGACGCGATGGACATGATCGCCGCCGGCACCAGGGCGCCGATGGCGATGGCGGCGAATGCCACGCCGGCGAACCAGCCGGGGAACGCATAGAGCATCAACGCCGGAATCGCGAAGCTGGCATGGTATTGCGCGAAGCCCGCGGCGAATTGCGGCATCTTCGCCAGGCCGGCGGCCACCGCCATGAAGCCGAGCAAGGCCAGGAGGCCCAGCACGAACGTGTAGGCGGGCAGCAGCGCCGCGTTGCGCTTGATCACCCGCGGACCGGAGGCGCTGAGAATGCCCGTGGTGGTATGCGGGTAAAGGAACAGGGCCATGGCCGAACCGAGGGCCAGCGTGGCGTAGCTGGTGTAAGCCCCGGTGCTGCCGGCGGGCGGCGTGGGCAGAATCAGCTTCGCGGGCGCCACATGGGCGAAGATCGCGCTGAAGCCGCCCAATTCGGTGGGAATGACGATCACGGCGACGATCACCGTGAGATAGATCAGCGAGTCCTTGACGATCGAGATCATCGCCGGGGCCCGCAGGCCGGAGGTATAGGTGAAGGCCGCGAGCACCGCGAAGGCGGCGATCAGCGGAATATGGCCGGGAATGCCGAGGGCGCCGATGATCGTCTGCATGCCGATCAATTGCAGCGCGATATAGGGCATGGTGGCGATGATGCCGGTCACGCCGATGGCCAGCGCCAGCCAACGATTGCCATAGCGGCCGCGGACGAACTCCGGACCGGTAATATAGCCGTGATTGCGCGCCACCTTCCAGAGTTTCGGAAACACCAGAAACAGGATCGGGTAGCAGACCACCGTGTAGGGGACGGCAAAAAATCCGATCGCGCCGGCGCCGAACATCAGCGCGGGAATGGCGATGAAGGTATAGGCGGTATAGGTGTCGCCGCCGATCAGGAACCAAGAGATCAAGGTGCCGAAGCGCCGGCCGCCAAGCCCCCATTCCTCGATACTGTCCATATTGCCGGCCTTCCAGCGGCCGGCGACAAAACCAAGCACGATAACGAAGGCGATCAGCGCCACAAAGACAATTGTTGCAACCGGGTAGGTCATTCTTCAGTCTCCTCGCGGTCCTCGGCGCGGAAGACCGCATAGATCAGCAGCGAGGAGACCGGGACGGCCAGCATTTGATACCAGTAGAAAAAGGGAAAGCCGAATAAGGCCGGGCCGGTCCGGTTGAAAAACGGGACGGCGAGATTGATCACAAGGACCACAAGAAATATTATTTTAGCCAAACGCACCTCCGAGCAACGGAAAGTCCGGTTAGACCTTCTGTTTCGTTTTGACAAGCTCGTGGGAGGGGCCGGGCGGCGGTTTTCATCGAACATATCGATTGAAAACAGCATGGACGCCGGACCAGGAGAGGAAGTTACTTCGTGTCCCAGAGCGGCACGGGCGTGAACAAGGCGGCGTGGGGCGCGCCGGCGGCGAACCACCATTGCGGGCCTGCGCTGCCGCCCAATCGCAACAGGGACGAACAGACCGTGCCGAACCCGTTACGCGCGGGAATGTCGAGGGAACTTTCCCAGGGCGGCGAATCATCGGCCAACAGGTCGCCCCATTGGGCGAAATCCGCGCTGGTGAATTTCGGCAGATGCCGGGCGATGCGCGGCAGCGACAGATCGTTGGGTTCGCCCGAGGTAAGCATGATTGTGCCGGGCGCCAGCGTCACGGGTTCCGGGGCGCCGCGTTCCAGCCCGCGGAGCAAAAACGCGCCGCCCGAATCCGCGAGTACGAGATTGAAACTGCGATAGGTGCTGGCATCGAGCCGGCTCAGCCGCGCCGCCGCGGCTTCGGCGCTGGTTTCCCGCAGCGCCAGGAGCGGCAACTCCCCCCGGCTGCGCTTGCCGGGCGCCGGCCCGAGGCTGCCATGCCGGTTCAGGATGGCCGCCATTACGCCGTGCCGGTTGAGCGCCATCCATGTTCCGCCACCCAGCAGGTCGCGGCCGCCGATGATCCCCGGCCAGTATTCCGCCGGCCCCTCCCAGCTTCGCGCCACCATCTCGTCACGGTTGGCGCCGATCAGCACCCCGTCCGCACCCGTTCGTAAAATGATCGAGCACATGGCGGAGCGCCGCCGATCAGTCTTGGAAAACGCGGTCGAAAATCACGTCCAACTGCGCCAGATGCAGCCGGGAATCCATGGCCGCGTCGATCACCTCAGCGGAGATCCGCCCCGCGACCTCAGGGTCGGCCAGCAGATTGGCGCGGAAATCCCGGCCGTCCTGCTTGCCCAGCTTCGTCCATGTCGCCATGGCGTTGCGCTGGACGATCTTATAGGCGTCCTCGCGGAGAATGCCGGCCTTGGTCAGCGCCAGCAGGACCTCGCCCGAATGCACGACGCCGCCCAGGCTTTCGAGATTCGCCAGCATCTGTTCGGGGTAGATGGTGAGCTTGTCGATCATTCCAGCCAGGCGGCTCAGCGCGAAATCCAGCGTCACCGTCGCGTCCGGCCCGATGCCCCGCTCCACGGAAGAGTGGCTGATGTCGCGCTCATGCCACAGCGCGACATTCTCCATGGCGGGGATGACGGCGGACCGCACGAGCCGGGCCAGGCCGCTGAGATTCTCCGAGAGCACGGGGTTGCGCTTATGCGGCATCGCCGACGAGCCCTTTTGCCCGGCATGGAAAAACTCTTCGGCCTCGCGCACTTCGGAGCGTTGCAGATGCCGGACCTCGGTCGCCAGACGCTCGATGCCCGAGGCGATGACCCCAAGGGTCGCGAAGAAGGCAGCGTGGCGGTCGCGCGGCACGATTTGCGTGGAGACCGGCTCGACGGCCAGGCCCAACTTGGCGGCGACATAGGTTTCCACCGCCGGGTCGACATGCGCGAAGGTGCCGACCGCGCCGGAAATGGCGCAGGTGGCGATTTCCCGCCGCGCAATTTCCAGCCGGGCGCGGTTGCGGCGGAACTCCGCGTAATGCCCGGCCAGCTTCAGGCCGAAGCTCGTCGGCTCGGCATGGATGCCGTGGCTGCGGCCGATGGTCAGCGTGTGCTTGTGCTCGAGGGCCCGCTTCTTCAGCGCCGCCAGCACGCCGTCCAGATCGGCCAGCAGCAGGTCCGCCGCCTGGGTGAGCTGCACGGCAAGGCATGTGTCCAGAACGTCCGAGGAGGTGAGGCCCTGATGGACGAAGCGGCTTTCCGGCCCCACCGCCTCGGCGAGCCAGGTGAGGAAGGCGATCACGTCGTGCCGCGTCTCGCGTTCGATTTCGTCGATCCGTTCGACATCGGCGGGGCCGATGGCAGCCAGCTTGGCGTCGCCGCGCTCACGGATCACCGCGGCAGCCTCGGCCGGGATGGCACCGATCGACGCCATCCCCTCGCAAGCGAGGGCCTCGATCTCAAACCAGATCCGGTAGCGGTTCTCGGGCGACCAGATGGCGGCGGCCTGCGGCCTCGTATAGCGGGGGATCATGGCGCATTCCTTGAAAAAGACACGGGCGAAAGACAGGTTCGCCTAACCCCCCAAGCCGGCGTTGACAAGACGCCGGCGGCTGGCCAGTCGAGGGGGTATGAGTTTCAATGCGTTGCTTGCCCTGGGGCCGATCCTCGCCCAGGTTCTGGTCATCGACCTGGTTCTGGCCGGCGATAATGCCGTGGTCATCGGCCTTGCCGTCAGCCGTTTGCCGCCCGCGCAGCGCCAGCGCGCCATCTGGCTCGGGATCGCCGGCGCCACCATCATCCGCGTCGGGTTCGGGCTCGTCGCGCTGAAACTTCTCGCCTTGATCGGCCTGACCCTGGCGGGCGGATTGCTGCTGTTATGGGTGGTCTGGAAAACCGCCCGGGAATTGCGGCGGACCGAGACACATGCCGCCGAATCGCCGCCGCCGGGCCGCCTGCGCACCGCCATCCTGCGCATCATCGTCGCGGACGTGTCGATGAGCCTCGATAACGTGCTGGCCGTGGCCGGGGCGGCGCGGGCCCATCCGGCGGTCCTCGCGGCCGGCCTGCTGGTTTCGGTCGCCTTGATGGGGGTGGCCGCCAGCCTGGTTGCCCGGCTGCTGAACCGGTTCCGCTGGCTGGCCTGGGTGGGGCTGGCGATCGTTTTCTATGTCGCCGTCACGATGATCCATGACGGGCTCGGCGAGGTGCTGCTGCATTTGCCGCAGCGTTAGGGAAGGGAAGGAAGCGCTTCTTTTTGTGAACAAAAAGAAGCAAAAAAACTTTGTTATGCTGGGTCATGGGCGTTGTCAGCGACACAGCCTCAGGCCCAGCATAATAAAAGTTTTTGCGCCGCTTTTTTCAAAAAGCGGCCACTTACTTTCTCTCGGGCAAAAAAAACGCCGGGACCGCAAACACGATCCCGGCGTTTAAAGTTGACGCGAACAATCAGGCGATGCGCCGGCGCAGCCAGGCGGACATGCGCTCCGCACCCATGACGATGATGAAGGTCATCACCAGCAGGGTCGAAACCGTCGGATAATCGAACAGGTTCATCGCCGTGAGCAGCTGGAAGCCGATGCCGCCGGCGCCGACGAAGCCGAGCACGAGCGAGGCGCGGATGTTTTCATCCAGGCGGAACAGCGCGATGCCGAGCATGGAAGGCAGCACCGTGGGCACCACCGCGTGGCTGAAAACCTGCAGGCGGCCGGCGCCGGTCGAGGCCAGGGCTTCCATCGGGCCCATGTCCATATCCTCGATCACTTCCGCGGTCAGGCGGCCCAGCATGCCGATCGAATGGATCATCAGTGCCAGCGCGCCGGCAAACGGGCCAAGGCCGACCGCGGTCACGAACAGCAGCGCCCAGACCAGGTCCGGTACCGAGCGGCAGATCGCGATCAGGCCGCGCGCGAACACATAGGCTGGCCGCGCCGGCGTGGTGTTGCGCGCGGCCAGAATGGCCAGCGGCACGGCCAGAAGCACCGCAAAGAACGTGCCGAAAATACCGATATCGACGGTTTCCAGCGCCGGCCAGAGCTGCGATTGCAGATTCGAGACGTTGGGCGGCAGCGAGCGGGAGATGAGGTTCGCCATGCCGTGCACGCCGGTGATCAGTTCGCCGGGCTGCGCCTGCACCACGTACAGCGCCTGGACCAGCACCAGCAGCAGGAAGATGCCGATGATGATTTTCACGATCGGGCCGCCGAAGGACGATGAACGTGCCAGCGCAGGGGCGGGCAGGGCCATGGCATCGGTGTGCTGTGAGTTCATGCCGGGTGGAATCCTTCATAGAGGCTGTCGATTTCGTCGTCCGACACGTTGGCCGGCGCATCCGCGAAGGCGATGACGCCTTTGCGCAGGCCGAGCAGCCGGTCGGCGTAACGGCGCGCGAGTTCGGGCTGGTGCAGCACGGCGAGCACGGCCATCCCTTCGTCCTTCGCGAGTTGGCGCAACAGCCGCATGACTTCCTCGGAGGCTTCGGGGTCGAGGCTGGCGATCGGTTCGTCGGCGAGCAGGGCGTGCGGGCGCTGCGCCAGCGCCCGGGCGATGGAGGCGCGTTGCGCTTGGCCGCCGGACAGCGTGCTGGCGCGCTGGTGGGCGAATTTGGTCAGGCCGACCCGTTCGAGGCACTGCATGGCATGGCCAAATTCGCCTTTCGGCAGAATGCCCAGAGACGTTGCCAGGCTGCGATGGCGCCCCAGAGTGCCGCAAACCACGTTGGCAATCACACTGCGGCGTTTCACGAGATTGGCGTGCTGGAACACCATGCCCAGCCCCATGCGGGCTTTGGCCAGGTCGCGGCCGGTGAGGGTGGTGATGTCCTGCCCGGCCAGCCGCACCGCGCCCTCGGTGGGTTTGGTGATGCCGGCGATGATCCGCATCATGGTGGACTTGCCACTGCCGTTGGCGCCCAGAATCACGGCAAACTCGCCCGCAGAGACCGTAAAGCTGGCGCTTTGCAGCGCCAGCCTTCCGGTTGCGTAACGCATGCCGAGGTTTTTCGCCTCGATCTGCATTGACGTCACTTCAGCTCAGCTTCGACAGATCGATGTGCAGCACATGCACCAGCGAACGGATCTGGTTGTAGGAAGCGTCGGTTTGGGGAACCAGCTCGCCGGACGGCGTGCCGAGAACCTTCTGTTCCGCCGGGGTCAGGTTGGTGAGCTTGAGATGCTGCACGGCCGCGATGACCTTGGCCTTCAGGACCGGGTTCAGCTTGCCATAGATCGTGATCGGATCCAGCGGGATCGGCTTGGACTGCCACAGCACGACGAAATTCTTCGGATCGTAGTTGCCGGCCAGCGCCGCCGCCTGGATCACCTGGCTGTTCATTTCGCCAGCCTGGACCTTGTGGTTGAGCAGCGTTTCATAGCTGGCGGTATGCGAACCGGAATAAAGCGGGATGACGCCCTTGTTCGGATCGATGCCAGCCGATTCCAGCGCGTAGGCCGGGAACAAATGGCCGGAGGTGGAGGCAGGGTCGGAATAGGCGAAAGTGTGGCCCTTGACCTGCGCCAGCGTGGTGATGCCCGAGCCGGGCCAGGTGGCGATGGAGGCGGTGTAGGTGGACGGGTTGCCGTTGGCGTCGGCCACGGTGGCGATCGCCTGAGCATGGGCGACCTGATGGGCCAGCACATAGCCGAGCGGACCGAACTGGCCCATTTCCAGCTTGCCGGCGCGCATCGCCTCGATCTCCGCGTTATAGGAGGTCGCGATGTAGATCTGCACGGGGCAGCCCACCTCGGCGCTGATCAACTGGCCGATCTTGTTATAGATCGGCGTCAGGATCGCGTTGGATTCATAGGGTTCGACGCCGAAACGGATGGAGCCGCCCGCAGGGCAGTAATCAGCCGCCAGAGCGGGGGTCGCGGATGCGGCAAAAGCCAAGCCGAGCGCGGCCAGAGCGATTTTCTTCATGGGTGAAACTTGTTCCTTGTTGCGTGCCGGTGTGTCGGTTCCCCGACGGCGCTTTCCTTAACGGCGTTTAGCGACAAAGTTTTTGCGGATCGATGAAGTTTTTATGACTCACATAAACATCTAGACAAATCTGCGGTTGATCGGCATGTGAGAGGCGATGACAATCGAATGGAAAAAAGGCGAGGCGCTGTGGAGCCAGATCGCGGGCGAAGTGGCGCGCGACATCGAAAACGGCGTCTACCATAAAGGTGAAAAGCTGCCGACCGAGGCGCAATTCGCCGCGCAATACGAGGTCAACCGGCACACGATCCGCCGCGCGCTTGAAGAATTGTCCGATGCCCGCATCATCCGGACCGAGCACGGGCGTGGGTCTTTCGTCACCGAAGACGTGATGGATTACCGCATCGGCAAACGGCCGCGATTCAGCGAATGGATCCGCAGCTACAAGCGAGAGCCGATCGGCGAGATTCTCACGATCGAGGAAGTGACGCTCGGATCGCTTCCCGAGGCCGAGGCGGCCGGACAGGCTTTGCGGCTCCAGCCCGATGAGAAAATTGTGCTTCTGGAACGGTTGGGCGCAGCCGATGATCGGCCTGTCGCGCTCTCGCGGCATGTTTTCCCGGCATCGCATTATCCCGGCATCAAAGAAGCCCTGCGGCAAAACCCTTCGATCACGGCGGCTTTGGCGGAAGTGGGCGTAACCGATTATACGCGCCAGTGGACCCGCGTCTGTGCCCGCATGCCTGACGTCCGGGAAGCCCGCTTGCTGCGTATGGCGCGCACGGACGCGCTGCTGACCTGCGAAGCTTTAAATGCGACGCCGGATGGAGAGGTGGTTGAATACTGCACCACCTGTTATCCGGCGCCGCGCGTACAACTGGTGTTTGAGGCGTGATGACTGATATTCTGATTAAAAATGGCCCGCGTATCACTGGCGGCATCATCGCCGTGCCCGGGCCGGCACAGGTCGAGATCGACGCGAGCGGGCTGGACATTCTGCCCGGTTTCATTGACGTGCACGGCGATGCGTTCGAACGCGCCATCGCGGCGCGCCCCGGCGTCTATCTGCCGGTGGGCATTGCCTTGGCCGAGCTGGAGGCGCAGTTGCTGGCCGCCGGCGTCACCACGGCCTATCTGGCGATTACCTTGTCGTGGGAGGCGGGGCTTCGCTCGGCCGCAACCTACAAGATGCTGCGCGACGCGGTGCTGGCGCGTCCCGCCGGCGCGGTGCCGGACCTGAAGCTGCACGTGCGTTTCGAGGAAACCAATCTCGATTGCCTGGACATGGTGGTGGCGGATATCGAAGCCGGCCACATCAAAATGCTGTCCTTCAACAACCACACGCCGAGCATTTTGAAGAAGCTGCCGAAGCCGGCTGCGGTGGCGAAAATGGTCGAGCGCGCCGGGCAGACTTACGAGGCGTTCGCAACCGACGTGCAACGTTCCGCCGCGGTGACGCAGGAGCAGATCGAAGCGGGCCGGGCGCGGCTCGCCGCTGTGGCGCGGAAGGCCGGCATCCCGATGGCCAGCCATGACGATGGTTCCCCGGAAGAGCGCGATGTGTTCCGCGCGGTGGGTGCGGACATTTCCGAATTCCCGACTACGGTCGAGGTCGCGAAATATGCCGTCGCCAACTACGAACCGACCGTCATGGGCGCGCCGAACGTCGTGCGCGGCGGTTCGCATACAGGTTGGCACGGCGCCGAAGATCTGGTGAAGATGGGCTGCTGCTCAGTGATCTGTTCGGATTACCATTATCCCTCGCTGCTGCACGCGGTTTACCGCCTGGCGCGCAACGGCAGCGCCAGCTTTGAGGACTCCGTAGCGCTGGTCACGAAAAATGCCGCCCGCATGGCCAGGCTGAAGGATCGCGGAGAGCTCACGGTCGGACAACGCGGCGACATCGTGCTCGTCGAGCCCGGTCCGCTGCCGCGGATCGTCGCAACGATCGCGAACGGAAAACTCGCTTATGTCGCGCCGGATGCGCTGGAGAGAATTAGAACAAGGTAAGTAAGGAAAGAAAGCGCTTCTTTTTGTGAACAAAAAGAAGCAAAAAAACTTTATTGACTCTGGGCCATGGGCTTTATCGGCGACGACGCCCGTGGCCCAGCATAAAAAAATTTTTGCGCCGCTTTTTTTAAAAAGCGGCCGCTTCCTTACTTCTTCGTCAGCGCTTCAAGAATTGAAATCAGCTGCTGTCCCGCCTCAGCGGGCAAGCCGTCATTGACGATCACCGAATCCGGCTTGACCGGCGTCACGGTGCGGGCGACGCGGGTGGCGATGTCGGCGGAGCTTTCGCGCCCGCGCCCGGCCAGCCGCGCTTCGAGGACATCCGGCGAGGCGGTGATCTCGACCACGAAGGTGCGGAAGCGCAGTCGCGCGCCGGCGATGATGGTGCGCGAAACATTGACGATCACGGTTTTGCCGGCTTCCAGCTTGGTCTCGAGGTCGAGTGGGATGCCGTAGCGCAGGCCGTGAGCGTGCCAGGACAGCGCAAAATCGCGGCTCGCAAATTCCATGTCGGTGACCGGCTCATGGTCTTCCGTCTTATCCGCCGGGCGGGTGATCACGCGGCGCTGAAACACCACATCCTCACGCACCGCGAAATGCGCGCGGGCCAGATTCAGCAGCGTATCCTTGCCGGCGCCCGAAGGGCCGACGACGAGAACGAGATTGCCTTGGGTCATGCGCCGAATCCGATCCGTTCAAAAAGATGAAATGCTTCGCCCGCGGCCGGTTCGACAAAAACCGCGACGCTCGCCACGCGGCGCGGCAGTGAAAGGGCCTCGGAAAAATGTTGCCTGGCGGCATCCATCAGCCGTTCGTCGGCGCTGGGGTTGCTCAGCGTCATGTGAAAGCGCCAATCCTCCATCACGAACGGGTAGCCCCACTTCGCGACGTTGCGGCGCTGCGAGTCGGTGCGCCCGGCCGCACGGCGCGCCTGCGCGGCTTCGTCTTCAGGCCGCCTGTAAGCATCGAGCGATGCGACGCAGGCATCGGCCAAAGCGTGCAATTCCGGCGATGCGGCGCTGGGGCACAGCGCGATGAAGCGGCCGAGCAAGGTCACGTCCAGGCGGGGCATCGCGAACGGCTTGAGGTCGCGACAGACATGTCTCGTCTCGTCCAGGAAGCGTTCGAACGGCGCCGTGAGCTGCATGGGCGGTTTCAGGGTGGCGTGAAACCCGTAGCGCCTCGGCTCGGTCACCTGCGCCGCAATGCCGGCAATGTCGGGCTGCTTCAGGTCGCCGCCTGTCGCCGGGTCGTAACCGAGCCACGAACAACCGCGCGCCCAAAGCGGGTCATCCGCCTCGGGCGCGTAGTACAGAGCGACGCGATACGGCTCAGGCAATGCGCTTGCCCCCATGCCACACGGCGCGAATCACTGGCGTGCCGTTGAACAGGCGCACCTGCACGAGGTCGGCGCGCAATCCGGTTTCGATCCGGCCGCGATCGGCGAGGCCGGCGATGTCGGCCGGGCCCGAAGTGATCAAGGCGATCGCCTGGGGCAGGGACAGCAACCCTTGCGCCACCACGCGGAAGGCGGCTTCCAGCATGGCGGCCGGCACGTAATCGGAGGCCAGCGCATTCAGCGCCCCGGCGCGGATCAGATCCGTGACGGCGATGTTCCCCGAATGCGACCCGCCGCGGACGATGTTGGGCGCGCCGGCGATGATGTGCATGCCCAAGCCCCGCGCAGCGCGGGCAGCCTCGAGGGAGACGGGGAATTCGGAAATGGTGATGCCTTCCTCATGGTTGCGCGCCACTTCCGCTTCGGTGCGGTCGTCGTGCGCGGCCACCGGAATTCCCCGCTTCCGCGCCGCCTCGAGCACCAGTGCGCGGTGCGGGGGGTGATAGGTGCGATGGTTCTCCTGGAGTTTCAGGAACATCTCATCGACTTTGGCGAGCGCGTAACCTTCTTTCACGCGCATGTCGCGGTAGCGCTCAATGTCCGAATATTGCCCGTTGCCGGGGCTGTGGTCCATGACCGAGATCAGCCGGACCAGCTCGTCATCGATGGCAAGCTCGAGCAGTTCCGGCATTTCCGGCGCCGGCAATTCGCAGCGCAGATGCAGGAAATGGTCGGTTTTCAGCATCCCCGCTTCGGTCAGCTCGCGCAGATCGTTATAGCCGTCCTTGAACGTCTCGGTGCGGGCCTTGGCGAAGCCGATATCGCCCAGACAGAGCGCATCGAACACGGTGGTGACGCCGGCCGCCGCGCATTGCGCGTCATGCGCCAGCATCGCCGAGCGGGAGGGCCAGCGCGCGTTGCTGCGCGGCAGAACCTGGCGTTCGAGATTATCGGTGTGCAGATCGATGATGCCGGGGATCAGGAAATCGCCGGCCAGGTTCTCGCCCGCCGGTGCATCGCCGAGTGCTGCGATGCGGCCGTTCTCGATCGTCAGGCTTCCCGGCAGAATACCATCCGGCAGGACGATCTGGGCGTTGGTCAGGCTAGTCATGCCACTTCCTCATTCTTGAGCGCCGTCGAGCTGACATCGCGCATTTTCGAAACAGGTTCCAGAGCCAAAACGGCGTCGGCGATCGCATCACGTACGAACACGTCGTGAAAAATACCAACCAGCGCGGAGCCTCGGGCCTTCGCCTCGCGCATCAGCTCGATGACAATGTCACGATTCGCGTTATCGAGCGAGGCGGTGGGCTCGTCGAGCAGCATGATCGGCCAGTCGCACACGAAGGCGCGGGCCAGGTTCACGCGCTGCTGCTCGCCGCCCGAGAAGGTCGCCGGCGGCAGGCCGTGCAGGCGCGGGCCGATCCCCAGCCGCTCCAGCATGGTCGCCGCCCGGGCGCGGGCCTGGGTGAGCTCGGTGCCGCGGTCGGTGAGGGCGCCGGCGACGACGTCCAGCGCCGTGACGCGCGGAATGGCGCGCAGAAACTGCGAGACATAGCCGAGCGTGGTGCGACGGATTTCAATGATCTCCGCCGGCGGGGCCTTGGTCAGGTCGATCATCCTGCCCTCATGGCGGACCAGGATTTCGCCCTCATCGACCAGATAATTGCCGTACAGGCTGCGCAGCAGCGTGGATTTGCCGGTGCCCGAGGGGCCGGCCAGGGCCACGCAGGTTCCCGCGCGCACGGTCAGCGAGGTGTCGTGCAGTACGTCGAGCTGCGTGCCGGCCTGCAGATGCAGCGTGAAGGTTTTGGAAAGCCGGTTGGCTTGGATGAGGATGTCGCTCATGTCGGCAGCACCGAGGAAACCAGGAGTTGCGTGTATTCGTGATGTGGGTCGTCCAGCACCTGATCGGTGAGGCCAGTTTCGACGATCTGGCCGCGGCGCATCACCACCAGCCGGTCGGCCAATAGTCGGGCCACGCCGATATCATGGGTGACCAGCACCACGGCCAGGCCGAGGCGCTTCACCAGGCTGCGGATCAGGTCGAGGATGCGGGCCTGAACCGAGACGTCGAGGCCGCCGGTGGGCTCGTCCATGAACACGAGTTCCGGCTCGGTCACCAAAGTGGCGGCGATCTGCAAACGCTGCATCATGCCGCCGGAGAAATGCTTGGGATAATCGTCGATCCGCGAGGGGTCGATTTCCACTGCCGCCAGCCATTGCGCCGCGACCTCACGGATATTGCCGTAATGCTGCGCGCCGCCGGCCATCAGCCGCTCGCCGATATTGCCGCCGGCGGTCACGTTCAGGCGCAGCGCCCGGCGCGGGTCCTGCTGAATGAAGCCCCATTGCGCCCGCTGCAGCCGGCGCAGCCCCAATTCGCCGAGGGCAGAGATCGGCGACAAACCCTCGCCGCGGTCGTAATACACCGCGCCGGAATCGGTCGTGATGTTGCCGGCCAGCGTGTTCAGCAGCGTGGTTTTGCCCGAACCGCTTTCACCGACGATGGCGAGAATTTCGTGCCGCCGCAGGCCGATCGAAACATCGTCCAGCGCCGTCACGCGGCCGAACTGTTTGTTGAGATGTCTGGCTTCGAGCAAATTCACGCCGCGTCACTCCGGTTCGATTCGCAATAATCCGTGTCCGAGCAGGCGAACATCTTGCCGCCTTTGTCATCGATGATGATCTCGTCGAGATAGCTCGTCGTGCTCCCGCACAGCTCGCAGCAATGCGGCGCGCGGCCGGGATGGAACGGGTGATCCTCGAAATCCAGCGAGCGGACATCCGTGTAAGGCGGCACGGCGTAGATGCGCTTCTCGCGCCCGGCGCCGAACAGCTGCAGCGCCGGCATGCGGTGCATTTTCGGGTTGTCGAAGGCCGGAATGGGGGAAGGCGACATCAGGTAACGCTGGTTCACCATCACCGGATGGTCATAGGCGGTGGCGACGCGGCCGAAGCGCGTGATGTCCTCATACAGGCGCACATGCATCTCGCCATATTCCGCCAGCGCGTGGCGGCGGCGGGTCGCGGCGCGGCTGGGCTCAAGCTTGTAGAGCGGCTCGGGCTGCGGCACCTGATAGACCAGGATCTGGTCGGGGCGCAGCAAGGTTTCCGGAATCCGGTGGCGGGTCTGGATGACGCTGGCCTCGGCGGTGTGCGTGGTGGTGCGCACGCCGGCCACGCGGCCGAAAAACCCGCGGATCGACACCGCATTGGTGGTGTCGTCGGCGCCCTGGTCGATGACTTTCAGCACGTCATCCGGGCCGATGATCGCGGAGGTCACCTGGATGCCGCCGGTGCCCCAGCCGTAAGGCAAAGGCATCTCCCGGCTCGCGAAGGGGATCTGGTGTCCGGGAATGGCGACCGCCTTGAGGATCGCGCGGCGGATCATCCGCTTGGTCTGTTCGTCCAGATAGGCGAAATTATAGCCCTTCATGGCGTCTCGCTTTCACGCTTGGTCTCGTCTCGTTTCAGGGCGCCGAGCGCCTCGGCGCGTTTCAAAGTCTCGCGCGCCTCGGCGCGCATGGCACGGATCGTTTCCAGCTCGCTCTGGAAATCCACATGGTGCGGCAGCTTCAAATGCTCGACGAAGCCGGTCGCCTCGATATTGTCGCAGTGCGACAGCACGAATTCCACGCTCTGCGCCGGCGCGGAGGCGTCTTCGCCGAGTTCCGCCGCGCGCATCGCCCGGTCGACCAGCGACATCGCCATCGCCTTGCGGTCGGCATGGCCGAAGCACAGCCCGTAGCCGCGGGTGAATTGCGGCGGCGCGGTTTTGCTGCCGCCGAACTGGTTGACCATCTGACACTCTGTCAGCATCACGTCGCCGATCTCGATGGCGAAGCCGAGCTCCGGCGGCACGATGCTCACCGGCACCTCGCCGACGCGCAACTCGCCGACAAACGGATGGTTCTGGCCGTAGCCGCGCTGGGTCGAATAGCCGAGGGCGAGAAGGAACCCTTCATCGCCGCGCGCCAGCCCTTGCAGGCGCACATCGCGCGGCGCCGGGTGTTCCACCGGCTCCATGGTCAGGTCGCGCGGCGTCTCATCGCCGGACGGGTCGTTTTCGATCAGCGATTCGGCGCCGAGCAGGTCGGTCACGCGCGGCATTTTTTCGATGCTCTCGACCGCGGCGGCCGGCACCGGAGCGGGCGCGGCGCCCGCGGTTTCCAGGCTGAAATCGAGCAGCCGGTGGGTGTAGTCCGTGGTCGGCCCCAGGCGCTGGCCACCCGGCAGATCCTTGAAGATCGCCGAGACGCGGCGGGAGATCAGCATCGCGCCGGTGTCCACCGGGTCGGTGTCGATCAGCCGGGGCAGGGTGGTGCGATAGGCGCGCAGCAAAAACGCGGCCTCGATCAGGTCGCCCTGCGCCTGGGCGATGGCGAGCGCGGCGAGGTCGCGGTCGTACAGTGCGCCTTCCGCCATCACGCGGTCGACGGCGCGGCTGAGCTGTTCCTTGATTTGCGCCAGCTCCAAAGCCGGCACGTCGCGCGCGCCCCGGCGCGCTTCGGCGAGCCAGGAATGCGCGGCGGAAATGGCGGCCTCTCCGCCTTTGACGGCTACATACGCCATCTAAATCTCCTCGATCTTCAGGCTGCGCGGCAGCCCCAGAATGCGTGCTTCGTGGCAGAAAATGACATCGACGCCGCGCGGCGCGGTCTGTGCCTGTTGGCGCCAGGCTGTCACGAACCCGTCGGCGAGCGGCAGCATCACGCGCCGCTCGGTTTCGATGCCGGGCCCGGTCAGCCGATAAAGCCGGCCGGCTTCCAAAGAGGCGACGTCGAGAACCAAAGTGGCGCCATCCTCCGGCGCGTCATCCGTGCCCTGGCGGAGCTGGCGCAGGTCTAAATGGTCGCGGGCCAGGACGAAATCCGCCGCGTCGGGCGCGGCCAGCCGCACGCCGGCATGGAAGACCAGCCAGTCCCGCGCCGCGTCGTCGCCTTCGGGCAGGCTGGCGGACACGCTCGAATCGGTCAGCGTCAGCAGCACCGAGGCGGCGGCGGCGGAAAGTCCGGGCGGCGGGCCGACCGGCCGGGTGAAAGGCACGACCACGCCGGGCGTGCTGAGGGCCTGAAGAATGCCGCGAAAGCAGCCTTGGGCGTCCGTCGGGGACGCGAAACCGGGAGCGAAATATTTCATGAGCGCATTGTCGCCAAAGTGAAGAATTTAACTTCCGTGGCCTTCGCCCGCGCCTCGGTCTCGAGGCGGCGCGCGGCCTGCGCCTGCGCCAGCGGTTGCAGCACCGCCTGGTCGTACGCGCCGAACAGGACTTCGTCCTGCAGCACGGCATCCAGCCGCGCCACCAACTCGACCTGCTCGAGGTCGTGTCCGGCGGCGTAGCCGTGGCCGACGCGGCCGGCCTCGTCGCGAATCGAGCAGCGGGTGATGGTCATTTCGCCCAGATTGAACGGGGCGCCATTGCCGCCCATGCGGCCGCGAATCATGGCCATGCCGCATTCGGGCTCGCGCAGGCGTTCAAAGCCCGGCAACGGCGGGGCGGAGTCCAGCAATTGCATCAGCCGCTCACGGCTGGCGCGCGCCAGAAGGCCGAGCCAGATCTGGCGCGGCGAGAGGGAGGAGGGAGCGTCAAACATGTCTAGACATCTATTCTGTTAGAGGGGCGTGGTCAAGGTAACGGGCGCAGAATTTTTCGATGGGCAGGTTGCGAAAATCCATCAGCGCGGCGGCGAGCTGGGCGTGAGACCAGTCCCACCAGGCGATTTTTTTGAGCTGCGCGCAGATGTCCGGCGCGAAGCGGAAGCGGATCGGCTTCGCCGGCACACCGCCGACGATGGCGAAATCCGGCACATCCTTGGTGACCACTGCGCCGGCGCCGACGATCGCGCCGCAGCCGATGGTGATTCCGGCCATGATGGTCGCGCCATGGCCGATCCATACGTCCTGGCCGATCGTCACGCGGTCGCTGCGGCGCCAGTCGAAGAAGCCGGGCTCATCGGGGCCCAGGCCGAACTTGCTGGCGCGATAGGTGAAATGGTTGAGCGCGGCCCGTTCGATGGGGTGATTGCCGGGGTTGATGCGCACCTGCGCGGCGATCGAGCAGAATTTGCCGATCTCGGAATAGATGATGTCCGTGTCGTGCGCGATATAGGCATAGTCGCCGAGCACCGATTCAGCCACGCGGGTGCGGGGGCCGATTTCGTTGAAACGGCCGAACACAGTGTCGCGGATTTGCGCGGTCGGGTCGATCGCCGGGGCGTCGGAAAGCTTGGCGCGCTTGGCGCTGTCCGGATCGATATACTCTGTTGGGGCGGCCGCCATGCATAACCTTCCGTGGGACTTCGTGACGGAAGTGATCTAGATGACTAACGCGGTCGATTTCGTGGCGGTTCTGTGAAGGGTCGATGACATCGCGGCAGCATAACGAAGGTGAGGGAAGGGAAGCGCTACTTTTTGTGAACAAAAAGTAGCAAAAAAACTTTGTTATGCTGGGTCTGAGGCTGTGTCAGCGCAACGCCCATGGCCCAGCATCGTAAAAGTTTTTGCGCCGCTTTTTTCAAAAAGCGGCTGCTTCCTTACTTCCGTTGAAACACGACAATCCCCGGATAGCTTTGCCACAAACGGTAATGCGCCGCGAGAGCGGCATTCACTTCCGCATAGACATCAGGGTTGATGATGGCGGGATTCGTCTCCGGGTCGCTGCGGCGGACGATGAAGTCCGGCGCAGCGGCGAGAATGCGCTGGATTTCGGCGACCGGATCGTCCCCCGCCACGCGCGGCAGCGACCGCCCAATCAGCTCCGAGGGGAGCACGAAGCGCGTCGGCGGGGTTTTGCCGGCGAGGGCGTAAATGATCGGCTGCGTGTCGAACACATAGAGGCTGCCCGGCTGGTCTTTCAGGGCCGCGCCGATTTCGCCCGGAATGTCAGGGGCCAGGATATGGCCGATCGCGGTTTTAGCCGCCCAGGCCGGCAAGGCGAGTGCGGCCGCGACAAAGCCGGCGCGGACCCAGGCGGTGCGCCCCAGCCGCGCGAACAGAACGCCGAGGATCACGCACAGAACCGGCAGGATTTGCAGAAAATAATGGTCGTAGAAGGACTTCGCCGCGACCACGCCGACCGCCCCGCCGAGCAGCCAGGCGGCCAGGAAGAGATCGTCGGCGCGCCGCCGGGCGGCGGCCAGGACCAGCAGCGCCAACCCGGCCAGGTACAGCGTGCCCCAGCGCAGCAACTCCATATGCAGCGCGTAGTCGAACGCCTGGGCGGTGAAAGGCGCATCGACGCGCCGGAAATTCGAGGCGATACTGGTTTCCCACCATAAGCCAAGCTGCCCGTGCGCGGCATAGAGCAGGGCGGCGAGCGCCAAAGGCAGGGCGGCCCCCAGGATCATCCGCACGCCGGCTTCGGGCCGCCGGTGCCGGATGAGGAAAAAAAAGAAAATCGCCGGCGTCTCGAAGATCGAGACATATTTGATCATGAATGCCGCGCCGAGCAGCAACCCGACGAGAAACGCCCGCTCCGTGGTCAGGCTCACCCACACCGCTAGGGCGGTGCAGCAGGCCATGAACAGCTCGGTGTTGGAAGAGAGCCCGTCATTGCTCAGCGAGCAGAGAATCAGCGCCGCGCCCGCGACGAGCCCGGCCGCGTCGTCGTCGGTCAAAGCCCGCGTGATCCGGAACACGACAAAGGTCAGCAGGCTGACGCACAGCACCATGGCGAGGCGGATGGAAGCGACCCGGTCGCCGAACGCCGTTTGGGCAACGGCGAAAATGGCATAGATGCCGATCGGCTTATTGTCCCAGATGGTCGTGTAGGGCAGGTGGCCGTGGCGCCATTGCTGGGCCATGAGGAAATACAGGCTCTCGTCCCAGTCGAGGACGGATTGCGCAAAGGTGGGAATGCGGCTGAGCAGGGTTGCCGCGAAGAACAACAGCGCGATCGGCCAGGAGGGAAGGCGTCGTATCGTCACCCGACGGTGATCGCAGCCGCGCCTGGTTTTGTCCATGGCGCGCGGGCGGGAGGCTGGCCGTGCGCGGCCGCGGCGGCTACAATTTGCCGGCGCTCGGCGCGACGAGATGAAGCGAATGGGGGATTTATGAAGAGTCTTGCTTTGGGTCTGGTGGCGGCGATGGCGGCGGCCGGGATGGCGTGCGCCCAGACCGACGACCCCACAGGGCCGCAGCCGAAACTGCCGACGGAAACGCTCACCATCGCCGCAGACAACGGCAAGAGCTACGTCTTCACCGTGGAAACGGCGCTGACCACGCAGCAGCAGGATACCGGGCTGATGTTCCGCACCTCGGTCCCGGCCGATACCGGCATGCTCTTCCCCTGGCCGCAGCCGCAGGTCTCGGACATGTGGATGAAGAACACCATCGTGCCGCTGGACATGGTGTTCATCGGGCCGGACCACAAAATCAAAGCAATTGCCAATGACACCGTGCCCTATAGCTTGCGGCCGATTTCCAGCGGCGTGCCGGTGATCGCCACGCTGGAACTGCAAGGCGGCATTACCGCCGCCGAGGATATCAATGTCGGCGATCTGGTGACCGCCAAGCAACTGGGCGGGAGCTAAGCAAAAAGAAAGCGCTACTTTTTGTGAACAAAAAGTAGCAAAAAAACTTTATTTACGCTGGGCCATGGGCGTTGGCGCCGACACAGCCTCAGGCCCAGCGTAACAAAAGTTTTTGCGCCGCTTTTTTCAAAAAGCGGCTGCTTTCTTACCTAGTAAAATTCGGCAGGAAGCAGCTGATGAAAAGCTTCGGCATAATGAGGCCGAACGCCATGGCCACAAGCGTGACAACCGCCGTCATGCCATCCGTGATCGTGCCGGTGAGCAGGCTGAGAGGCACGTCTGCGCCGCGCGTCATCAGAGCGACCAATCCGCCGGCCATGCGAAACAGGGCCACACCGGGGATGAGCGATACCACGGAAGCGAACGCCAAGGCCGCGAACGGAAATCGCAAGCGCGCGGCGATGGGTGTGGCGAGAGTCCCGACGATCAGGCACGCGACAAACGCACCGGCCTCGACGCTGGCGCCGGCCACCGACAGCATGACCCATCTTGTAGCGTGGGCGAACATGCCCATCAGGATCGGAACAGGAAGCGTGCGCCAGGACATTGAAAAGAATGTCCCATAAGCCGAGACGGCGACGCCTGCGGCGAGGACATCGTAGACAAGGGCGACGGGCTGGCTGGGGCCGGTAACGGGCAGCGATTCTCCCCCGAGCGCGAGCCCCAAGAGAAGCCCGGTACAGATCATGAGGATGATCACGCTTGCATAGATCATCCGGGCGGCGCCAAGCGCCACGCGGCCGCGCGCGAGATCCAGCATGCCGTTCAGCAGATGCGGGCCCGGCACAAGGATCATACAGGGACAAACCGCGATCAGACGTGCCGCCGTACTGAGCTGAAACTGGATGGCAATCGCGCCGATGACACCGGCGAGCAGGGCGGCACAAAAGGGTTGCACATAGAGGTTTTCGCTCAGCTTCGCCAGCCAACGGCGCAGCACCGCCCCGGCGCCGGCACTGAGGGCGATGAGAAGGTAGCTGAGCAGATGGGCCGCGCCGAAAATGACCGCGAGCGCCAAGGCGCCCGCCGTCGACGCCAAAGTGAAACGGAACAGAGAGGCGGGTGGGTATTTCGAGATCGCCGCGAGCCTTGAGGCCAGCGCCGGTGCATCGATCTGCCCGGCGCAGCTTGCATCGATCGCGATCATCGTCGCGGCGACCTTGCCCATATGTATGCCCGCCGGTCTGGCGGCGCTGATGAGCTGCCGCGTGCCGGCGGCACCATCCACGTGAATCATCAGCTCGCCCCAGCGGGGCAGCACGGTGGTGGTGCGAAAGCCCAATGCCGCGCCGAGCCGCGCCAGCGCGTCGACCATCCGTTCCGTTGTCTGGCCATCCGTGAACAGGAGTTCGGCGCTCTGCAGGAGGAGAGTCTCTGGACTGCCCGCGACCTTGCCGTCGTCTCTCATCGGCACGTTCGATTAATGGTCTGTGGCAACGTAGGGCTTAACCATTTTGCGGGGATCGACGATCCGGTCGAACTCTTCCGCCGTGACGAAGCCAAGCTTCAGCGCCGCTTCCTTTAGCGTGAGATCATGATCCGATGCATGATGCGCGATCTGGGAGGCTTTATCGTAGCCGATGACGGGCGCGAGCGCGGTCACCAGCATCAGCGACCGGGTGACGTATTCGTCGATCCGCTTGAGATTCGGCTCTGTGCCCTCGATCAGGAATTTTCGGAAATTCGTGCATCCGTCTGTCATGATCGTGATGGAATGAATGACATTATGGATGACCAACGGTTTGTAGACATTCATCTCCAGATACCCGCCGGCGCCGCCGAGGCCGACGGCCACGTCATTCGCCATGACCTGTACGGCGACCATGGTAAGCGCTTCGGCTTGTGTCGGGTTGACCTTACCGGGCATGATGGAGGAGCCGGGTTCGTTTTCCGGGATCATCAATTCGGCAAAGCCCGCGCGCGGGCCGCAGGACATCAGGCGTATGTCATTGCCGATTTTATAGAGCGATACGGCCAAAGTGCGGAACGTGCCGGAGAGTTGCACGAGCGCGTCATGCGCGCCCTGCACCGTGAATTTATTCGGCGCGCTGACAAAAGGCAGGCCGGTGAGCGTGGCGATTTCGGCGGCGGCCTCTTCGGCGAAGCCGGGCGCCGCGTTGATCCCGGTGCCGACCGCGGTGCCGCCCAACGCCAGGTGATACACATCCTTCAGCGCGTCCTGAATGCGTCCGAGATTATCCGCAAGCATCCCGGCATAGCCGGACCATTCCTGGCCAAGCGTGATCGGCGTGGCGTCCTGCATATGGGTGCGGCCGATTTTGATGATGTCGTCCCACGAAGCGGCCTTGGTGGCGATGGCGTCGTGCAGTGCCTTCACCGCGGGGATCAGCCGCTGAACCGTGCTCATCGCCGCGGCGATGTACATTGCCGAGGGGAAGGTGTCGTTGGACGATTGCGACATGTTGACATGGTCGTTGGGATGGACCGGCGTTTTGCTCCCGAGCGCCGTGCCGGCCAACTGGCAGCAGCGATTGGAGATCACCTCGTTCATGTTCATGTTGAACTGGGTGCCGCTGCCCGTCATCCACACATGCAGCGGAAACATCTCATGATGCTGTCCGGCCAGGATCTCGTCGCAGGCCTGGAGAATCAGACCATGCGTCTTGTCGTCGAGGCGCTTGCCCGCATGGTTCGCGTTGGCCGCGCCTTTTTTTAAAAACGCGTAGGCGGTGATCATTTCCCGCGGGATCAGATCATGCCCGATGCTGAAATGCTCGAGGGAACGCTGGGTCTGTGCGCCCCACAGTTTGTCGGCTGGAACTTCGACTTTCCCCAGGCTGTCCGTTTCCGTGCGAACTTCGCTCATCGATTTGTCTCCAGAAATGTTGAATATGCCTCCCGCTGTGCCTGCGGTAAGCCATCGTGGCCGAACCGCTCGAGGCGTTCGAGTGTCGCGATGCCGGCCTCAGGGAAAAATGCGCCGCTAAAGCAGGGATCGAAAAGCCGGATTTTCATGGACCACTCCTTGGAGCTGTGCGGCGCGACCCGTTATGCGGAAGTGCGCCCCCTCAGCGCCACAAATTCGTGCGGGCGAGATCGAGCAACTCGTCGCCGCGGCCGCTCATCACGGCCTTCAACATGTAGAGCGTAAAGCCTTTGGCCATCTCCAGCTTGATGGCCGGCGGCATCGCCAGTTCCGACTTGGTCACGACGGCATCGATCAGCACCGGCCCGTTATGGGCAAAGGCCGCCTTGATGCCGGGCTCGACATCGGCCGGGTCTTCAAGCCGGATGCCGCGTATGCCGGCAGCCTCCGCCATGGCCGCGAAATTCGGGTTCTGAAGTTCCGTGCCGGTCGTGAGAAAGCCGGTTGATTTCTGTTCGAGTTCTATGAAGCCCAGTGCGCCGTTGTTGAAGACGATTATTTTTACCGGCAGCCGCAGTTGCACGAGGCTGAGGAAATCACCCATCAGCATGGAAAATCCGCCATCTCCCGAGAGGGAGACCACTTGCCGGCCGGGCGCCGCCGCCTGCGCGCCAACCGCCTGCGCCATCGCATTCGCCATGGAACCGTGCCAGAAGGAGCCGATCAGCCGCCGCTTGCCGTTCATCGCCAGATAGCGCGCGGCCCACACGGTGGGCAGGCCGACATCGCAGGTGAAGACAGCGTCTTCGGCGGCATGGTCGCTGACGGCTTTGGCGACTTGTTGCGGGTGGATCGGCCGTTTACCCGGCGTGCCGACGGCGAGTTCATCAAGGCTCTTGCGGGTTTTGTGATAATGTTCGACGGCCTTGTCGAGATGCGCGCGATCGCTCCTGTCGCTGAGCCGCGGCAGCAAAGCTTGCAGCGTCGGGCCGACATCGCCGACGATGCCGAGGTCAACCGGCGCGCGTTTTCCGATTTGTTCTCCCCTGATGTCGATCTGAGCGATGCGCACCGACGCGCCCTGGGGATAGAACTGGCGATAGGGGAAATCCGTGCCGAGCATGAGCAGAACGTCGCAATCGAGCATGGCGTAATAGCCCGAGGAGAAGCCAATCAGGCCGGTCATGCCGACATCGTAGGGGTTGTTCCACTCGACATGCTCTTTGCCCTTGAGCGCGTGCACGATGGGCGCCTTGATCCGTTCGGCGAGGGCCAGGAGTTGCTCATGGGCACCCTGGCAGCCCGAACCGCACAAGATCGTTACCCGGCCTCCGCCATTCAGAAGGGCCGCCAGCCGTTCGAGATCGCTGGTGTTAGGCTGCACAAGCGCGCGGGGCAGCAGGAGCCCGCCGGGCTTCGGCGCCGGCGCGTCCACGGCCGGCTGCAGGGCCACGTCGCCCGGAATGACCACGACCGACACGCCGCGCTTGCTCACGGCCTGGCGGATGGCCACCTCCAGCGTACGGGGCATCTGGTGGGGGGCGGAGATCAGCTCGCAATAATGGCTGCATTCCTGAAAGAGCGTTTCGGGATGGGTCTCCTGGAAATAGCCGCTGCCGATTTCCGCCGACGGAATTTGCGCGGCGATGGCGAGCACCGGAACCCTCGAGCGGTGGCAATCGAAAAGCCCGTTGATGAGGTGCAAATTGCCGGGCCCGCAACTGCCGGCGCAGACCGCAAGGTCTCCCGTCAGATGCGCTTCCGCCCCCGCCGCGAAGGCCGCCACCTCCTCATGCCGGACATGGATCCATTCGATCTTGCCTTGGCGCCGGAACGAGTCCGTCAGGCCGTTCAGACTATCGCCGACGATGCCATAAATCCGCTTCACGCCGGCAATGGCAAGAATTTCCGCAAATTGGTCCGCGACGGTTTTCATGGCCTCGCCCCTTCAATGCTGAAAGCTCGATACCATCCAAAATCCGGGATGACCAGCGTAATGATCATGGTGCGGATGCCGCGAGGGGGGCGGAAAAAGACCGGCAGGGCGGCACCGGAACCGCGCACGCTGTTCGAGGGGCGGCTTTTCCCTCCGCAACGCGCTTGGCCTATGCCGTCTGGCCCCTCTGTTGCATGCTATTGTTTGATCCAGGTCAGCTCGTGCTTGTTATGGTGCAGGTGCAATAGCCGCGAACCCGGGATCTCAGCCAGTTTCTGCGCGGTTGCAAAGTCGGTTTCGCCCTGGAATTTGACCGTGCAGACAAAGCGGCGGACCAGCCCCGAGGCGAGCCATTTCTGCACCAGCGTTAGCAGCCGGCTGGGGTAGCAGATGATGTCCGAAAACAGCCAGTCGACCGGCCCGATCGTCTGTGGGTCGAGTGCGAAAGCGCTCTCGCTCCGATACGAGACATTGGGCAGGCGGGCAATTCTGTCGTCCAGCGGCGCTTTGTCGACGCTCAGGACGCGCGCGCCGAGCTGTTGCAGCACCCAGGTCCAGCCGCCGGGGCACGCCCCGAGATCGAGGCAGAACTCCCCCGCTTTCGGGGCCTCTCCTAAAACCGTGAAAAGATCCCAGAGTTTCAGATAGGCCCGGCTGGGCGCGCCAAGGCGGTCTTCGACGAACTGGACCTCGCCATTGGGAAATGGGCTGGAGCAATGCGGCGCGGCGAGCAGGGTGTTCGCGTCGATCAAAGTCCAGCTCCCAAGCGGAGCGGTGGGCGCGGCGCTGCCGAAGACCAGAGGCTTGGCCGAGACTTTCGGTAATTTTTCGGCAATCAGCGCGGCACGGCGATGCAGGGCGAAAGGGTAGTGGGCCCAGTTGCGTTGAATGTCGCGCAGTTTCCGGGCCGCATCCCCGATCGAGTCAATCGGGATGAACATCGGGTCTTTCCAGATATTCGCCGCCCACATCACGGGTTTTTCCGGCGGCGCCGCCAGCACGAGATGATCGAACAGGTCAGTCACGCCCTGGCCGAGCTCCTGCCGCAGCTCGGGGAGGAACCCTTGCGGCGCGAGGTAGCCGACGCATCCATCCGCGGCGCGGCGGGAAATGCCCGGGTGATCGGCATGGGCCGGAGACTGGTTCATGATCGGTTGGCTGAGGCGGTGCGTATGATGTGAGGTGACCTTGTGCATACCCTACAGGATGCCAAAGGGAAGCGCCATACAGCAAGGTGGCGGCCATGCAGCGGCCGGGTTTCTTGGATTTTTTTTGATGTTATCAAAAATAATTAAAAGTTAGTAAAGCAGAACGCTTTGTGAATTCATGAAAGCCGTACTCTACAAGGTTGTAAAGTGCAGCCTGTTCTGATGGAGTTTGGTAAGCGCAGAAGGTTGGCGGTACGGCACCTTCACATTCAACCCGGATAGCCAGATCGCCGCGCGGTTTCTATCGCATGATCCTGAGAGCGCCGCCGGCGCGGCCGCGGTGGCGCGGGTCAATGCCAGCGCCCCGTCGCTGCTGGACGACGCGGCCGATCACGCTGCTGAGGCGTTCACCAATGAGGTTGGCCCTGGTCCATGCCCGGCGCGAGGCCCGCGTGCTGGGCAAAGGGGGGGCGGGCCGGGCCATCCGGTCCACCGGGCTGCCGGTCGACCTGCCACCATAAGGGAAAATCGGACAAACGCATATTTTGTGGCTATCCGGGCGCCCGCATCTCGCCTTGGCGGTTTTTTTTAGCTACTACCCGTGGCACGGAGTGTAGCTCAGCCTGGTAGAGCGCCAGCTTTGGGAGCTGGAAGCCGGAGGTTCGAATCCTCTCACTCCGACGGAATGATACGGGTTGGTCGCGCGCACCCGGGCGCCCCGGCCAGTGAGGAGTAGGTGAATGCGAGCTCGGATCTATTTGCCGTCGAAATCCGCCATGCAGTCCGGCACCGCCAAGACGCATCGCTGGGTGCTGGAATACGAGCCCGAGAAGGCCAAGATCCGCGACCCGCTGATGGGCTGGACCGGCAGCGACGATATGCGCCAGCAGATCCGCGTGATGTTCGACACGCGTGAAGAGGCCCTGGCCTACGCCGAGAAACATGGCATCCCTTACGATCTCGAGATCCCGCCCGCCCGGACCAAAAAGCCGAAATCCTACGCCGACAATTTCCGCGCCGACCGCAAGGAAAACTGGACGCACTGAACGGCGCCGCCCCGGTGCAAGGGCGTCGAGATCATCTTGCGGGGGACGCGGGCGCGGGTTACCACCACCCCAACGCGCCCTTAGCTCAGTTGGATAGAGCACGAGACTTCTAATCTTGAGGCCGATGGTTCGAATCCATCAGGGCGCGCCAATGAAATCAATGGGTTAATGCGCGGTACCCCGAATATCAAAAATAAATGTCCGCACTGTGTCCGTAAAAAATTTCAGAAATTCGGCGGCAGGCGGTTAGCCTGATCTCCGCCGTCGCGTCGCAGCGCTCTGATCAACTCAGATATGATGCATCCGTACGGGGCAACCGCGGCAAGTCCGTGCACCAAGGATGCGACAAGAAAACCCTCGGGATGGGGAAATTCCCTTATCAATACCCCTGTCGTTCGGGTGAACAGATGCGGACGACGGTGCTCTGCTCCTCGCCCTTCCGCTTCCGGGAGTCTGCGGCGGCCAATTCATCCCGCAGCCTAATCGCTGCCTGACGGACAAGATCCCCCACCGCCTTTACTGCCGATGGTTCCATGATGGAATCTTTGCCCTGCATGGAAAGCTCGGAACAAAGATGGGCCGCCCCTTTCAAGTCCTCGGCGATGCGTTTGATTACGTCTGGCGGAACCTCGCCAGGGTGCAACCGATCCCAGGCATCCGAGGAGCTTTCCCCGAATTCCACGGCGTCTGACTTATCAGATTCACCGACGTTCATGTATCCCTCCACGTCCGTTTTTTTAGACAAATCTAAAGCCAACGCTTCTTCTGACTTTTGCGCGAGAAATTATTTCCTTGTCAAAAATTAAATTGTTTCGTATCGTTAATGAATTCAACCTTAATTTGATGATCAGTTCGCGTTCTGCGGTATCGTCTTGGCAAAGGCAACCGGGAAAACCAAACCTGTAGTCGAAGGGATTAGCGCCTTGAAAAAGCTGGAAGTTGACACACGACGAGACCGCACACGCAATCTCCGGCTAGAGAGGCCTAGCGGTCGAGTGGATTTGACCACAACCCTCACGGGCTCCTATTCAATCGCCAAGAAAAGAAACGCGCTAGCCTCCTGGCTTAGAAAAGCCGGAGAGGATGACCGCGCGCTTGATCTTTTGTCCTGCTGGCAAAAACTGTCCATGGAGAAACAAGAAATTATCTTGGATGTGGTCCGGGGGATGCAAGCTGCTGCGGCTGTCTCTTCCAGCGTTGCAATGGCTGGCTGCGCGGGTCTGCAAGCACCTTCAGGCCCCTGCCATCGCCTTGGGTAATCAGGACACTAAGAGCTTACGGGGGCCGAAGCCCCCGTTGGTTAGTCGCCGTGGCTTGCCGGTTACCGCTTAGTTTTGAACGTTGATATCGCAGCTCGTCTGATCACTTAGATCAACCGACTGCCAATCAGCCCCCCATACCTGGTAATCGATATGACGGACAAAATGGGTCTGCGGATCTGCATACTCGCGAATTTCGGCGATATGACCGATATCCAAAGTTGGCGCCTGTCGGCCACTTTGAAAACATTGGATACCGCGGAAGGGCAGGCTGCTGTACGATTCAACTAGTACCAAACCAGCAGGAGGCGTAGGCACCTCTTGGGCAAAGCCCATAGCAGGAACTCCCAGCGCACCGAGAAACATAGCTCCACAAAAAACACGCGAGAAACTGCGCATAGTCATCCCTCAAGTTAAACTACCTTAAGTAGAATTTCTTGAGAGCTTATTCCTGTCAAGTACAGCAATAAAACGGGGGCGCTCGGCCCGGTGTCGGCCTCCCTCAAAGAAAAAGCCAGAATCGCTCCCTGGCCGTGATGGGGCAGGTTAGGACTTGCCTTTTTTTGTCGGCTTCCGCGGCGCCACAGCCAAAACTTCCATAGCCTCTTTTCGCGTTTTTGGGTTCGAGCTGTGGGCATCCTTGCCCGCGCGGGAGAGGCTTGGTTTAGACGGTGTTCTTGTCGATTTAGCCATTCTGACCCCTTAAATGATATGACGCCGCAATGATCGTGCGTATATCGAGTCGCATCAAGGTATATCGGCATGGCGATTTATCAGCGTCAAAGGCCCCAGATCGCTCCGGGGCCCATGTTGTATCAATATCCCTCAACCGGCCACTTGCCGATCACAAGCGGTCTGGGTTTGCGTGGCGGCCGCGGTGGGATGCCGTGGGATATCCATACAGGAATTACCGGCGGCTTCTCAGGGGGCTTTTCGCCTGGCGCGAGGAAGCTACGCATTGAGCGTCTCCCCACGGTAAGCCGCCTCGAGCATGGCTTTGATTTCGTCGCGCCGTGCGGCGTTGTCGAGGGCAATTTGGCACGGCCAGGAGCAAGGGCACGGGCCGGGGAGAAGACTGCAAACGGTGTTCGGCGCGCGGGGGCGCGGCGCCCGTTGGGGCTGGTTGTTCATCGAGGCACCTCCGGAAACGCTACTTCGCAGAGGCCTTGCAGCCCCTCGTCCAGTGTCACGCCTAACTCCGCGGCGACGATCGGCAGACAGCCACGCACCATCCGGCGCAGTGCGACCATCTCGGCCTTAAAGTCGAAGCCTTCCTCTTGGTCGTTCGCCGCCAGGTCTTCAGCCTTGTCATCTATGAGCTTGAGCATGGCGAGAACGTCGCCCATGTCGCGAGGCTTCAGGAACGATGCCGCTCGAGCAATGTGCTCCTGATACTCCCAGAGAAGCCGCTGGTGACCGCCATTTAGCCGCCGCTCCAAGTGGGCATTCTTGGGCATTTCCGCCTGCTGCTCGTCCAAGACGGTACAGGCGTCACGGGCCTGCTCAATCAGTTGGTACATGCCGGCAGTTGATAGGCCGGCTTGCGCTGGCACAGGCGACGGCTCGTGTCTGCCTTCATTGATGCGGATCAGATCGTTGAGCAGGTCCCACGCCCAGGCTGCAGAGTAGCCGTCCGGCCGCACCACTCCATCCAGGTCCGTTGCCTCGACCTTGGCCGCTCTGGCCTTGGCAAGCATGCCGGCAAATGTCTGCGGCTCCGCGTCACAGATCGCGTCCCGCGTCCGCTCATAGGCGTGCCAGAGAGGATCTTTCTCAAACTTTGAATCGGGCGACGCTTGGTCATTGTAGGCATGAAAATTTGCGATGTGCTCGGCACAAAGTGCGATCAACGCGGCGTCAGGGCATTGGACGATACCGATCGCCGGCACCGCAACGGGTTTTCTCATGTCATTCATAGTTAGCTCCATGATTTGGTTAGGTCGGTGCCGGCCGGCGACAGCACCCGCTAATTCATATGAACCATATCATTGATATGGCATAACAAGATTCCTTGTCAATATCTTTCATATGAATTATATCGTTCGTATGGAGACTTCATACCCCGTCAAAAAAGCCCTGCAGTTCACCGCGGAACAGTGGGAGAAGGTTCGCGCCTTTCGCTTCGATCAGAAGATTGGAACCGAGGCCGAGGCCGTGAGGGCGCTGATCGATATGGGATTGAAGGTGGCGGGCCAGAAAGAAGTCGTCTCTAAGCCGGATAACTAAGCCTCCGCCGTTCATGCCGCTCGACACGAGATTACCGGCGCGTTAGGTTTGCTGCCAAAACCATAACGCGAGCGAGCCATGAACCGCTATTCCCTGACGCTAGCCTTTAGCCTGCTGGCCTCGCCAGCGATGGCCCTAAATCTCTACCAATCCCAGGACGCTGCGCAGGGTCATTGCCGCTCTGACACGGTCGTCTGGCTCAACACGAATTCGGGAATCTATCACTTCCAAGGTGAACGTTGGTACGGCCGGACGAAGCATGGGGCATACGTTTGCGAGAAGGATGCTGACGCGGCTGGGGACCGCGCGACAGAGAATGGGCAGTAGGTAATCCTCCGCCAGAAAATGGCTAGGGGGCGCTGGTTATCTCCTGAGTCTGCCGCAGACTACCTCGACGTGCGCGTGGACGCCCTGCCCCGGCTCGTGCGTGCCGGCCGCGTTCCAGCCCCCGATTACAGCCTGGGCCCACGCAGCCCGCGCTACGACCGCGAAGCGTTAGACGCGGCCATGGGCTCAGGCGTAGCGTCAAATCACCCAGATAGATGTTTGGAGAGATTCCTTGAGAAAACGGCGCAGGGGAAGGGCAAAAGGAGGCTGTCTAAGTCCGAAGAATAGGAAGGTAAGGAAATGACCAATGACGAACCAACCTGTTAATGAAAAAAAGGAGGGGTGAAATGAAGCGACTGTTACTCGCGGCGGCTGTGTTTGCGGCCGTCCCCGTACTGGCTCTTGCCGATGATATTCCCGCAAGTTGCAGCAGCCATCAGGTCGTCGATGACGTAGAGTCAAATCTTCCCGCGATTCTCGGAATTACGTCTCCTGGAGCCGCAAGAATCGTTAAGGTCAAGGCGTTAGGCAACGACGATCCGACATCTCCATTTCGCCGGATCGGCACTCCTGGCGCCTACGTCCTCCGGTGCTTTGTCACCGTGTGGTGGAGCAATGGGCTCGTCCAGAAGGGCAACTTGCGCCTATATGACGACCAATACGGCCAAGCAGACATAGCGTTCTCCGCTACGGTCGAGTACGGCCCCAACGGCCCGATCTGGGCTGCGGGCCATTAACTAAACCCCAGAATTCGCTCCGTTCTCGCCGCCAGACACTCACTGTCCGGTCGATGCCGAGTTCGCGGACTGCCGCGCTGACGCCGCCCTGTGGCTGACCGCGACCTCGGGGAATATCGGCGCAAGTTGCGCCTTTATTCTTTTCGTCCGTCAGCCTAACCCACTCCGCAATGTGCTCCGATCGCCCCACAGCGTCCGAAGGCAAAACCATATCGAATCTAGAATGTTCCGACTATATCGGCGATTATCGAGAACAAGGAAAAAAGCGATGCACGGATTAATTTTGGCCATTTCAGTCGTAATGGTGATGGCTGGGATTGCTCACGCCCAAACGAACAACAACCCGCCTTCTAGTGACGACCTGGTGCCGGCCATGCAAAACATCAGCAGTCAGGTCAACACATCGATGGCGGCTGCTTGTCGGGGGCCTTCAGACAGTCAGCTGATGATCGGAACAGGGCTTCCGAACAACCCGTCCGACGATATACGCTGTCAATCGGTCACGGTCTTGATCACGGCATGCCTCTCTCTCGCCTCCGCTGCAGGCGGCATCCAAGAGGGAGTATTAAACGGCCAGACCACGTATGGCCAAGAGGCTAATACCCTCCAAAACCAGAGTGGCGACGCTAGCGATCAGCTGTCGGCGCTTTACTTGGCGCGGCAAGCCTCGACAAGCATGTCACCAGGGCAACTCGCTCTAGCTGTGTATTCCCATTGTACGTCGCTCATTTCACGAGCAGCTCAGTAGCTCAATAAAGCTAACAGCAGCGCAAGAGAGATAGCTATGACGTCACGTATCGCCGTGTTTTTGGACAATAATGTCTGGGATCTCTTATTTGCGCTAAACATCAACCTTGAGCGTGAACTTCCCGCGGATCGTTTCGGCATCTCTATCACGCGGGAAGCTGAATTTGAGTTAGAACCGCTGAAGACCAAGAGACCTGATCTTTGGGATTACATCCAGGGCTGCATTCGTGCCCGCAAGATTCACACTGACTCGTACTTCGGATTCTTTCAACAAGATTTTTCTCGAGAAGATCAAAGAGTCGGGGGGGTTCGATGTCGGGCGTTGGATCTCTGCGAAGGAACAAGATTTTTACTCTAGACACGCAAGTAAAACCGTCTCCGGGCGAATCAGGCCGACCCGGCTATTTCAAGAGGAAGCTGATCTTTCTTTGGCAGCTCGATCATTTGTGGGCGTAGTGTTAACCATGGATGCTAAGCGAGGCATCTTGAGAACTGCTAAAGATGAAGGCGGCAAGGTTCTATTTCTCACGAATTTCGACTTAAAAACTTGGCCCCTTCGGGAACTGGTTGAGAGCATCGTTCCTTAGACGACACCGCGAGCGATCGAGCTAAAGGGGCAAGCCCCCGAAAATCACGAATTCCGCGCCTGCAGCCCGGGCATTAGCCACGACCCTTAAGTGAAGGTCTTCCGCACCCTCTTCCGCCTTCCGTTTTCAATTCAGGCCAGCGGCCGTGGCATGGTTGGTAGGATTTGTATCTGGCAGCCCACCTGTAATCCTGATCTCTTCGATGTTCATAATTCACCTGCTGTTATTTAAACTTTTTCCAGGATTCGCATCGTTTGGCTGTTCTGAACAACCACCGTACTCCTTATGAGGCCCTGGCGGTCTATTGATTCAAGGAGGTTTTATTGGGCTTCATCGCCTTGATCAGCTCCACCTCAGCCTCCCGGATCTCCTCCTCGGTCTCCCTGGTCACCTGCGCCGGCACGGTATGTCCATCGCGGGCCAGGTCATGCAGATCCGCCCGGCGCCGGATTGCCGCGGCGAGGCGATCGGCTGGGGATAGGGCGCTCATGATGCCGCCGTTGGGGCCTGCCCCCGCGGCGGTTATGATGTCCTGCGTGTTCGGCGTCATCGGCGTTGTAATTGCGATGTCGTAGTATCTCATGATGCCACACTCCCGCCGCGGACCATCGCGACCCACGCCTCAGCAGATGCGGCCACGGTCGGGATCATGACCACGGGATAGCGTGGCTGGACGCTTTCCAGGGCCTGTTCAGCGGTCTCGCCGGTCAGCGTCTGAACCGGCTCTGCGGGCGCGGTGAACGACCATGTGCCGCCCGCCTCGGTTGCTGCCCATCCGTATTGTGGAGACGGCGCGATGGCGCTTACGTCCGAAGTCCATACCATCGGTGCGGCAACCGGGAATATCGCCGCGCTGAGCTGGCAGACGCGCGAATTCGGGTCGATGAGCGCATAAAGGGCCATTACGAACACTCCCACACGACGCAAAGGCCGTTGGCACCATCACCGCCCGTGGCAGCAGGGCCGGACAAGAGCGCCAGAGCCCCCGCACCACCAGCGCCTGGCCCAAAAGCGGACGTGCCGTTATTAGAGTTATTGTTTGCGCCGCCGCCGCACCCGAACAGAGTGTTTGCGCCGGCACCTGAGAAGCCAACGCCTAGCGAAGCCACGAAGCCTATTGGCGAGACTGCCCCTACCCCGGAGATTATATTGCCGCCGGATGACAGCGCACCGGTAAAGCCATTTCCAGCCGTAAGCGGCGGAGCGGTTGGGCCCGACCTCAACCCGCCCGCGCCGCCGGCAGCAGTCACGAGCGAGCCAAAACTGGTTGTTCCGCCTGCAGTTCCTGCGGCGCCAACGACGGCCGCGCCACCCAAGCCGATCGTGACCGTTTGTTCTGATAAATTGGAGATTAGCGCGAGGGCTAGCGCGCCGGCATTGCCCCCAGCTCCAAGTGAAATTTGCGCCGACGAGGTCGCGGCGGCACCGCCGCCAGCCCCACCAGCGCCGAGGACCAAGACCATCGCCTTTGTCGCGCCGGGCGTCGGGGTGTAGGTTCCGCTTGCGTTGAATACTTGGGTGTTTAGGAGGCGGCCGGGCGCAACTTGGAGAAAATTCCCCATTTGCCCAGCAGTTGGCGCGGAATAAGCAAAGTCCCCGACATTCCATGAGAGCGCTGTAGTGCCTTCCTGCGCACGCAGCACTGTCAGCGTCGCGCCGGAAACCGCCGTCGCATACATGATCTCGAAGTTTTGCTGCGTGGCCTGGTCATTCAGTGTGATGGCCATCACGTCGCCGCTCGGGATCGAAGCCGGCAGATTGACAGCGCTCGACAGCGTAATTGTCGTCGAGGATGCAGTAATCGGCGACGCAAGCGACGTGTTCAGGTTGTTAAGGAAAGTGAATACTGTCACGGGATTTTCCCCAGGTCGATATGGCGAACCTTGCCGCCGGATTTCCACACGGCGGCATAACCTTGCGTCCTGATTGCCGCTTCACGCGACATAGCCTCCGCCCGACGCTGTGATGCGCGGGCGTTGGCGCCAAACTTCCAGCGTAACGCCGCCAGAAACTTGCGGATCATTTGCGGTTGCCATCCGGCCGCGGGATCGTGACTGTCATGGGGGGAGCCATGAATGGAGCCATCCATACAGAGTTGTCCCCATGCCAGCGGGTAATCATCCTGCCGGAACCATCATCGAAGCGTTCGGCAACAAGCTGGCCAGGCTTCACATTGGAATAACCAGCCTGCCGTACCGCGGCCAAAACCTGCGGCTCGACAACGTCAAGCATCGCCGCATCGGCAAAATCGAAGCGACTGTTTTTGTACTGGTCCGTGTGCTTGGCGTACTGGCTGCAAAGCTGGCGGCGGTACTCG
>NZ_DATLPB010000096.1:0-10353 GCF_035535915.1 Acidocella sp.
CGAGTTCGACGCCATGGTAGCGCGCGACCTGCAGCACCGCGGCGAGCCGGGCGGCCGCCTCGTTCAGTTCCAGGCCGAATGACGCGGCGGGGGCGCTGCCGGGGCGGGGAAGATTGTTCACTCACCTCATCCTTCCGTCGATCATGCCAGACGTTGCGATAGAAGAATTACTTAAAATATATTAATTCAATATGTAGAAGTTGTTTTGATAACACAACAATTATATCAGCGTCGGCAGGGCGGCGTAAGGCGGTGTTGCGAGGCGAAGCCGATGGTGGTCCGGCGTTTTCGGGACGGTTGTTGATTTTCGCACCGCTGAAAATTATTTCAAATAGTTCATTTTTTATCGGGCCGCGTCGTCCGTGATCGCCCGGGCGGTTTGAATTGCACCCGCGAATCTGTCTCCCTGAGCCCGAGCCCGGACGCCGGGCCGAATTACGGAGGTTCGCATTGGAAATTCTGAGCGCGACTGAAGCGGATCTCGAAGACGCACAGGCCATTTACGCGCACCATGTTCTACATGGCACCGGCACCTTCGAAGAGGTGCCGCCCTCGCTGGAGGAGTTCACGCAGCGTTACCGGGCGGTTATCGAAGGCGGTTATAAATGGCTGCTGGCGCGCGACGCCTCAGGCTGCCTCGGGTTCGGCTATTACGGCCCGTTCCGCGCCCGCAGCGCCTATCGTTTCACGGTCGAAGACAGTGTGTATGTGCGCGAAGGGGTGCGGGGCCAGGGCGTCGGCAAGGCGATCGTCTCGGCGCTGGTCGCCCATGCCACCCAGGCAGGGTTCCGCGAAATGCTGGCGCTGATCGGCGATTCGGAGAACGTCGCCTCGATCGGCGTCCATGCCAGCCTAGGCTTCCAGCCGGTCGGCACAATGCGCCGCGTCGGCCACAAATTCGACCGCTGGCTCGATGTGGTGACGATGCAGAAGGCGCTGGCGCGTTAGACAGGAAGGAAGGAAGTAGCCGCTTTTTGAAAAAAGCGGCGCAAAAACTTTCTTCACGCTGGGACTGGGGCGTTGAAACCAGCACGGCTACAAAAAGTAGCGCTTCCTTGCCTCACATTCTTTCGAACGATCGGAATCGTTCCCAATCGGTAACGGCGGCGTTGAAGGTGTCCAGTTCCACTTTCGCCATGTTGGCGTAATGCGCCACCACATCCGCGCCGAACGCGGCCCGGGTGAATTCGCTGGCGGCGAACAGAGGCGCGGCCTCGTGCAGGGTTTGCGGCACGCGCGGCAGGTCGGCGTCATAGGCGTTGCCGGTGAAGGCGGGGGCAGGGGGCAGGTCGCGCTCGATGCCGTCCAGCCCGGCGGCGATCATCGCGGCGAGCGCCAAATACGGGTTCACATCGCCGCCGGGCAGCCGGTTCTCCACGCGCAGCGACTCGCCATGGCCGACCACGCGGAAGGCGCAGGTACGGTTGTCCAGGCCCCAGGCAAGGGTCGTGGGCGCGAAGCTGCCGGGGGCGTAGCGTTTATAGGAATTGATGTTCGGCGCGTAGAACGGCATCAGCGCTGGCGTGTGCGCCAGCAACCCGGCGAGGAATTGCAGGAACAGTTTCGACGGGCTGTGCCCGTCCGCGGCCAGGAAGGCCGACTGCCCGGCACGGTCGCGCAGCGAGAGATGGACGTGGCAGGAATTGCCCTCGCGCTCATTGAACTTCGCCATGAAGGTGAGGGCGTGGCCGGCTTCCGCGGCGATCTCCTTCGCCGCTTCCTTGTAGATCACATGCTGATCCGCGGTGATCATCGCCTCGCGATAGGCGAAGTTGATTTCATGTTGTCCGAAATTATTCTCGCCCTTGGAGTTCTCCACCTGGATGCCGGCCGCCTCCATGGCGTTGCGGAGCTTGCGGATGATCGGTTCCACCCGTGCGGTGCCGAGAATCGAATAATCATTGTTGTACTGGTTGGTCGGAGTCAGGCCGCGATAGGCGTTGTCCCAGGCTTCCTCGTAGGAATTGCGGAACAGCAGGAATTCCAGCTCGGTGGCGGCGAAGGCGGTGAGGCCGTGCGCGGCCAGGCGCTGGAGCTGCCGGCGCAGCATGGTGCGCGGCGCCATTGGCACGGGGCGTTGGCTGGCGAACTCGATATCGCACAGCACGATCGCTGCCCCCGGCTGCCAGGGGGCGAGGCGCAGCGTGCCGAGATCGGGCGTGAAGACGAAATCGCCAAAACCCTGCTCCCAGGAGACGAGCGTGTAGCCCGGCACCGGGCGGCACTCGACATCGGTGGCCAGCAGGTAGGCACAGCCTTCCATGATCGGGTTGGCGAGGAAGAAGGCCGGCATCACGCGCTTGCCCTGCAACCGGCCCTGCATGTCGGGTGCGGCGAGGATGATCGTGTCGATCTCGCCGCGTTCGGCCATGGCGCGCAACATGGGCATGTCGAGGGGCTGTGAGCCGGGCATCGCTAATTCCTTGTTTTCCCGGATTTAAGCACATGCCAAGCGCTGGAGAAAAGGCGGGTGGGCGTGCACCGGGCGCGACGGCGCGGCCGAGCGGCCTGCGACACGATGGCGAGGCGTCACAGCGGGTCGTGTCAGGCCCGCCGCTGGACCCCGCCGCCGGCTTTAGCGGCTCGACGCGGCGCCCGGGGCGGCGTTATGGAAATTGGGCTCGAACGCCGCATCGGTCGGGGCCAGCGACTTCATCAGGTCGAACATGCGCTTGCGCATCGCCGGGTCGGTGATGCGGTAATAGGCGCGCACCAGTTCCAGTGTTTCGCGCTTGGTCAGATGGTCGTCGACGCCGGTGGCGAAGCTTTCCTGCGGCTCGGCGAAGCCGTACATGCGGCCGCGCGGACCCGAGACCGGGCCCTCGGACATGCCTTCGGGCATATCCTCGAAAAAGAAGCTGATGGGCACATCCAGCACGCGGGAAATGTCGAACAGGCGCGAGGCGCCGACCCGGTTCACGCCGCGCTCATATTTCTGCACCTGCTGGAAGGTGAGGCCGAGCGCGTCACCGAGACGCTCCTGGGACATGCCGAGCAAAGTGCGGCGCAGGCGGATGCGCGATCCGACATGAATGTCGATAGGGCTGGGGCGGCTTTCCCGCTCCGGACGATCAGCATGTTCTTCGGCCATGAGACACATTCTCTCCAACAAGGGCGGCAAATTGGTTTGGCGCCGAGACTTTCCTGACGATGTCCGCTCCCACGCGGAACGAGCAGAGGGAACCGCCATAGTCTTTTTGTTTCGTCGAACTGCGCGGATTCCGTGCAGTCCCCATGGGCACAATTACCAGAGGTTAACAGCTAAAACAATACAAAAATGACACGCGGTGGATTATTAAATAGACAGTCAAGGGCGTTTTCAATCACGAATTTAGACGAGCAGCGTCAATAACAACCCGGCCGCTAAGGTCAAGATGGCCATAGATGCGGGAATTTCCAAGCCCAGCCTTGCATAAAAGGTGGGGGGTAACTTTTCCGGGAGCGGGGCGACCAAAACGCCCTGGCCCCCCAGCGGCAGCGTGGCCTGGACCCGGCCGAAGGCGTCGATCATGGCGGAGGTGCCCGAGTTCGCGTCACGCGCGAGTGGCAGCCCTTCCTCCACCGCGCGCAGGCGGGCGTTGACGAAATGCTGGCGCGGCCCGGCGGAATTGCCGAACCAGGCATCGTCGGTGACGGTGACCAGCCAGGAGGGCCGGTTTTTCTCATCGACGATCTCACCGGAGAAAATGTCTTCGTAACAGATCAGCGGGCCGAGAGGCGGCAGGCCGGGCGCGGAAAGGGTCTGCGGGCCGGGACCCGGGGTAAAGCCGGCGCCCAGCACGTCAGGGGTGATTTTCACCGGAATCCAATGCGGCATATACTCGCCGAAGGGCACCAGCTTCCATTTGTCGTAAGTGGCCTCGGCGGGACCCGGCCCGTCGGTCACCACCAGGGAATTGCGGTAATCGTTCGGGCCGGCCACGCGCAGCGAACCGGCGAGAATCGGCGTGGTTCCGGTCACGGCAGCCAGCTGCGCGCGCGCCGCTTCGTCGGTGTCCAGCAGCCAGGGGCTGGCGCCCTCCGGCCAGATGACGGTGTCGGCGCCGGCGCGCAGCCCGGCCTGGCTCATGGCCAGCAGGCGCTTCCAGCGCGCGAGCAACGCCGCGCGCGTATAAGAGCCCGGCACGGGGAAATCCGGCTGCACCATCGCGACAACGATGCCGGTGGGCCGCACCGGCGTTTGCAGCCGCCACAGGCCGAAGCCCGCCCAGACGAGCAGGCCGGCCAGCAGAACCAGGAGCCCGCGGCGCTTGAACAAGGGCGTCCCGGCGAGGAGCAGGGTGAGCAGGGTCAGCCCATGCACGCCGAAAATCGCGGCGGGCTGGAGGAAGATATCGCCGAGCGTGCCGGGTATGGCCCAGTCCGTGCCCCACAGATTCCAGGGGAAGCCGGTGAAGGCGAATTGCCTTATCAGGTCGGAGATCACCCAGGCGCCGGAGAAAACCAGCAAACGCGGCAGGCCGGGCCTGGCGGCGCGGGCGGCAAAAGCCGGGATCAGGCTGTAAAAGGCCACGGCACTCGCGAGCAGGGGGGCGGCCAGCGGCACCAGCCACCAGAACGTCGACGCCTCGGTCAGGATCGGTTCGGTGATCCAGTACAGCCCGGCGAGGTTGAGGCCGAAACCGAACAGCCAGGCAATCAAGGCCAGCTGCTTTCTGCTGGTCGCCGCGCCGATCAGGCGCAGAAAGGCAGGCACGCTGAACAGCAGCACCGGCAACAGATGCACGGGCGGCAAGGCCAGAGCTGAGGCCAGGCCCCAGAGGAAGGCCCGGAGCAACGGGCGTGCCGACAAATAGGCGATGACCGCATGGTGCGGCGCCGGGGCGGGCTTGGGGGGCGAAATTTGGGTCCCGCGATCCTGGAGCGGGAGCGAGTCAGCCATGCGGCAATCCGTATTTTGCCGCCACCTCGGCGAAATCGGCGGCGGTATCGTGGTCGGGGCTCGGCCTGGTGCCGTCCTGCGGGCGGACCAGCTGGCAGGTGCGCAATCCCGCCGCGCGCGCCGCGTCCAGTTCCGCCGCGACATCGGAGAGGAACAGCATCCCGCCGGGCGCCAGCCCCGCGCCGCGGCAGATCGCCGCATAGCTCGCGGGGTCGCGCTTCGGGCCGACAGCGGTGTCGAAAAAGCCGGCGAAAAGAGCCGTCAAATCGCCCGCGTCGCTATGGCCGAACAGTAATTTCTGCGCCGGAACCGAGCCGGAGGAATAGACGAACAGACGCAGCCCGCCGTGCGACCAGCGCTTCAACGACGGCGCCACGTCGGGATAGATCACGGATTTGAGGGTGCCGGCGCGATAGCCCTCTTCCCAGATCAGGCCCTGAATCGTCTTCAGCGCGGTAATCTTCTCGTCCCGGTCCATCCAGCCCAGCAGCGTGTCCAGCGCCGGCTCCGGCACGTCGGCCAGCACCGGCCGGCCGCGATTCGCGGCGCAAAACGCCGCGAGCCGCGCCCGTGCATAGGGGAACAGGGTTTGATGCACGAAGTCGATCGGCATGGTGGTGCCTTCGATATCCGTGACGATGGCGGCGGGGGGCAGGCTCACGCGACGGGGAAGCGCTCGGAGATCTTGTCGCCGGTGAAATGCGCGACCCAGCCGGATTGATCGGTGAACACGCGCAACGCGGTGAAGAACGGCTTGTCGCCGGCATCGAACCAATGCTTGGTGTTGGCGGGCACCGAAATCAAATCGCCCGCCTCGCAATAGGCGTCATACACCTTGCCGTCGACATGCATGACGAAATGCCCGCCGCCATGCACGAAGAAGCGGATTTCGTCTTCGGTATGGACGTGCTCGGAAAGGAATTTCTGGCGTAGGGCGGGGACGTTGGGATTGTCCGGCGTCAACTTGAGCACGTCTGCCGACCCCGCGCCCTTGGCGCCCATCAGCGTGTCGAGATAGGGGCGATAGGCCTCGAGAATCACCGAAGCGTCGTCATCGGGGCTCAGGCTTACCGGGCTCTCCCAGCGTTCGAACTGCACGCCGATACGGCCGAGTTCGGCCGACATCCGCGCGGCGTCCTCGGTGAGGATGACCGGGGCGTCCGGGGCATGGTCTTCGAAAACTGTCAAACGGCTCATTTGATGCGTCTCCGTTCAAGCTCGCAGTCTAATAGAAATTCCAGCGCCTCGAGCCGCCAGTAGGCGTGCTCCACACTGGTTCCCCAGGCATATACACCGTGCCCGGCGATGACGTAACCGATCGGCGGCTCACGAATGAGCAGAGGTTCGATGAACCCGGCAAGCCGGGCGATGTCCTGGTCGTTCTCATAGACCGGCAGCGTCACGTCCAGCTCATGCGTGGCGAAGCCGAAGGCTTTCAAAATCTCATAGTTGGAGAAAGTGATGGGCCCCAGCATCGAGAGCACGGTGGCGGCGACAGAATGGCCGTGCAGCACCGCGCCGACCGGAGGGAACAGCCGGTAGAGCTGGCAATGCAGCAGCGTTTCGGCGCTCGGCTTCAGGCCGGGGCTCAACGCCGCGCCGTGATAATCCACCGCCATGATGTCGGCTTCGGTCAGCCGGCCCTTATGGACGCCGCTGCGCGTGATGCCGATGGCGGAGTCGTCGATCCGCGCCGACAGATTGCCCGCGGAACCCGGAACCCAGCCACGACCATCCATGCGCCGGCCAATTTCAACCAGCGCAGCCCCGTGCCCCGCAGGAACCATGGGTTAGCCCTGGTTGATGGTCGTTTTCTGTGAGTCGGGCGCGGTCACGCCGGGCGGGCTCAGCGAACCGGGCTCGCTCATCGCGGCGTCCTTGGTCTTTTTCTCATCATCCTCGGAGGCGACATTCTGCTTGAAGGTTTTGATGCCCTTGCCGAATTCACCCATCAGGTTGCTCACCTTGCCGGTGCCGAACAACAGCATCACGACCACCAGGACAATCAGCCAATGCCAGATGCTCAAACCACCCATACCGAAACTCTCCGCGCGAATACTGGCGTCTAGTCTACCCCGATCGGGAGGGGATGGCAAAAGCGCCGATCCGGGATCACTGGAACAGCGCGACCGCCACCATCGAGCCGCCATTATACAAGATGTGCAACAGAATTCCCGGCCGAATCGAGCGGTATTGGAGGCGCAGCAGCACCGCCGCCAGCGCCACCAACCCGACATCGAGGAAACCCGGCAGGTAATAAATTTTTTGCGGCGCGTGGACCAGGATGAACACCGCCACGGAGATGACCGAAGCCCAGACGGTGCCGAACCGCGCTGCGAGGCCGGCAAAGGCGATGCCGCGAAAAATGATCTCTTCCAGCACCGGGGCCAGGAAGGTGGCGATGAGGATGGGCAGCAGCAGCGCCGGGCCGGTCACGGAGAATAGTTTCGCCATCGGCAGGTTCTGCAATTTGGCGATGTCGGGCGGCACCAGATGGTACATGAGGATCACCAGGGCGACGATCGCCAGTGCGAGCAGCGCCGCCATCGCATAGGCGCGCGCCGGCGCGGGGCGCCAGGCGATGCCGGCGGCGCTGCCGTCATGGCGTTGCACCGGGCTGAAGCGATGGAGATAGTTGACCGTGAACAGCGCCACGGCGGCTTCCACCGCGAGAAAATCCGTCAGCAGATACGCGCTGCCGGTAAAATCGATCAAATGCCGCGCATGGTGCACGATCAGCACCGCATCCTTGATGGCGAACAGGATGTTGGTGAGCAGCGAGGCCGCCAGCATGGTCGCGCCGTAACCCACCACTGCCCAGACGCCTTGCAGCACGCCGAGTTCCGGCATGGCGCCAGGCGGCCGCCTGGCGCCGGGCAGCCAGGCGAAGCACAGGCCGAACAGAAACAGGTCAGCCCCCATCGCCGCGCCGCCGCCGATCAGGCGCAAGAGAAGGGCGTGCGGCGGTATGCGGTGCAGGAGCGCGGTGCCGAAGCCGAACCCGGCCAGGGCGCCGAGCGCGAGCAGGAGCAGCAGCCAGACGATTCCGGCAACGAAGCGGTTCATGCGATGCGGCCTTCCTCAAACTGGCGGCGAATGTCTTGCGGGTCCGCGCCTTCTTCGCGCAGCGCCCGCAGCGTGGCCGCCTGGTCGCGCTTGGCCAGGCGCCTGCCCGCCGCGTCGGTCAGCAGGCGATGATGCGCATAGACCGGCGTCGGCAGATCCAGCAAAGCCTGCAGCAGCACATGAACATGCGTGGCCGCGCGCAGATCCTCGCCGCGGATGACATGGGTGACGCCTTGCAGCGCATCGTCATGCACCACGCAGAGATGATAGCTGGTCGGCACATCGCGCCGCGCCAGGATAACATCCCCGAACGGCTCCGGCGCGGCGATCGTCCAGCCGTGGGTTTCGTCGAAAAATTGCCGGGCCGGGCCGGCCTGCCGCAGCGCGGCCGCCATGTCCAGCCGCAACGCGTACGGCGCGCCGGCGGCGATTTTCGCGGCGCGCTCAGCGTCGCCGAGATGCCGGCAGGTGCCGGGATAGACCGCGTCGGCGCCATGCGGCGCCGCCTGGGCGCGGAGAATCTCGGCGCGTGAGCAAAAACAGGGATAAAGCAGGCCGCGTTGCGCCAGCCGCCGCAGCGCCGCGTCATACGCCGCAAAATGTTCCGACTGCACGCGCACCTCCGGCTCCCAGTCGAGACCGAGCCACGCCAGATCCTCGAGAATCGCGGCGGAAAATTCGCCGCGGCAGCGGGTCGTGTCGATGTCTTCGAGGCGAAGCCAGAAACGGTCGGCGCGACTCCAGGCGGTCCAGGCGGAAAAAGCATGTCCGAGATGCAAAAATCCCGTCGGGCTGGGCGCAAAGCGCGAAATGATGCTCATGATCGTCAGGCGGTATATAGCCATGGCCGGCGAAATGACGAGATTGCCGCCAGGCTCCGGGATGAAGCTGAATCGAACATTATATGACAAGCGCTTGACATTGACCGGTTTGTCTTGCGGGGCGGCCGGGCTTTTGCCATAACCGCAGCATGACTCGCACCGACCACCATATATGGCTGGGATTGGCGACCACACCCCAGCATCTAGTCCTTCTTTGGGACGGGTTGAGTAATGCCTGACGGCGGGATGCATTTTCCCGCCCTTGTCTTGAATGCGGACTTCCGTCCGCTGTCCTATTTTCCGTTGTCGACCTGGACCTGGCAGGATGCCGTGAAAGCGGTGTTCCTGGACCGGGTTTCGGTGCTGTCGGAATATGACCGTGAAGTCCGCTCGCCGAACTTCGCCATGCGCCTGCCCAGCGTCATCGCCTTGCGGGACTTCATCCCCTCGGCGCGCATGCCCGCCTTTACCCGGTTCAATGTCTTTCTCCGCGACGCGTTCACCTGCCAATATTGCGATCACCGCCGGTCCGCGCAGGAACTGACCTTCGACCACGTGATCCCGCGCGCCCGTGGCGGACGCACCAGCTGGGAGAATGTTGTCACCGCCTGCAGCCCATGCAATCTGCTCAAGGGCAGCAAGCTGCCGCGGGAATGTGACATGATCCCACGGCAGGAGCCTAGGCGGCCCACCAGTTGGGAATTGCAGGATAAAGGGCGGGGGTTTCCGCCCAACTACCTGCATGAAAGCTGGCGGGATTTTCTTTACTGGGATGCGGAACTGGAGAATTAGACTTGTTGGATTTGGAAACGGCTAAGAAAATTCTGGATACGGCGCTGGCCCATGCGGTCGCGCATAAGTTCAAGCCGATGGCGATCGTCGTGCTCGATGCGCGCGGCGCCCTGAAAGCCTTCGTCGCGCAGGACGGCACCAGCCTGAAGCGCGGGGAAATCGCGATCGGCAAGGCGCATGGCGCGCTGGCCATGGGCCTGGGCACGCGGGCGCTGATGAAGCGCGCCGAGCAGCAGCCCTTTTTCATCGCCGCCGCCACCGAGGCAGTCGGCGGTTCGCTGATCCCGGTGCCGGGCGGCGTGCTGATCAAATCCGCCGGCGCGGTGATCGGCGCGATCGGCCTCTCTGGCGATACGTCCGACAATGACGAAGCGGCGGCCTTCGCGGCCATCGCCGCTGCCGGGCTCGAGGCGGACGGCGGTTAGCAAGCAAAAAGAAAGCGCTTCTTTTTTAAAAAAAAGAAGCAAAAAACTTTTATAAACTGGGCCGTGGTGGTTTCACCGCCACCGGCCCAGTTTCAAAAAAGTTTTTGCGGCGCTTTTTTCAAAAAGCGCCTTCTTTCTTTTATAATCCCAAATCAAGCTGTGCGGTTTTGGGTGCGGCCCGCACCGCCACCTCGCCGTCGGCGAACCTGATATTCAACGCGGCGTTAGGGGTGACTTCGGAGGCTTTTTGCACAGGCGCGCCCTTGGCGTTCGTCACCAGGGCGAAGCCGCGTGCCAGCACCGCTTCATAGGAGACCGAGTCGAGCCGGACCGACACATGCTCCAGCCGCAGCCTGGCTTCGCGCAG
>NZ_DATLPB010000097.1:0-25134 GCF_035535915.1 Acidocella sp.
AATTTCCTCTTCAGCGGCAGCATCCGCGAGAACATCGCCATGGCCCGGGCGGATGCCAGCTTCGTGGAGATCGTCCGCGCCGCCCAGCTCGCCGGCGCCGAGGAGTTCATCGAGCGTTTGCCGCGCGGCTACGACACCATGCTGGAGGAGGGTGCGGCCAACCTCTCCGGCGGCCAGCGCCAGCGCCTGGCCATCGCCCGGGCGATCCTCAAGGACCCGCCGATCCTGGTGCTCGACGAGGCGACCAGCGCCCTCGATGCCGCCACGGAAGCCCGCGTCTCCCGCGCCTTGCGGGCGCTGATGGTCGGCCGCACCAGCTTCATCATCGCCCATCGCCTCTCCACCATCCGCGACGCCGATGAAATCCTCGTTTTCGATCAGGGCCGCATCGTCGAACGTGGCAGTTTTTCAGACCTGCTTGCCGCTCAGGGAAATTTCACGAACCTGGTGGAGACGCAGATCATGGCCGGCGCGATCGCCTGAGCCCGTTGATGGAAATTCAACTCGCCTGATCAGGTGATGAGTCCATTGAAGAGGAAAAGCCAATCGACTCTTTTTCAACTTGATCCCACAGGTCTGCGCGAAACCTGCCCTGGGCCGCGCAGGATTTTGCTGCCAGCACTTCGTTTCTGCCTCGCAGTTCGAGTTCGACGACCATAGCTGTTTTTTAAGGAGCTGGCATATGGCCCACGGCCGGCGCCGGCGGCGCCACGTTATTGAAAGGCGGCATCACGATCGGCGGCAGATTGTTAAAATTCCGGTACGTCGGCTCCGCTCCCGGCGGAGTTTGGGATCGTGTCGGGGACGAGGTGGCCGCGGCATTGCATCCGGATACCAACAGCACCGAAAACAACAGGGAAAGTCCCTTTTTCATCAGGTCCCTCCGCGGCGCGTTCTGCTCCACCGGCAAAGATCCTTTGTGCGGCTCCGTCGCGAATGTTTTCGCCAGCCTATTCCTGATACACGATGATCTTTCCGGCGCGGACCGCGGCCCGGAGCGCGGCGTGGTCGCGCTCCGCCTCGTCGGCATAGGCGACCGCGAAATCGCCGATGGCCACATCGAACTTGTCGCTCGCGCCGAGATAGCCGCCGATGGTGGCGGCATCGCCAACCTTGGCGTGCGCGCGGGCGAGCGCCCAGCCGCACGCCCTGGCATAGACCTCGAACAGCTCAGCGTCGAAGGTTTCGACCAGCGGCTTGATTTTCGCATCGCGCAACTGGCGGACATAGAATTGGCGTTTCTGCGTCGCCTCGGTGACCCAGCCGAGAAAAATGTCCGAGGCCGGCTGCATCAGGCGCTGGCCCGCCACCACGCGCTGGCCGTGATGCGCATACACGCTCTGCCCCGCATAGGGCTCGAGCACGGAGGCGGCCGCTTCCTTGAATTGCAGGAAGAGCGGATCGTTCGCGTCCGACATCATCAGCGCGATCCAGCAGCGCCGCCCCACGCTGCCGATGCCGACCACCTTGATGGCGGCGTCGACCAGGTGGTAGCGGTCGAGCAGTTCGCGGCGGTCATCGGGAAGCGTGTCGCGATACGCGCCGAACACCTGCTCCAGAATCGCGTCGAAATCGGGCCTGCGGGTGACATCGGGGTGGTAGATCAAGGGGGGCGTGTCGCGGATGGCGATCTTGCCCCCGACCATGCCGGCCAGCTTTGGATAATCGAGTTCGGAGCCGCTTTGCCGGCTCGCCTTCTCGATGCGGGCCTGGACCATGGAGCGGATCGAAGCCGGCAGCAGGGACATGAGATCGTCGGCGCTCACCTGCGCATACCACACTTCGAGCGGCGTCAGTGCGGCATAGGCGCGCAGATGCTTGCGGTAGCTCCGTACGCTGGTGATGGCGACATCCCGCCCCGTATCGTCCGCAAGCCCGCGCGCGCGCGCCGCCAGCACGAAGGAGGCGGCAAGCCGCTTCACATCCCATTCCCACGGCGCCGGCAAGGTCTCGTCGAAATCATTGATGTCGAAGATGATGTTGCGCTCCGGCGTGGCGAAACCGCCGAAATTCAATAAGTGGCAATCGCCGCAGGCCTGGACATGGATTCCCGTCGCCGGGGTGTGGGCAAGGTCCGCCGCCATCACGCCGGCAGCGCCACGATAATAGGTGAACGGGGTGGCCAGCATGCGGCCATAGCGGATCGGCACGAGTTCCGGAATGCGCTCCGCATCGGCCTGGCGCAGCAACGCGAGCGGATCCGCCCGGCCGTGATGGCGCTTCCAGAGTCCGTGCGTGTTGCGTGGAACCTTGGCCCGCAGGGCCTTGCCGGCGGCGGCCCGCTCCTCGGGCGACAGACCCGGCTGGTCGGGCAAGGCGGGCGGTGCGGCCGGGGATTTTTCAGCGTGCGCCGGATGGCCGGCCGCCGGATGGCCGGCGCCGGGATGAAGCTTCGAAATGGGGGTAACCGTCCCCGCGTGCTTGGCCATAAGGGGCTCCTGTCGCAGCAGGTTTGGGAAAGCTCTCTTATACACGTTCCGGGCGGGACATGTTGATTTTAATCAAGGCGGCCTAGCCGTTTTTTCGATCGAGTGGCGGCACGACATGTCTGAAAGGCGGGAGTGCGATGCACGCGGTCGGGGCGCCGTGACGTGGATCGTTGGCCAATCCGGCGCCTCCCGGGCGCGGACCGCGTTCATTCTGCTGGCGCTCCTGCCCGCCGGCTGCGCCTCGATCGGGCCGGCCACCGTATCGCGCGACCGCGTGGATTATATCGGCGCGGTCGCCGATTCATGGAAGGAACAAACCCTCCTCAACATCGTGCGCATGCGGTACGGGGACGCGCCCAGCTTCGTCGACGTGTCCTCGATCATCAGCGCCTACGCGCTCCAGGGCCAGCTCTCCGCGGCCGGGCAGATCAGTTCCGACCTGACCGGCACCATACCGTCGAACCTGGTGACGCTGGGCGGGGGCGTGACATATCTCGACCGGCCGACGATCACCTACACGCCGCTGGCGGGGGAGAAATTCGCCGCCAGTCTCCTGCGGCCGATTCCGCCCAGCGCCATCTTCGAACTGATCCAGGCCGGCTATCCCGCGGACTACATCCTGCAAATGACCACGCGGGCCATCAACGGCGTCTATAACCGCTCGAGCATCGGCGGGCAGGTGCGAGAGGCCGATCCCAGTTTCTACCCCTTGCTGAACGCGTTGCGGCGCCTGCAACTCTCCGGCGCGGTCAGTTTGCGGCTCGAGAAGCACGGCAAGGAGGAGACCGGCATTCTGATCCTCTCGCCCGCGCGCACGCCCGAGATTTCCGGCGATCTCAAGCTGGTGCGGGACACATTGAAAGTCCGCCCGGGGCCGAACGGCGAACTGACGCTCATTTTCGGTGCGCTGCCGCAGAACGCCCAGGAGATCGCGCTGCTCTCGCGCTCGATGCTCGGCATCCTGCTCGAAGTCGCCAACGGCATCGACGTCCCCCGCGCCGATGTCGCGGCCGGGCGTACAACCCCGTCCGCTTCCGTCATGACCGCGCCCGATCCCCATGACCGCCCCTTGGTCCATGTCTCGTCCGGCCCGGCACCACCGGAGGGCGCGTTCGCGGCGGTTCGATACCGTGGTAGCTGGTACTGGATCGACGACCGCGATTTCGCCTCGAAACGGATCTTCACCTTTCTCATGATGTTCTTTTCGCTGGCGGAAACGGGCGTCACCCCGCAGACGCCCGTGCTGACGGTTCCGGCAACCTGACCGGGCCGACGCGCCCACGGAATCCGCTTCCGGTTCTGACATAGGTCAAAGCGGGGTCATGCAACGCGTGCCAGAAACGCTTCACCAGCTAGGAGGTCGATCATGAACGGAAAAAGCCCTCCGCAGGATTTGGTCTTGCCGGCGCCGGCATCGGGGACGGAATTGCCGTTGTTTTCCGCACTGCAGCGGCGCCATACGGAGCGCAAGATCAGCGCCGCGTCCCTGCCCGCGCAACTGCTCGGCAATCTTCTATGGGCCGGCTGCGGCGTGAACCGTCTTTCCGGGCCGTTCGGCTTGGCGGGGCGCACCGCGCCTTCGGCCAGCAATTCTCAGGAAGTCGATGTCTACGTTGCGCTCCCCGAGGCCGCCTACCGCTACGACCCTGCACAGCACCGGCTGGTCGTGGCGGCGGCGGAAGATCTGCGCGGCGAAGCCATCACGCCGGGGCAGGAAGGCATGTGGCCGACCGCGCCGGTGCAGTTGATCTATGTCGCCGACCTCGAGCGTCTGGATCATACGCCGGGGCTCGATGAGCCACGGCTGCATGCCCCGGACATGCAGAAGGCGTATTGCTATGTCGATTGCGGGCTGATCGCCGGACATGTCGGCCTGTTCGCGGCGGCTTCCGGCCTGGCGGCCTGGTTTCACAATTGCGACCGGCCGGCTTTGCATGCCGGGCTGCGGCTGCGTCCGATGCAGCGCGTCCTGTTCGCGCAATCGGTCGGGTATCCGGAGGCGCAGGCACACGGCGCCCTGACGGCATGACCATGGCGGCGACCACAGGAATGAAAAACAACCACAAGGATTCAGATCATGGCCGGTACAGCCTTTGACATCATGACTCGGAATATCGTGTCGGTAAAACCGACCGATGATACATCCGCGATCGCCGCGGTTCTGGCCAAGCACGAAATCAGCGCCGCGCCGGTCGTCGATAACGATGGCAAGCTCCTGGGCATCGTGAGCGAAGGCGATCTGATGAAGCCGTTTTCCGGCAAGACGATGGCGCGGCGCGCCTGGTGGCTCGGCATCCTGGCCGAGGGCGAGCGCCTCGCGCCTGAATTCCTGGACTATATTTCTGTCAACCATCATTCCGCCGCCGATCTCATGACCAGGAATGTGGTCACCGCCGAGGAAACAACGCCGGTGCCGGAAATCGCCGATCTGCTCATCCTCCACAAAATCAAACGCGTGCCGATTTTGAAAGACGGCCGGGTCGTCGGCATCGTCAGCCGCGCCGATATCGTGCGCGCGATGCAGCAATTGCAAAATATCAGCCGGCAAAATCTCAGCCAGCAAAATCTCGGCCAGATGGAATGATTCCGGCACGCGCGGATCATGGGTGGCTGGCCATCATGCCCGCCGCCAGCTCGGCGATTTCCGACGTGATTTCCTCTTGCCGGACGACATTTTGCACGAGCGTGAGCGCGGCGAGCTTTTGCTCGATCTTGCCGTGCGCGCCCGCCATTGCTGCCATGCGCGCCTCGTTTTCCGCCGCAAAGGCGTGCAAGGCCGCCTTGCAGAGCTGGGCGTGCACATAATCGGCGGTGAGATTCCGCAACAGGGTTTCCGGCGTCAGGTTCAGCAGCGGTTTGTTCCCGTCGCGTGGATGCGGAAAATTCGCGAGGTCGAGCGGAAACAGCATCACGCGCTCCACCTGCACGCCATGCCGCGGCCGCCAGCGGCTGTACAAGGCGACCACGCCGTCGATCTCGCCGGTGACGATGCGGGCGTAAATCGCCTCGGCGATCCGGTGGCCGAGTTTTGGAATCCCGGCCGAATGAGACGGCATGGCGTCGGCCCAACGCACGGATAAGCGCCGCTCGGCGGCTTCCATGCGTCCGCGCGTGCCGATGAGCAAAATCTCCTGCATGCAGGCCACCGAAGGCAAAGCATCCAGAACATGCGCGCTGAAGGCGCCGGCGAATCCTTGCTCGGCGCAGAACACCACCGCCGCCACACGCGATGCCGGCCGCGCGCCGCCGGCCGGCGCGGGACCCATGACCACCAGGGCCTCGCCGATCGCCGCCGTGATCGAAGCCGTGTAGCGGTCCACCGCGGCGAGCTGCATCCGGGCCTGCTGCGCGCGCGCGCCGGCGATGCCGCGCAGGGCGTTCACCACGGCCCCCACCTGCCCGATGCCGGCAATGCGCGCATTGATGTCGGCGAGGCGTTCCGTCACCGGGAGAGGCTTTCGGCATAGCGGCGCAGCGCCGCGCGCAGAATCTCCTTCTGCGCCGCGTCGAGCTGGCCCGTCTCTTGGATCTGCCGCACGGCCAGAGGGGAGTCGCGGTCGACCATCTCGTCCAGCCCGGTGCGGAACGCCGCCATCGCCGCGTCGGAAACCTCGTCGAGCCATCCTGATTGCACGGCAAGCACCAGCGCCACCTCATCGGCCAGCCGCATCGGCGCGTGCTGCGCCTGCCGCAGCATCCGCCGAATGCTGGCGCCACGGCGCAATTGCGCGCGGACATGGGTATCCGGCATGCCGCCGAAGCGGGTGAAAATTTCCAACTCGAGGAACTGCGCGTAGTCGAGCCGCAGCGTCTCCGCCGCCTCTCGCAGGGCTGGCGCCTGGGTCTTGCCGCCGACGCGGCTGACGCTGGTGCCCACATCGACAGCGGGTTTTTGTCCCTCATGAAACAGCCTGGCATCGAGCACGATCTGGCCATCGGTGATCGAGATCAGATTGGTCGGGATATAGGCGCTGAGATTGCCGGCATCGGTCTCGGCGATGGGCAGCGCCGTGAGCGAGCCGCCGCCCTTTTCCGCGCACAGTTTCGCGGCCCGTTCCAGCAGGCGGGCATGCACATAGAACACGTCGCCCGGATAAGCCTCCCGCCCGGGCGATTGCCGCGTCAGCAACGCAATCTCGCGATGCGTGGCGGCGTGTTTGGTCAGGTCGTCGATCACCACCAAAGCATGCTGGCCGCGGTCGCGAAAATATTCGGCCATGGTGAAGCCGGCGAAGGGCGCGATCCATTGCAGGCCGGGAGAGCCCGACGCCGCGGCGACCATGATAATGGAGCGCTCCGGCGCGCCATGTTCGGCGATGGCGGCGATCACCCGGCGCACGGCGGTGCTTTTCTGCCCGACCGCCACATAGACGCAGATGAGATCGCTGGCCTTCTGGTTGAGGATGGTGTCCACCGCAATCGCCGTTTTGCCGATGGCGCGGTCCCCGATGATGAGTTCGCGCTGGCCACGGCCCAGCGCGAAGAGTGTGTCGATGACGATGAGCCCGGTTTGCACAGGCTGCGTGACGAGATCGCGATCGATGATCTCCGGCGCCGGGCGTTCCACCGGCTCGAACATCTCCGCCTCGATGGGGCCCTTATCGTCCAAAGGGCGGCCCAGCGGATCGACGATGCGGCCGAGCAATGGCGGCCCCACCGGCACGCGCACCACGTCGCCGGTGCCGTGCACAACATCGCCGGCTTCGATCGCCTCGGCATCGTCGAACACCACGCACCCGGCATGGTCGCGCTCGAGCGTCTGCACGAAACCGAACTGGCCGCCGCCGAAGCGCACGAGTTCCGACAAGCTTGCATCCCGCAGGCCGGCGACAAGGGCGACGCCGTCGCTCACCGAGGCGACGCGGCCGATCTGTTCCGTCGCCGGGCCGAATTTCGCGGCGCCGATCCGCTGGCGCGCCGCTGCGAGCCAGCCTTCCGGCGAAAGCTCAGCGTCCGTCATCGTTGGCGATCTCCTCAAGGGCTTTTTGCAGATCGGCGCGCCAGCTGTTGCGCACCAGCAGATCGCGCCCCTCCAGCTCGAGCCCGGCGAGCAGCGTTGGATCGACCTTGAAAAGGATCGGAGGCGCGCCGCCGAAAGCCTGGGCGAGCCGCGCCCGGCAGGCTTCCTGCTCCTCGGCCGGCAGGGCGGCGGCGCTGGTGACGGCAAGCGGAATCATCCCCGCCGCCACGGTCTGGCGCAGCGGCTCCGGCAATGTCCGGATCTCCTGCACCAGCCATTCCAGGAAGGCGGAGCGCACCGCCGCCCCCTCGAGCCGCGCGGCGAGCCGGGCCGCGATGTCGACGGCCAGGGTCGCCGCCAGCCGGCGCCAGGATTCCTCCGCTTGCCTGCGTTCGGTCTCGATCCGCGTGCGGCTCGCCGCCTCCTTGGCCATGGTCTCCTGCCCCGCCTGCGCCAGCATCTCGGCCTGCATCCGCGTCGCCTGCGCCCGGGCGGCATCCAGTATCGCCTCGCGTTCCTGGGCGAACCCTTCCCGCACGCGCGCGACGCCGGCCAGTTCCTCCTGCATCTGGCCGCGCCTGGCCTCGGCCTCCGCCAGCGCCTTCTGCACCGTCGCCTGGCGCTGCGCGATCAGCGCCGACAGTTTCTCCCAGAAAAAATGCTTGAGCAGCCAGATGAGGATGAGGACATTGATCGCCTGCAGGCCGAGCGTCCACCAATCGATGTGCATCGGCTCATCTCAACAGCGGATTGGCGAAGAGCAGCAGCAGCGCGATCACCAGGCAATAGATCGCCATGGTCTCGATCATCGCCAGGCCCACGAACAAGGTTCGGGAAATCGTGTTGGCGGCTTCCGGCTGCCGGGCGATCGCGTCCATCGCCGCGGCGACGGCGCGCCCCTCGGCCAAAGCCGGGCCAATGGCGCCAAAGGAGACGGCCAGCGCCGCCGCGAGAATGCTCGCAAGAGCCAACCAGTTCATGGATTTGTTCCTTCATTCGCAATCGTTGCCGCGGGCTTTGCCTCACCGACGACCTGGGCGATGAACACCATGGCCAGCACCGCGAATATATAGGCCTGCACGGCGCCAGTCAGGAGATCGAGCGCCATCAGCGGGATCGGCACGAGCAGCCCTGCCAGCGACAAAACGATGCCGATGACGAACACGCCGCTCATGACATTGCCGAACAGCCGCACCAGGAGGGAAAAACTGCGCGTCAGGCTTTCAATGAAGTTGAGGGGAATCATCACCGGATTGGGCGCGGCGAAACTGGCGAGATAGCCGCGCACTCCGCCGGCACGGATGCCGAACCAGATGACCGCCAGAAAGACCAGGCCGGCCAGCGCCGCATCGGTCTCCAGGCTCGCCGTCGGCGGCTCGATGCCGGGCACCAGCATCGACCAGTTGGCGGTGAAGATGAACAGGAACAACGTGCCGATGAAGGCCCGGTACGGCCCGGGCTCGACCCGCATGGTGTCGCGGATCTGGCTGTCCACGGCTTCGACGATCAGTTCCAACGCCGCCTGGCGGGAAGAGGGGATGAGCGAGAGTCGGCTGGTGAGCGCCATGCCGCCCAGGCCCAGCACCGCCACGATGCCCCAGGTGACGATGACCGGCGCGGTGATCGGCACCGGCCCGACATGCAGCAGCGCGGCATGGGCCAACGGCGATCTCATGGGGCGATCCCGCCAACGCGCCGTATCACCGCCTTGCGCGCCACGAGGATGCCGAGGGTCATGGCCAGCAGAGGCAACGCGCCGGCCCGGCCGGCCAGGGTCAGCGCACTGCCCAGCAACATTAGGCGCCCAGCCGTCAGCAGCAGCGCCTTACCCGCCCGCCCGCCCGCCAGCAGCCGGGATTGCCACCACAGCCCGTGAAAATACAAAAGCCCGAGGAGCGCGCCCGCGCTAAACCCAGCCCCGAGACGGACCCAGACCATCGGATCGCTGAGCGCCATCATGGGGCGTTCATCCATTTCCAGGCCGACCAGCAGCCCAAAGCCAGGCCCAGCATCAGCAAGGGCGCGGTCCAGAACAGGCCGGAATGAAACACTTTGTCGAGCCATCGCCCGGCGAAAATGCCGAGCAGCGCCGGCACCACGATGATCCAGCCGAGCACGCCGATCTGCGCCAGGCGCCGCGCCACGGACCCTTCCCCCTCGCGCAGCCAGCGCCGCTGCCGCGCCTCACGCCGCCTGACGCCCCGCACCAGCGGGTCCTTGTCATTGGGTTCGCTCATGTGAACCGCCCCGCATCGCGCCTTCCATCGGCCCGCCAATAGCGCATGATCTGCCGGATCGCGTTCAATTCGAGGCGCGCATGCTCGGCGCCCTCGATGCGCTCGGTATCAAGTTCGCTCTGGAAGCGCGCCAGGACCACGCGGTCGAGCGTCGCCAGATCGTCGCCCGGCACGCCCTCGCGCGTGGCGATGGCAATTGCCCTTCCCTCCGTGACGGCGAGGACGCCGCCCCGTATTGCACAATGATGCCGCGTGCCGTCTTCCCGCGTCCAGGAGACGACGGAAATCGTCAGGCTGGTCATGAACGCGGCATGTCCCGGCAAAATCCCGAAACTTCCGGTCTCGTCCTCGCCGCGCAACGCGCGCACGCTGTCTTCGTCGACGAGCACGGACAGCGGCGTGGTGATCTGCAGCCTCATGCCTGGCCGGCCCCCGCCGCGGCGCTTTCCTTCTGTCGCGCCTCGTCCAGCGTGCCGACCATATAGAGCGAACGCTCCGCCCAGCCATCGGTCTCGCCGTCGAGGATCGCCTGGCAGCCCGCCAGCGTGTCGGCCAGTTTCACGCTGCGCCCGGGCGTTCCCGTGAACGCCGCCGTGACCATGAAAGGCTGGCTGAGGAAGCGCTGCAACCGCCGCGCCCGGGCCACAATGCGCCGGTCGTCCGCCCCGAGTTCCTCGACGCCGAGCAGCGCGATAATGTCCTGCAATTCATGGAGGCGGGCCAAGGTCTGGCGAACGGTTTCGGCGATCCGGTAATGCGTCTCGCCCACCAGCAGCGGGTCGAGCTGCACGGAGGAAGACGCCAACGGATCGATCGCCGGGTAGAAAGCCTGGGCCGCAAGATCGCGGGACAGCATGACGACACTGTCCATATGGCTGGAAATCGCCGTCACCGCCGGGTCGGTGAAATCGTCGGCCGGCACATAGACCGCCTGGATCGCCGTTACCGCCGCCCCGGCCACCGAGGCGATCCGCTCCTGCAAGGACGCGACTTCCGTCGACAAGGTCGGCTGATACCCCACCCGTGACGGCAGGCGGCCGAGCAGGCCCGAAACCTCACTGCCCGCCTGCACGAAACGAAAAACATTATCCATGAGCAACAGCACGTTCTGGTGCTTTTGGTCGCGGAAATATTCGGCGATGGTCAGCGCCGCCAGCGGCGCCCGCCAGCGCGCGCCGGGCGGTTCGTTCATCTGCCCATAGACCAGCACGCTGCGCGCCAGCATGCCGGATTTCTGCATTTCCGTGAGCAATTCATGGCCTTCGCGGGAGCGTTCGCCGATCCCCGCGAACACCGATATCCCTTGGTATTTCACCACCATGGAATGGATCAGCTCCATCACCAGCACGGTCTTGCCGACGCCGGCGCCGCCGAACATCGCCGCCTTGCCCCCTTGAACCAGGGGCACCAGAAGATCGATGACCTTGATGCCGGTCTCGAAAATTCCGCCGGTCCCCGCTTCATCACGCAATTGCGGCGCCTCCTGGTGGATGCCGCGCCGCAGTGTGCCGGGCGGCAAAGCCGGGCCGCGATCCCGCGGGGTGCCGATGACATCGAGCAACCGCCCCAAAACGGCGTCGCCGACCGGAACGGAAACCGGCTCTCCTGTGGCGCGCACCTTCGCCCCGCGCGCCAGCCCCGCCGTTGCCTGCAATGCCACCGCGCGCACGGTCGTCCGATCCAGGTGACTCTGCACCTCGGCGACCACAGGGCGGCCTGCCCTTCAACGAGCAGGCTCGTATTCACGGCAGGCAACTTCGCGGAAGGCAATGCCGCGTCCTCGAAACCGACATCGATGACCGCACCGCGCACCGCGACCACCACACCCGCCTCGACCGGCGGTTGCCTGGGACTTTCCGTCTCTTCGGGCCATCGCGAAGAGGGAGATGCCGCCGGAAACACAGATTCCATTTTATGAATTTAAGGCACACACGCGTTCGTGCGTATGACCGACATCAAATGCGCGCACGGCTCAAGGAATGCCGGGTTTGATCTCGGTCAATGCGCCTTCGTTCCGGATGGACCTGTATGTTTCCCTCATCATGGTTCCATTCCAAATGGAGGATTTGTTATGCCCGAAGCAAACAAGGTGCCGGTGAAGACGGAAGAGAAGGCGCCGGCGCGCGAAGCCGCGGTGCAGACCTGGCGATCGTTTGGGGATCTGCGTCGTGAAGTTGATCGGCTGTTCGAAGATTTCGGCCATGGGTTCTGGAGCGCGCCATTCCGGCGCGCCTTCTTCGACGTGCAGCCGGCCTGGGGGCGCGCGCCACGCTGGGCCGCCGAGCCCGCCGTCGATATCGTTGAAAAAGAGAAATCCTATGAAATCAGGGCCGACCTTCCCGGTCTGGACGAGAAGAACATCGAAGTAAAAATCTCGAACGGCGGCCTGACGATCCGGGGCGAGAAACAGGAAGAGAAAGAGCAGAAGAAGCAGGGTTATTACCTCCACGAACGCAGCTTCGGCGCCTTCGAGCGTTCCTTCCCGCTGCCGGAAGCTGCCGATGCCGACAAGATCGAGGCGAGCTTCAAGAAGGGCGTCCTGACCGTCACCGTGCCGAAAAAACCCGGGGCGATCGTGCCCGAGCGGAAGATCGAAGTGAAACCGGCGTCGTGAATTTCAACGACGTCTAACAAGCCGGCCGGAAAGGCCGCAGCGCATGCCCGCCATCTCAACCGGGATGGCGGGCACGGCGTGGCACAAAAAAAAGGCCGTGAGGGCCAAGTGGAGAAGAAATCTATGAACGATCATGACATTCGCCAGCATGTGATCGATGAGCTGGAGTTCGATCCTCGTGTGAATGCCGCGCATATCGGCGTCGCGGTTTCCAACAACATCGTCACTTTGACCGGGCATGTCGCCAGCTATCTGGAGAAACTCGCCGCCGAGCAGGCGACAAGGCGCGTGAAAGGCGTGTACGGCATCGCCCAGGAGATCGAGGTGCGGCTGCCATCCGAGAAAAAACTCGCCGATGACGAAATCGCCGCCCGTGCCGCGCAGATCGTCAGCTTCGACAGCGCGCTGCCGCAGGGAGTCATCCAGGCGACCGTGCACCAGGGCTGGGTGACGCTGACCGGAAAAGTGGGGCGATATTTCGAGAAAACCGCCGCCGAACATGCGGTGCGCAAGCTAACCGGCATCACGGGCGTCTCCAACAAGATCGAAGTGGTGCCGGCCGTGATCTTGACCGATGTCAAGGAACGCATCGATGCGGCGTTGAAGCGCAATGCCGAGATCGAAACGCAAAACATCAAGCTGCAGGTTGAAGACGGAAAAGTGACCGTCAAGGGCAAAGTCGCAAGCTGGCATGAGCGTGACATCGTGCTGTCGGCCGCCCGCTCCGTGCCGAGTGTCCGCGAAATCGACGATCAGCTCACGCTGAACTGAAACACGCGGGCCACGCCGCCCGCGATCTCAGCCGATGGCTTCACCGCCTTCCTATAAGCCGAACGGATAGGTTTCATCCTCGCCACCATGCACTGGCGTTGCCATCGGCGTGACGGCGCGCGTCTGTTCGAACCAGACAAACGCATCATATTGGTGCGCCAGGGAGGCGTGGGCGTAATGGCTCCAGCGTTCGGTTTCCGGGCGATAGATGACGCCGATATAACGCTCGAGGCGGTGCACCGCGAGTTCGTCGCGCAAACCCTCATCGCAGCCGCTCTTGAAATCGAGCAGAAACCGCTCGGCCCCGGTCTCGTGGCAAAGGAATTCGTAGCTGTCGGGACGAGACGGACGGACCGTCTTGATCTCCATCGGCCCGTCCCATTCCGACGACGCGGCGACGGTGCCGGTATGCGTGCCAAAGCCGATCAACGCCGTCTTCCCAGCAAAAGCCTGGCGGCAGAGCTGGCCGATATTCAGTTCGCCATGCTCGGTGCCCATGTCCGTGAAGCGCGCATCGCCGATATGGGAATTATGCGCCCAGACGATGGCTTTCGAGCCTGCGCCTTTTTCTTCGAGAATGCGCTGCAGCGTGGCGAACATGTGCCGGTCGCGAAGGTTCCAGGATTCATGCGAGCCGTAATACATCAGCCGGTAATAGAGTTCGGCATCGACCACCAGCCTGGCATTCTGTTCGGCGTCGAAAAATCCTTCCCCGTCATGCCGCGCATAAGCCAGCTCCTTTTGCAGCAGATCGACGAGAATGCGCGTCACCGGCTTTTCGCATCTTGCATAGCCTTCCGTGAGGGCGAGTTTCCCGTAAGCGGCCGGCTCACGGCTCCAGGGGGCAAGGCAGCCATAACGCGCGCGAGCGGTTGCGGCCGCTTCCGGATCGACGCGATCGAGATAGCGCAGAACCGCGTCCATGGAGGCGGTCATGTTATAGAGGTCGAGGCCGTAAAATCCGACGCGCTGGGCGGTATCCCGCGCGGCGTTGAGCGCGCGCAGCTGCGCCACGAACGCATCCATATCGGTGTTGCGCCACATCCAGGCGGGAAAGCGCGTGAATGGCGAGGCGCTGATCGGCTGGCGCGGCCTCTGGCGCACATAGCGGTCGATGGCGGCGGCATCCGGCCAGTCGGCCTCCACCGCGACGATGTTGAACCCGTGATGCTCGATGAGCCGGCGCGTGATCGCCGCGCGGGCGCGATAGAATTCCGAGGTGCCATGCGACGCCTCGCCAAGGAGCACGATTCGCGCCGCGCCGAACCGGTCGAACGAAGCGCCGAAGGCCGGGTCGTCCGGCGGCGGTAAAGGAACGATCGCCGTGCGCAGCCGTGCGAGCAGCGACGGTTTCGGCGCGGCGGGAGACAATTTCGCGGCTTCGCCAGGCGCGGAGGGGAGATGGTGTTCGAACCATGAAGCGGCCATGGCGGTGACAATCTCCAGGGCCCCAGGCTCCTCGAACAAATGCCCCGCCCCCGGCACGGTTTCCAGCTTCTTCTCTCCGGCGAGCAGCGCCAGGGCCTGGCGATTCAATTCCAGCACATGATAATCGGCACCACCGACGATCAGCAGCGTCGGCGCCGTGACCTGGCGCAGGCGGGCGCCCGCGAGATCGGGCCGGCCGCCGCGCGAGACCACGGCACCGACACGCGCGCCGAGCTCGGCCGCCGCCGTGAGCGCCGCGGCCGCGCCGGTGCTGGCGCCGAACAGGCCGAGCGGCAGGTCGCCCAGCGTCGGCTGGCCGTTGAGCCAGGCCACGGCTTGCAACAGCCGCTCCGCCAGCAAGGGAATGTCGAACACGTTACGGCGGTTCTGCGCTTCCGGCTCGGTCAGCAGATCGAGCAGCAGCGTGGCAAAACCATGCGCGTTCAAATCCTCCGCGACCGCCCGATTGCGCGGACTAAGGCGGCTCGAGCCGCTGCCATGGGCAAACAGCACCACGCCGCGCGGCGACACCGGCACCGCAAGATCACCGACCAGGTGCAAGGGCGGGATCGCCACCTCGCTTCGCGTCACGGCCCTGCCCTGCGTTCCCTCCGGCGCATGTTCCGCCGCCCAGGCGAGGCGCAGCAGCCCCACCGTCTCCTCATCGGTGAGTTGATGGAAATCGTCATAAAACGCACCGACGCCGCGGAACTGCGCCGCAGGGTGCAAGCATATGACCGCGTCGGCATAACCGCGCAATTCCTCCATGGTGTCGCGCGGCGCCACCGGAACGGCCAGGATGGTGCGCGCCGCGCCGCGCCGTTTCACCGCGGCGAGCGCGACCTTCGCGGTGGCGCCGGTGGCCAGGCCGTCATCGACGATGATGGCGGTGCGGCCAGCGGCCGTGACCGGCGGTCGATGGCCGAGATACACGCTGCGCCGGCGCTCGATTTCCTCAAGCTCCCGCTTGCGGGCGCGTTCCAGAAATGCGTCGCTGGCACCGGTAAGATGGCGGATTTCCTCGTTCACCACCGTCTCCGCGCGTTCGCCATCCACGATGGCGGCAAGCGCCAGCTCCGGCGCGAACGGCGCGCCGATTTTGCGCACCATAATGAGATCGAGCGGCGCATGCAGCGCGCGGGCAATCTCCACGGCAACCGGCACGCCGCCGCGCGGCAGCGCATAGACAATGGGCTGCGGCAAATCCATGCCTGTGAGCCGCGCGGCGAGCAGACGCCCCGCCTGCGCGCGATCAGTGAAACTGCCGAACGAATCGTCCATGGCACGCTCCGGATATCCTACGCGGCTTCATGCGCCATGCCGTTCCGGAAAAGCATTGATATGAATCAAGCGTGCCGGCGCTCCATGATCTCGCTCAATTCTTGAGCCGGCGCGGCGTGCTTGAATGGCGCTTCTGCAGGAGGCGCGCATGAAGGCGAAAATCCTCGAAACGCTGGGCGAGACCAAGATTCTGTTGCCGTCTTTGATCGCGGCCGGCCTCACGGCGAATGAGCGGGTCAAGGCCCGGCTCGGCGTGCTTCAGGCGGCGGGGCGGCAGGCGCGCGATCCGGCTCGGCCGCTCGATCTCTCCGCCGAATGTCGCGCCGCCGGACTCCCTGCCGCGCCGATGGAAGCCCTGGTCCGCCAGGCGCGGCTCGGCGCGGACGGCATTATTTCGGCGCCGGGTCTCGGGCATCTGATAGCGGCGATCCAGACGGACGTGGCCGCGATGATCGACCCCGTGCGCGCCAGCAGCACGGCCGAAGGCGCTTCCTTCGCGGCGCGGCTCGACGCGATCGCCGCCGTAACGCACCTTACCGACATCGGCGACAGCATGCCGCTCGCCCTGGTGGGCAGGCTGACCGGCCTTGACGAAGGCGACAGCCTGCACCGGCTGGTGATGGACCTGCACAAAGCCCTGAACCGGCTGGCGGCCGAACATGCGGAAGAAGATTTCGCCGGCGCCCGGGGTCACGGCCTGCTGCCGGGCGACCGGGCGCCGGTGGAAGCCTTCATGCGCGGGCTCGCGCGCACGCGCGGCTTGAAATTCAACCATCCCGGCCTGGACACGACGGCCACCCGCATCGGCGACCGGCTCGTGATCCAGAACGATATCGGCGAGACCGATGCGCATGTCGTGGTGGTCACGGTGCAAGACGATGTCTCGACCGTCACCTACACCGACATCCATCGCAGCCGCGCCGCCTTTTTCACCGCGCTGTTCCGCGATCTGCCCGTCACCTGGAGCGGGCTCGACCGGCGGAGCGCCGCCGGGCATATCCCGCCGAAATTGTCGGCGCAAAGGCCGCGAACCTGGCGCGGATGGCAGCACTCGGGCTGCCGGTGCCGCCGGCCTTCGTCGTGCCGATCGGGCTGTGCGCCGGGATCGTCGCGGAAGCGCCGGAAGCGATGCAGCAACTCGCAGAATGTCTGGCGGAAGGGATCGGCTTTCTCGAGAGCGCGACCGGCCAGCGCTTCGGCGACCGCCGCCGCCCGCTGCTGGTCTCGGTCCGCTCCGGCGCCGCCCGCTCGATGCCGGGGATGCTCGACACGGTGCTCGATGTCGGCTGCACGGAAGATGCCGTGCACGGCCTGATCCGCCAGACCGGGAATCCGCGTTTCGCCTGGGATTGCCGCAGGCGCTTCCTCGAATCCTTCACAATGGTCGTGCGCGGGCTCGATGCGGCGCTGTTCGCGCGGCAACGGGCCGAGATGGCGGCGGCCGAGGGCGTGAGCGAGGCAACACTGGACGGCGAGGCGTTGGAGCGCCTTGCCCTGGCCTACGAAACCTTGGTCGACGAACACGCCATCCTGCCCGCGAGCCCGATGGCGCAGCTCGAAGAAGCGGCGCGCGCCGTCTATCGCTCCTGGACGAGCGACCGGGCGACGATTTATCGGCGGCTCCAGAAGCTGGAAGATCTGCAAGGCACGGCGGTGACCGTGCAGGCCATGGTGTTCGGCAATCGTGGCCGCGCCTCCGGCGCGGGCGTGGCGTTCTCGCGCGACCCGTCGAACGGCGCGGCCGAGCCGGTGATCGAGCTTCTCTTCGAAGCGCAGGGCGAGGACATCGTGTCCGGCCGCATCACGCCGGAGGGGAAAGCGGCACTCACAAGCAGGCTGCCGGACGCCGCCGCGCAGCTCTGCGACATTCTCGGGACACTCGAAGCCGCGTTCACCGATGTGCAGGATGTCGAGTTCACGATCGAAAATGGCCGGCTGTGGATTTTGCAGACACGCGCCGCCAAGCGCACGCCGCGCGCCGCGCTGCGCTTCGCACTCGATTTCGTGCGCGAAAACCGGATCGACGCGGCGGAGGCCTTGCGCCGGCTGGCGGAAATCGATCTGGCTTCTTTGTCCACCGCGCGGTTTCGCGACGCGGGCACGCCCGTGGCGCGCGGCATCGGCGCCTCAGCCGGACTCGCGGCTGGGCGCGCGGCCTTCGACCCGGCGCGCGCCGTGGCCCTCGCGGAAGCGGGCGAAGCCGTGCTTTTGCTGCGGCCGGATACCAGCACCGCGGATGTCGCCGGGTTCAGCGCGGCCGCCGGCATCGTCACCGCCGCCGGCGGGTGCACCGCGCACGCCGCACTCGTCGCGCGGCAAATGGCCAAGCCGTGCATCGTCGGCTGCGCCGCGCTGGAGGTCGACGCCGCGCGCGCGGTCGCCACGCTTGCAGGCAAACGCCTTGCCGAGGGCGACTGGCTTTCGATCGACGGCGAAACGGGCGAGATGTTCCTCGGCCGGCGCGACATGATCATCGAACGCCCCGAAGCCGAGCTTGCCGCCCTTAGCGCCTTGCGCGCCAGGCGGCCGCCTCGGCCTGACCGAACGGAGAGACGGCCTTGACCTCGGTCAATGCAAGCCATGTCCGGTCGGGATTATTCACGCCCGACCAGGCCCATGGAGGGACTTCATGCCAGACAGCGAGAACCTCACCATTCCCCTTGAAAAAATCTGTTTTCTGATCAGCAAGGCGCGGCAGTTCGACGGCAAGGATATGCTGACGGATTACGGCGACAGCTCCAATGCCAGTGATGACGACATGCGCTCGGTCCTCGAATCGCACGGTGACGATCCGGTCTATGCCGAACTCACGAGCATGATCCGCGACCTGAACGAGGACGAGCAGATCGACCTGGTCGCGTTGGCATGGCTGGGCCGGGGCGATGGCGAGTCCATGGCGTGGGACGAGCTGCGCGCCGAGGCGGCGCTGGCGCATAACGATCGGACGGATGAATATCTTCTCGGCATGCCGCTACTGGGCGATTACCTGGAGGCGGCCCTCGCGGCGTTCGACCTGTCCTGCGACGACATCGAATGACGCACCGGCACGCTTGACGCAGGTCAACGCCGCTCAATGTCAACGGGGCGCTGCGAGGGCCTCGCTTACCGTCGCAGACACGATCTGTGCCGTCGCCGCGGCAAGTGTCCACCCTAAATGTCCATGGCCTGTGTTGAAGAACACCCCAGGCCGTCGCCCCGCGCCAACGCGTGGTATCATGCTCGGCGTCATCGGCCGCAACCCGGCCCAGGGTATAACCCGCGCGGTGCTCACGGCCGGAAATAGGGTCTGCGTCCATGCCACCAAGGGGCGGATGCGCTCCTCCAGAATATCCCGGTTCTCACCATTGAATTCTGCCGTTCCTGCCACCCGGAAACGGTCCCGTCCCAGGCGGCTCGTGACGATCTTCGTGGCGTCATCCAAGAGGCTAACGGTAGGCGCCGCCTCTTGGCTTGCCGCATCGTCCAGATGGACCGTGATGGAGTAGCCCTTCACCGGATAAATGTTGACGCGCTCGCCCAGCATGGCGGCGAAGCGCCGGCTGGCGACGCCGGCGCAGATGACCACCGCATCGGCGGCGAAGGTCTCCGCCGCACCATCGGCATTACGCCAGGAGATGGAAACCCCGCTCCTCTCCGCCGCGAGTCCGGTTACCTCCGCCTCACACAACAGGCGTGCGCCGCGGCGTACACAAGCTGCCGCGAGGCCCCGGGTGAATTTATGGATGTCACCCGTTGCGTCCGATTCAGTAAAGAAGCCGCCATAATAGTTTCCCTGCACGGCCGGTTCGATGCTGCGCATCTCATCCGGGGTTACCGGCCGGCGGTCGAGACCACCGGCGCGCAGCAGTTCATTGACGCGCGCAGCCTCTTCGAATTCCGTTTGCCCGCGATAGATATGGAGAATGCCCCGGCGCTCCAGGTCAAAATCGATGCCCTCCCGTTCCGCCATGGCGAAAAGATGCCGCCGCGCCTCGATCGCAAGCCGCATCGTGGCGGCCGTGTTGGCCCGGTAATGCTGGATCTGCCCCATGAATTCGCAGAGCCAGCCATATTTATGCAGGCTCGGCGCGGGGCGTATCAGCAAAGGGGCACCGCGTTGCAGCATCCATTTCAGGCCCTTGATCACGGTGGGCCAACGGTTCCAGACCTCGGCGTTGCTGGCGGAAAGCTGGCCGCCATTGGCAAAGGAGGTTTCCATGGCGGGGTAGCGGCGCCGCTCCAGGATCGAGACATGATGGCCCTGGTCCAGTAACGCATAGGCCGTGGTGATGCCGGTTATACCAGCCCCGATGACAACAACATGACTCATAGAAGGTTCCATAACGAGACGTTAGCAGTCTGTGCGTGGGCGGTGCCGCCGCGCCCCTGGAAAAAGTCGCGCCAAAGCCTACGGGATTGCAGACCGCGCTGATTTGCTCAAGCGCTGCTGCGGCGCCGGCGGCCTGGCACATAATCGCTCACCGTCGCCCCGAACAGGCGCTTCGGCGCGTCGGCATCGACATGTCCCAGGCCACCGAACGCCATCCGATCCCCAATAATTCAGGGACCAGACGCCGTCCGCCGCAAGCTGCAGCGGGTTTGCCCCTCAGTCCTCGACCACCGAACCGTCGGCATGCGGCCGCATGCCAACCTTCTTCCGCCGCACCGGGAAACGCTCCGCGAGGTCCTCGGGCAACTCGATGCCGAGACCCGGTCCGTTCGGCACCGCGAGAAAGCCCGCCACCGGCTCGGCGAGGCCGGGCACAAGCTTGCTGCCACGCAGCCCTTCGGATCCTTCGATCTCGATATTGTCGAACGGATATTCCTGAATTGCGAAATTCGGGATATTGGCATCCAGATGCAGGCAAGCCGCAAGGTTGATCGGCGATAGCGGATTGTGGAAGACGATCTGCGCCTCGTGAGCCTCGGCGATCGCGGCAATCTTCCGGCCGGCCGTGATCCCGCCGCACACCGAAATGCAGGGGCGCAGATACTCGACGCCACGCCGGGCCAAGAGCGTCTGGAACTGGTAAAGGTTAATGAAGCGCTCACCCGTAGCGACCGGAACCGCTATGTGATCGGCCACGTGGGCCATCGCGTCCGGATTGTAGGGCGGGATGGGGTCCTCGATGAACATCGGGTTGTAGGGTTCGATCATGCGGCCGAAACTGATCGCCTCCGCCGGCCGCATCCGGCTGTGAATCTCCACACAGAGATCGACATCCGGGCCGACCGCCTCGCGCACCTGACGGACCGCGTCGGCCGCATCGTTCAGCTTCTTGGCGTGCGACTTGTACCAGGGCGCCTCGATGCCCTCTTCGAGCAGCGGATTCATGCAGCCGAGCGCCGTGTAGCCTTCGCCAACCATCCGCTTCGCACGGGCAACCAGCTTCTCGGTGGTACGGCCCTTGCAATGACTGTAGAGCCGAACCTTGTCACGCATGGCGCCGCCGAGCAGCTCATGGATCGGCACGCCGAGATGCTTGCCGAGAATGTCCCAGAGCGCGACGTCGATCGCCGAGATGGCACCGCTGATCGCCGCACCGGAGAAATGCTGGAACCGATGCATGACGTTCCAGTGATGCTCGATCTTGCGCGGATCCTTGCCGAGCAGATATTCGCCGAACTTCTCGATCGCGAGGCCGCTCGCCTCGAGATGCCCCCACGCCCCGGACTCACCGACGCCCGTGATGCCCTTGTCAGTTTCGACTTTCACGAACAGAAAACGGTCGATGAACAACGGCGTTACGCACGTAATCTTCATAATAGCTCCTTGATATTCAACGTGGGAATGAATTCTGCCCGGCGCTCTCACGCGCCTGCCATTTCCTCGGTCTTGCCGCCGCCGCGCCGGCGGCTGAGCAGCAGCAAGGCGATGACGGCCATTCCGGTGAGCGCCACCAGGGGCAGGCAGGCGAGCGGGAAGCTGCCGGTGGCCTTTTTGAGGTAGCCGAGCAGATAGGTCGCGCCAAAGCCGGCGAGATTGCTGAGCGCATTGATCTGCGCGATCGCCGCCGCGGCGCCTGCGGCCGGCACCCAATCATTCACCAGCGCCCAGAACGGGCCCTTCAGCGCGTAGGTGCCAATCAGCGCCAGCGACAATAGGATCAGCGCCGGGGCCAGCGTCGTGGTGACGCAAGTGGCCGCAAGGCTCACGCCCGCCAGGATCAACGGCAGGATCGTCCGCCACAGGCGCTCACCCGCCTTGTCCGAACCGATCCCCCACCATACCATCGCCACCGAGGCAATGCCGAAGGGCAGCATATTGAGCAACGCCGCCTGGATATTGGTCAGCCCGAAGCTCTTCAGGATCAGCGGCAGCCATAGGCCGAGCCCAACGGTCGCCCCCGCGCTGCCTGCATAGACCAACGCCAGGCCGAGCACATAGGGATTGCCGAGGACACGCCAGGTCGAGAACAGCGTGACCGGTCGCGGCTTCTGTTGCTCGCTCGCAAGTTCGGCGACCAGCCAGTCCCGTTGCGCCGGCGTCAACCAGGTCGCCGTCTCCGGGCCATCCGCCATAAACGCCAGGAAGAGGAAGCCGAACAAGACCGCCGGCACGCTCTCGAGCATGAACAGCCACTGCCAGCCGTGCAGGCCGAACATGCCGTTCGTGGCGAGCAACGCCGCGGAAATCGGCGAGCCGACGAAACTCGACACTGGCACGGCGACACCGAAAATCGCGATCATGCGGCCTCGGTAACGGGCGGGAAACCAACGCGCGAGATAGAAGATCGCACCGGGATAGAGCCCGGCCTCGGCGGCCCCCAGGAGGAAGCGCACCACATAGAGCGAATAAGGTCCGGTCACGAAGGCCATGAAGAAGCCGACAATCCCCCAGGAGATCATGATCCGCGCCAGCCAGCGGCGCGCCCCGAATCTGACCAGGAGCAGGTTACTTGGCACCTCAAGCAGGCAGTAAGAGATGAAGAAGATACCGGCGGCGAGGCCGTATTGCGCGGCGTCGATATGCAGCAGCTTGTTCATCTGCAACGCTGCGATGCCTATATTCACTCGGTCGATGTAGGAGATGAAGTAGGCCAGCGTGACAAATGGCATGATCCGCCAGACCACGCGTTTCATCGTGACTTTCTCTATCAATTTCAAATCGGCGCCGCGCGGCTCGGATCGGCTGTATTGGCCAGTCATCTATGTCAGCTCCCTTATCAATCTAGGCGTAATGCTATCCGTTGCCGTGTCGCCGATTATTCCAGCCTGATTCTTTGTGACTTGTTATTCACCCTCTCTACACACGCGCCGACCGAGGCGGGAATTACGAAATTTGAATGCGTCATGCATTTCATGTATGAATTGCAACTTTCCGGACGCGGCGGCAGATGATCGGTTCGTGCCGGCGCCACCTAACGGAGCGTGACCTATGGAGCTTGCCTGGATCGAGGATTTCCTTGCGCTCAGCTCGACGCTGAACTTCACCAAAGCGGCGTCAATGCGGAATCTTACGCAGCCGACTTTCAGCCGGCGCATCCGCAATCTTGAACTTTGGATGGGGGCGACGCTGGTCGATCGCAGCACCTTTCCGATCACCCTCACGGACGAAGGGCGCGGCTTCCGCCAAGTGGCACAGGACGTGGCGCAATCGCTGTATCGAGAGCGCGACCTCGCGCGCGGCGTCAATCGGCCGAAACGGGCCTTTCTATCCTTGTCGATGAATCAGACGATCGCCAGCGACTTCTTCCTGACCTGGCTGGACACGCTGGAGGTCGCACTTGGGTCCCTGCGCACCAACGTCATCGGCGCCAGCATGCATGATTGCGTACAGGCGCTTGCGGCCGAAAGCTGCGACCTGATGCTCTGCTACAGTTCCGCCGCGGGTCCGCTCTTGCTCGACGGTGCGCAGTACCCATCGGTCCAGGTGGCCGAGGAGTATCTTCTTCCGGTCGTCGCCCCAGATGCCGGCGGCCGGCCGCTGCACGACCTGGATGCCGAGGGTGCGCGTTCGATCCCATATCTCGGCTTCTCCAGCTATGCTTATTTGGGCCGGCTCGTCACCCACATTCTCGACGCCGCGCCGAAGCCGCCCCCTCTCGACCTCTGTTTCGAGAGTGCGTTGGCCGCCGGGCTCAAGGCGATGGCGGTCGCCGGCCGCGGCGTGGCCTGGCTGCCCCATCACGCGGTGAAGCCGGAACTCGCCGCCGGACAACTTGTCGTCGCCGGGGCCGAATGCTGGACCATGCCCTTGCAAATTCGCGCTTATCGAACCGCGAGCGTCAAAAACCGCCTGGTCGAGTCGTTGTGGTCTCATCTCACCAACACCGCGCCGCTTACTTGTTCACCGCCGATGAAAACGACCGAATCCGCGTCGCGGGCGCTGACGCCACGGGCGCGGCCGGTGCATCCCGGCGAAACACAGATGCCCACGCGCAAGATGCGCGGATCGGCGCGAAGATCGTAATCCCTTCAATCACTTGCCCGAGTCTGCAAGAGGACGCTCTTCACCGCCGGTCAATCATCAAGCTGTTCCGTACCCTGCCGCGGGAAAAGCGAAACGATATTTTTATCGGATATAAAACGAACATTGACCTCCACCAACGGTCCCCAATCCGGGAAGCAGCTCAGTCCCGGTGGGGGACTTCAACGGCGTCCGGCGGCGGTCTCAGTGGCGGGCCAGGCGGTGACCTGAGTACGTGGGGAACCTGGCTCCCGCTCCAGTCACCCTGCATACGGGTATTTGGCTATTGGATCTTCTCGACACGCGTTATCCCCAGTTCGGCTCCTTAAAACGCGCCGCAATCCAGTCGACAAACCCCCGGGTCTTCCCCGCAGTGAAGCGGGCAGACGGCATGATCAAATGGATGCCGCCCTCTCGTTCGAAGGTCCAGTCCGCCAGGATCGGCACGAGCCGCCCTTGTGCGCGCTCCGTAACCGTGAGCCATTTTGCACAGACCACGATCCCCATTCCCGCGAGCGCCGCGGAAATGAGGCTGTCGGGATCGTCCGCGATGAAACGGCCCTTCACGCGCACGGAAGCGACGGCGCTGCCTTTGCGGAAGCGCCACTCGGGAAAGCCGCTGAAACGCTGATTTGCCAGGCAAGCATGTTCGCTCAATGCTTCTGGCGTCGCGGGCACGCCATGCGCTGCAAGATAAGACGGCGCCGCGCATAGCACCCGTTCATTCACGGCAAGTTTCCTGCTGACCAGGCGGCTGTCATGGAGTTCGCCGATACGAATCGCCACGTCGAACCGCTCGCTGATCAGATCCACATATCGGTCCGAAAACTCGGCCTCGATCGAGACGTTGGGATAGGCCGTCAGGAAGTCCGGCAGCATCGGCACAATGCAGCGCCGCCCGAATGTCGCGGGAAGCGCCAGTCGAAGGCGACCTGTCACCACGCCGCCCGTTTGTGCAACTTCGGCTTCCGCATCCTCCATTGCCGCCGTTGCCATGTGCATGCGCTCATAGAGCAGGGACCCGG
>NZ_DATLPB010000098.1:0-12062 GCF_035535915.1 Acidocella sp.
TCGGCCACGGCATCACGCCCGATGTGCCGCCGGAACATGTCATGAGATTGATGAATGTGATTCGCGACGCATGTAGCGTTTCATGAAAACCGCGATCATTTTGTTCAATCTCGGCGGCCCGGACGGACCCGACGCCGTCAAGCCTTTTCGGGTCAATCTATTTTCCGACAAGGCGATCATCCGCGCGCCGATTTTCATCCGCTTCTGGCTCTCCCGGCTGATCGCCGCCTCCTCGGCCAAACAGGCCGCGGCGAATTACGAGCTGATGGGCGGCAAATCGCCGTTGCTGGACCTAACGCAGCAGCAGGCCAGCGCACTCGAGGCGGAATTGGGCGGCGAGGTGAAAACCTTTATCGCCATGCGTTACTGGCATCCGTTCGCGAAAGAGGCGGCCGAGCAGGTCAAAGCCTGGAATCCGGACCGGATCCTGCTCCTGCCGCTTTATCCGCAATTTTCCACCACAACCACCGGATCCTCGCTGACCGATTGGCATGAAGCCGCCGCTGCCGCCGGGCTGGCGAAGCCGACCACCATCTTGTGCTGCTATTTCGACGATCCGGATTATGTCGCCTCCATCGCCGTCCTGGTCGATCGCGGCATCGCTGAGGCGAAAGCCGCGCTGCCGTCCGGCACCAGATTGCGGCTGCTGTTTTCGGCGCATGGCCTGCCGGAGAGCATCGTCACCGCCGGCGATCCTTATCAGGCGCAGGTCGAAGCCAACACCGAGGCGGTAATGGCGCGTCTGGCGGACCGGGATGTCGAACATCTGGTGTGCTACCAGTCCCGCGCCACGCCGCAGAAATGGCTGGCGCCGAGCACGATCGAGGCGATCGAGCAGGCCGGACGCGACCAGGTGGCCGTGCTGCTGGTGCCGATCGCCTTCGTGTCCGACCATATCGAGACTTTGGTGGAACTGGACATCGAAAACCGCGAACTGGCCGCGCACCACAAGGTTCCGGGCTATTTCCGCGCCGCCGTGCCGAATGCCGATCCGGCCTTCATCCGTGCCCTGGCCGGCCTGGCCCGCCGCGCGCTCACCCACGGCCCGGGATTGTGCAGTGCCGTAAACGGCCGCGTTTGTGACGCGAAACACAAAGACTGCCCTTGGACCCGGTACCGGACGGAGCAAAATGCCCCCTGAACTGATCATTTTCGACTGCGACGGGGTGCTGATCGACAGCGAAGGCGTCGCCAATACGTTGATCGCGCGCGAACTCACCGGGCTCGGCTGGGAAATGACCATGAAAGACAGCCAGGAATTATTCCTGGGGATGTCGATCACGGACATGCAGCCGATCATCGAGACGCAGCTCGGCCGCCAATTGCCGCTGAGCTGGCGCGCGGATCTGGCGGGAAAGCTGGTGCTGGCGCTGGGCGAGGAAGCGCGCCTGATCCAAGGCGCGCGGGAAATGCTGGAACGGGTGACGGAACTCGGCATCCCCTGGCGCATCGCCTCGAATTCCTCGGATCAGGAAATGGAAGTGAAATTCGCCCGCACCGGCCTCGCCGGGCTGGTCGATGGCAAAACCCATTCGGCGGCGAGCGTCATCGCCAAAGGCGGAAGGCCGAAACCCGCGCCGGATGTGTTTCTGGCGGCGGCGGCGGCAGAAAAAATCTCGCCGAAATCCTGTTTGGTTCTGGAAGATAGCGCGCTCGGCGTGACCGGCGCGGTGGCCGCGGGCATGAGATGCCTCGGTTTCGCCCCGCATGGCGACGGGGCGCACTTGCGCGCCGCCGGGGCGGAAGAAATTCTGCGCGATTTGCACGATTTGTTCGGAGTGCTGGCATGACCATCGACGCTTTGGCGCGATTTTTTCACATCATCCTCGCCTTTCACATCATCAGCTTCACGGCCTGGATGGCGGGGTTGTTCTATCTGCCGCGGCTCTACGTGTATCATTGCCAGACCGTTCCCGGATCGGCGGAATCCGCGCGTTTCAAGGTGATGGAACGGCGCCTTTTGCGCCAGATCATCAACCCGGCGATGATCGCAACCTGGATTTGCGGCATTCTGCTCGTGCTGACCCCGGGTGCCGTGAACTGGCATGCCGCCTGGTGGTGGACCAAGCTGATCGCCGTGCTGCTGATGAGCGGCTTCCATGGCGCCTGCTCGAAATGGCGCAAGAATTTTCTTAACGACGCCAACACGAAGTCAGAAAAATTTTACCGCATCGCCAATGAGGTGCCGACGGTTCTGTTCGTCATCATCGTTTTGGTCGTGGTGATTTAGAAAAAAAATATCAAGGCCAGGGCTCCGCCCTGGACCCGCCGGGGCCGAAAGGCCCCGGACCCCATAAATTTATTTGGCCATATTTTATGGCCCTATTGCATTTCGCGATTTCTTAGCCAATAAGCGCTCCAGGCCTTCTGTGCCGGCGCGGCGTTCCGCGGCGCTTATTCTCCATTATTTACCCATTTCCGCCCCGCATCCGCCGGGGAAGATCGGACTTTCCCATGCATCTAGCCGAACTCAAGGCAAAATCGCCATCGGACCTTCTCACGCTCGCCGAAGAGCTGGAGGTCGAGAACGCGTCCAGCCTGCGCAAGCAGGACATGATGTTCGCGATCCTCAAGGCGTTCGCGGAAAACGACCAGGCGATTCACGGCGACGGCACGCTGGAAATCCTGCCCGACGGGTTCGGATTTTTGCGCAACCCGGAAGCCAATTACCTGCCCGGTCCTGAGGATATCTATGTCTCCCCCGCCCAGGTCCGGCGCTTCTCGCTGCGGACCGGCGATACGGTGGATGGCGAAATCCGCGCGCCCAAGGACGGCGAGCGCTATTTCTCGCTGGTCAAGGTCGACCGGATCAATTTCGAGTCCCCCGACGCGGTGAAACACCGCATCAATTTCGATAACCTGACGCCGCTTTACCCGACTTCGCGCCTGAAAATGGAAGTCGAGGTGCCGGAGCCGACGGTGAAGGGCCTGCCCAAGGACAACACCTCGCGCGTGATCGACCTGATCGCGCCGATCGGCAAGGGCCAGCGCGCGCTGATCGTCGCCCCGCCGCGCACCGGCAAGACCGTGATGCTGCAAAATATCGCGGCGGCGATCTCGGCGAACCACCCGGAAGTGTTCCTGATCGTGCTGCTGATCGACGAGCGGCCGGAGGAAGTGACCGACATGTCGCGCTCGGTGAAGGGCGAAGTCGTCGCCTCCACCTTCGATGAACCGGCGATCCGCCACGTCCAGGTGACGGAAATGGTGCTGGAAAAGGCCAAGCGCCTGGTCGAGCATAAGCGCGACGTGGTGATTCTGCTCGATTCCGTGACCCGCCTCGCCCGTGCCTACAACACCGTCGTGCCGTCCTCCGGCAAGGTGCTGACCGGCGGCGTGGATGCCAACGCGCTGCAGCGGCCGAAGCGTTTTTTTGGCGCGGCGCGCAACATCGAGGAAGGCGGCTCGCTCACCATCATCGCCACCGCGCTGATCGATACCGGCAGCCGCATGGACGAGGTGATTTTCGAAGAGTTCAAGGGCACCGGCAATTCCGAGCTGATCCTCGACCGCAAGCTCTCCGACAAGCGCACCTTCCCGGCCATCGACATCACCAAGTCGGGCACACGCAAGGAAGAATTGCTGGTGGAGAAATCCGTGCTGTCGAAGATGTGGGTGCTGCGCCGCATCCTCAACCCGATGGGCACGATCGACGCCATGGAATTCCTGCTCGACAAGCTGAAATATTCCAAGACGAACGCCGATTTCTTCGAGGCGATGAACACCTAAGCGAGGAAGGAAGCGCTTCTTTTTTGAAAAAAAAGAAGCAAAAAACTTTTATTAAACTGGGCCCGTGCCGGTTCAACGCCTCATGCCCAGCATAAATAAAAGTTTTTGGTGCCGCTTTTTTCAAAAAGCGGCTTCTTTCTTCCTCTTGCCTTGCGGTGCAAAAGACCCGATCTAGCGTGCAACAGGACCACTCCGGTCCGCTTTGTTGAAGGACGACGCGATGTTCATCGAAACCGAAGGCACGCCCAACCCGGCGACCCTGAAATTCCTCCCCGGCCGGGCCATTCTCGGCGACCGCACGGCCGATTTCGCCGATGCCGACGCGGCCCTGATTTCGCCGCTGGCGGAAGCCTTGTTCGGCATCCAGGGCGTGGCCCGCGTGTTCCTGGGCGGCGATTTCGTCACCGTGACCAAGAATTCTGAGGCCGACTGGCCGGATCTGAAACCGCAGATTCTCGCGCTGCTGATGGAGCATCTCCTCAACGACCGGCCGATCATGAGCGCGGATGCGGAGATTCTGGCTGAGGATGTTGACCCGGCCGATATGGAGATCGTCGAGCAGATCAAGGAACTGCTCAATGAGCGCATCCGCCCGGCGGTGGCCGGCGATGGCGGCGACATCATTTTCCGCGGCTATCGCGACGGCGTGGTGAGTCTGGCCATGCAGGGCGCCTGTTCCGGCTGCCCCTCTTCCACCGCAACGCTGCGGCACGGGATTGAAAACATGCTGAAGCACTACATTCCTGAGGTGCGTGCGGTACAGCAGGCCCTTTAACCTCGGAGACTCTCACATGGTTTTGGACGATTCCGCGCTCGATATCCTGTTCCGTACCGCCCGCACGAAATGGCAGTGGACCGACCAGGCGGTGACCGAGGAGGATCTGCGCAAGCTCTACGACCTGGTGAAGTTCGGCCCCACGTCGGCCAATTCCTCGCCGGCGCGCTTCGTGTTCGTGCGCTCTCCGGCCGGCAAGGAGAAGCTGAAGCCGGCCTTGAGCTCGGGGAATATCGACAAGACCATGTCGGCGCCGGTCACCGTCATCGTCGCCCAGGACCCGCTTTTCTACTATCAGCTGCCCAAGCTATTCCCGCAGGCCGACGCGAAATCCTGGTTCTCCGGCAACCCGGACCTGGCGGAAGAGACGGCGTTCCGCAATTCCACCCTGCAGGGCGCCTATCTGATCATGGCGGCGCGCGCGTTGGGCATCGATTCCGGCGCAATGTCGGGCTTCGATCGCGCCAAGGTGGACCGCGCCTTTTTCTCCGAAAATGGCTGGAAGTCGAATTTCCTGATCAATCTCGGCCATGCCCAGCCGGGCGAGCACCCGTTCCCGCGTTTGCCGAAGCTCGACTTCGAAGAGGCCACGCAGTTCGCTTGAGCATACTGGCGATCGACGCCGCGGGGCCGCGCGCCGGCATCGCCCTGCTTGGAGATGACGGCGTGGTGGCATGGAAAGCCTTCACGCCGGGTCGGCCTGGGTTGATCGAAACATTGCCTTTGCTGCTGCGCGAGGCGGCGGCGCAAAAACCCGCTTCGGTGGCGGTGACGATCGGACCGGGCAGTTTCACCGGCCTGCGCACGGCGATTTCGCTGGCCCAGGGCTTCGCCGCGGCTGCCGGAATTCCGCTCCTCGGGGTCACGGTCGCGGAAGCGTATCGCGCTTCGTTGCCGGATCTGGATTGCCCGCTCTGGGTCGCTCTGCGCGCCCGGCGGGACCGGATTTTTCTGCTCCGGGATGATCAGGCCGAAGCCTTTGCCGACGCGGACCTGCCTTTGCCGGACCGTAAGGTGGCGCTGGCCGGAGATGCGGCTGACGAAGCCGCCTCGCGCCTCGCCGCCGGCGGCGCCGACGTGATTGTGCTTCCCGAAACGCAATATCTGGACCCGGCCTGGGTGGGCCGGGCCGCTCTGGCACGCCAGGCGGCGGGATTGCCGCCGCATGAGGCGGTGCCGCTTTACATCGACCCGCCGGAAGCCAAATTGCCCGCCGCCGGCTTGCGCCCGCCGCCGCAATGATCATCGAGGCCGGCCCGGCCTACGCGCCGGCTCTGGCGGCGCTGCACGCCCAGGCGTTTCCGGATGAGCCCTGGAGCACGGAGAGTTTTTCGGCGCTTCTGGCGCAGCCCGGAATGGTCGCGCTGGTTGATGAGCGCGGCGGGTTTCTGCTGTTGCGGTTGGTGCTCGATGAGGCGGAGATTCTCACGCTCGGCGTGACGGCCCGGCGCGAAGGCATCGCCACGGGCCTTCTCAATGCGGCGATCACGCTGCTGCAGGAACGGGACATCGCCACATTGCACCTGGAAGTCGCGGCGCCGAACGCCGCGGCCCGGGCCTTGTATGAAAAATCGGGCTTTACCCAGGCCGGGCTGCGGCGGCGCTATTATGCCGATGGCAGTGACGCGCTGACGCTGGTGAAGAAAGTGGGCGCTTTTTGAAAAAAGCGCCGCAAAAACTTCTTTTATGCTGGGTCATGGGCGTAGTCGCCGACACAGCCCATGACCCAGCATAACAAAGTTTTTTTGCTACTTTTTGTTCACAAAAAGTAGTGCTTCCTTCCTTTAGCGCTGCTGCAGCAGCGCAGTCAGCATGCCGGGCGACAAATGGATGTTGGCGAAATTGGCGGGTGCGAGAAATTCCTGTCCGGGCTGCGGCGCGAACGCGACGGAAACTGCCGTCACCTGGGCTGCGCCGTTATGGTTATGCCCGTCGAATTGCAGCACCACGCCGTTCGGGGTGATGCAGGCCTGCGCTGCCCCGTCATGGCTGGTGATGCGGTAACGCTCGCAGCGCAGCCCGGCATAATGCCCATGGCCGAGCGGGGTGAATTGCGCGCCGCCGGCATTCTCGATCTGGCTTGTGATGCCGGAGAAGTCCGGCGTGTCCACCACCGCATGCAGCGCCGGCACCACCAGTTGCGCCCGCCCGGAAGGCAGGTTCGCGAGGACGAACATATGCTGCGCCGGGCTGTCGATGCGCGCGAGCCGGTCGGCCGCGTCGTAAGACAGAAGATAGGTCTGCGGACCCTGCCCCGGGAGGTTGAGCTGGTACGTCACCGCCACGTCGCGGTCGGGCAGGAAGCGCGGCACGGGCGAAGCAGCCGCGCTGCCGGCAACGCATAATCCCAGCAGGACAAAAATCTTTCGTGTCGCGCTCACCCCAATCTTCCTCACCCCCATCTTCCTTACCCAAGTCTCCGCATGGCCTCGATTTCCCGTTCCAGCAGCGCCGCGTCCGGCGCGGCGTTGAACCGCGCTGACACCCCCACCGCCTCGGCCAGCAGCGCGTGATAGGTGGCGCGCGGAATTTCCATCGCGCCGAACCGTGCCAAATGCGCCGTGATGAACTGCGTGTCCAGCAGCACATAGCCGCTCAGGCGCAGCCGCGCCACCAGATGCACCAGCGCCACCTTGGAAGCGTCGGTGGCGGTGGAGAACATGCTCTCGCCGAAAAACGCGCCGCCGAGGGAAGCGCCATACAGCCCGCCGACCAGCCTGCCATTCTCCCAGGTCTCGATGCTGTGCGCGAAGCCGATCCTGAATAAATCGATGAACAGCCGTTCGATTTCGGCGTTGATCCAGGTTTCCGGCCGGTTCAGCCGGGCGGCGGCGCAGCCGGCGATGGTGGCCGGGAAATCGACGTCCGCGGTGACCGCGAAACGCTGGCTGCGCACGGTTTTCATCAGGCTGCGCGGGATGTGGAATCCGTCCAGCGGCAGCACGCCGCGCGCTTCCGGGTCCAGCCAGTGCAGCGCCCGGCTGCGGCGCGATTCGGCCATGGGAAACAGGCCGAGCCGGTAGGCCCGGAGCAGGAGATCGGCATTCAGATTGAAGGGCCGGTTGGACATTTCCGTTACCCTGACATGGTCCCGGATGTTTATCATGATAAGCCCGCCCGACGACAAAAAACCCATCGCCGTGGGGCGATGGGTGGGACAGAGAAAGTAAGCGCTACTTTTTGTGAACAAAAAGTAGCAAAAAAACTTTGTTACTTTGGGCCCGTGCCGCTCGAGCGTCTCAGGCCCAGCGTCAATAAAAGTTTTTGCGGCGCTTTTTTCAAAAAGCGCCCACTTTCTTTCTTAACGCTCGGGCGAGGACGCCGCCCAGGCATGGCCATGCACGAGGCCGTCATCATGGCCGGATGTATCGCCCCCGCCCTGTTCCCGGAACTGCGCCGCCTCGGTCGAGCCTGCCATGGCGGTGGTGGAGGATTGTCCGGCGGAGATGGCGGTGGACACGGCGTCGAAATAGCTGGTGCCGACCTCGCGCTGGTGGCGGATGGCGGTATAGCCGTCCGCCTCGGCGGCGAATTCCGCCTGCTGCAGTTCCGAATAGGCCGCCATGCCGCGCGCCGCGTAGCCTTTGGCGAGCTGGAACATCGAGTGGTTCAGTGCATGGAAGCCGGCGAGCGTGACGAACTGGAATTTGTAGCCCATGGCGCCGATGTCCCGCTGGAACGACGCGATTTTTTCCGGGCTCAGCTTCTTTTTCCAGTTGAAGCTCGGCGAGCAATTATAGGCCAGCATCTTGCCGGGGAACTTGGCGTGGATCGCGTTGGCGAACTGCTCGGCTTCCTCCAGGTTCGGCTCTGAGGTTTCCCACCACAGCAGGTCGGCATAAGGCGCATAGGCCAAGGAGCGAGCGATGGCGTAGCACACGCCGAGGCCGGGCTTGATGCGGTAGAACCCTTCCGGGGTGCGTTCGCCGGAGAGGAAGGGGCGGTCGCGCTCGTCCACGTCGGCGGTGAGCAGTTGCGCGGCGTGGCTGTCGGTGCGGCAGAGCAGCACGGTCGGCACCCCTTCCACGTCCGCCGCCATGCGCGCGGCGTTGAGCGTGCGGATATGCTGGCAGATCGGCACCAGCACCTTGCCGCCGAGATGGCCGCATTTCTTTTCCGAGGCCAGCTGGTCCTCGAAATGCACGCCGGCGGCGCCGGCGGCGATCATCGCCTTCATCAGCTCATAGGCGTTGAGCGCGCCGCCGAATCCGGCCTCGGCATCGGCCACGATCGGCGCCATCCAATAATGCGTGTCATCGCCTTCCATTTTCGCGATCTGGTCGGCGCGGCGCAGAGAGTTGTTGATGCGCGCCACCACCTGCGGCACCGAGGAGACCGGGTAGAGCGACTGGTCGGGATACATTTCGCCGGCATTGTTGGCGTCCGCCGCTACCTGCCAGCCGGAGAGGTAGATTGCCTTCAGCCCCGCTTTCACCTGCTGCATCGCCTGGTTGCCGGTGAGCGCGCCGAGCGTGTTCACGTAAGGTTCCGACTGCAGCAACTGCCAGAGCCGCGCCGCGCCCATCTCCGCCAGCGTGTGCTTGACGCGGAAGCTCCCGGCCAGGCGCTCGACATCGGCTTCGGTGTAGTCGCGTTTGATGCCGTCGAACCGGCCCGGCCCGGCGGTCATGCCCATGCCGATCCCGTCCGGAGAATAAAGCGGTGCGATTTTCGTCGTCATGATAAAACTCCTTCACGCATTTCGGTCCTGTGGCGCGAGGGTTTGTTCCGGCTTCGCGCGGATTCGGACTCGTTTGGGTTTGAACTCGTTCGGGCCGGGTTTGGTCCTGGTCGGGGTTTCCACCGGTTTCCATCCCGTCCGCCTCACTGTCGTGATCGTAAAATATTTACACTGCGCTGCGATGGACAGGGCAAAAATGCCGGGGAATGTCGAAACGAGTGATGGAATTAACTGTAAAATTTTGCATAATGTAAAACATGTCAAAGACCGCCATCGGCAAGACGATCCGCCGCCTGCGCATGGAGCAAGGCTATTCACAGCAGGGCTTCGCGCAGAAGCTTGGGATTTCAACGAGCTATTTGAATCTGGTCGAGCATGACCAGCGCAATGTCACTGCCTCGCTGCTGTTCAAGCTGACCGACATCCTCAATGTCGATCTCGCCGCCTTGTCCGGGGTGCAGGAACGCGAGCTGGAAGTGGCGTTGCGCGAGGTGTTCGCCGACCCGCTTCTGGGACTGGAAGAGCCGGTGCCGGAGGCGGAAATCCATTCGATCGCGGCAACCCCGGCAGGGGCGCGGGCGATCCTGGCGCTGCATCGCGCCTGGGCCGGGGCGCGCGAGGATTCCAGCGGCATTCTGTTGCCCTCGGGGCGCCGGATCATGCCGCCGAACGAGGAAGTGCGGGATTTCTTCCACGACCACGCCAATCATTTCCCGGCCCTGGAGGAAGCGGCGGAGGCGATCGGGGCCTCGCTGAACGCGGTGGAGATCGGCACCAGCCACGCTCTGGCCGAACGGCTGCGGCGCCAGCACGGGCTGGTGGTGAGCGTGAAAAGCACGCCCGGCGCGCTCAGGATTTTCGACGCCAAGGCGCGGCTGCTCACGCTCTCGGAAGATCTCTCGCGCGAAAGCCGGGGATTCCAGATGGCGTTTCAACTCGCACTGCTGGAAGCCGGCGATGCGGTGGGGGCGATCGTGCGGGCGGCCAGCCCGTCCTCGCGCGACGCCACGGAGCTGTTGCGCATCGGCCTGCTGAATTACGTCGCCGGCGCGATCCTGATGCCCTACGAGCCGATGCTGCTGGCCGCCCGCGCCTTGCGCTACGACGTTGAGGCCATCGCCGCGCGCTTCGGCGTCTCCTACGAGCAGGCCTGCCATCGGCTCTCCACCTTGCAGCGGGTGGGGGCGCGCGGCGTGCCGTTCTTTTTCCTGCGCGTCGACCCGGCAGGCAATGTGAGCAAACGCTTTTCCGCCGCTGGCTTTCCCTTCATGCGCTTAGGGGGCACCTGCCCGCGCTGGATCGTGCATTCGGCCTTCGCCACCCCCGGCACGATCCGCGTGCAGCTCGCGCAGCTCTCGGACAAGGAAACCTATCTCTGCTTCGCCCGCGCCATCACCGGCCGCCCGGCCCGCTGGGGCGACCCGCCGCCGGTGCGGGTGGTGGCCATGGGCTGCGATGTCAGCCATGCCGCCGAACTGGTCTATGGTGACGGGCTGAACCTCGCCACCGCCGCCGTCGGCATCGGCCTGTCCTGCCGGCTCTGTGAACGGCAGGATTGCCGCTCCCGCGCCTTCCCGCCGATCGCCCACCGCCTCACCATCGACCCGCAAACCACCAGCGCCAGCCCGTATCGGTTTGAAGCCAAGGGAAGGTAGAGAGGCAAGGGAAGGTAGAGAGGAAGGAAGAAAGCACTACTTTTTGTGAACAAAAAGTAGCAAAAAAACTTTATTATGCTGGGCGGAGGGGCGTTGGCGCCGACAAAGCCTCAGGCCCAGCGTAACAAAAGTTTTTGCGCCGCTTTTTTCAAAAAGCGGCCACTTTCTTTCCCTATATTGGCAGTATGCCCTACCCAATCTCCGACCATTATGACGGCAAGCGTTTCTTCAACCCGGAGCCGACCCATCGCCATCATGGCGGCGGCACGAAACGGCGTGGATTCCTCTCCCTCCTGCGGTCGCGCTGGCGGCGCGACACGGCGTGGGCGACCTGGCCGAAGCGGGTCGAAAATGAGCGCCACCCGCCGCCGGGCCCGCCGCCGACCGTCACCTTCATCGGCCATAGTTCGTTCCTGCTGCGCTTGCCGGGGCTCACGCTGCTCACCGACCCGGTCTTTTCCCGGCGCTGCTCGCCCTCGCAATGGGTGGGGCCGAAGCGCGTGTGCGATCCCGGGCTGCATCTCGACGCGCTGCCGCCGATCGACCTGATCCTGCTCTCGCACAACCATTACGACCATATGGATGTGCACGCTTTGCGCCGTCTCCGGCGGCGCTTCCCTGAGGCCGCCATCGTCACCACGCTGGGCAACGCGGACTTTCTGGCGCGCAAGGGCCTGGCCGGCGCCGTGGAGCTGGATTGGTGGCAGGATGTCACGCTGGGAGATGCGACCATCATCGCTACCCCGGCCCGGCATTTCGCCGCGCGCACCTTGTGGGACCGCAACCAGACGCTTTGGGCCGGGTTCTGGCTCGAGCACCAGGGCATGAAACTCTATTTTGCCGGCGATACGGGCTACACGAAATTCTTCGCCGAGATGCGCGAGCGCCTGGGCGCGCCGGACCTGGCCCTGCTGCCGATCGGCGCCTACGAGCCGCGCTGGTTCATGGGCCCGGTGCATATGAACCCGGAAGACGCGGTGACGGCGTTCCAGGACCTGCAGGCGCGCCGGGCGGTGGGCATGCATTACGGCACGTTTCAGCTCACCGCCGAGGAAATCGACGCCCCCCAGCGCGATCTCGCGGCGGCGCTGCACGCGGCGGGGATCGACCGGAAGCGCTTCCACGCGCTGGAGATCGGCGAGACGCTCGATCTCGCTGAAGGTTTAAGGCAAGAGGAAGAAAGCGCTACTTTTTGTGAACAAAAAGTAGCAAAAAAACTTTG
>NZ_DATLPB010000099.1:0-9012 GCF_035535915.1 Acidocella sp.
CGCGCCATTGGAGAAGCCGTTATAGAAGCGCTGGTAATCGCGCTCGGCGATATCGATGGTGGCGAAGGTCACGCCGGATTCGGCGAGCACGACGCTGGCCGCCTCCGAAGTCTCCTCGGCGCGGCGGCCGCTCCAGCCGAACCACATCGATCCTTTGGTCGTGGCGTCGGCGAGTGCCACCGCCAGACCGCCCGCCGTCGCCCCCTGCTCGTTCGGCGAGGGCACGCGGTTGGAGACGATCACCACGCGTGCGGCGCCCACCTCGCCCCAGGACCGGGTGCCCGCAACGGGCGCGCTGGCGGAGCCCTTGGACAGGTCTCCGTCGCGCAAGTCCGACGGGATGATATTCACCAGAGCCATAGGGGCCTAGATTGGCCCCCCTCCAGAATGTTCAACTCTGTGGCTGGATTCTTACGGATTTTCAATGCTATCATCGTGTCTTGTCCGGCCCTTGGCGTAGATCATTATCTTCAACCTGTCACATCTGCCGTCAGCCTGATTTGGTAGTGCATCAGACGGTGCGCGCGCCGAAGCCTGCCGATTTCCAGGGAGCGCATATCCGGCGGCGCAACCGATAGTCCCAGGAGGGGAGCCATGCAGCTGAGCCGTCGTCAATTCGTTTCGACCACCGCGGTGACGGGCGCCACCCTGGCCACGGAGATCAAGCCGGCCGTCGCCGCCTCGGCGTCGTTGCCGTTCATCATCGTCGGCGATTGGGGGCGGCGCGGCCATCATGACCAGCGCAATGTGGCGGTGGAGATGGGCAAAATTGCGGCGGCGATGGACAGCCGCTTCACGATTTCCGTCGGCGATAACTTTTACGAGAACGGGGTCGAGAGCGTTGACGACCCGCAATGGCAAAGCTCCTTCGAGGAGGTTTACACCGCGCCGACGCTGTTCACGCCGTGGAAGGTGATCCTCGGCAATCATGATTATCGCGGCAATGTGCAGGCGCAGCTCGATTACAGCCGCAAGAGCCCGCGCTGGACGCTGCCGGCGCGTTATTACACCGACACGCAGACCTTGCCGGGCGGCGCGAAGGCCGATTTTTTCTATGTCGACACGTCGCCCTTCATCCGAAAATATTACGGCTCCCGGGTCAATGTCGTGGGGCAGGATACCGACGCGCAGCTCGCCTGGCTCGACCGGGCGCTGACCGAGTCGACGGCGCAATGGAAAATCGTGGTCGGCCATCACCCGATCTATACCGCCCTTTCCGATGATGACGGCTATGAGCACGACCAGCCGGATTTGATCGCGCGGCTTAACCCGCTGCTGTTGAAACATAACATCCGCATCTATATCTGCGGCCACGACCATTGCCTGCAATCGGTGAAGATGGACGGCATCACCTACGTGGTGAGCGGCGCCGGCTCGGAAACTTATCGGCCAGCTGCGCCGATCCGAGGCGGCTTCGTGTCAGGCTCGCACGGCTTCATGGTGGTGAACCTCAGCGCCGCCCGGCTGGAATACGCCCTGGTGGACATGCACGGTAACACGCTGTTCATGGAGGCCATTACGAACGCGTAAACCGTCGCGCTGACGATCCCATTTCGCCGGTGAATCGCCGCAATTGTCACGAGGGACCGCGCTTTCCATGGCTGCTTCTGAAAAAACGCAGGAGCAGCCCAAATGACACGGAAACCGAAACATACGGTGACGGGCGGGACGAGAGGGGGCCGGTCGAGCTCAGCCAGCGAGTTCACCGCGAGCACCGGTTGAAGCCGGTGCCGTTTCCAGAGACCACCAATTCAAAAAGCCGGAGGCGATGTCGAGCAAATACCGTTAGAAAGCTACGGTTATCCGCGTATCATCGTGACCGCTTCGATGTTGCGCGTCGAGGGCGGGGCGTGCTGGTTTCACGGCCATCGGCCTTTCAAAAAGCGGCCGCTTACGTTCTTTACTTCGTCATCCCCACGAACCGCTCCAGCCAATGGATCGTGTAATCGCCGGCGATGAATTCCGGATCCTGCAAAATCCGTTCGTGCAGCGGGATCGTGGTTTTTACGCCGGTGATGACGAATTCGCGCAGAGCCCGGCGCATGCGGGCGATGGCTTCCTCGCGGGTACGGCCATAAGCGATCAGCTTGGCGATCAGGCTGTCGTAATGCGGCGGCACGCGGTAGCCGGCATAGAGCGCGGAATCCACGCGCACGCCGAGCCCGCCCGGCTGGTGGAACATTTCCACCAGGCCCGGTGAGGGTGCGAAGGTTTCAGGATCCTCGGCGGTGATGCGGCACTCGATGGCGTGGCCGGCGAATTTCACGTCCTGCTGGGTATAGCCGAGCGGTTCGCCCGCGGCGACACGGATCTGTTCATGCACGAGATCGAGGCCGGAAATCATTTCGGAGACCGGATGCTCAACCTGCAGGCGGGTGTTCATTTCGATGAAGGAAAACTGCCCGTCCTGGTACAGGAATTCGAGCGTGCCGGCGTTGCGGTAACCGATTTTCCGCAGCGCCTTGGTCACGGTGGCGCCCAGCGCGTCGCGTTGCGCCGCGCTGATCACCGGCGAGCCGGCTTCTTCCAGGAGCTTCTGGTGGCGGCGCTGCAGCGAGCAGTCGCGCTCGCCCACATGCACCACGGCGCCGTGGTTGTCGGCCAGCACCTGCAACTCGATATGCCGCGGCTTATCGAGATATTTTTCCATATACACGGCGTTGTTGCCGAACGCGGCGCCGGCTTCGGCGCGGGCCTCGCGATAGGCGGCTTCCAGCTCCCCGGCGCTGCGCGCCACCTTCATGCCGCGCCCGCCGCCGCCGGCGGCGGCCTTGATCAGCACCGGATATTTGATCCGTTCGGCGACCTCCTTGGCCTCCTCCAGAGAGGCGAGTTCCCCCGCCGAGCCCGGCACCAGCGGCACGCCGAGTTCGGCCATGGTGGTCTTGGCGGTGATCTTGTCGCCCATCATGCGGATATGGGTGGCGGTGGGGCCGATGAAGACGAGATTATGCGCCTCCACCATCTCGGCGAAGGCGGCGTTCTCGGAGAGGAAGCCGTAGCCGGGATGAATGGCCTCGGCGCCGGTGATCAGCGCGGCGGAGATGATGGATGGCATGTTGAGGTAGGAATCGCGCGCCGGCGGCGGGCCGATGCAGACGCTCTCATCGGCGAGGCGCACATGCATGGCGTCGGTGTCGGCGGTGGAGTGCACGGCGACGGTGGCGATGCCGAGTTCGCGGCAGGCGCGCAGCACCCGCAGGGCGATTTCGCCGCGGTTGGCGATGAGGATTTTTTTGAACATGGCGGCGCCTATTCAATGATGAGGAGCGGCTCGTCGAACTCCACGGGGGCACCGGAGGATACCAGAATTTGCTTCACCGTGCCGGCGCGCGGCGCCTTGATCTGGTTGAACGTCTTCATCGCCTCGATCAGCAGCAGGGTGGCCCCGGCCTCGACGCTTTGCCCGGCGGTCACGTAAGGGGCAGCACCCGGTTCGGCGGAGAGATAGGCAACGCCGACCATCGGGCTCTTCACCGCGCCCGGATGCTTGGCCGGGTCGGCCTTGGCGGCCGGCTCCGTCGGCAGGGCGGCGGCCACGGGGGCGGCTTGTGCCGCCGGCGCCAGCACCGGCACGCTCACCGGGGCGAGCATGCGCGCGAGACGCAGCTTGCGGTCGCCTTCGGCCAGCTCGATTTCCGACAGGCCGGTGGCGTTGATCAGGTCCGCGAGAAGGCGAAGGGCTTCAGGGTCGAAAGAGAGGCTCATTGATCTTCTTCCAGTATGTCGGACAAAGCGATGAGGGCGAGCCTATAGCCTGCGAATCCCAGCCCGCAAATGACGCCGTCGGCGGCAAGGGAGACATAAGAATGGTGACGGAAGCTTTCGCGCTGGTGGATGTTCGAGAGATGGACCTCGATCACGGGGATTTCGAGGGTCTGGATCGCATCCATCAAGGCCACCGACGTGTGCGAATAGCCGGCGGGGTTGATGATCAGGCCGGCGGCCCGGTCGCGCGCTTCCTGCACCCAGGAGATCAGCTCCCCTTCCAGGTTGCTCTGGCGGAAATCGATCGACACGCCCAGCCCCTCGGCCGTTTCGGCGCAGAGGGTTTCCAGGTCGTCGAGGGTGCCGGTTCCGTAGATCGCCGGTTCCCGCAGGCCGAGCAGATTGAGGTTAGGACCGTTGAGGACGAATATCAGAGGAGCTGCCATGCGGCTTCCGCTAGCACAGCCGAATCGCTTCGGACAAATTTGCCGCACCCACGGTCTTGCGACCAACACGGCCGATGCCGATAATGGTGGCATGAGCACGACCCTGGAACAATTGCGTCTGACGGTGAATGGCGAGCCCATGAGTCTGGCCCGGGGCAAGACGTTGGCCGGGCTGCTGGCCGAATTGGGCCTTGATATGCGCAAAGTGGCGATTGAGCGGAACCGCGAGATCGTACCGCGATCGACCTATGCCGGGGTTGTGCTGGAAGATGCCGACGCCATTGAAATCGTACACTTTATTGGCGGAGGATGAGTGATGGACGGAGCCTTGCGGAGCGATGATGCGTGGACCGTGGCGGGGCGGCATTTTGCCTCCCGGCTGATCGTCGGCACCGGAAAATACAAGGATCTGCCCACCACGGCGGCGGCGATCGAGGCCTCCGGCACGGAGATGGTGACCGTCGCGGTGCGGCGCGTCAATCTGTCGGACCGCAACGCGCCGATGCTCCAGGATTATGTCAGCCCATCGCGTTACACTTATTTGCCGAACACCGCCGGCTGCTTCACCGCCGACGAGGCGGTGCGCACCTTGCGCTTGGCGCGCGAGGCGGGCGGCTGGAACCTCGTGAAGCTGGAAGTGCTCGGGCCGCCGCCCACCTTGTACCCCGATATGGCGGCGACGCTGCTGGCGGCCGAGGCGCTGATCCGCGATGGCTTCGAGGTGATGGTGTATTGCTCGGACGACCCGATCGCCGCGAAGCGGCTGGAAGAGATGGGCTGCGTGGCGATCATGCCGCTCGGCGCGCCGATCGGCTCCGGTCTCGGCGTGCAGAACCCGCTGATGATCCGCATGATCATCGAGAACGCAAAGGTGCCGGTGCTGGTCGATGCCGGCGTCGGCACCGCCTATGACGCCACGTTCGCCATGGAATTGGGCTGCGACGCGGTGCTGGTCAATTCCGCCATCGCCATGGCCAACGATCCGGTGCTGATGGCAAGGGCGATGAAGGCCGGCGTCGAGGCCGGGCGGCTGGCCTATCGCGCCGGGCGAATCCCCCGCCGCGATGCCGCCAGCGCTTCCAGCCCGATGACCGGGCTGATCCGTTAGCGCATGCAGGCCCCGCCAACAGGCTCTGGGCTTTGTTGGATAGGCGGTGCCGGCCCGGCGCGGGCAAGGCGGATCTGAGCGCGGCATGCGGAAAGTCCTTCGCGCGGCTCCTGAGATCCTGGCTAATTTCGTCGCCCCCTGGGGCGTTTACGAAGCCCTCGCCGGGCGTTTCGGCGATACCAATGCGCTGATCGCCTCCGCCGTGCCGCCGCTGCTCTGGAGCCTCTATGAACTGGCCAAGACGCGGCGGCTGGACGCAGTGTCGGTGGTGGTGGTCAGCGCCATCCTGTTGACCGTCGGGGCCACGTTCTTCGGCGGTTCGGCACGGCTGATCCAGATGCGCGAGGCGATGGTCACCGGGGCCGTCGGCCTGTTGTTCCTCGTCACCCTGGCGATGAAGCGGCCGATGATCTTCTACCTGGCGCGCGCCATGGTGGCACGCGCCACCGAAGGCGGGGTGGAGGCTTATGAGCTGGTCTGGGCGCAGCCGGGCGTGCCCCAGGTGTTCCGCGTGCTCACCGTGGTTTGGGGATTCGGGCTGCTGGTGCAGACCAGCGTGATGTGCTGGCTCGCCTGGATCTGGCCGATCGGGCGGTTCCTGCTCGTCTCGCCGTTCATCTCCTTCGGCATTTTTGGCCTGCTGATGGCCTGGAGCCTCGGCTATATCGCCCGCCGGCCGGCGGCGCGGGCTATTCTTGCGCGCGCAAATTAAGCAAGGAAGCAAGTGGCCGCTTTTTGAAAAAAGCGGCGCAAAAACTTTTGGTTACGCTGGGCCGGTGGCGTTGAAACCGCATGGGCCCAAAGTAAACAAAGTTTTTTTGCTACTTTTTGTTCACAAAAAGTAGCCTTCCTTTCTATTTATCTTTCCCCGTTCGGATTGTTGCCGGGCAGGCGGCAATCCGCGAAGGTCCGGCCGGTGAAGGGCGTCCAGCGTTGCGTCTCGCCGAACAGCGGCAGGCCGAGATAGCCGCGCAGATGCAGGTCGCCATCCTGCCTCATCGCGATGATGGCCCCGTAACTATGGCCGTCACGCGGGTCCTGAACGGAACCAGCCCAGCGCGGTTCCATGCCGATCTGCCGGGTGGTGCGAATCATGACGAACCCGCATTGCGGGCGGCCGAGCCAGTCGAACGGCATCGGGTCGCCCGCGTGACGGACGATGATGCCGACGATCCGGCCGCAGAAATTCGTGCCGCACGGTTCGATCTGGACCACCGCCTGCCGGTTTGCCGACAGCCACCTTCCGGTCGGTGTCGAGGGGACCTGCGCGGCAGCCGGCAAGGCGAAAAGGAGAAGAAAGCAAGTGGCCGCTTTTTTGAAAAAAAGCGGCGCAAAAAACTTCTTTGAAACTGGGCCGGTGGCGGTGAAACCAGCAGGGCCCAGATTAATAAAGTTTTTTTGCTTCTTTTTGTTCACAAAAAGAAGTCCTTTCTTGCTTTTCAAGAGTTGCCCAGAAACCGCTTGATACCTTGAATCGCCTCGGCAAGGCCGGAGCGGATGATCGGCGCCCGCTCGGGGAAGGCGGTGAGCAGCCGGCTTGGCACCTGGCGGTCCAGCAGCACGAACACGCCGCGGTCGTCGGCGCGGCGGATCAGGCGCCCGAACGCCTGGCGCAGCCGCAACCGTACGATGGCGTCGTCATAATCCTTCGGTGTGCCGCCGGAGAGATGCGCGCGCCTGGTGCGGTGCAATATGTCCGGGCGCGGCCAGGGCGTGCGCTCGAACACTACCAGCCGCAAGGCGTTGCCGGGAATGTCCACGCCGTCGCGCATCGCATCGGTGCCCAGCAGGCAGGAATCCTTCTCCGCGCGAAAGATATCGACCAGGGTCGCGTTATCCATCGCGTCGACATGCTGGGCGTAGAGCGGGATATCCATGGCCTCGAGTTTGGGGGCGATGCGCGTGTGCACCGCGCGCAGACGGGAGATGGCGGTGAACAGCCCCAGCCCGCCGCCGCCGGCGGCCTGGAACAGCGCCTGATACGCGCCGGCCAGTTGGCCCATATCCTGGCCGTTCACGTCGGAGACCAGCACGATGCGCGTCCGCTCGGCGTAATCGAAGGGCGAGTCGAAGGCGGCGCGGATCGCCGGGGCGGGAAGATGCGCGGCGCCCGTGCGCGCTTCCGCGCCTTCCCAGGCGGTCTCGTTATCCACCCCGTCGCGCAGGGTGGCGGAGGTGATCAGCATGCCGTGCGCCGGCCGGGCGATGGTCTCGATGAAGGCCTGCGTCGGGTCGAGCAAATGCGAGAGCAGGGCGATGTCGCGGTCGGTCCCGGCCTCGCGGTCCAGGCGCAAAAATTCGATATTGGCCGGCCGCTCGCCGGGCTTGGCCTCGGCGCCTTGGAGCGCGTCCAGAATGCGCCGCCAGGCGGTGAGCGGGTCGATCGCCCGGCGTTTCAAACTGCGCGCCGCGCCTTCCAGGCGCAGGCGGGTGGTTTCCTCCAGGTCCGGCTCGGTTTCCAGCCGCTCCAGGAACCGGTCGCGCAAAGCCGCCAGCGGCACGCGCAGCCGTTCCATGGCGCGGGAGAGCAGTTCCGCCGCCGGCAGGATCTCCGGGTCGATCGGGTGCAGATCCACCTCGAAACTCATGCCGCCTTGCAAGTCCGGCTCCGTGGCACGGGCTCGCGCCTGGGTGCGCAGGGCGCGCAGGAACGTCTCCGCCGGGTTGGTGTCGGTGATCAGTTCCGGGTCGAGGCGTGTCGAGAACATCGGCGCCGGCAGGGATTTCGCCGCGATCAAAGCGGCCTCCAGCTTCGGCGCCATGCCCTCGTCGCTGGCCAGGATGTCTTCCAGGCGGCGTTGCAGCCCGCGCGCCCGGGAGCGCGTGCCTTCCGCGCCCAGCAGCCAGCGCCGCAGTTCCGCCATCGCCGCTCCGGATAATTCCACGGCGAAAGCGCTGTCGGCGGCGTCGAAAATATGGTGGCCCTCGTCGAACACGTAACGCGTCGGCACGTAATCGTCGTCCAGCCCGCCCCACACCGCCTGGGCCATCACCAGCGCGTGGTTGGCGATCACCAGGTCGGCCTGGCGTGCGTCGCGGATCACATGCTCGATCACGCAGCAACTATAATGCGGGCAGGCGGCATGGATGCACTCGCCGCGCCGGTCGGCGATCTGCGCGAGCAGCGAATGGCCGAACAGTTCGGCGAACCAACCCGGTAGATCGCCTCCGAACAGATCGCCATCGGCACTCGCCATGGCCCAGCGCGCGATCAGGCCGAGCGGCACGGCGTTGCGCTCCGCGCCCATCGCATCCTCGAAATTCAGCAGGCAGAGATAATTTTCCCGCCCCTTGCGCAGCACGATTTTGGTCTCGGGCCCAAGCCGGGCCGCCTCCGTCTCGATCTGCCGCTGCAAATGGCGCGTATAGGTCGAAACCCAGACCGCACCCTTGTTCTGCTCCGCCCAGACGCTGGCGGGGGCGAGATAGCCCATGGTCTTGCCGGTGCCGGTGCCGGCCTCGGCCAGCACCAGATGCGGGCTGCCCTCGGCCAGGCGCGGGTCGAAGGCATGCGTGGCGGCGGAGGCGTAATCCGCCTGCGCGGGGCGTTGTTCGGCGCCGGGGCCGAGCAGGCCCGCCAGCCGCGCCCGCGCCTGGGCGGGGGTGACGGGAAAGGAAGCCGGCGGTGGGCGGGGCGCGCTGTCTTCCCAGCGCGGCAGGCGTTTCCATAGCCGCATGGCCATGCCGTCCGGCGTCGCGGCCGGCTGGCCCAAAGCGGCCAGCACGAAATGCGCCCAGCCCCAGCCGGGC
>NZ_DATLPB010000100.1:0-18661 GCF_035535915.1 Acidocella sp.
GTCACGGTCAGCTTCCGGAATTTCGGCATCCTGCTCACCTTCACGCCCACCGTGTTCGCCGACGGGCGCATCTCCCTGCAGGTGGCGCCGCAGCTCAGCACGATCAGCGCCGCCAACGGCGTGACCATCGCCACGCCCGGCACCAACAGCGCCATCACGGTGCCCTCGCTGAACGTGACGCAGGCCTCGTCCACCGTGATTCTCGGCAGCGGGCAGGGCATGGCGATTGCCGGTCTGCTCGAGGATACCAGCACCGATACCAACAACGCCGTGCCGGCGCTGGGCGAGGTGCCGGTGCTCGGCGCGCTGTTCCGCGGCGACAGCTTCCAGCGCGAGCAGCAGGAAATGGTCATCACGGTAACGCCGTATCTGGTGAACCCGGTCAACCAGCCGGCCACACTCGCCTCGCCGGACGATGGCTGGACACCGCCCAACGACCTGCAGCGGATCCTGTTGCTGCGCAATAACGGCACCGACAATGAAACCGCCAGCATTCCGGGCGATGCCGGGTTCATGGTGCAATGAGGGAATACGCCATGCGCCGCGCCGCGTTTTTCGCGTTCTGCACGATCCTTCTGGCCCTGAGCGGCTGCCAGGGCGCGTTCGATCCGTTTCAGCGCCCCGGCGACTGGTCGGCCACGGGGGCGGCCAACGAGAACATCGCCCAGCAGGCGGCCGCGCCTTCCGATCTGATTTCCGGCCGGGGCAACCCGTATGCCAACGGCGTCGCCGCCACGGCCGCGCTCGACAAGGCGCTGGGGCCGAACGGCACGGCCGCCGGTCTGCAGGCGCCGGCGCAAATCGTCATGCCGCCCAGCCCGGCCGGCAGTTCGAATTGATCGCGGCCATGGCAAGGGGTTACCGAACGGGAGTTGTGGGATGAACGAGCAAAATGTCCGCTCGGTGCTGGTCGATAGCGGCGTGATCAGCCGCCCCGACCGGCTGACCGTCCTGGCCTTTCTGGGCGATCCGGCCACCGAGCAGGTGCTGCGGGACGGGCTGGGGGATCTGGTGGCGAACGGCATGGATGTCCGCCGCGGCACGGTGCGCACGGCGGTTTCCGCCATGGCGAAATTGCCGACGCCGGAAGTGCTTATCGTCGACATCGCCGGCGAAGACCAGCCGCTGCACGCGCTGGGCGAACTCTCCGATGTCGTGGAGCCCGGCGTGCGCGTGCTGGTGATCGGCGACACCGACGATGTCGATTTCTACCGGCATATCACCCGCGGCATGGGGGTGATGGAATATATCTGCAAGCCGATCACGCGCGAGGCGGTGGCGCGGCATTTCGCGCCGCTGGTGACGCGCAAGACGATCGGCCAGGATTCCGCCCGCGGCGGCCGCGTCATCGCCGTCATGGGGGCACGCGGCGGCGTCGGCGCCACCACCATCTCCGGCAATCTCGCCTGGATGTTGGGGGTGGTCGCCAAGCGCCACACCGTGTTCCTGGAAGCCGATCTGTACCTGGGCTCCGGCGCGCTGCTGCTGGGGGCGAAAACCAGCCCGGGCCTGCGCATGGCGCTGGAAACGCCCGATCGCATCGACCCGCTGTTTGTCGAGCGCGCCGCGCAGCCGGTCAGCGAACGCCTGCAGGTTTTGGCGTCCGAGGAGAAGCTCAACGAGCCGCTGCACTATGCGCCCGGCGCGGCGCGGCGGCTGATCGATGCGCTGCGCGTGCGCTATAATTTCATCATCGCCGACGTGTCGTTTCAGCCGATGCCGTGTAATCGCGAACTGATCGAGTTCGCGCATCACCGTGTGATCGTCATGGACCCGTCGCTTGCCAGCGTACGCGACACGCTGCGCCTGCTCGGCCTGCCGAATGGCCCGTGGCAGCCGCAAAGCCCGACCATCGTGTTGAACCGCCAGGGGCGGCCGGGCGGCTTGACCCGCAAGCAGATCGAGGATGCGCTGAAGGTGAAGGTCGACGTGGTCATCCCCGATCTGCCGAAGCAGCTCAATGAGAGTGCCACCTTCGGCGAGCCGGCGATGAACGCGCGCGGGCCGTTCCGCCAGGCGATCATCGAGCTGTCGCGCGAGATCGGCTTCGCCGGCAACCGCGAGGAGATGGGGGCCGTCAGCCAGCAAACCGGCGCGCTCAGCGGCATGTTCAACAAGATGCTGCGGCCGCAGAAAGGATAGCGGATGACGGATGTCAGCCTGCCCACATTCGGCCGACGCCGCAACGAGACGGTTGCCAGCCCCGCCGCCGCGCCCCGCGCCCCCGGCACGCCGGCCGGCCCCTATCTGGCACCCGAGCTCTCCGCCCGCGCCACGGCGGACCAGCATGACGCGGGACGTCTTACCTCGGTTCTCGCCGTCCGTCCGGACATCGCCGAGCTGCGCGGCATTTGCCTGACCCGCATGGACGCCACGGCGGTCGCCTCGCTGGCGCCGGAGCGGCTGCTGATCGAGGTGGAACGGCTGATTTCGGACCTCGCGACCGAACGCCGCGTGCAGTTGAACGGCCGCGAGCAGCGTACCCTGGCCACCGAGCTGGTGGACGACATGCTGGGGCTCGGCCCGTTGGAGCCATTGCTGCTGGATGACAGCATCAATGACATCATGGTCAACGGGCCTGACCACACGTTCGTCGAGCGCGGCGGCAAGCTGGTGCAGGTGCCGGTGCGCTTTCGCGACTGGACGCATCTCACCAACATCTGCCAGCGCATCGCCGCCTCGGTCGGCCGCCGCGTCGATGAGGCAAGCCCGATGTGCGACGCGCGCCTGAAAGACGGCTCGCGCGTCAACATCATCCTGCCGCCGCTGGCGATCGACGGGCCGTCGCTGTCGATTCGTAAGTTCGCGAAAAAGCCGATCGATTTCGAGAAGCTGATCGGCTACGGCTCGCTCACCCCGCCGATTGCACGCGTTCTGGAAATCGCCGCGCGCTGCCGGCTGAACATCATCGTGTCCGGCGGCACCGGCTCCGGCAAAACCACGATGATGAACGCGATGAGCCGCTTCATCGACCCGTCCGAGCGCATCGTCACGGTCGAAGATGCCGCCGAGCTGCAATTGCAGCAGCCGCATATCGTGCGGCTGGAAACCCGCCCCGCCAGCCTCGAGGGCAAAGGCGAGGTGAACGCTCGCGACCTGGTGCGCAACGCTCTGCGTATGCGCCCCGATCGCATCATCATCGGCGAGGTGCGCGGCGCCGAGGCGTTCGACATGCTGCAGGCGATGAACACCGGCCATGACGGCTCGATGTCGACGATTCACGCCAACAACACCCGCGACGCGCTCGCCCGCATCGAGAACATGGTGCAGATGTCGAGCATGGGGCTGACCCCGCGCGCGATCCGCACCCAGGTGGTGGCGGCGGTGAATCTCATCGTCCAGGTGGAGCGCCAGCGCGATGGCGGCCGCCGCGTGACGCAGGTGACCGAGATCGCGGGGATGGAAGGTGAGACCCAGCTGCTCAACGATATTTTCAAATTCGAAGTCACCGGCGAAACCGCGACCGGCCGCCTGACCGGGCGCTACGAGGTCAGCCGCATCCGCTCCTCCTTCACGGACCGGCTGCAATATTACGGCCTGGAGCGCAGCTGGATGGCGGCCCTTGAGGAAGTGGCCTGATGTCCGAGGAAATCCTCGTCCTGGGCGCCTTGGTGCTGATCCTGCTCGCCATGGCAGCCCTCGCCACGGCGTCGGTGATGCAAGGCCATAAGCGGCTGAAGAAATTCGAGAGCCGGCTCACCGCGGTGGTCACGCCGGGCGCGGCGCAGGCGAGCGCCCCCGCGGAGACGCGGTCGCTGACGCGCACTGTGACGCGCGGGGAACAGATCAGGGAGCAGGCGGCGTCCTTCATCGGCGTCGATCTGCGACAGGAGGAAACCTACCCGATCAAATGGTGGCTGGTGCCGCCTTTGGCTTTGGCCGCGACGCTCATCATCGATTGGCTCGCCTCGCACCCGCTGGGCAGCCATCCGGTGCTGCTCGACACGCTGTTCTATCTCGGCACGCCGGTCGTCTGCCTGCTGCTGACGAAACTCACCTTCGGCTGGTTCATGAATCGCCGCAACACCAAATTGCTGGAACAGTTCCCCGACGCGCTCGGCACCATCGTCCGCTGCGTCCGTGTCGGCATTCCCATGGGCGAGGCGCTGCGCACGGTGGCGCGCGATGCGCCGCAGCCGACCAAGACCGAGTTCGACATCTTGGCCGACAAGGTGGCCATCGGCATTCCGCTCGATGTCGCGCTGCGCGAATTGTCGGTCCGCATCAAGCTGACGGAATATCAGTTTTTTGCCACCGCGCTCTCGTTGCAGGCGCGTTCCGGCGGCGGCATCACGCAGACTTTGGAAACCCTGGCCGACGTGATCCGCAAGCGGGTCGGGCTGAAGGCGCGCGGCTACGCGCTCACCGCCGAGGCGCGCACCAGCGCCATGATCCTGGCGGCGCTGCCCTTCGTCGCCGGCGGCGCGATTTTCTTGATGCAGCGGCAATATATCATTTTGCTGTTCAACACCGGGTCAGGCCAGGCGATTCTCGGCGCCGCCGTGCTGCTGATGGGCATCGGCATGGGCATCATTCAGTTCATGATCAGCAACGTTCTGAAATAGCGCCAATGCCCATCCTCTATATCCTAGCCGCCATCGTCGTGATCTTTGCGATCGTTGTTGCCAGCGGTTTTTTCCTGGTCCACGAATTGGCACGCGCCTCGCGCCTGGCGCGCCGGATCGAACTGGTGGTCGAAGGCGACAAGCCGCCCGAGCCGAAGCCGGACACTTCGTCATTGCTGCGGTTTATTTCCGCCTTCGGCATGCTGATCGCCCGCAGCGGCCTGCTGTCGCGCAAGACCCTCGCGGAGATGACCGCGACGCTGGAAACGGCGGGCTTCCGGGGCGGGCGCGGCCTTGGCCTGTTCATCGGCGCCAAAATCCTATTGGCCATGGTGATGCCGCTGGTGCTGTTCGTGGTGCTGCATAATTTTGGCGCTGGCACGCTCTGGACCATCGTCAAGCTTGCCGGGGGCGCCGTCGCCGGCCTGCTGCTGCCGGAAATGCTCGCCAACAACATCCGCGAGCGCCATCTCACCCAGGTTGCCGCTGGTGTTCCCGATGCGCTGGACATGCTGGTGATCTGCGCCGATGCCGGGTTGGCGCTGGAAGCGGGGCTGGCGCGCGTGGCGCAGGAGATCGGCAATCTCAACGCCGCTTTGGCGATGGAACTCACCCAAACGTCGCGCGAGTTGCAGATCGGCGCGGATATGCGCCAAGCCATGGAGGCGCTGGGTAACCGCACCGGGCTGGTCACGCTCAAGCGGTTGGCGACCACGCTCTCGCAATCGCTGCAATACGGCACGCCGCTGACCCAGGCGCTGCGCACGCTCTCCGCCGAACTGCGTCAGGAAGCCTTGATCCTGTTCGAGGAGCGCGCCGGCCGCTTGCCGACCATGATGACCATCCCGATGATCCTCTTCATACTGCCCTGTGTTTTCCTGGTCGTCGCAGGGCCCGCCATCGTCAACGTGATGGCGATATTGGGCGGACATAGATGATCCTGGGCGTGAGTTGTTCGCCTGACGAAGGAAAAGGCTTGGCTATTATCATGGCTTCTCCGCAGCGCCGTGCAATGTCGCCTTGCCTGGGACCGGCTCTGGCGCTGCTGCTTGCCTCCTGCGCGTCATCGCACACCAACGCCGCCAATCCGGCCGGGCCGAGCACGCTGAACGTCGCCGATGCGGCGATCGCCGGCGGCGACCCCGGCATGGCGCTGTCGGTGACACGCGCGATCCTGGCCAGCGCGCCGGACAATGTCGACGCGCTGATCCATGAGGGCAACGCCTATTATGCGCTGCAACGCTGCCCGGCGGCGGATGCCGCCTATCAGGTGGCGCTGCATTACGACCCGCATGCAACCCAGGCGCAAACCGGGCTCGGCCGCTGCCTGCTGAAAACCGATCCGCACGCGGCGGAGCTGGCCTTCACCCAGGCGCTCGCCGACGACCCGAACAATGCCGACGCGCTCAACGATCTTGGCATCGCGCGTGATTTGCAGGGCAATTTTGCCGGCGCGGTCGTGCCGTATTCCCGGGCGCTGCTGGCCGACCCCTCGATGACCGCGGCGGAAGTCAATCTCGGCCTGTCGCTGGCGCTCTCCGGCAACGGGCCGGAGGCGCTGCAATATCTCGGCCCCTTGGCGACCGGCCAGGGGGCGACGCCGAAAATCCGCGAGGATTACGCCGCAGCGCTGCTCGCATCCGGTCGCCAGGCCGAGGCGCGGCAGGTGCTGAGCATCGACCTGCCGCCCGACCAGGTGCGGCAAGCGATGCGCGGGTTCTCGCAGGTGATCGTGCAGTCCGAGGCGGCCTTGCCGCCGGCCCCGGCCCTCACAGAGGCCCCGGTCGCGCCCGTGGCGGCACCGCCGCGAGGCCACACGCTTGTGCAGCTCGGCGCTTTCAACTCGCGCAGATTGGCGGAACAGGTGTGGCAGCATCTCGACGCGCGCGACCCGGCCTTGTTCGCCGGCCGCACGCCGGAAATCACCTCGGTCATCGTCAAGCGGCGCGTCTTCTACCGGCTGCGCGTCGCCGGCTTCGAGAATGACGCGGCAGCGAGCAGATTTTGCGGCGCGGTGGCGGCCGCCTCGGCCTGCACGCTGGCGGATTTTTAAGGCAGGGAAAGGAAGGAAGCGCTTCTTTTTTGAAAAAAAGAAGCAAAAAACTTTTTTAAACTTTGGGCCATGGGCGTTGGCGCCTACACAGCCCATGGCCCAGCGTAAACAAAAGTTTTTGCGCCGCTTTTTTCAAAAAGCGGCCACTTCCTTCAGCCTCGCCAGGCTTTCCTCCCGGCCCAACGCGGCCAGGGTTGCGTCGATTCCCGGGCTCATGGTGCTGCCGGTCAGCGCCGCGCGGAGCGGCTGCGCCACCTGGCCCAGCTTCAGCCCCTCGGTTTCCGCGAAGCTGCGCAGCGCGGCATCGACCGCGGCAACAGAGAAATCCGTGGCGGCGAGCGCCGGGGCGAGGCGCGCGAGCATCGCGCGGGCGTCCGGCGTCAGCAGCGCCTCGGCCTTGGGCTCGAAGGGCAGGGGCCGGCTGCGCGCCAAGAACGCGGCGGAAGCGGTGAGGTCCACCAGGGTCTTCGCGCGTTCCTTCAGCCCCGGCATCAGGGTCAGGATGCGGGCCTGCGCCGTGGCATCGGCGCTGATGCCCTGCGCTTCCAGCCGCGCCAGCACGTCGCCGGTCAGGCGCGCATCGTTGGCGCCGCGTAGCCACAAGCCGTTCAGATGGGTCAGCTTGGCATAATCCATGCGGCTCGCCGCGCGGCCCACGCCTTCCAGGGTGAACAGGGAAATCTGCTCTTCGCGGGGCAGGAACTCGGCATCGCCATGGCCCCAGCCGAGGCGGAGCAGATAGTTGCACAATGCCTCCGGCAGGAAGCCCTGCTCGCGGAATTCCAGCACGCTCACCGCGCCATGGCGTTTCGAGAGTTTCGCGCCGTCGGCGCCATGGATGAGCGGAATATGCGCGAAATGCGGCGTCTCCCAGCCCATGGCGTTGTAGATCTGCACCTGCCGGAACGTGTTGGTCAGGTGGTCATCGCCGCGGATGACATGGCTGATCGCCATGTCGTGGTCGTCCACCACCACGGCATGCAGATAGGTCGGCGTGCCGTCGGAGCGCAGGATGATCATGTCGTCCAGTTCGGTGTTCTGGACGCGCACGGTTCCCTGCACGAGGTCATGCACCAATGTCTCGCCCTCGCGGGGCGCTTTGAGCCGGATGGCGGGTTTGACCCCGGCCGGCGCCTCGGACGGGTCGCGGTCGCGCCAGCGCCCGTCATAGCGCGGCGCGCGGCCTTCGGCCTGCGCCGTTTCACGCATCTCCTTCAACTCATCCGGGCTGGCATAGCAGTAATAGGCGCGGCCCGCCGCCAGCATCTGCATCGCCACTTCCACATGCCGCGCCTCGCGGCTGGACTGGTAGACCGGCGCCGCGTCGGGCGTCAGGCCGAGCCAGTCCATGCCCTCGAGGATCGCCTGCACGGCTGGTTGCGTGCTGCGGGCTTTGTCGGTGTCCTCGATGCGCAGCAGAAATTCGCCGCCCGTATGCTTGGCGAACAGATAGTTGAACAGAGCGGTGCGGACGCCGCCGACATGCAGCATGCCGGTGGGTGAGGGGGCGAAGCGGGTGCGAATGGTCATCAGCCGCCTCTAGCATTTCCGCCCCCCTCTTTGCCAGCCAGCGCAAGAATGTTAGTAATTAGCAACGAAAAAAGGATGGCGATGCGCGCCTGGTTTGCCGCCTGGCTGGAGGCCGAGCAGGATCGGTTCCTGCTGCTGATCCCGGTTGCCATGGGGGCGGCGATTCTCGGCTATTTCGCCTTGCCCCGTGAACCGAAGCTTTGGCTCGGCGTTGTCGCGGTTGCGTGCGCGGTGGCTTTCCTGGCGGCGTTGTGGCGCTCCCCCGCCGGCCGGCTGGTGGCCGCCTTGGCCCTGGCGGCCGCCCTCGGTTTTGCCCGGGCGGAATGGCGGACCGCCGATGAACCCGGCTTTGTCCCCGTGCCGCACAAGAGCGTTGAAATCTCCGGCACCATCGCGGCGATCGACCTGCTGCCGAATGGCCGGCGCATCACCCTGGCGCACCCGAGCCTGGATGACGGCGCCCCCCTCCAGCGCGCCATAAGGGTGCATTTGCGCAGCACCGACGACACGCCTTTGTGGCTCGGCGAGGCGGTCAAGACCAAGGCATTGCTGTTCGGCCCCGAGCGCCCGGCCTATCCCGGCGGCTGGGACCAGGGGCGGCAGGATTTCTTCTCGGGGCTGGATGCGTCCGGCTTCGCCATCGCGCCCGTCACAATCACCGCCCCGGCGCAACCCGGCACGCTGGCGCGCCGGCTGCAGGCCCTGCGGCAAGACATCGCCGCGCGCATCCTGGCAATTCTGCCGGTCGAAACCGGCTCGATCGCGGTGACGCTGCTCACCGGGGAGGAACAGACCATCCCCGTCGCGGAACGGAACGCCTTCATCGCCGCCGGGCTCGCGCATATTCTCGCGGTCGCGGGGCTGCATGTCGGCATCGTCATGGGGCTGGCCTTCACCGCCACGCGGTTTCTCCTCACGCGGCACGAGCGCATAACGGTGCGCTGGCCCGTCAAGCCGCTGGCGGCGACCGCCGCCTTGGCGGCCGGCCTGGCCTATGCGCTGCTCACCGGCGCGCATTTGCCGATCCTGCGCAGCCTGGCCATGGCCAGTTTGGTGACGTTGGGCATCATCGTCGGGCGCCGCGCGGTTTCGCTGCGCGGGCTGGGCCTCGCGGCGATGCTCATCATGCTCGCCAGCCCGGAGGCGGTGATGGGCACCAGTTTTCAGATGAGTTTTTCCGCCGTGCTGGCGCTCATCGCCGGCTACGAAGCCGCGCGAAACCTCAATATGCGATTTCATGGGGGGACGAGCCTTGCCGGTCGCATGGGAGGGCATGTTATCGCCCTTGCCTTCACCAGTCTGCTCGCCGGCGGCGCCTCGATGCCCTATGCCGCCTTTCAGTTCCAGCAGATCCAGCCTTACTGGATTCCCGCCAACCTCGTCGCCGTGCCGCTCACCGCCCTGTGGATCCTGCCTTGGGGCCTCGCCGCCCTGGCGCTGATGCCGCTCCATCTGGCGGCGCTCGCTTTGGTGCCCATGGGCTGGGGCATCGCGGTGATCATCTGGATCACCGCGCGCATCGCCGCCTGGCCGGCCGCCATGCTGCGCATCGCGCCCATGCCCGACGCCGCGATCCTGCTCATCACCGCCGGGCTGATCTGCTTAAGCATCTGGCGCAGCGCGGCGCGCTATGCGGGGCTGCCGCTGTTGCTGGCCGGCGCGCTGGTCTATGCCGCCGCCCGGCCGCCGGACGTGCTGGTCTCCGCCGATGCAAAGCTCATCGCCCTGCGCGACGGCGCCGGCATTCTCCTGGTGCGCCAGCCTAAGGCGCAATCCTACACGCTGGCGCAATGGGCCCCGGTCTGGGGCGGCACGCAGCTCGTTCCCGCGTCTTGCACCGCCACGAGCTGCCGGGTGGGCCGCGTGCTGCTGGCCATGACGCCGCCGGCCGGAGGCTGCGGCGATGCGGCTGTGGTGGTCTCGCCCGAGCCGCTGCGCGGCGCGTGCGCCTCCGCGCCGGTCATCGATCGCTTCTCCGTCTGGCGCCAGGGCGCCATGGAAGCCTGGGTCGGGCCGCATGGCGTGCGGCTGCGCAGCGACCGGATGGCGCAGGGCGACCGGCCCTGGGTGCAACCATACCCGCCCGATGAAACTTTGCGTTGACGCAATGATCAACTTGCAATTACGTAATGAATATGAGCCTCGCATTGCCAGATCTGACTTTGCCGGCGCACCCCAGTCTCGCCGAGCAGTTGTTATGCCTGCGCCGCCGTTGGCGCATCGTGCTTGGCTGTACGCTCGTGGTCTTCGGCATCACCTCCTTCGTCCTGGCGCATCTGCCGCTCACCTATACCGCGACCGGCATGCTGCTCTACGCCCCGGAACAGGCCTCCGTGCCCGACCGCGAATCTCCCCCGGCCCTGACGGACCAGGACGCGGTGACGGCCAGCCAGACCGAAATGATCGCCAGCCTGCCGGTGGCCCGGGCCCTGGTGACACAGCTCGACCTCGCGGCACAGCCAGGGTTCAGCCGGGTACTGCGGCCCGCCCCCTGGCCGTTGAGCCTGTTTGAAGCCCCGGCCGGGCACGGCGCCGACGCGCTGGCCGCCGCGGCGCGCCGCGCGCTGCATGTGGCGGTGGAGCCGGGGTCGGACGTGCTCGCCGTCTCCTTCACCGCGGAAAATCCCGCTTTGGCCGCCGCCGCCGCCAATCTCGCGATGCGGCTTTATCTCGACCATGAGCGCCAGGATTCCTATGCGCGCTTCAGCGATGCGCAATCCTGGCTGCAGGAGCACGCCGCCGCGGTGCAGGCGGGGCTGGATGAGACCGAGACGCAATTGGCCAAGGCGCGCGCCGCCGCTGGCGTGGTGCAGGGCGCGCAGGCCAGCCTGACCACCGAAACGGCCAGCCAGCTCACGGCCTCGCTGGTGCAGGCCCAGGCGAGCCTGGCGCTGAACCAGGCGCAGCTCGTGGCCGCCGCGCGCGACACCGCCGCGATTGCGCCCAACCTGGAGCTGCTACGCAAGGAACAGGCGGACCTGGCGGCGCAGGTGGGCGCGCTGCAGGACGTGTACGGCGCGGATTACCCGGACCTGCGCACCACCAAAGCGCGATTCGCGGCGATCACCGCGCAGATCGATGCCGCGACCGCGCGCGCGCAGGACGCCGCGCGTGCGGATGTGGCGGCCGACCGCGCCGACATCGCCACATTGCAAAAAGCCCTGACAACCACGCGGTCGCAATCGCAAACCGAGGATGCGGACTCCGGCCCGGTCCGCGCCTTGGAACAGCGCGCGGAAGCGGGGCAGGCGATGCTGCGCTCGATCGCACTGCAATCGGATCTGCTGGCGCAGGATGTCTCGCTGACCCGGCCGGATGCGCGCATTCTCTCCACCGCCGCCGTGCCGACGACGCCCAGCGCGCCGAACCGCTTCATCATCCTCGCGGCCTCTCTGGCTCTGGGGCTGTGCGGCGGTTTGCTTCTGGCCGGGCTTGCCGATGCGCTGGACACCTCGTTCCGGTCTGGCATCGATGTGCGAGAGCAACTCGGGCTCTCTTGTCTGGCGCTGGTGCCGGAAATCCCCCAACCGCAACAGGCAGGGCTGGAAGCGCCGTTCTCGTTGTTCGCCGAGCAATTGCGCGCTTTGCGGGCGGGGCTCCATCTCGGCACCGTGCCGCGCCTCGTCGCCGTCATCGCGGCGCGGCCGGCGGAAGGGAAAACCACGCTGACCATCGCTTTCGCCCGCGCCTTGGCTTCGTCCGGTCTGCGCGTGCTGGCCATCGACGGCGATATCCGCCAGCCGGGCTTCAATCCGGTGTTCAATGTCGGCGGCGCGCCGGGCTTCACCGACCATCTGGCCGGGCTGGCCGCGCTCGACGACGTGCTGCTGCCGGACCCGTTGAGCCCGCTGACGGTGCTGCCCGCCGGAACCCAGGCAAAAGCGGCATTGTCCTTGTTCCTGTCGCCGGCCTTGGACAGCTTCATGGCGCAGTTGCGCGAAAGCTGGGACGTTGTGCTGCTCGACGTGCCGCCGGTCTTCGCCCTGGCGGAGGGACGTGTTCTGGCGCGGATGGCCGATTGCGCGCTGCTGTGCATCCGCTGGGGCGACACGCCGCGCCATGTCGTACAGGCGGCCATGACGCTGCTGCGCGAAGCCGGCGTGACCTTGGCCGGCGCTGTGCTGACGCGGGTGAAAGTGCGCGAACATAGCCGCTCAGGGTTCGCCGACGCTGAGATTTATCAGCCGCGGTATGGGGGGTATTTCCGGTAGCAAGAAAGCAGCCGCTTTTTGGAAAAAAGCGGCGCAAAAACTTTTGTTGCGCTGGGCCGGGGCGGTGAAACGGCACAGGCAAATAGGCCAAGCACCATACGAAGACCAAATCTGAGTGATTGACCAGAACGGCAATGCGGCATAGTATGATGTATATGCATCATACTGAAAACACGACCTGCGCCTGCACGGCGCTGCGCAAGGCGTCGCGCGCCGTCACCCGCCTGTATGACGAGATGATGGACGAAACGGGCATGTCGATCGTGCAGTTTTCCATCTTGCGCAACATTGCGCGGCATGACGCTCTGCCCCTTATGCAGCTCGCCAATCTGCTGGTGATGGACCGGACGACCTTGTACCGGGCGCTGAAGCCGATCGAGCAACGCGGCTGGATCTCGCTCAGCGATGGTGAGGGGCGGTCCAAGCTGGCCAGCCTGACGGCGAGCGGGCGAAAAGCGCTGAAAGATGCAACAAGCGCCTGGCAGGCGGCGCAAGCCCGGCTTCTTGGCAGTGTCGGAATGCAGGATTGGACCGCGCTCGAAGCCTCCCTGGCCCGGCTTGTGGAAATCGCCTCAGAGGCAGCGCCATGAGCCGCCTGCTGCATCGGACCGGGCTGGTATCGCCACGCTTGCATATCATGCTCGTCGTCGCCGTCACGTTTCTGGCCTTGCTCGTGTCAGCCGGCCTGCGCGCGACGCCCGGCGTGCTGCTCCTTCCTCTCCAACTGCAATTCGGATGGGACCGTGCCATCATCTCATTCGGTGCGGCAGTAGGTATTTTCCTGTACGGTCTCGTCGGCCCCTTTGCGGCCGCTTTGATGCAAACCATCGGCATCCGCCGTACCATGCTGGGCGGTCTTGGCCTGATGGCGGCCGCGACCTTCATCAGCCAATGGATGAGCGCCCCTTGGCAATATGTTCTGACCTGGGGTGTCTTTTCCGGCATCGGCAGTGGCGCGGTGGCTTCGGTTCTGGGCGCGGCGGTGGTCAATCGTTGGTTCGCCACGCGCCAGGGCCTCGTGATGGGACTCTTAAGCGCCAGCACGGCCACGGGGTCATTGATCTTCCTGCCGTTCCTGGCCTGGCTTTCGGCGCAATATACGTGGCGCCCGGTGGTGCTGACGGTGAGTCTCGCCTGCCTCGCTTTGATCCCCATCGTCGCGCTGATCATCCCGGAGTCCCCGCAGGATATCGGCACGCGCCGTTATGGCGAAGGGCCGGGCAGCGCGCCGGCAGCGCCGTTGAAGCAGGCGCGCACCGCCACGCTGGCGATCCAGGTGCTGCTCCGTGCCGCCAGGCGCCCTGCCTTCTGGCTCCTGTTCGGAACCTTTTTTGTCTGCGGCCTGACGACGAACGGGCTCGTGGGAACGCATATGATCGCCTTTTGCGGCGACCATGGCGTGCCGCCCGTGGCGGCAGCCGGGCTCCTGTCGATGATGGGGTTTTTCGATTTGTTCGGCACGACCGCTTCGGGGTGGTTGACCGACCGGCACGATCCGCGCCTGCTGCTGGTCGTTTATTACGGTCTGCGCGGCCTGTCCTTGATGGTCCTTCCTTTCCTCAGCTTCGACACGGCGGATCTGACCATCTTTGCCGTCTTCTACGGCCTTGACTGGATCGCCACCGTGCCGCCGACAGTCAAACTTTCCAACCAGATTTTCGGAGAGCGGGACGCGCCGATCGTTTTCGGCTGGATTCAAACGGGGCACCAGTTGGGGGCCGCGGCGGCGGCCTTCGGTGCCGGGTTGATCCGTCAGCAGAGCGGCACCTATCTCCCCGCCTTCGTCGGTGCGGGAGCGATGGGTGTTGTCGCCGCCTTCGTCCTGCTTCTCTCTCTCCGAACCTCGCGGCGGCTGGCGGCCGCCGTTAGCTGATGCCCCGCGTCCACGCAGCGGACGGTTCGAACACCCTCAAGGAGGAAACATGCGTATTCTGATTGTCGGCGCCGGCGCCGTGGGTGGCTATTTTGGAGCGCGGTGGATCGCCGCCGGGCGCGATGTCACGTTTCTGGTCCGGGACGGAAGGCGCGCAACGCTGGCAAAGACCGGGCTGACAGTCCTGGGCCTTGGCCAGGATCTCCATGTCGAGCCGCGCGCGATGACCGCCCTGGAACTCAACGAATCATTCGACCTGGTTTTCATCACCGTTACCGGGGATGCGTTGCAAGCGGCGCTCAACCAGATCGCGCCTGCCATCGGACCGGCGACCTCGATCATCACAGCGCTGAACGGTGTTCGGCATTTCGATATGCTGCGTGACAAATTCGGGCACGAGGCCGTATTGGGCAGTGTCGTGAAATGCGTGACGAAGCTCGACGAAGAGGGCCGCATCATCGTACTCACGCCGCTGGCGCAGATCGCCTTTGGCAACTGGTCCGGACAAGAAGATGAGCGGCTGCAGGCGGTCCACACCGCGCTGAGTGCCGATGGCATCGATGTACATATTTCTCCCAGCATCCGCGAGGAGATTTTTGAAAAATGGCTCTTGATGATTGCCCTGGGCGCAGCGAACAGCCTGCTCAATGGCGATGTCGGGACGATCAATGCCGAGCCTCGCGGTGCCTGGGCGATTCAAGAAATCCTGAGGGAGGGTCAAAGAGGTTTAATCGAGATCGGCATGTGTCCTCGCGATTCGGCCGTCGAGGCCATGTCGCGTCTGTTCAGCGACACCGCGTCACGTCAGACATCATCGCTCTACCGCAACATGGCGGCAGGACGCCGCATCGAGCTGGAGCCCATCATCGGTGATTTTCTGGATCGCGTCGCGGACCATCGTGTCTATCCGCTGATCTCCGCGGCTTACGCGCGTCTGGCGATTTATATGAGGTCCAAAAACAGCTAGCGGAAGGCGTCCACACAACGCGAGACCATCATAACGCCAGTGCGACGTGTGGTCGAAGCTCGCCTCGGCGCTTTCCAAGAGATCGGTACGGAAAGTTCCCGTCGGCCGCCCATATTCACTCCGCCGCGCGTTCCCGCCCGGCGAGCAGCACCACGTAGCAGCGCAGGAAGGGCAGGCGCAGGCGGCGGCGGAAATCGATGGCGTGGCGCGTGCGGTGCCGCATGCCGAAATGCCGTTCGACCGCTTCGAGCTGTTCGGCATTGAACCGCCCCGCCAATGCCGCCGGCGGTTCAGGCCAGCACGGCCTCCGTGGCAACCGGGTTTCCCTTGTCCGCGCGTAAGAAGTCGATCAGGGCCCTGAGCTTGCGCGGCACGCGCTTGCGGTCGGGATAATAGAGCGTGAAGCCCGCGAGAGCAGGGCTCCAATCGGGCAGCAGGCGAACCAGCCTTCCGTCAGCGAGAAACTGTTCGATGTAGCCGTTGATCATGTAGGCGATGCCAAGCCCATCGAGAGCCGATTGAACGAGCAGGGCGGAATCATTGAACACCAATCTGCCGGAAACTGTGACGGCAAGACGTTCCCCCGCTTTTTCGAACTCCCATCTTTCGATCTGTCCGGAAGGAAGATGCCGGAAGCCGATACAGTCGTGCGCCAGAAGATCGTTCGGATGTTGCGGCACGCCATGCTCCGCGATGTAGGCAGGCGAGGCGATCACATGGGCGGTCAGCTTTGGTCCCACGGGAACGCCGATCATGTCCCGCGCGATGACATCCCCGAACCTGATCCCGGCATCGAAACCGTCGCGTACGATGTCGATCAAGCCGGCCTCAACGACAACCTCGACCTCGATCTCCGGATAGGCCCGCAGAAAACGCTGCAGAATCGGTTGGATGACGATCATGTGGCCCGCGCGCAGGGCGTTCAGCCGAAGTTTGCCCTTCGGCCGCAGGGCCGTGTCGCCGATTGCCTCTTCGGCGCTCTCAATATCGCGAAGCGCCGGGCCAACGCGTTCAAGGTAGTGCAATCCGGCCTCAGTCAAGGCAACGCTGCGCGTCGTCCGATTGAAGAGACGAACGCCCAAGCGCGTCTCCAATCCGCGAACCGCTTGGCTGACCGCCGAGGGTGAGATTCCAAGCCGTTGGGCGGCCGCGGCGAAGCTGCCATGTTCCGCGACGCTCAGAAACTGGGGCAAACCATCGAACGAACTGTTGGGCATGGGAATAATCCTGAAGTTTTGCCTTCATAGTCTATCAAAGAATCATCGAATTATCAGAGGGATCTTTCAGTGGCATGTCTCCACCACATCACGAAAGGAGATAATCAGATGACCTCGACCGCAAAGACCATTTTCATCACGGGCGTCAGCTCCGGTTTCGGCCGGGCGCTTGCAACCGAGGCCCTGGCGGCGGGATACCGTGTCGTCGGGACCGTACGGAGTGAGGCGGCAGCGGCGGAGTTCGAGCGACTTCACGCCGAGCGCGCCTTCGCCAAACGGCTGGACGTTACCGATGATGCGGCGGTTCTGGCCGTCCTGGCGGAGGTGGAGCGTGAAATCGCCCCCATCGACGTGCTGGTCAATAATGCAGGGTATGGTCTGGAGGGCGTGATCGAGGAAAGTTCGATGGCCGACCTGCGCCAGCAGTTTGCCGTGAACGTGTTCGGCGCCGTCGCCGTCATGAAGGCCGTCTTGCCCTTCATGCGGACCCGGCGCTCCGGCCATATCATCAACATCACGTCGATGGGCGGCCACACGACCTTTCCCGGGTTAGGCTTCTATCACGGCACCAAATTCGCTTTAGAGGGCATTTCGGAGACGCTGGGGAAGGAAGTCCGGGATCTCGGCATTGCGGTCACGGCTGTGGCGCCCGGTGGCTTTCGAACCGACTGGGCTGGGCGCTCGATGATCCGCGCGCCACGCTCGATCGGCGATTACGATGCGACATTCGAACCGCAGCGCGCGGCACGCCAGGCCCGCAACGGAAAGCAGGCAGGAGATCCGAGAAAGGCCGCGCAAGCAATCCTGAAATTGATCGAGAGCAAGGCGCCTCCCGCTCACCTCCTGCTCGGGCCGGATGCGGTGACCGCTGTCGGCGCAAAGCTTGAGAATTTGCAGGCCGAGATCGAGGCCTGGAAGGAGGTCTCTCTGTCCACCGATTTCGACTAAGAAAATTGCCGTTTCGTGGATGTGAGGTTGTCAGCGAAGGGTTGCTCCTTGTTCGCAAAGAGAAACCTTCGCTGACTTACTCCGCCGCGCGTTCCCGCCCGGCGAGCAGCACCACGTAGCAGCGCAGGAAGGGCAGGCGCAGGCGGCGGCGGAAATCGATGGCGTGGCGCGTGCGGTGCCGCATGCCGAAATGCAGTTCGACCGCTTCGAGCTGTTCGGCATCAAACCGCGCCGCCAGCGTCGCCGGCAGGCGCGCCAGGAAGCTCGTGAGATCGCTGCTGCGTGCGGTGCTCCGGTCCGGCGCCATGGGATGTCAGTCCGTCAGGCGGTTGAGCATGGGCAGGCGGCGGAACGCCCAGGCTTTCAAAGCGATGGGGCCGAGCGTGCCGGCGGCCATCAAGGCGGCGGCGAAGGGCAGGAAATGCGCGCCATTCCAGGAGCAGACCAGCAGCAGCAGCCCTTTGGCGAGCCCGATGCACAACGTATTGAACAGATAGATCATGAAACTGTACCGCCCGAGGAAGAGAAGACCGGGCGATGATGGCGCTAAAGATCTTAAGGAACCGTGAAGGGCGGGCATGGCGAGCATGCCCACGGGCAGGAGCAGATATTTTTCCGGCCAGTCGGCGCCATCGACCGCGATCACGCCCAACGCGCAAATCAGCAGGCCGAGAAAAAGCGGCCAATTTCGGTCGATGAAGCGGTCCCAGCCGCCCCCCAGAAAGGCAGCCCCGGCGCCTAGCGCAAAAAACACCGCGTATCTGCCGATGCGGTCGAGATAGAAATAAGCCGGCCATGGGATGATGTAGAGAACCACGCAAAAAATCAGCAGCACAGGATAGTGACGCGGCGAACCACGGAGCAAAAACATCGCGCCGAGGCTGACCGTGAACAGCACGATCAGATACCACACCGACACGGCCGGGCTGGCCGCCGTATGCCAGAACAAATCGGCGACTCCGCCCGACAAGGTGCGCGGCACATGGTCCACAACGATAAGATTCGCTGCCAGGCGTTTGGCCACGACGATGAACAGGCCGAGCGCGAAGAACGGCAGCAGCAGGCGCCGCGCCCGCGCCGCGACGATGCCGGGCCAGGCCGAACGCGGCGCCAGAATGGTCCCCGAGAGCACCGCGACGAAACCGCTGAGATACAGGAAAAACGGCATGTGGAAGGCATACACAGCGCGCCGCAACGGCTCGTACCACCCCACGCCGGCAGGGTCGGCGCGCGCCACAAGGTGCCCGAACACGACGAGCAGGATGGTGAAGCCCTTGGCGATGTCGATGTCGTGGCG
>NZ_DATLPB010000101.1:0-12191 GCF_035535915.1 Acidocella sp.
GGAAGCGGCGCGCGCCGGCGATGCCGGGCGCGGCTTTGCGGTGGTGGCGACGGAAGTGCGGGCGCTGGCGCAGCGTTCGGCCGATGCGGCGAAGGAGATCAAGACGCTGATCTCGGCCTCGACGCAGCAGGTCGATACCGGGGTAAAGCTGGTGAGCGAGACCGGCCAGGCGCTGGGGCGCATCGTCGCGCAGGTGAGCCAGCTCAACGGGCTGGTGGTGGAACTGGCCGCTTCGGCCAAGGAGCAGTCCACCGGCCTCGGCGAAGTGAACGCGGCGGTGAACCAGATGGACCAGGTGACGCAGCAGAACGCGGCGATGGTCGAACAATCCACCGCGGCGAGCCATGGGCTCTCGGGCGAAGCCCAGGAACTCGCCCGCCTGGTCGGGCAATTCAACATCGGCGAGGAAACGGCAGAACCTCCCTCCCGCAAGGCGCTGCCCCCCATTGTCAGAGGCGGCGCTGAACGTTCCTCCAACCGCAGGCTCCTCGCTTCGCCGCGCCGCGCCGCGCAACAGCCGGCCTTGGTCTCGGCCGCTGACGAACGCGAATTTTAAAACGAAACGGGAAGCACTCGTTTTTGTGAACACAAAGTAGCAAAAAAACTTGTCGAATTTGGGCCCGTGCGATTCCACCGCCGGGCCCAATTTAACAAGGGGCCGGCATAGATAACGCCAGTGCCGTTTAGGTATGGCATTGAGAGATCGGCATTTTTCCGATCATTGCATTTTCGGCGTATTTTCCCTGTTCCGTCAAGGGCGCGAAGCGCCGGCGAAGCCGGGTAAACCCCTTGACGGAACAGGGAAAATACGCAGACGCTCGGGATCGGAACAATGGCAAAAAGTATGCTTATCTATGCCAGCCCCTTTAACAAAGTTTTTGCGCCGCTTTGACGAAAAACGGTCACTTCCTGCCGCGGCTTTTCCCCGTTTTTCACAACGTTTTACATGCCACATGCCCTTGCCGGGCTTAGAGTATCGGCAGTTGAGCGGCGTCGCGCACCGCCGCGCTTCCACCTCTTCGTTTCGGCAGGATAGCATGGCACACGGTTTCACCGCCTCCCCCTGGTACGATCTCTCGCCGGCCTGTCCCGAGGCCGGGCCCTCGCCTGATGCCCGCCCGCACGCCCAGGCGGAACCGGCGCGCCCCCCGTCCGGCCGCCACGATGAGGACGGTCAGGCCACGGCCACGCTCATCGCCGCCAAGCTCATCGCCCTGTGCCGCGCCGCCGGCGCCGGCGATGGCGGGCTGGCGAGCTTCCTCGACAATCTGCTTGCCGCGGTAACCGCCCGGCTCGACCGCATCGACGAACACGGCACCGCCGCATCGCACCGGCTCGCCACCTGGCAGGAAAACGCCGCGAAGAAACTGATGACACAAGATCTGAGTTGCCCGCCGAGCTTGCAAGCCCTGGCCTCGGCCTGCGGCATGTCGGCCAGCGGCTTCGCCCGCGCCTTTCGCGGCTCCACCGGCATGTCGCCACGGCAATGGCTGATCTCCGTCCGCATCGGGCGGGCGCGGGACATGCTTGCCGATTCGGCCGTCCCGCTCTCGGCCATCGCCCTCGATTGCGGCTTCTGCGACCAAAGCCATTTCACCCGTACCTTCACCCAACTGGTCGGCAAGACCCCGGCCATCTGGCGGCGGGAGGCGCGCCATCGCCCCGGTTCGGCGCCGGTCGCCTGGGAAGATGACCAGGAATGGCGCAGCCACCTGGCTTGTGCCGCCGAATAAGCCACGCAACCGGCGCCTGAGCCCGGAAGGCCGCCCAAGCGCATCGGCCGCGCGGCGGTGCCTCAAAAACAACAGATGCCGGAACGGGGCATTCATCCGATCGGGTGAATGCCCCGAACACGTTGCGCCGCCGTGCACGCGCACCCCGCGAGCCCGCTGCTTGCGGTCCGTGCGATTGCGTGAGAAAACCGTAACGTTTAAAGCTTATGGTTGTTGTGTCCCCCAGGGCCCCCTAATGTCCCGCCCTACAGAACAAATCCAGCCGCCGTCCGTCACATCCCCAATTTCTAACTAATGGTTAATCACAGCGTAGAATGACGCAGATCCCGGCGCCGACCATTGTGATCATCGACGACAGCGCGACCAACCGGCAGATTTATGCCCGGCTGGCGCACCAGCTCAGCCCGGACATCACCGCCCACTCCTTCGCCCATCCGCAGAAGGCGCTGGACTGGCTGGCCGGAGACAGCGCCGACCTCATCATCACCGATTACAAGATGCCCGGCATGACCGGCGATGAGCTGGTGCGGCGGGTCCGGGCCGCGGATCCCGAAATCCCGATCATCGTCGTCACCGCCTATAGCGACCGGGAGTTCCGTGTCACTTCGCTGGAGGCCGGCGCCACCGATTTCCTGCTCAGCCCGGTCGACCATGTGGAGTTCGCCACCCGCGCCCGGAACCTGCTGAAATTGCGCACCCAGCAACGCCAGATCAAACAGCGTGCCGACCTGCTCGAGCACCGGCTGGAAGTGAGCCTGACCGCAAACGAACAGCTGCTCCGTGAAAGCCGCGAGGCTTTGGCCCAGGTCATCGACACCGTTCCCGCCTTGATCAGCGCCGCCGACCGCGAGGGGCGCTGCGTCTTCGTGAACGCGCTGCTGGCAGCATCGGTCGGCCTGGTCCCGGCCGACCTGGTCGGCAAGCCGGTGGATCTGCTGTTCGGCGCGGAGCGCGCGACCTCCCACCGGCGGCTGGACCGGCGGGTGCTGGAAACCGGCCACCCCACCCCCACCCGCGAAGAAGAGATCACCACGGCCTCCGGCGAAACGAGGGTCTACCTCACCAGCAAGGCGCCGTTGCGCGACAGCCGCGGCGGAACCGCCTGCGTGCTGACCACCTCGGTCGATATCACCGACCGCCGCGATGCGGAAAAGCGCCTGCGGCATATGGCCACTCACGATTCACTGACCGGTCTTGCCAATCGCGACATGCTGCGCGACCGCATCCGGCGCGAACTGGCCAGGGGGCGGCGCGGCGACCAGCAATTCGCCCTGCATTACGTCGATCTCGACCGGTTCAAGGCGATCAACGACGCCCATGGCCATCATGGCGGCGATGAAGTGCTCCGCCAGGTGGCCGAAGCGCTCGCCGCCGTCGCCGGCGATGGCGTCATGGTGGCGCGGATCGGCGGCGATGAATTCGTGCTGCTGCAGCCGGACATCACCAGCCCCGACGAGGCCAGGCGCATGGCCGACGCCGTCATCGCCCAACTGAACCAGCCGGACCATGTGACCGGGGCGCTCACTGTCGGCGCCAGCGTCGGCATCACCCTCTCGCCGCGCGACGGCACCGAGCCGGACGAGCTGCTGAAAAATGCCGACCAGGCGATGTATTCGGCGAAAAAGAACGGCGGCAACGCCAGTTGCTTCTTCGCCGCGGATATGCGGCCGCGGGCGCGCCAGATCGCCCAGCTCGAAAAGGAATTGCGCGGGGCCATCGCGCGGCAGGAATTCGTGCTGCACTACCAGCCGCAGATCGACCTCAAGCGCGGCATCGTGTTCGGCGCCGAGGCGCTGCTGCGCTGGCAGCGCCCCGGCCACGGGCTGGCGCGCCCCGACCAGTTCCTCGGTCTGGCCGAGGAAACCGGGCTGATCGTGCCGATCAACGAATGGGTGCTGCGCGAAGCCTGCCGCCAGGCCGCCGCCTGGGAAGCCGCCGGCCTCACCGACTTGCATATCTCCATCAATTTGTCGCCGATTCAGTTCCGTCGCCGCAACGTGCTCAAGGCGGTCGCCACCGCGATCAAGGCCGCCGGCGTCACCCCGGCGCTGATCGATCTCGAACTCACCGAAGGCATTCTGCTCGGCGACACGGAAGACGTGGTCGCACAGCTTCACGCCTTACAGGCGCTGGGCGTGACCTTGTCCCTGGACGATTTCGGCACCGGCTATTCCTCGCTCAGCTATGTCCGCAACTTCCCGCTCGACCGGCTGAAAATCGACCGCACCTTCATCCAGGGACTGGGCAGCAACCAGAATGACCTGGCGATCGCGCGCACCGTCATCGATCTCGGCCATATTTTGAATCTGCGCGTGCTGGCGGAAGGCGTCGAGACCGAGGCCCAGCTGCGCCTGCTGCAAGCGGAAGGCTGCGACGAAGTCCAGGGCTTCCTGTTCAGCACGGCCGTGCTGCCGGATCAGTTCGTCGCGCGGTTCATGCAGGGCCCGCCGGTCATGGCCGCGCCCGTGCCTGTGGAGAAGTAAGCAAGGAAGAAAGCGCTACTTTTTGTGAACAAAAAGTAGCAAAAAAACTTTGTTATGCTGGGTCATGGGCGTTGTCGCCGCCACCGCCCATACCCCAGTTTCACAAAAGTTTTTTGCTTCTTTTTTTCAAAAAAGAAGCCCTTCCTCTTTGTTGATCTGCATCAATGCCCTGGGGCCCGGAGCATCGTTGCATACACCCCATGAACGAGCCGAGACGCGACGCCATCCCCGCAGCGCAGGGCGACATCGCCGATTTTCTGGCGCGCCTGGCCGGCCGCGCGCCGATCACCACGCATATTTCGGCCGTGTTCGTCGGCGCCGATGACGTGTGGAAGCTGAAGAAAGCGGTCCGCCTGCCGTTTCTCGATTTTTCCACGCCCGCCAGCCGCAAGCATTTCCTGTTGCGCGAGCTGGCGCTCAACCAGCCTGCGGCGCCGGAAATCTACCACGACGTTATCGGCATTGCGCGAACCGGAACCGGCCTGACGTTTTGCGACCGCGACTCTCCGGCGGCCATCGAGTGGGTGCTGCGCATGGCGGTGATCCCGCAAGGGGATTTTCTCGACGCTGCGGCGCCGGACGCGTTCACGCCGCGTTTGTGCCGGGATCTCGCGGACATGGTGGCCCGGCTGCATGCCGAGGCGCCGGTGCGCACATTGCCCAGCCATCACGGGCAGCTCAGCGGATTGATCGCGGGCGCCGCCGCGGCCGCGCGCGCGGCCGGGCTGGACGCGCCGACCGTCAGCGCCTGGCAGAGCGCCATCCTGGCGCGGCTCGACGACGCGGCCCCCCTGCTGGCACGACGCCAGCAGGACAACCGCATCCGCCGGACCCATGGGGATTTGCATCTGCGCAATATCTGCCTCTGGCGCGGCCTGCCGGTGGCGATCGACGCGCTGGAATTCAGCGAGGAACTGGCGACCATCGATATCGGCTACGATTTCGCCTTTCTGCTCATGGATTTGGAATTCCGCGTCGGGCGGGACGCGGCTAACGCGGTGTTCAACCGCTACATGGCGTTGAGCGGCGATCTGGGACAGCTCGAGCTCTACCCGATCTTCCTCTCGCTGCGGGCGATGATCCGCAGCCACATCGAGGCAGCCCAGAAGCGCGCCGACGCGCAGCCCTATTTGCAGGCGGCACTGGCCTACCTGGCGCCGCTCAAGGCGCCGGTCGTCGCCATCGGCGGGCTGCCGGGAACGGGAAAATCGACCTTGGCGCGCGTTCTGGCGCCGGACCTTGGGCCCTCCCCCGGCGCGCTGGTGCTGCGCAGCGATGAGATCCGCAAACGCCTGTACGGCGTGGCGCCGGAAGAGACGTTGCCGGCCACCGCCTACGACGGCGCGGCCAACCGGCGTGTCGCCGCCGCCTTGCTGCGGGGGGTCAGCCGCGCCGCCGCGTCCGGCCACGGGGTGATCGTCGATGCGACCTTTCGTGCCCCCGGCTTGCGCGACGCGGCCGCGCAGCAGGCGCGCGCGGCCGGGCGGCACTTCACCGGGCTTTGGCTGGAGGCGCCGCTGCCGGTGTTGGAACGGCGTGTCACGGCCCGGCACGGCGACGCCTCCGATGCCGGCCTCGCCGTGCTGCGCGCCGCCGCCCGAATCCCTCCCGGCCCGATTTCATGGCGGAAGCTGGATGCCACCGACATCCCCCTCACCGCCGAAGCCGCACAACGATTTCTGCACGCAGATGCACTTCAGGGAATCCAAGCGTGCAATTCCGCACATAGAGCGCGGAGCCGGAATCTCACGAGCACATGATTTCCCCGGCAAGCGTGCATTTTGTTATGCTTGCAAAACGCTCTCTTCCGTATAGATTGCGCAAGAAATAATAACTCAACTTGAGGTTACGGGGGACAGACGGCTTCTATGGGCATCGGCAACATCCTGGCTGCACATTACGATCGCCCGCTCGTTGCCTTATCGATCGCCATTGCCATCATCACGTCCACCGCCTCGCTGAGCGTCGCCGGCCGCATTGCCCCTGCCACCGGGTGGCTGCGGCTCGCCTGGATCGCAACCGCCGGCATCGCCATGGGTGGCGGCATCTGGGCCATGCATTTCATCGCCATGCTGGCCTTCGACCTGCCGGTGACGATCGGGTACGACGTGCCGACGATACTCGCCTCCCTCGGTCTGGCGGTGCTGGTCACCAGCGCCGCCTTCGGCGTTGTCTGCACCCGGGAGGTCCGCTTCGGTTCGCTGGCCACGGGCGGCATCATCATGGGTCTCGGCGTCGCCTGCATGCATTATCTCGGCATGGCGGCGATCGTCGCCTCGGTGACCATGATCTATCGGCCGGGTTTGGTGCTCCTCTCCATGCTGATCGCCGTCATCGCCTCAACCGGTGCGCTCTGGCTTGCCGTGCGCGCCAGCCATCTGATCTGGCGCCTGGCGGCGTCGGTCGTCATGGGGCTGGCGGTCGCCAGCATGCATTATGTCGGCATGGAAGCGATCTGCTTCACCGCCGCGCCGCGCCCGCCTACCTTCCGCGGCGATATTTTCAACAACGGTACGTTAGCATTGTTGGTGGCTACCGGGACACTGATCGCGCTTCTGGTTGCCTTTGCCGCGGCGATGGTCGATCACCGCTTCGCCCAGCGGCAGCGCGAAATCGCCGCCTCGCAAGCCGCGACCGCGCGCGCGGAAACCGCGCTTGCCGCGCTCAAGGCCATGCAGCAAAGCCTGATCCAGGCGGAAAAAATGGCCTCGCTGAGCCGCTTCACGGCCGGCGTCGCGCATGAGATCAACACGCCCATCGGCACCGGCCTGACGGCCGCGACCGTGCTGCAGCAGCATACGTCAGACTTCGTGAAGGCCGTGGAAAGCGGCACCGTCACCAGGAGCGCGGCGTTGCGCTACGCCGCCGTGGCAGGCGAGAGCTGCGCGCTGATCGTTTCCAACATCCAGCGCGCCGCCGAGCTGATTCAGAGCTTCAAGCAAGTGGCGGTCGACCAGACCAGTGGGGTACGGCGTAGCTTCGACCTCGACGCCTATCTTCACGAGGTCGTGCATAGCCTCAGTCCGCGCCTGCGGCGCACCGCGCATCATGTCGCCATCGACTGCCCTGCCGGGCTGCGCTTGTTCAGCGACCCCGGCGCCATTTCGCAAATCCTCACGAATCTGCTGATGAACTCGCTCGTGCACGGGTATCCCGACGGGCGCCCCGGCACCCTCTCCGTGCAGGCGCGCAAACTGCCCGGCGAAACCGTGGAGCTGGTTTACGGCGACGATGGAAGCGGCATCCGGGAGGCCGACCTCAAACATGTTTTCGACCCGTTCTTCACCACCAGGCGCGCCGGCGGCGGTACCGGGCTCGGCCTGCACATCGTCTACAACATCGTGACCCAGACCCTGAAAGGGTCGATCCAGGTCGAATCCATCCCCGGCGCCACGCGCTTTCGGATGCATTTTCCCATGAGCCTGCCCGTCCCTGAGGAGGAAGCAGCTTGAGCGAGACCGATCTGCTGTTCACGACCGACGACGCCGCGCCCGCCCGTGCCGAGAGCCTCGCGCGCCCCTGGACGATCCTGATCGTCGACGACGATCCGGAAGTGCACGCCGCCACCCGCCTCGCGCTGCTCGACACGCGCTTTCAGGACCGGCCCCTGGCCTTTGTCAGCGCCTTTTCCGCGGCGGAGGCCCGGGCCAGGCTGCCGACCCTGCGCGATGTCGCCATTATTCTGCTCGACGTGGTGATGGAAACCGACGATGCCGGACTCGCTTTGGTCCGCTTTATCCGCGAAGAGCTGAACTGGCAGGCGACGCGCATCATCCTGCGCACGGGCCAGCCCGGCTCGGCGCCGGAACATGACGTGATTCTGCAATACGACATCAACGACTACAAAGCGAAGACCGAACTCACTCAGACCCGGCTGTTCACCACAGTGGTCGTGGCGCTGCGCGGTTACCGGCATCTGATCAATCTTGAAACCAGCCGCGCCGGCCTGCGCCAGGTCATCTGCGCCGCATCCTCCCTGCATCGCACCCGTTCGCTGGATCTGTTCGCCGAAGGCGTCCTGCTGCAACTCACGGCGATTCTCGACACCCAGGCGCACAGCATCCTCTGCACGCACCGGCGCCATAACGGCAGCGTGACGGTGCTCACCGGCTCCGGCCGCTTTGCCGGGCTCTCCACCAACCCCGACGATCTGGACATGGAAGTTCGCGAACGCCTCACCGCAACTCTGGCCCTGCGGCGTCATGTGTTCGGCGCCGAATACATCACGCTCTATCTGCCCACGCCGGGCGATCGCGAAGTCATTGTCTATATCGAGAGCGGCCGCCCCCTGACCGAACTCGACATCTCGCTGCTGGAGCTGTTCGGCCACAATATTTCCATCGGTTACGATAATCTGAAAATGTGGCAGCAGCTCGAGGACGCCAATCTGCTGTTGGAACGACGGGTCGCGGAGCGCACGCTGCTTCTGACCGAGAGCGAAGCGGATCTGCGGCGCTTCAAATCCGCGGTCGAGCACAGCTCCGCTTCGATTCTGATCACCGACGTTCACGGCGTCATCACTTATGCCAATCAAGCGGTGCTGGAGACCAGCCGATACGGGCTGGATGAGCTGCTCGGCAACCGCGCCAGCCTGTTCAAATCCGGCGCGATGCCGGACCAGCTGTTCAGCGTTCTATGGGACCAAATCCGTTCGGGAAAAAGCTGGCGCGGCGAATTGCTGAACCGCCGCAAGGACGGCACGCTCTACTGGGAAGCGGTGACGATCTCGCCGGTGGCGAACGCCACCGGGACCATCACGAATTTCGTCGCCGTGAAGGAGGAAATTTCCGAGCGCAAGCGCCTGGAGGAGGAATTGCGCCGGCTGGCGACCACCGACCCGCTGACCGGCACGCTCAATCGCCGCTCCTTCTTCGAGCGCAGCAGCAGCGACGATTTCAGGCGCCAACACCAGGGTAACGCCGCCGTCATGATGTTCGACGTCGACCACTTCAAATCGATCAACGACACGTTCGGCCATGCGGCGGGCGATGCCGTGCTCGCCGCCATCGCCGCCATCTGCCGCGCCACCCTGCGCGAGGAGGACAGCGTCGCGAGGCTCGGCGGCGAGGAATTCGCCTGCCTGCTGCCCGGCGTCACGCCGACGCAGGCCAGGCTCACGGCCGAGCGGCTGCGCACGGCGGTGGCCGAACACGCCATCGTCCTGGCCGACGGCCGGCAAATCGCCGTAACCATCAGCGTCGGTCTGGCGCTGTTCACCCAGGGCGACGACACGCTCGGCACCGTGCTCAACCGCGCGGACGGGGCGCTCTATCTTGCCAAAAAACATGGCCGCAACTGCGTTCGCCAGAATTGAACGGCACGCATCCTATTTACCAGGCGGCGTTTAATCATCAAATCTCGCGGAGATGGCAAATAATTGCAGAATTATGCCAGCCATTATCCTGAATCCGCGCGCAGATTACTTTATAGTAACTAAAATCAAGAAGGCTTGTTGTGTAACTATATGCTCGACCTCGCTTCTATTCAAAAAACCCCAAACTTCTGTTCAGCGCAGCGCCAGGAGCCGATCCATGGAGACGTTTCAGGTCGTTAAGGGATTTGTCGACGGGCACCCGAAATGGAGCGTCGTTCGGATCAAGCGCGATTTTCAAAGCGTCGTGATTTGCGGTGCGCCGCACGACACGTTCCAGGCGGCGGCCGCGGAACTGACCCGCCTGTACCGCCGGGAACATCCCGACGGGGCCATCCCGGCGCCGCGGCGGCAGTTGAACGGCCGGGGCTGACCGACCTCGCGTTCCGGACCGGCCCGCGGGGCATCCCAGCCCGCCCGCACCGAACGGTGTGGATTCGAAACAATTTCCGCGAACCGATATAATTTGTTGTATTTTAGATACAGTTCTGAGTGAATTCGATCCCCCCTCTCGGTTTTCCGCTTCCTGCCTGCTAAATGAAGTGGCGCCTAACGCGATCTGCACGCTATTGCGGTTTTCGTTTTCAATGGGGGGTTTTATGAAATTCCGGGTGACACTTCTTGCGGCCACTCTGCTTGCCGCGCCTTGCGCTCTACCGACTCTCGCCCACGCACAGCCGGTTACCGGCCCGTACATCGCCGGCGGCATCGGCTATAACATCGAGTCCAGCTCGAAGGGCAAGAACATTGTCCTCGACAACACGACGTCGACGGCACCCGGGGCCACCTCGGTCCACATCGTGACCCATAATGGCTGGACCGGCGAAGGCAGCGTCGGCTACGGCTTCGGCAACGGCGTCCGGGTCGAGCTCGAAGGCGATTATTTCTCCAACAACTTCTCCAAAACCAATGGCGTTGCGCAGGTTACAACCTCCGGCAAAGAGGAAAAATACGGCGTATTCGCGAACGCGTTCTACGATTTCGATGTCGGCCTGCCCTATCTGTTCCCCTATCTGGGTGCTGGCATCGGCTGGCAAGCATCCGATTTCAACGACTATAATGCCGGCCCGGTTTTCATCAACAAAACCCGCGGCGCCTTTGCCTATCAGGGCATTGCCGGTGTGGCGTTCCCGATCCCGGCTGTAGCGGGCCTGTCCGCGACCATCGAATATCGCTTCACCGCGCTCACCGGCGCGCGCAAGTATAACGGCGCTGATTTCGTCAACGGCGTGTCCACCAACGCCTCGATCACGATGGGCCACGAGTACAACAACTCGTTCCAGGTCGGCCTGCGCTACCAGCTCTTCACCCCGCCGCCGCCGCCGCCGGCCCCGGCTCCGGCCCCGGTTGCCGCCCCGGCTCCGGCCCCGGCGCAAACCTACCTGGTGTTCTTCGACTGGGATAAATACAACCTCACGCCGCGCGCCGTGCAGATCATCGCCGAGGCGGCCCAGGCCAGCCACAGCCAGACCGTCACCAAGCTGAACGTGTCCGGCTATACCGACACGTCCGGTACGGCGCGCTACAATCAAGGCCTGTCGATCCGCCGCGCCAAGGCAGTCGCCGCCCAGCTGGTGGTCGACGGTGTGCCGAGCTCGGAAATCGAAATCCATGGTTACGGCGAAACCCACCTGTTGGTGCCGACCGGCCCCAACGTGCGCGAGCCGCAGAACCGTCGCGTGGAAATCATTCTCCAGTAAGCGTTTTTACGCCCCGAAAAGCCCCGGCGGGAAACCGCCGGGGCTTTTTTCGCCTCGGCGTCTGCAATGGTAACATCATGTTACTTCATGATCCCGCCCTTCGCCGATATGGTACAGGGTATGTTACCTAAGCCTCCGATGTTCGAACCGCGCCGCTTCCGCACCGCCGCACGCCACTATCTGGCCGGCCGCCCCCCTTACGCCGCGCGGCTGATCGAGGATGTCGCGATCTTCTGCGGGCTCTCGACCCGGCATCGCCTGCTCGATCTCGGCTGCGGCCCTGGCCAACTGGCGAAGGCGTTCGCGCCCCGGGTCGGCAGCGTGCTCGGCATCGACCCGGAACCGGAAATGCTCGCCCTCGCCCAACAGGACGCGCCGCCCAACACGCAGTGGCAGCAGGGGAGCTCCCTCGATCTGGGGCCGGAGCTCGGCCGCTTCCAACTCGTCACCATGGGCCGCTCCTTCCATTGGATGGACCGGGTAGAAACCTTGCGCCGGCTGGACGGCATGATCGAACCGGGCGGCGCCGTCGTGCTGTTGCGCGACAACCATCCGGACCTTCCGGAAAACGCCTGGCGCACCGAGTTCCGGGCCTTGCTCGCACGTTATGAGAAGACCCCGGCACATCGCAGCCCCGGCTGGGTGCCGCATATGTCCGTGCTGCTGGACTCCCCTTTCAGCGCGCTGGAGGAGATGTCCGTCATCGAGCGCCACAGCACCCCGGCCGAAACCCTGGTCGAGCGGGCCTTGTCGATGTCCGCGACATCCCGCGCCCATATCGGCGACCGCGCGGATCTGCTCGCGGCCGACCTGCGCGCGTGGCTGGCCGAACGGGCGCCGGACGGCGTGATTTCCGAGATCATCGCCACCACCGCCTTGATCGCCCGGCGGCCGGACGAGATCG
>NZ_DATLPB010000102.1:0-26473 GCF_035535915.1 Acidocella sp.
CGCCCTGGCATGTGCGGCCCTCCGAGCCACTGCCGGAGCTCGCCACCCTGGTGCTGCGCACGGGCCTGAGCGACGTGCTGGAGCCGGCGGCGCGGAAGATTCTCGAGACCGAGGCCCTGCCGGCCTATCTGCAACGCCGCCACTGGTTTGCCGCCAAGGACCAGAAAATTGTGTCCGCCAAGCTGGTGCGCGCCGACAAGATCCCCGGCCGCAGCCTGGAGACATTGCTCACCGGGCTGGAGGTGCAGCTCAGCGCGGGGCACGAGCGCTACATTCTGCCGCTGGGCATTTCCTGGGACGGCGACACCAGCTCGGCATTGCCACAGCAATTGGCGCTGGCGCGGGTGCGGCAGGGGCGGCGCATGGGGTATCTTACCGACGCCTTCACCGTGGACGCTTTCCCGCTCGGCGTGATCCGCGCCTTGCGCGCCGGCGCGGTGGTGAACGTGCAGGGCGGCGAGATCATCTGCCGGCCCAGCCCGCTGCTCGCGCATGTGGAGCTGCCCGAGGCACCGGAAATCCGCCGCCTCTCCGCCGAACAACCCAACAGCTCGATCATCGTCGGCCAGAAGATCATGCTGCGGCTGCTGCGCCGGGTGAGGGACGGACTCAATCCCGGGGTGGAGGTGATGCGCTTCCTCACCGAGGCCGGCTATGCCAACAGCCCGAAACTGCTCGGCGAGGTGGCGCTGGTCCGCGCCGACGGGTCCGGCCACAGCATGATCGTGGCGCATGAATTCGTGCAGAACCAGGGCAATGCCTGGCACTACACGCAGGATTATCTGGCACGCTTCATCGAGACGATGGGCCTGGCCAACAAAGACATCCATGACGAGGCGGACCAGCTTTCCGGGTACGCGAGCTTCGCCCGCTCGGTCGGCACGCGTTTGGCGGACCTGCATGCGGTGTTCGCCCGGCCCAGCGCGGACCCGGCCTTCGCGCCGGAGCGCGCGGACGACGAGGACGCCACCGCCTGGGGCGAGAACGCGACGGCACAACTGTCTCTTGCCTTTGAGGCGCTGGCGCGCATTGCCTCGCCCGCCGAACCTGAGGCGGCGCGGGCGGCCGCCTTCGTGCTGGCCAACCGGCAAGCGATCCTCAACCTCATCCCGCCGCTCGCCGCCGCCGGCAAAGGCACGCTGCGGATGCGCATCCATGGCGATTTTCATCTTGCCCAGGTGCTGGTCTCCACTGGCGATGTGGTCCTCATCCATTTCGGCGGCGACCCGGAATCGAGCCTGGAGATGCGCCGCGCCAAAACCGCGCCATTGCGCGACGTCGCCGGGCTGCTGCTCTCCTTCGACTACGCGGCTTCGGTCGCCGCGCAGGCGCGGACGCCGCCGCCGCCCACCGGCGCCGATGCGCCGCTCGGGCGCTTCGTCACAGACATGTCGGAGCAATTTCTCGCGTCCTATCGCGCCGTGGCGCAGCAAGCAGCGCCGCGCTGGGTTGCGGATGCGAAGTCCGAGGCCGATCTGCTGGATCTTTTTCTTCTCGAAAAATCCGCCCAGGACATCTGCTTTGAGGCCGCCAACCATCCGAACCGGATTGGCATGCCGCTGCACAGCTTCGCCGGCATTGCCGCGCGGCTGCTGCACGCCGCCTTGGTGCCCAGCGAATGATACGGCCACTCGAAAACAAGCAGGCGCTTTTTGAAAAAAGCGCCGCAAAAACTTTTGTTATGCTGGGCCACGGGCGTTGTCCCCGACAAAGCCCATGCCCTCCGGGGCTATTCCAACGGTGCTACGCACCGCCGGAACCTTCAGCCCCTCCGCCCAGAGTCATAAAGTTTTTTTGCTACTTTTTGTTCACAAAAAGTAGCGCTTCCCTTTCCTTTGGCCGGCGCCCATGAGCGCGCTGCACGAACTGGCCGCGGCCGCGGGGCTGCAGATCGCTTGGCGCGATGTCAATGGCGCCGAACAAATCGTCTCCGACGCTTCGCTCCGCGCGGTGCTCGCCGCGATCGGGTTTCCGGCGGGGAGCGAAGACGAGATCCGCGACAGCCTGGCCGCGCTGCGCGCCGAGACGGCGCAGGATGTCACACCGCCGCTCGTCACCGCCACCGTGGGAGAACCGATCTTCTTGCCCGGCATGTCCGGGCGCTTCCGGCTGACGCTGGAAACGGGGGAGAAATGCGAAGGCATCGCGGCGGCACAACCGGGCGGCATCGTGCTGCCGCCGGTTGCAGAGCCCGGCTACCACCGGCTGGAATTCGGTGACCGCACCACCATTCTGGCGGTGGCGCCGGCGCATGCCTACCGGCTGGAAGATGTGGCGCAGGGCGAAAAACTCTGGGGCCTGGCGGTGCAACTCTACGCGCTGCGCCGCGACCATGATGGCGGCATCGGCGATTTTTCCGCCCTCGCGGAATTTTGCACATGCGCGGCGCAATGCGGCGCCGATGCCATCGCCATCAGCCCGGCGCATGCGCTTTTCACCGCCGACCTCGCCCGCTTCAGCCCATACGCGCCTTCCAACCGCGCGGCGCTGAACGTGCTCCACATCGCCGAGGACGCGCCGGAAGATGATTCGCCGCTGATCGACTGGCCGCGCGCCGCCGCTGCCAAGCTCGCCGCGCTGCGCGCTTCGTTCGAGCGCTCCTACGGCCCCGAACTCGCGGCCCAGATCCGCGCCGATCTTGGGCCCGAGCAGCAGCGCCATGCGCTCTTTGAGGCGCTGATGGCGCATCTCAGCCGGGGCACCCCCTCCGCGCTGGATTGGCGCAACTGGCCGGCCCCCTACCAACACCCGGATCTGCCGGAGGTTGCCCGCTTCGCGCGGGAGCAGAGCCGGGAGGTCGCGTTTCACGCCTGGCTGCAATGGCGCGCCGACCGGGAGCTGGCCACCGCGCAGGCAGCCGCCCGCGCCGCCGGCGCCAGAATCGGCCTGATCGCCGACCTCGCGGTCGGCACCGACCCATCCGGCAGCCATAGCTGGTGCCGCCAGGACGAGGTGCTCAAGGGGCTCGAGATCGGCGCGCCGCCGGACCTGGTCAACCAGGAGGGGCAGAGCTGGGGCATCACCGCCTTTTCGCCGCGCGGCCTGCGCCGCAGCGGCTTCTCCGCCTTTATCGACATGCTGCGCCACGGGCTGCGCCATGCCGGCGGCATGCGGATCGACCATGTGATGGGCCTCACCCGGCTCTGGGTGGTCCCGCACGGCCTGCCCTCCACCCAGGGTGCGTATCTCACCATGCCGGCGGACGATCTGATGCGCCTGGCCGCCTTGGAATCCTGGCGCCACAGAGCGGTGATCCTCGGCGAGGATCTCGGCACGTTGCCGCCGGGCTTTGGCGCCAAGCTGCAGCGCGCCGGGATCGCCGGACTCCGGGTGATGTGGTTCGAGCGCGACGGCAACGCCTTCACCGCCCCGCAAAGCTGGACTCCCTCGGCGGTGGCAATGACCACGACTCATGATTTGCCGACCGTCGCCGGCTGGTGGGAAGGCATGGATATCGGCTGGCGCGAAAAATTGCAGATGGGCGGCGACGCGCCGGCGCAACGCGAAGCCGGCCGGCGCGCGCTGTGGGAGGCCTTCGTGCGCTCCGGCGCCGCCACCCCGCCACCGCCGCCGCCGGCAGACGGCGCCGCCGCGACTTATGCCGCTGCCATTCATCTCGGCCGCGCCGGCTGCACCCTGGCGCTGCTGCCGGTCGAGGACGCGCTATCTCTGCCGGAGCAGCCGAACCTGCCCGGCACCACCGACGCCCATCCCAACTGGCGCCGCCGCCTGCCGGGCGATGCCAAGGCGCTCTTCGCCCGCGCGGATTTCCGCCAACGCCTCACGGCACTGGCGGAGTCACGGCGGCGAAACGAACAATTTCCATCGGATTTACGTGACCGGGGAAAAGATCGCAGTTAGAAGAGACGACCTGCTTTCGACCGACCCATTTTTCCGACCAAACCATTTGTCTAGCTGAGATCCGCATGATTCTGCCGACGCTCGATACGAACGACGCCCTTTTTCTGGATATAGACGGCACTTTGATCGATCTGGCTCCGACGCCGGATGCCGTGATCGTGCCCCCTGGCCTGCCGGCCACGCTGCGGCAGCTCGGCGCGCGACTGAGCGGCGCGCTGGCGATCCTCTCCGGACGCAAGCTCAGCGATATCGACCATCTGCTCGAACCCGGCCTGGCTTGCGCCGCTGAACACGGCATGATGATCCGCACGCCGGATGGCGTGGTGACGAGCCAGGTGCAGCGCCCGGCCGGCTATGCGCACTGGCTGAAAGTGTTCAACCGCTATGCCAAGGAAATGCCGGGGCTACTCGTGGAGGAAAAGGAATTCAGCCTGGTGCTGCATTACCGCCGCGCGCCCGAGCATGAGGAGGAACTCCGCAACCTCGTGCACCAGCTGCTCGCCGACAGCGACGACGCCACCTTGCTGCCTGCCCATTGCGCTTTCGAGCTGAAACCGCGTGGCGGCAACAAAGGCGATGCGCTGGCCGGCTTCATGAGCATAACGCCCTTCGCCGGCCGCCGACCGATTTTCATCGGTGACGATGTAACCGACGAACCGGCGATCGCCAAGGCAAACGAACTCGGCGGCGCCGGGCTCCATGTGAAGCGGGATTTCGGCGGCAACACCGAAGCCGTGCGGGACTGGCTGCGCCGCGCTTGAGGCTGGAAGACAGCAAGTAAGTAGCCGCTTTTAAAAAAAGCGGCGCAAAAGCTTTTGCTAAACTGGGCCCGTGTCGGTGAAAACAGCACGGCCCAGAGCACTAAAGCTTTTTTGCTACTTTCACGCGAAAACGTTGACCAAACCGGAGGTGTCCTCCGTCACCGCCTTGTCGGCGACGCTCATAACGAGGGACGAGGAAGACGAGACCGCCGCCGCGGCCGGCGTTTCCATCGCCGGAGCCGAAGCGACGGGGCTGGGTGCCGGAGAGGCCAATTCCGCGATGGCACTGCTGAGGCTGGCGCTGATATTCATGATCTCATCTCCATACAGGGTACAACTTAAACCTGTACGAGACCTAGCCCCTTTGTTAGATTTTACAACTACAAGTTAAAATTTTTTTGCGCCGCTTTCTTTCTTTAATCAGGCCCAGACATTCACGGTTGACGTGGCGTGACCCGATGGCGCCGGCGCGGTGGTCGTGGAGGAGATGACCTGGCCCTCGGGGGTCGCCACGGTGGTGGTCACCGCCCCGCTGGAGCCGTTCGTCACGGTAGCCGTGTCCACGGAAGAGGATGACGGGGCGGAGGAAGCGGCCAGCGACAATGAGGGCACCGCGGCGATCGCCGCTTCGGCCGCCGTGGCCGAGCCGGTCGCGCCGGGGGTTGTCGCCGGCGAGCCGGGGGCGGCAATGGCACTGAGGCTGGCGCTGATGCTCATGATCTCGTCTCCCCATCCGTCGGGCCTGCAACCAATGGCTGGCCGACAGGCCTGGATCCTACCGCATTTTTGTTAGAATTGGCAACTACAGGTTAATGAAATTTCATAACGATATCGTTCAGACGCCGCGCATCGCCTCGATCTTCTGCCAAATAACGGCGGCGAGATTCACGCCGTCGAAACGGGCGATCTGCTGGAGCCCGGTCGGCGAGGTGACGTTGATCTCCGTCAGATAGTCGCCGATCACGTCGATGCCGGTGAACAGCAGCCCTTCCTTCTTCAGCACCGGGGCGATCGCCGCGCAGATCTCCTGCTCGCGCGCCGTCAGCGTGGTCTTCTCGGGGCGGCCGCCGGCATGCATGTTGGAGCGGCTGTCGCCCTCCGCCGGCACGCGGTTCACCGCGCCCAGCGGCTCGCCGTCGATCAGGATGATGCGCTTGTCCCCGGCCCGCACGGCGGGTTCGTAACGCTGCACCATCAAGGGCTCCCGCGAGGCGGCGAAGTACATGTCCAGCAACGACCCGAGATTTTCGTCATCCGGCTTGATGCGGAACACGCCGATGCCGCCATTGCCGAACAGCGGTTTGACGATGATGTCCCCGTGCAGCTTGCGGAAATTTTTGATCGCGCCCCGGTCCCAGGCGATCAGGGTCGGCGGCATCAATTCAGGGAAATGCGTGACCAGCAGCTTTTCCGGCGCATTACGCACGGCGGCCGGGTTGTTCACCACCAGGGTTTTCGGGTGGATATGCTCGAGCAAATGGGTGGCGGTGATATAGGCCATGTCGAAGGGCGGGTCCTGGCGCATCAGCACCACGTCCATCTCCTGCAGATGCACGGTCTTCTCCGGGCCGAACGTGTAATGCCCGCCGGGCTCGTGTTTCACCGTCACCGGCTGCACGCGCGCTTTGAGGCTGGCGCCGTCCAGCCACATATGCTGCACCTCATAATGCCACAGCTGGTGGCCGCGACGCTGCGCCTCCAGCATCAGGGCGAAGGTGGAATCACCGGTGATGTCGATGCCGTGCAGCGGGTCCATCTGTACGGCGATTTTCAAGCCCATATCATCCTCACATCAGCCGTTCACGGCGCCAACGAGCGCGCGACCAATCCGGGCCCACCCGCTTCCCGTTTTACCAAAGCTGCGTCTCTCTATCAGGACGACGTGGCATGCTCCAGGGCCGCATCCGTGAGGTCGCGCCGCAGGCTTGCCGCGCAAGCGGCGGGATCGCCATTATCGGGCACTGCCATGGCAACCCGCAGCGTGCCCTGACGATCGGGATAGAGAATGAGATCGAGGCCGCAGACCTGCGAGTGATACAACCAGACCTGGGCGGTACCATCGACCCTGCGCAGGACCGGTGTGCCGAATGTGGAATTCAGGGTTGCCGGTGTGGCGCCGACCAGGTTGACGTCATCTGCCGCCGCCAGATTGGCCGATGGCGTCCGCGTCACTGTACAGCCCGACAGAAGCATAATTGCGACCGCCGCTACCGCCAGATGAACCAACGCCTGTTGAGCCATGAACTTCTCAAGATTTTAATGTCTGCATGTCTATAGCTAACGGACCGAGACTTTGACAGGCGGTATTTGGGGCCAACAGAAACTTTTCTTGGCTGGCACAACAACACTGGTGAAAAACCAAAATTTCGGTTATGCCTCAATTCTGCCTTTGTCCCCGGCTAAATTATCAAAACTGGAACTTATCCAGTATTTTATACGGAGAGACGTAATGCCCGTGAATGCGCTGAAAACCGAAGCCGAACTCCGCAACGCCGTCATCGACCGCCTGATCGCGGCGAGCCTGCGCGACGGCAAGCCGGCCCGGGAAGCAACGCTCGCGCGCTGGCGCGCCATCGCCCCCCGCCCCGTCGAACCGACCAGCCAAGAGCCGAACGCCGCCTGATCTCCGTTGGGAGCCTCCGGCGGCGCAACCGCACAGGCCCAAAAGCTTTTTTGAAACGGGGCCCGTGGCGGTGAAACTGCGTGGGCCCAAACTGACAAAAGGTTACTTTTTGTTCATAAAAAGCAGCCTTCCTTACGATCCCTTCCTAGGGATCGATCGCGTGGGCGCAGGCGTCCGTGGGCGTTGCCGCCGGGTGGCCGACAACGGGCACGATTTTGATCGCGGCGGATGCGACCCGGCAAGGCGCTGCCACCAGCCCGCACCCGCTCAAGCCCAGCAGCAGGGCCAGCACCGCAAAACGCACCCGCATCACGGCGCCGGAAACACGCTAACCGGATCGGACCGGTGGGAACCAGGGAATGTCATCTGCAGAGCCCTCACTTTCGGCACGTCATTGGTAATTCATATATAAGGGCTGTCCGAATGCCGCGCCAAGCCGCGCCGGGCGATGGGTTGCGGCCTGATGAAAAAACCGCATATAGCGCGCGCCGCGCCGCAATCGGCCGCAGCCAGATCGGGACCTGCAAGAACAAAGGCGGATTGCGCCACCTTTCACTTGGGTCGGGCCCGGCATCCTCTATATTAGCGTCGGACGCGCGGAAGGTCATCTCCGCGCGAGGAAGAAGGAGAGCCGTGACGATGAACCAGACGATGTTTCCCGTGCAGCATACGGACGAGGAATGGCGCCGGATTCTGTCGCCCGAACAATATAGGGTGTTGCGCGAGCACGGTACCGAACGGCCCGGCAGCTGCGCGCTCAACGATGAAAAGCGCGCCGGCACCTTTTCCTGCGCCGGCTGCGGCCAGCCGCTCTTCGTCGCCGACAAGAAATTTGACAGCCGCACCGGCTGGCCCAGCTTCAACCACCCGCTGGACGGCGCGGTCGACACATCGGTGGATCGCAGCCACGGCATGATCCGCATGGAAGCGCATTGCAGCCGCTGCGGCGGGCATCTCGGCCATGTGTTCGAGGACGGCCCGGCCCCGACCGGGCTGCGCTATTGCATCAACGGCGTGGCGATGAATTTCGCCCCGGCCTGAAGGAAGTAAGGAAGTGGCCGCTTTTTGAAAAAAGCGGCGCAAAAACTTTTGTTTATGCTGGGCCGTGGGCAATGTCAGCGCCAACGCCTACGGCCCAAGTTATCAAAGTTTTTTTGCTACTTTTTGTTCACAAAAAGTAGCGCTTGCCTTTCTTAAACAATACTGATCGACCCGTGAGCGCCGCTATGCGCCACCAGCGACTGCGGATCGACCCCCTTGAGGGTGATGGTGCTGCCGTCGCTGAGCGTGATTTCCGCGCCCCCGCCGATCGCCTTGGTGATGCTGTGAATGCCGACATTGCCGGCGGCCGTGGTGCTGTCCGTGATGAACAACGTGCTGTTGGCGGCGTTGAAATCGGTGATGGTGAAATGGGCGGCGCCATTCGCCTCGGTCGCGCTGTCTCGGATGAATTCATACAGATTTGTCGCCCCGGCCGCGTTCGACCCGGTGAGCGTGCTCGAACTGGAACTGCCGAGGAGAAACGTCTGCAGGCCCGAGCCGCCGGTAGACGCCACGGCATTGGCGACCGGCGCCCCATGGCCGCCGGTGGAGGGCAGGCCGAGCTCGAATGTATTGGCGTGTGTGGCCGAACCCGCCACCAGCGTCTCCGCGCCATTGCCGGCGATCAGCATATTGGTCCCGTGGGATGCGGCATTGACCTCGAGAAAAATCCCGTTGCCGTTGCCCTGCAGCGTCACCGCGCCGGAACCGCCGGCGCCGCCGAAGGCGGTCGCCGCGCCCACGCCGTCGCTATGATGGCCGGAATAAACCGTCGCGGAATCGTGGCTGTGATTGACAAAGCTGAGCCGGCCGCCATGGCCGGAATGCCGCGACGTATCCGCCGCCGGCACCGTCGCATCGGCATGCCAGACATGGCCCCGTCCGGAAAAGCCGCCATGCTCGTCACCACCGCCGATGGATTCACGGCCGGATCCGTCGTGAGAGTTGCGGCCGGACGAATCGCCGTGGCCCTGCGGACCGTAACCGCCGTCATGTTCGTTCGGGGAGCGATCCCGGCCGCCAGGGAGCGAATCGTGCTTTCCGTCGAGATAGGTTCTCAGCCAGCGCATCATTTCCGGCCTGAAATGCCGGGGCACATCGACTAGGCGCCCCCGGTCATGGTCGCGATCGCGATCATCATCGTGGCCGCGGTCGTGATCGCCACGACCATAACCGTAACCATGGTCCTGGTCGCGGCCACGCCCGTCATGACCACGGCCGTCATGACCACGGCCGTCATGACCATGATGGCCATGGTTATGGCTGCCACCTGTGACAGTATGCCATCCAGCCGCCATCTTCGCCCCCCGATTGTTTTGTTCGTCCTACTTACGGTTGCGGCGACCTCAAAGCAAGAAAATTGATGCGGTGCCGCAATGTTTTTTTGCATGAAATGCCTAAGACTATCTTAACAGCCCGGGTATGGCGGCCTGCGGGGCGCTATTCCCCGGCGAGTTCGCGCCGCCGCCGCTCCAGCTCTTCATTGTAGCGGCGCAGCGCATATTGCTCGGTCAACAATCCCAGAACGTTGCGCGTGTCCGGCCCGTCCACCACCACCAGCGCATCCGCCTCCGCCTTTTCCAGCATCGCGATCGCCTCCTTCACGGTCATGCCGGGCAGCAGAAAATGCTCCTGATGATGCAGGATATCGCTGACCGAACGGCCCTCGCCGGTGACGGCGGAGGCTTCCGCCGGATAGGCGATCCCGGCATAGATGCCGTTCTCGTCCGTCACCACCACGCGCTGCACCGCGCCCAGCGGAATTTCCTGGCGGAACGCGGCCAGCTTCATGCCGCGCTGCACGATGGCGGCGGGGCGGCGCATCATGCGGCCGACCGTGAGCGAATGAATCCAGCCCACATCCACCGCCGAGCGGATCTGCTCGCCGCGCAAATGGAACCGCCAGGTGGCGAAGGAATAGCCGAACAGCCGCCGCACGGTAATGGCGGAAACGATCGAGGCGGCCAGCACCGCCATGGTCACGCCGAAATTCGCCGTGCTCTCCAGCGCCAGGAAGGTCATGGTCATCGGCCCGCCGACGATCGCCACGGCCAGCCCGCTCATCCCCACCACCGCATAGAACCCGCTCGGCATCGGCGTGATGAAGGGCAGAACCGCCACCACCCCGGCAAACACCTTGCCGAACAGCGCGCCCAGGAACAGCGAGGCGAAGAACAGGCCACCGCGAAACCCCGCGCCGATGGAAAAGGCCGAAGCGATCGCCTTGAACAGCAAGACGCTCAGCACCACCAGAAACGGGTAGCTCACATTGATATCCGCATGCAGCGCGGAATGGCCGGAAGACATCGCCATCGGCGTGAGGCAGCCCAGCAGACCCACCACCACCCCGCCGAGCGCCGGACGCGCCCAGGTCGGGATGCCGGACCGGCGGAACGCCGCCTCGATCATCGTCACCCCGCGCATGATGGCGATGCCGGCCAAACCGCAGGCCATGCCCTCCACCAGCACCGTCGCGTAGGCGCCGTTCGGCACCACCGCCGGCAGGGTCACCATCAAAGGCGGCGAGCCGCCGGTCAGGATCTCCACCGTCAGCGTGCCCGCCAGAGCGGCGATGACGACGAACGGCAGGGTCACGATCGAATAGATGCCGATGATCAGCTCGATGCCGTAGAAGGCGCCGCAGAGCGGGGCATTGAAGGCGCCGCCGATCGCCGCCGCCGTGCCGCAGCCGACCAGCACGCGCAGATCGTTGCGCCGCAGCCGGAAGCTGCGCCCCAGCCAGGAGGCAACGCCGGCGCCGAGCTGCGCATACCCCGCCTCCATGCCGACCGACGCGCCGACGCCATTCGACCAGGCGGTCTGTCCGGCGACGATCAGGCTGTCCATCAGCGAAACCCGGCCGCCATACAGCGCGTTGGCTTCCACCGGGTCCACCAGATTGCGCGGCCGCAGGCGCGCCAGCGCCCACATGCTGACCCCCAGCACCAAACCGCCGAGCACCGGCACGCAAAGGGCGCGCAAGGGAGCCACATGCAGCGATTCCGACAGCCCCTGGCCGGCCGGCAGCGCGAACAGGCGCTCATGCATGATCATGGTGATGTCGTTGATCACCACCACGCCGATCCCGCCGATCACGCCCACCACGGCCGAGAGCAGCGCCAGCCAGACCTCGTCGGCCCGCACCAAAGCGCGCAAGGTCTGCGGGACATGCATCACCCATTCGCCGAGCGGGCGATAGGCCGAACCAGCACGGAAGAAGCGTTGACTCACGCGCCCCTGTTGCCACGCGCAGCGCTCAGGTAACAAGCGCAGAATGAATCAATTTTTACGCCGCGCCCGCATCAGCGATGTCGTCCGGGAGTTTGAGCTGAAGGCGGACAAGTCCCTCGGCCAGCATTTCCTCCTCGACCCGAACCTGCTGGCCGCAATCGCCGCCCGCGCCGCCCCCCTCGCCGGGCTGAATGTGGTCGAGATCGGCCCGGGCCCGGGCGGGTTGACCCGTGCGCTGCTCGACAGCGACGCCGCCCATGTCACCGCTGTGGAATTCGACCCGCGCGCCGTGCGCGCCATCACCGCCCTGGCGGCGGAAGCCGAAGGGCGCCTCTCCATCATCGAGGCGGATGCGCTGCGGCAGGACCTGACCCGCCTGGTCCCGGCGCCGCGCGCGGTGGTCGCCAACCTGCCGTACAATGTCGGCACCCCGCTGCTGATCTCCTGGCTCGCGCAGGCCGGGGCATTTTCCGCTTTCACGCTGATGTTCCAGCTCGAAGTGGCCGAGCGCATCTGCGCCGCACCGGATACCGACGCCTATGGGCGGCTGGCCGTGCTGGCGCAATGGCTGTGCGAAACGGCGATCGTGATGCACATCCCGGCGGCCGCTTTCGCGCCCCCGCCGAAAGTGGATTCCGCCCTCGTGCGGCTTATCCCCCGGCCGCGGCAGCCGGAACGCGACCTGTTTCGGGCGATGGAGAAAATCACCGCCGCCGCCTTCGGGCAGCGGCGCAAGATGCTGCGCGGGGCGTTGAAATCCTTAGGCGGCGAGGCCTTGCTGCGCGAAGCGGACATCGACCCGCAACGCCGCGCCGAGACGCTCAGCGTCGAGGAGTTCGTCCGCCTGACCGAGACCTGGCGGCGCCGCGAAAGCGAAGAATAGGAAGGAAGGCTACTTTTTGTGAACAAAAAGTAGCAAAAAAACTTTATTACGCTGGGGCATGGGCGTTGTCGCGACACAGCCCACGGCCCGGCATAACAAAAGTTTTTGCGGCGCTTTTTTCAAAAAGCGCCTGCTTACTTACTGCAGATTACGATCCGGCGCCTGGGTGCTGAGGGTGTGCGCCGCCGGGGCCTCCGCGACTTCGTTGCCTTGCCCGTTGGCCGCGATCACCGTGCCATCGGCCGGCCGGTTATAAATGAAGCCATAGGTTGGGTAGGTCGAACCCAGGGTGCTGCTGTCGCCCAGCTCGACCCGGACCTGTGTCCAGTTATTGTCGGGGGAGACGTCGTCGATCCGGACGTCATTGGTGATTGTGCCCGGTACCCAGTTCGCCTGGGTCACGAGAACGGCGCGGCTATCGATCACATCGGTGACGACCGCGACATGGCCGAGCGGCATGCGGCCGACGCCGCGGAAATTCAGCACGGCGCCCACTTCCGGCGTGTCGCCGCGGCCATAGCGGTCGGCAGCCTCGGCCCACCACAGATAGGCATTGCCGGTCAGCTCGATATGCGAAACTTCGCGCGCATACGGCACGCATTGCAGCGCGGAATAACGGTAGGAGGCCGCGCCATAATGGCCATGGTGGCGATACGAACGGTAGGCGACGCGGTCGGTCCGGTAGCTCGAATCGATCGGATGCCGGTAGCCGTGATTGACGGCGACATGATCATGGTTGGGCGTCATGTGATGGGTGATCGCGCGCTCATGGTGCGCGCTGGCGGCCACGCGATGGCTACGCGCATGAACGGCCCGGCTGACGCTGTGCGACACATGGTGGCGGCTACTATGCTTGGCGGCGGAGGCGGGCCCGGCGAGCGCCGCAGCGACCAGCGAAAAGCCTGCAACGAGCAGGGCTTTCATGCCAACCCGAGAAATCTTGCTACCGCCGGCTGAAGGCTGCCTCATGTCCACTACCGCATCGCCAAATTGCTATGTGCGGTGGCTAAGGGTGGAATGCTCTGCACGCAATACGTCTTTGCGACAAAATTACAACATAGCCGAAGAATCGTCATTTCGCCCCGTTGCGGAAAGCGGTGATTAAGAAAGTTTTCCTAAGCGCAGAAACGGCTCTGTTACAGTCCCATGAAACAACCCCGGCGTGTGGTGGACCCACACGCCGGATTCGGGAACCGGGGCTAACGCCCTCATAACGAATAAAAAAGGAATAAAGTGGCCGGCGAAAAAACCTTACCGGCAGGCCGTCACCATGATCTCCACGAGGTAACGCGGATCGGCGAGCACCGATTGCACACAGGCGCGGACCGGCGCCTGGCCGGCCGGAAGCCATGCGGTCCACACCGCATTCATCGCTTCGCGGTCTGCAATATCCTTGAGCCAGATATGCGCTTGCAACAGGCGGGTATTGTCGGTGCCATGCGTCTCGAGCAGGGCGTCGATCTGCGCCAGCACGTCCTTGGTCTGCGCCGTGATGTCCTGGGAGGGGTCGTTGGCGACCACACCCTGGGTATAGACGAAGCCATGATATTCGACGGCTTTGGAAAGAACGGCGTTGGGCTCGGTACGGATGATGCGGCTCATGGGTCTGGTCCCTTTTCTGGGTGGTGAGTGTCTATCGAGAAGAGCGTAATCGGGTCAGGGCGACTGCACGATGTGCGGCGCGACCACAGCCACGCCGTTCACATTCGGCGTGTTGCCGTTCTGCTCACAGGCCTGGATCTGGTTGTCGCGTGCGCTCAGCGCGCCCAGGCGCTGGGAATCGAACACCTTATCCGGCGTCGCAGGAAAATACAGGCCGTTCTGGCCGGTACGGGCGAGCAAATTGCTGTTCTGCGCCTCATAGGTGGCATCCGCCTGGGCGGTGCAGGTGGCGTCATCGGCCTGCTGGGCCGACGTTTCCGGCGGCGATGCGGCGCACCCCGCCAGCGTTCCACAAACCAGGGCGGCCAAAAGAATCTGTTTCATCGAGTCCTATCCAGGCTGATCCGGCACCGCAGCTCAGCCCGGCCGGGCCGGGCGCAAGCGCTCGCTTTGCTCGGGCAATAAAGCGCGCAGGTCGGTTTCGTCAAAGCCCCCGCTGTCGTTGAGCGTCACCAACGCGGCGGCATGCCATAGCTCCGGGCGGATGTCCGCCCCGTCGCGGCGCAAAACGAACCAGCCGCGCGCCCATTCGGCTTCGGCCATCAGGGCGACGAGCGCCAATAGCCGCAGGCAAATGGATATACCGTACGGGGAGGAAAGCCCGGCACTGCGCTCCACGGCGGCGGCCCAGGCGGCGGCGTCACGGTCCTGCAGCCGCAATTCCACGGGCGGGCCCCCGGCCTGCGCGAAGCGGAAGAAGCGGGGCGGCGCCGCGCCGGCAAGCTGCGCCGCCTCCCAGGCCTGCTCCAGATCCCGCCGCGTCACGGTGGGCAGGGCAGAGGGCGGCGCGGCGATGAGATGCAGCACCTCGCCCGCCGGGGCAGAGACCGATTTGACGTCAATCATGCCAGCGGCCGGCTTCACAAAGCGAAGAAAGTGGGCGCTTTTTGAAAAAAGCGCCGCAAAAACTTCTTTTATGCTGGGCCATGGGCATTGGCGGCGACGCAGCCTCAGGCCCAGCATAACAAAGTTTTTTTGCTACTTTTTGTTCACAAAAAGTAGTCTTCCTCTCTTGCTTAACCAGCAACGTCGAGCACGATCTTGCCGATATGCGCGCTGCTCTCCATCAGAGCATGCGCCGCCGCCGCCTGGTCCAGCGGGAACACCCGGTTGACCACCGGCGCGAAACGCCCGGCCTCCAGAAGCGGCCAGATGCAGGTGCGCAGCGCCTTGGCGATCGCGCCTTTGTCCGCGCTGCTGCGCGGCCGCATGGTCGAGCCGGTGATCGTCAGCCGCTTGGTCATCACCGGCAACAGATCAAGGTTTTGCACCACGCTGCCCTGCATGAAGGCGATCTGCACGAGCCGGCCCTGCCGCGCCAGGGCACGCAAATTGCGTTCGGTATAGGGCGCGCCGACCATGTCCAGCACCACGTCGACACCGCGGGTCTCGGTGGCGGCGGCGATCACGGCGGCAAAATCCTCGGTGCGGTAATTGATCGCCGTGGCGCCGAGTGTCTCGACGAACGCGCATTTCTCCGCCGAGCCGGCGGTCGCGAACACTTTCGAACCTTGCGCCCGCGCCATCTGGATCGCGGTGATGCCGATGCCGGACGTGCCGCCATGCACCAGCAGCATCTCTTCCGGCCCGAGCCGGCCGAGATCGAACAGATTGGCCCATACGGTGAAATAATTTTCCGGCAGGCAGGCGGCCTGGATGGCGTCGAAGCCCTGCGGCCAGGGCAGGCACTGCGTCGCCGGCACCGCCACATACGCGGCATAGCCGCCGCCATTGCACAAAGCGGTGACCCGGTCGCCGATGGCAAAGCCTGTCACGTCCGCGCCGCAGGCGACGATTTCGCCCGCCGCTTCCAGGCCCAGAATAAGGCTGGCCCCCGGCGGCGGCGGGTAGGCGCCCTTGCGTTGCTGGATATCGGGCCGGTTCACCCCCGCCGCCTGCACGCGAATCAGGACTTCATCCGCTTTCGGGCGTGGCGTCGCGGTCTGGCCGAGCCGCAATTCTTCCGGCCCGCCGGGGCGGGCGACATCGATGAAACGCATGGTGGCGGGAATTTGGGTCATGACGCGCAAGCTCGGCAGCCGGCGCGGTTCCGTCAAGAGGTGCCCGCCGCTTGCCGCGGTTCCGGGCAGGTGCGAGGTTGCCTTCATGCCAGACTTATCCCGCCGCGCGCTGCTCGCCGGCGCCGGGCTGCTCGCGGCCGGCGCGGCGCGGGCCGCCAATCCGCAGCCACAACAAGCCGCCCCGCCGCCCCCGGTGATCGGCGCGGCGCTGCCACTTTCCGGCGATCTCTCGCTGATCGGCGATGAATGCCTGCGCGGCATCCGGCTGGCCGCCGACGCCACCGACCAGGCAGGCGGCATCGCCGGCAAGCCGGTCGCGCTGGTCAGTGCCGATGCCTCCAACCCCGCCCAGGCCACGGCTTCGGTGAACGGGCTGATCACCGCCAGCCATGCCGGGCTGGTGCTGAGCGGCGGCGCCTCCGACCTCTCCTTCCCCGGTTCGGCGGCGGCGGAGCTGGCGCAGGTGCCGTTCATCGAGCTCAACGCGCCGGCCGCCGGCATCACCACGCGCGGATTTCATTTTCTGCTCCGCACCGCGCCGACCACGACGACGATCGGCAATTTCGCGGCGCGCACGATCCAGGAGCGGTTCGCGGGGCGCAAAATCGGGCTGCTGTACAACACCGGGGCGACGGGTGCGGCGATCGCCGCCGCCGCCACCGCCGCGCTGAAAAACGCCAACCTGACGATCCAGCTGGCGATCGGCTACGCCCCCGACGTGGCCGACCTCTTCGCGCCGGCCGGGCGGCTGAAACGGGCCGGCGCTGAGATCGTGCTGCACGCCGCCGGCCCCCACGACGTGTTGGCCTTCTTCCTGGCGATGCGCGGCCAGGCCTGGAAACCGGCAGCTTTGCTCGGCTGCGGCGACGGCTACGCGCTGCGCGAAACCGGCGCCGCGCTCGGCCCGCTCTTCGAGGGTACCTTGGTGGTGGCCGCCCCGTTCTATCCGCCTGCCGCCGCCGCGGTCGCCGACGCCTACCAGCGCCGCTACGGCATGGCGCCGCGCGGGCCGCAAAGCCTGGCCGCCTATGTCGGCGCCAAACTCGTCTTCGACACACTCGGCACGGTGCGCGGCGACCCGGCGAAACTGCTGGACGCGTTGCGCGCCACCGACATCGCCCAAGGCGGGCTGGCGAATGGCTGGGGCGTGGCGTTCGACCATGACGGCCAGAACACGCGCAGCTTCGTTGCGCTCCAACAATGGAACGGCACGGATCTGGTTCCCGTAGGTTAGGAAGCGAGGGAAGCGCTACTTTTTGTGAACAAAAAGTAGCAAAAAAACTTTATTTATGCTGGGCCATGGGCGTTGTCGCTGACAAAGCCCATGCCCTCCTGGGCTATTCCAGCGGTGCTACGCACTGCCGGAACCTTCAGCCCCTTCGCCCAGCAAAACAAAAGTTTTAGCGCCGCTTTTTTCAAAAAGCGGCCGCTTCCTTCCTTCTGAAAGGTTTATCGTACGTCGATAATCCTCTAGAGCCTCTCCCATGATGCGCGGTGCGATGACGGTGGGAATGTGGACGATGGCGAGCCGCATTCTCGGCTTTGTCCGGGACATATTGATTGCCGCCGTAATGGGCACCGGCCCGGTGGCGGATGCGTTCTTCGTCGCCCTGCGCCTGCCCAATTTGTTCCGCCGCCTGTTCGGCGAAGGCGCCTTCAACGCCGCTTTCGTGCCCTCGATCTCCACCATCCTGCACCAGGAGGGGCTGGAAGCCGCGACCGGCTTTGCCGAGGAAGCCACCGCGGTGATGATCTTCTGGCTTGGCACCCTCACCGTGCTGGGCGAGATTTTCATGCCCTGGCTGCTCTATGTGCTGGCGCCGGGCTTTGCCGGCAATCATGGCAAGTTCGCGCTGGCGGTTGTGCTGACGCGGATCATGTTCCCTTACCTGTTCTTCGTCTGCCTCACCGCTTTGTTCTCAGGCGTGCTGAACGCGATGGGGCGCTTCGCCGCCGCGGCCGCCGCCCCGGTATTGTTCAACGTGTTCTCCATCGTCTTCATGCTGGCGCTGACACCCTACATGGCCAATCCGGGCTACGCGTTGGCCTGGGGCGTGACGGTCTCCGGCGTGGCGCAAATGCTGCTGCTGATCATTGCCATGCGCCGCGCGGGCATGCGCCTCACCGTGCCGAAGCCCAAGCTCACGCCACGCATGAGAACGCTGTTCCGTCGCATGGCGCCGGGGCTGGTCGGCGCCGGCGTGACGCAGCTCAATGTCTCCATCGACATCATCATCGGCACGTTGCTGCCGGCCGGGTCGGTGTCGATTTTATATTATGCCGACCGTGTGAACCAATTGCCGCTGGGGGTGATCGGCACCGCCGCCGGCACCGCCCTGCTGCCGGCGATCACTAGGCATATCGCCCTGGGCGAGGAAGACAGCGCCATGGCCTCGCTCAATCGCGCCTTCGAATCCGTTCTGATGCTGACCTTGCCGGCGGCCATCGGCCTGGCGGTAGCGGCGCGGCCGGTGATGGACGTGCTCTTCGTGCGCGGCCATTTCACCGCCCATAACGCCGTACTGGCGGGGTATTCGCTGGCCGCCTTCGCCATCGGCCTGCCGGTTTTCGCCCTGGTGAAAATCCTCACGCCGGGTTTCTTCGGCCGCGGCGACACCATGACGCCGCTGAAAATCGGCGTGCTGGCGGTGGTGCTGAATCTCGCCATGAATCTCCTGTTCATGCACCCGCTCAAGGCCGTCGGCCCGGCTTTGGCGACCAGCCTTTCCTCCGCCTGCAACGCTTTGCTGCTGGCGCTGATTTTGCGCCGGCGCGGCCATTTCACGTTCGACGCCCTGGCGAAACGGCGCATCCCCCGTTTGTTGCTGGCCGGGGCGGCGATGGCGGCGGCACTATATGGCGCTGAACGTCTGTTGCCCCCCGGCAAGACCACCACCATACCTGAATTCCTGCTCCTCACGCTGGTGGGCGGGGTCGCCTATTTCGGCTGCGGTTTTCTCATCCGCGCCTTCGACTTCGCGGAACTCTCCGCCCTGCTGCGGCGCCGGCGCCGCAAGGCCGTGGCCGGTTGACCGGCGTTAAAAACCGGGACAACAACCCTTCCATGGCACGCATTTTTTCCGGCATCCAACCTACGGGCATCGCCACCCTCGGCAATTATCTCGGCGCGATCCGCAACTGGGTCGCCTTGCAGGACGGCGCGGATGAATGCGTCTTCTGCCTCGTCGACATGCACGCCATCACGGTGTTCCAGGAGCCCGCCGCCTTGCGCGAACAGACGCGCCAGATGGCCGCGGTGCTGCTGGCCTGCGGCATCAACCCTGAGCGCAGCATCCTGTTCCACCAGTCGGCGGTCTCCGCCCATGCGCGCCTGGCCTGGATTTTCAACTGCGTCGCCCGCATCGGCTGGCTCAACCGCATGACCCAGTTCAAGGACAAGGCCGGCAAGGACCGGGAAGCCGTGTCCACCGGCCTGTATGTCTACCCGAACCTGATGGCCGCCGACATTCACGCCTATCACGCCACCAAGGTGCCCGTGGGCGATGACCAGCTCCAGCATCTCGAGCTCGCCAACGACATCGCGGAAAAATTCAACCATGATTTTTCCAGCACCTTCTTCCCGCGCATCGAGCCGCTGGTGCTCAAAGAATCCGCCCGCGTGATGAGCCTGCGCGATGGGATGAAGAAAATGTCGAAATCCGACCCGTCGGACCAGTCGCGCATCAACCTTACCGATGATTCGGACATGATCGCGGCGAAAATCCGCCGCGCGAAAACCGATTCAGAGCCCTTGCCCGAGCAGCTCGACCAGCTCGCGGAACGCCCGGAAGCGCGCAACCTGATCGGCATCTACGCCGCCATCCTGGGGCAAACGCCGCAGGAAATTTTGCACCGCTTCGCCGGCTCCGGCTTCGGCCCGTTCAAGGAACAGCTCGCTGAAGCGCTGATCGCCCATCTCGCGCCGATCGGCGCGAGAACCCGCGACTACCTGACCGACCCCACCGGCCTGGATCAGATCCTGCAGGCCGGCGCGCGCCGCGCCGCCGCCATCGCCGAACCGATCGTCACCGAGGCGGAGCGGCTGGTCGGTTTCCTGGCGCGGGCATAAAGGAAGCAAGCAAGTGGCCGCTTTTTGAAAAAAGCGGCGCAAAAACTTTTACGACGCTGGGCCATGGGCTTTGTCAGGGACAACGCCCATGGCCCAGCGTCGTAATCAAAGTTTTTTTGCTACTTTTTGTTCACAAAAAGTAGCGCTTCCTTTCTTACCTTTCCTCCTTTCTCAAACCGCCCGGTTGTCCACCAGATCGTTCACCACGCCCGGATCAGCCAGCGTGGAGGTGTCGCCCAGGCTGTCAGTCTCGTTGGCGGCGATCTTGCGCAAGATGCGGCGCATGATCTTGCCGGAGCGGGTCTTCGGCAGGCTCGGCGCCCATTGGATCACGTCGGGCGCGGCGATCGGGCCGATTTCCTTGCGCACCCAGGCCACCAGCTCGCGGCGCAACTCCTCACTCGGCGTCGCGTCGGCGATCAGGGTTACGTAAGCATAGATGCCCTGGCCCTTGATGTCGTGCGGGTAGCCGACCACGGCGGCCTCGGCGACCAGGGCGTGCGCCACCAGCGCGGATTCCACTTCGGCAGTGCCCATGCGGTGGCCGGACACGTTGATGACGTCATCGACGCGGCCGGTGATCCAGTAATAGCCGTCGGCGTCGCGGCGGGCGCCGTCGCCGGTGAAATATAGGCCCTTGAAGGTCGAGAAATAGGTCTGCACGAAACGCGCGTGGTCGCCGTAAACGGTGCGCATCTGCCCCGGCCAGCTATCGGCGATGCACAGGTTGCCCTCGATCGCGCCGACCAACTCATGGCCTTCGCCATCGACCAGCACCGGCTTGACGCCTGGCAGCGGCAAGGTCGCCGAGCCGGGCTTCTGGGCGATGGCGCCGACGAGCGGGGTGATGAGGATGCCGCCGGTTTCCGTCTGCCACCACGTATCGACGATCGGGCAACGGTGATCGCCAACCACGCGGTAGTACCAATACCAGGCCTCGGGATTGATCGGCTCGCCAACAGACCCCAAAACCCGCAGGGATTTACGGGATGTTTTCATCACCGGTCCCTCACCATCGCGCATCAGGGCACGAATCGCGGTCGGCGCAGTGTAAAAAATATTAACCCGATGTTTATCTATGACCTGCCAGAAGCGCGAGCTGTCTGGATAGTTCGGCACGCCTTCGAACATCAGCGTGGTGGCGCCGTTCGCAAGCGGCCCATAGACGATATAGGTGTGGCCGGTGACCCAGCCGACATCGGCGGTGCACCAGTAAACCTCACCCGGGTGATAATCGAAAACATATTGATGCGTGAAACTGGCCCACACCATGTAGCCGCCGGTGGTATGCAGAACGCCCTTCGGCTTGCCGGTGGAGCCGGAGGTGTAGAGGATGAACAGCGGATCTTCGGCGTTCATCTCCGCTGCCTGGTGCTGCGGCGCGGCCGCGGCGCAGACATCTTCATACCACACGTCCCGGCCCGCCTGCATCGGCACGTCACCGCCGGTCACTTTCACGACGATCACGTTTTTCACGCTCGGGCAGGCCTTCAGCGCCTCGTCGGCATTCAGCTTCAACGCCACCTTGCGCCCACCCCGGCGGCCTTCATCGGCGGTGATCAAGGCCACGGACCCGCAATCCTGGATGCGGTTCGCCAGTGAATCGGGGGAGAAGCCGCCGAACACCACGGAATGGATGGCGCCGATGCGCGCGCAGCCAAGGATCGCCACCGCGGCCTCGACCACCATCGGCAGATAGATGGTCACGACGTCGCCCTTCTTGATGCCTTTTTGCTCAAGCGCATTGGCAAAACGGCATACCTGTTCGTGCAGTTCCCGATAGGTGACTTTTTTTGACATGTTCGGGTCGTCGCCTTCCCAGATAATGGCCACCTGGTCGCCCCGCGTCGCGAGATGCCGGTCCAGGCAGTTCGCCGCGGCGTTCAACGTACCGTCTTCGAACCATTTAATGGAGACGTCGCCCGTGAACGAGCTGTTCTTGATCTTGGTCGGTGCCTTCATCCAGGTGATACGCTGACATTCCTCCGCCCAAAACGCGTCCGGCGTGTGCGCCGCGCGCGCGTACATGTCATCATATTGCGATCTCGTTACGAGAGCCGTCGCCGCGATTTCGGGTTTGACAGCTATAATATCCGCGTCAGACATCTCGTTCCCCCCTTATGTTCGATTGACATTATGCCAAAATTTAGCTGCCGCCGGAAGCCTGCGGAAATCGGCGCGCCCGCGAATCTCCCGCTGCCCGCACGGATGATCACGAACCCTTGCCGCAACGCGCCGGCATCGATCGACATTTCTCAAGAAGTCGTAGCTTGCCCTCACGAAGTCGTTGACAATCTCTTACGTTTCTGCGTGAAATTTAATGGCAATCGGACTTGGCTTGGAGGGGCGCCTAAAAAAAAAATGAGACGCAACAAGACAACCATAAGCCGTTTGTGCCCTTTTATCCGTGCGACAGGCGCGCGGCGGGTCTAAAATTTAGGAGCGACGACGAGATTATGGCTACTGGCACCGTGAAGTGGTTCAACACCACCAAAGGATATGGCTTCATTGTTCCGCAGGATGGTGGAAAAGACGTGTTCGTGCACATCACCGCCGTGCAATCCGCGGGTCTTCGCGGCCTCAACGAAGGCCAAAAAGTGACCTTCGACATTGCCATGGAGCGTGGCAAGGCCGCGGCGATCAACCTTAAGGCGGTCTAAAAACCAGCATGCAGGCGCGGCGGCGTAACGCGCGAGCCCAAATTCCTCGCAACTTATGTTCGTTTTGCGTCTGCATCTAAATTTCCTGAGGTTGTGACAACAAAAACAACTTCCAGTTGAGTCCCGGTCGCGCCCCTCTGGTGACCGGGGCCCAACAACCGACTACCGGAATGTCAGTATTATTTTTATATTGTTTGTCTCTTTGACGGCAGCGGCCGCCGCATGACGAGCTTCCGGCATTACGGCAGGGAAGCGCCACGTCTCGCCACGCTGAAATTTCAGCGCCCGGCCGCCGTGAATGTCAGGAACATAAAACGCATCCTGAATCGGGAGCGCGACGGCTCTGGCTTGGAGTTCCACTTCATCGCGACTGCCACCGTCTCCCGCAGCATCGAGGAGAGGTAACGATGGACGGCCAAGCGGCGCCCGATCCGGCGGTTTTCACGGCGCCGCGCGAACCCGCCTTCACACTGCTCGACACCGCCGTGCGCCATTTCAGCGACAATATCGCGCTGGATTTTCTCGGCCGCCGCTACAGCTACGCCGAACTCGGCCGCCTCACCAACCGCGCCGCCGCGGGGCTGCAAAAGCTGGGCGTCGCCAAGGGCGTGAAGGTCGGTCTGTGCCTGCCAAACTGCCCGTATTTCGTCATCATGTACTACGCCATCCTGAAGGCCGGCGGCACCGTGGTGAATTTCAACCCGCTTTACACGGAAGATGAAATCGCCGCTCAGGCCGGCGAAACGGAAACCTCGCTCATCGTCTCGATCGACGTTGTCGCCATCCAGACGAAGATCGCCCGGCTGGTCGGGCGGGGCCTGTTCAGCCGCGTCATCGTCTGCTCCCTCACCGCCGCCCTACCGCTGGTGAAAGGGCAACTGCTCCGGCTCTTCAAACGCCAGGAGTTGGCGAGCTTGCCGCAACATGCGCCTTACATGGCATTCGCGGCGCTGATCGCCAGCGCCGACCCGCTGGTGGCCGTGCGCATCGACCCGGCCCACGACATCGCCGTGCTGCAAAGCACCGGCGGCACCACCGGCACGCCGAAAGCGGCCATGCTCACCCACACCAACATCCTGGCCAATGTGCGCCAAGCACAGGCAATGATGGACGGACTCAGGCCAGGCCAGGAGCGAATCCTCGCCGTGCTGCCGTTCTTCCATGTCTTCGCGATGACGGCCGTGATGAATTTCGGCCTCGCCATCGGCGCCGAATTGCTGCTCCTGCCCCGGCTCGACCTCAAGCTGCTGATGCAAACCCTGCGCCGCCGCCGCCCGACGCTGCTGCCGGGCGTGCCCACTTTGTTCACCGCCATCTGCAATGCCGTGGAAGCCGCGCAACAAAACGATCTTGGCAGCGTCAAATTCGGCATCTCCGGCGGCGCGCCCTTGGCCGGCGAAACCATCGACCGGTTCGAACGCCTCACCGGCCGGCCGTTGCTGGAAGGTTACGGCCTCTCGGAGGCCTCGCCGGTGGTCTCCTTCAACCGGATCGGGGCGAGCCGGCGCGGGTCGATCGGCCAGGCGCTGGCCGGCACGGTGATCGAAATCCGCGATCCGGACCACCCGGAAAACGTCCTGCCGCCGGGGACGCATGGCGAGATCTGCGTGCGCGGACCGCAGGTGATGCGCGGCTACTACAAACGCCCGGAGGAGACGGCACAGGCGTTCGTGGACGGCGCGCTGCGCACCGGCGATATCGGCTATTGCGACGAAGACGGCTATCTGTTCATCGTCGACCGCATCAAAGACCTGATCTTCTGCGGCGGCTACAACGTCTATCCGCGCGTGATCGAAGACGCGGCCTACCGGCACCCAGCCGTGCAGGACGCGGTGGCGATCGGCGTGCCGGACAAATATCGCGGCCAGTCGCCAAAATTGTTCGTCACGCTGCGCCCGGGCGCCAGCGCCACGGCGCCCGAAATCCTCGCCTTCCTGCAACAGCATCTGAACAAGATCGAATGCCCGAAATTCGTGGAAATCCGCGATTCCCTGCCCAAAACCCTGGTCGGCAAATTGTCGAAAAAGGAACTGGCGGCGGAAGAACAGGCGCGCGCGGCGGAAGGCAAGTAAGGAAGCAAGGCTACTTTTTGTGAACAAAAAGTAGCAAAAAAACTTTATTATGCTGGGCCTGAGACTGCGTCGCCGATACAGCCCATGGCCCAGCATAACAAAAGTTTTTGCGCCGCTTTTTTCAAAAAGCGGCCACTTTCTTCCTTCTTCTCTATCTAACTTCGAAATCCGCCCCGGTCTGCGCGCGGATTTCCTCGACCGCCACGTCCGGCGCGTGTTCGATCAGCGTCAACGCCGGGGTTTTGGTCTTGTCCACCTCGAACACGGCGAGATCGGTGATGATCATGCCGACCACGCCCTTGCCGGTGAGCGGCAACGTGCATTCTTTGAGGATTTTCGGCGCACCTTTGGCGCTGTGCTCCATCACCACCACGACGCGCGGCACGCCGGCGACGAGATCCATGGCACCGCCCATGCCTTTGACCATTTTGCCGGGGATCATCCAGTTGGCGAGATCGCCGGTCTCCGACACCTGCAAGGCGCCGAGAATCGAGATATCGATATGTCCGCCGCGCACCATCGCAAAGCTGGCGGCGGAATCGAAAAAGGCGGTGGTGGGAATTTCCGTCACCGTCTGCTTGCCGGCATTGATGAGGTCGGCATCTTCCTCGCCCTCATACGGAAACGGCCCCATGCCGAGCATGCCATTCTCCGAATGCAGCTGCACGGAAACGCCCTCGGGAATATGGTTGCCGACCAGGGTCGGAATGCCGATGCCGAGATTCACATAGAACCCGTCTTGCAACTCGCGCGCGGCGCGGGCCGCCATCTCATCCCTGTTCCACGGCATTATGCGTTCCTCCGGCGAACGGTGCGGTGCTCGATGCGCTTGTCGACATGGTCGAGCTTGACGATGCGCTTGATGAACACGCCCGGGGTTATGATGTGGTCGCCGTCAATCTCACCCGGCGCCACCAGGTGCTCGACCTCCGCCACGGTGATCTTCGCCGCCGTGGCCATCATTGGGTTAAAATTGCGCGCGGTCTTACGATAGACGAGGTTGCCCTCGGTATCGCCCTTGTAAGCGTGGACGATGGCGAGGTCGGCGAACAGGCCGCGCTCCATCACGTAATGGCGGCCGTCGAATTCCCGCGTCTCCTTGCCCTCGGCAATGTCGGTGCCATAGCCGGTGGCGGTGAAAAAAGCCGGGATTCCGGCACCGCCGGCGCGGATGCGCTCCGCCAGCGTGCCCTGCGGATTGAACTCGATCTCCAGCTCCCCAGCGAGAAACTGGTTCATGAAAGTCTGGTTCTCGCCGACATAGGACGAGATCATTTTTTTCACCTGCCGGCTCTCGAGCAGAATGCCGAGCCCGGCGCCATCGATTCCGGCATTGTTGGAGACGATGGTGAGGTTGCGCACCCCCGACTCCCGGATCGCCTCGATCAGCGCCGAGGGGATGCCGCACAAGCCGAATCCGCCGGAATGGATCAGCATGCCGTCCTTCAACAAGCCGGCCAGCGCCGCCCTGGCGTCTGCGTATACTTTGTTCACCATTGGTCCACTCTCTTTTCCTCGAAGGGGATTTTAGAAAGCGGCCGCTTTTTGAAAAAAGCGGCGCAAAAACTTTTGGTTACGCTGGGCCTGAG
>NZ_DATLPB010000103.1:0-3622 GCF_035535915.1 Acidocella sp.
CATCCGCTAACAGGACGCGCGCGGATTAATTTGACGTTCAGGCAGGCGCTTTAAGGTAAGGCCCCCGTCTCCAATTCTCAGCAGATATTGCGCAGATCCGTTTCATAAAGTTAATATATATCGCTGACATGATTACTTAACTAACCCATAGAACCGTGCGCAGCCCACGTTGAGTTCCGACTTCAGACGCCTGGCCCGCTGGAGGGACACATGCCGGACCATTTCTATCGTTTTCGCCCGACCTCTGCCCTTCTTGACGGCTACCATGAGCTTGAAAATCAGGAGATATATTTCCCTACACTCAACGAGTTGAACGACCCACTCGAAGGATTCAAGGATGTCGTCTGGCGCGGGGATCGGATCGTCTGGCGAAATCTGTTCAGGCACTACCTGCTTTGTCTAACGAGGACTGTGTCATTGGTGGCGTTTCTGGGCAAGGAATTTACTCCTAAGAACGCGGGCAATCTTGTCTACGAGACTGATATCGATCTTCCGGTAGCGCCAATTCGAGAAATCTATGGTCGGGCCTGCAATGCATTCTTCAATCACGAAGCAGCCGACCCATTGCTCAACAACTTGTCAGAGACCCGAAAAGCCGTCAGGCGAGATGAACTGACATATTACCTTCGCCTAATTCATTTTTCGATCCTCACGACTGTCGTCGAGTTTTTTGAAGACAATGGACTCAAGCTGATGAAGTCGACAAGCGGCATGGCGGAACTCTCCGCCGAGGTAATGGCGACAGTGCCAGAAATCCTGCGGCTGCACTCCTTGGCCGACGACGATGCCAAGGTGCTCTTCTTCATAACTGAGAACATTACCCAGCAGCTTGCTCTCATCCACGAACTCAATAACCCCGTTCCCGAGGATCGACGGTCTTGGCTCTTCATCGCCCATGATTTTCCGACCTATTACGTAACTGCGCTCGAGCGCTTGCTGTACCCCGAGTGGCACGCCGCATGTTTTGTGACCGATCCAACCAACGCGGCGATGTGGGGTCACTACGGCGATGGCCATCAGGGCATGTGCCTAAAATTTAGAGGAAAACCGAACAACACCGGTGGGGCCGGCCTCGACCTTTACAAGGCAACGTCATGGGGTGGAAACAATCACGTGGGCTACAGCTATGTGGCTCACCCCTTTGAACCCATCAGATACACTTCAGAATTTCCGGAAATCGATTTTTTTGAGTCGCTCGGCCGCCTTCCTAAACCAAAGCTCAAAAATTTCTGGTACGCAGGTCAAAACGGTGAGCTTAGTGACGTCGCGACGACGCTGTTCAGCGACGAAGCGAAATGGCGCGAAGAGTATTGGCGGAAATTTTTTTCAATCTATCGCACCAAGTTACCGCAGTGGTCATACGAAAACGAACACCGCATTATCCTGTCTTCCAGTCTTGAAAATCTGGAGAGCAAGGAGGTCCGAAAACTCAAATACCGATTTGAGGACTTGGCCGGCATCGTTTTTGGTCTAAAAACCTCGACGGAAAGCAAGATTGCAGCAATGCGTATCATCGAACGAAAATGCGTGGAATCACGCCGAACCGACTTTGAATTCTGGCAGGCGCACTACTCTCACCGTACCCGGCAGATCGAGCTCGCCCGTCTCGGGCTCATAAAGATCGACCCCGGCGTTGTGGCCGCTACTACATAGTACTGGAAATTTATGGGGTCTGGGGCCTTTCGGCCCCAGCGGGTCCAGGGCAGAGCCCTGGCCTTCCTTACGCTTTGGCTGCTGCGTGATGCAATGAATATACCCCCCGCCGAGCGGGATTTCGCGTGGCGTTGCGAAGGCGGCACTGATGGTGCCAGCCGATGCCGCTGTGACCTACGCGGATGCGGCGACACGGTTGCTGCGGCGGCCAAGCGCCACCACGCAGGCAAACGCCGCGCCAACGCCAATGGCGGCGAAGAGGCTGACCGCGGGATAGCCGAACCGATCCGCGACCACACCGCCGGCGATGGCGCCGGCCGCGGAAGCGATGGCAGCCACGGCGTTGAACAGGCCCATCGCCGCGCCCTCGCCAAACGGCGCCAACTCGGCCGCCAGGTCGTTAGAGGCGACGCTCAATAGCGGCCAGATCCCCTGATAGAGGCCGAACAGGATGAACACCGGCACGATTGCCCCCGGCAGATGCAGGAAGCCGACCGCTCCCAGCCCCGCCAAGCCGACCACACGGCCGGCAATGCCGAGGCCCAGCACGGCGGTTGGACCGCGGCGCCCGATCAGCCGTCCGGCCACGTTATAGAGCGGGATGCTGAGCGCCGTGGCGATTGACATCAGCAGTGCGGATTGCGCCACGGAGACGGAAAAGCTTTTTTGCATCAGCACCGGATAGAGCGAGCTGAAGGAGGATACCGCCAAGGAGAACAGGAACCAGCTGAGCAGGAACATGCCAAATCGGGAGCTGACGGCGCCGCGCAACGCCGTCAGGTCGCTCAGGCGCAGGCGGTGCAGATGTGCGACCACCGAGGCGGCGTTCGGCCCTCCCCGATGCATCAAATGCATCCACTCCGCCGGGCGTAGATGCGGCCGCGCAACGTGGAATCGGCTGCTCGGCACCGGCAAGCCGCGGTTACCGAGGATGAGCGCCGGGATTACCAGCAAAGCAGCAAGCAGCGTGCCGAAATGCGGCGCCAGCAGTCCCGCCACTGCCATGCCCAGCACGGAGCCGAGCGCGTTGAATGTCTGCATCCAGCTGATCCGCTGCCCCCATTCCGCCTTGGGCGCAAATTCGACGACGAACAGGCTGGCAACGGTGTTGGAAGCGCCGGTGCCAAAGCCGATGAGGAAGGCGCAGCCGGTCCAGGCGTCCAGGCCGCGCAGGCTGGACAAGCCGGCAAAGCCGAGCGCTATCAGGATAAAGCCGAGGAAAAACACCATGCGATAGGCGCGTGTCCGGTCGGCGACCGCGCCCCAGAAAGGCGCGAAGAGCGCGCCGATGTTTTGCGCGGCGATGGTGCAGCCGATTCCCGTGGCACTGCCGCCGCCGGCGGTGATGACCAGCGGGATGGAGATGACCGCGAGGCCCGAGGCCAGCGCGCCAAGAATGGCATAGGCGCCGTACCAGGGCTCGATCCAGCGATGGATATTGCCGCGCGTTGCGATCACTTCGTGTTCCACCAACGGCGCGTCAGCCAGAGCGCTGTCAGGTAGAGTGGCTTCCTGCTTATTCTCGCTCATCAGGTCCTCCTCTCTTGCCGACGCGGTTTGATGCACGCGGCGCACACATTGTGTGTCACGTAGGGAAGGACTGCTGGCCCACCAGCGGAATCCGCTCCACCCAACCCATTGTTCATTCACGTGTTAGCCGGGCGCGGTCCGCGTTTGCCTAGTGCTCGAGCAGATCGAGCCGGAAATGCCGGTGGCAGCGATGTCGGAGCCGTGGGAGCGCAGAGGCAGCGCGCCGTCCCGCTCTGGCCGAGAGGCCGGTTACCGCGTTAGGGTGCTCCCCAATAGGCCACCGAGCCTCTGGGGGAACGCAATGACCGGAAGACCGCCTCTGCTGGCGCTCGATTGGGGCACGTCCTCGGTCCGAGCGTATCTCCTGGGGACCGACGGAGCGATCATGGACACGCGCGCCGAACCTTGGGGCATCATGCACACGCCTGGGGGAGATTTC
>NZ_DATLPB010000104.1:0-18995 GCF_035535915.1 Acidocella sp.
GGGTGCTCCACCATTGCACGATATTAACGATCAAAAGCATCAGGAATGAAACTAGCAGCATCGTGGCGGCAATCGCCGTCGCGCCGACGTAGTCATACTGCTCCAGCCGGGTGATGATCAGCAGCGGAACGACCTCTGTCTTCATCGGCATATTTCCGGCGATGAAGACGACCGATCCGTACTCGCCCAGTGCCCGCGCGAACGCCAGCGCAAAGCCGGTCAAGAGTGCCGGCGTCAGGGTCGGCAGGATGACAAAACGAAAAGTCTGCGCACGGCTGGCGCCAAGACTGATGGCTGCCTCTTCGACCTCCTGGTCAAGGTCCTGCAGCACGGGTTGTACGGTGCGTACGACAAACGGCAGCCCGATGAACGTGAGTGCGATGCAGATGCCCAGGGGCGTGAACGCAATCGAACGATCCTTTTCTGAAATCAGACCGATCCACTGCAGGCCGCTAGCCTTGAGGATAGCCATGCCGTTTGGATCGAGTATTTTTCCAATCCAACCGTTGGGCGAATACAGCGCCGTCAGCGTGATTCCCGCGACCGCCGTCGGCAGCGCGAAGGGCAGGTCCACCAGCGCATCGGCGATGCGGCGCAGGGGAAAGCGGTAGCGGCTGAGCACCCAGGCGATGAGCAGGCCGCACAACAGATTGGCAAGACTGGCGATGAGCGCACTGCCCACCGTCACGCGCAAATCGGCCAGCACGCGCGGGCGCAGCACGATGTGCAGAAAACCGCGCCAACCGAGGCCGGCGGTGAACCACAACATGACCGCGAGCGGGCCGACAACGATGATTCCGAGCCAAAGCAACGTGAAGGTCAGGCTCGGCGCAAAACCGGGCAGGATGCTCGGCTCCCGCCACGTAACGCGGCGCGAACGGGAGGTGGTAGCGCTCATCGGAATTCAGTCAGCCTGCATAGACCTGGTCGAAAATCCCGCCATCGGCGAAGAATTCCGGCTGCGCCTTGGCCCAACCGCCGAACTGCGCAACCGTGACGAGGTCGAGCTGAGGAAACTGATGAGCATATTTCGCCAGGGAAGCGGGGTCACGCGGCCGGAAGAAATTGCGGCCAATCACGTCCTGGCCCGTCGGCGTATAGAGATATTCGAGATAGGCGGTGGCCAGCGCCCTGGTGCCGTGCCGGTCGACATTCGCGTCGACCACCGCGACCGGCGGTTCCGCCAGAATCGAGACCGACGGCAGCACCACCTGGAACTTTCCGCGGCCGGCCTGGGCAATGGAGAGATAGGCATCGCTCTCCCAGCCGACCAGAACGTCGCCGATGCCGCGCTGGGTGAAGGTGAGCGTGGCACCGTGCGCCCCGGTGTCGAGCACCGGAACATTGGCGAAGAAGGATTTGAGATAGGCCTTCGCTGCCGCCGGGTTGTTGCCGTTCGCCTTGAGCGCATAGGCCCAAGCGGCGAGCACGTTCCAGCGGGCGCCCCCGGAGGTTTTCGGGTTCGGCGTGATGACCTGGACGCCCGGCTTGATGAGATCGCTCCAGTCCCTGATGTTCTTGGGGTTTCCTTCGCGGACGAGGAAGACGATCGTGCTGGTATAAGGCGTGCTGTTATCCGGCAGGCGCGACTGCCAGTTCGCGGCGATGAGGCCGCGCTTGGCGATGGCGTCGATATCGTAGGACAGCGCCAACGTGACCACATCCGCCTGCAGCCCCTCGATCACCGCGCGGGCCTGAGCGCCGGAGCCGCCATGGGAGTAGCGCAGGGTCGGGGCAGTGCCGGTCTTTTGCTGCCAATAGGAAGTGAAGACCTTGTTGTAGTCGGCCCAGAGCGCCGCCGTGGGATCGTATGACACATTCAGCAGGCTGTCCGGTGCGGCCTGCGCGGCGCGCGGCAAGGAGAGCCCGGCGGCGCCGAGGGCAGCGAATTGCAGGGCTTGGCGACGGGTGAAGGGCACGGTCATGCTTGGCATCCTGACGGAGGTGTACGACGAAGACTCCAGTTAATATGATTTTATCTACTGTATCAATAGACTAAATCGTGACATATCCGGGACCAGCCTGGAAAGGCCAATTTTGATTCGGCATCCGCGCGTGGCCTTACGAGCCCGGGTAATCATGGCGTGTTTGGTTTGGCGGCGAGAACGCGGACCGCGACGGGGTTCCATCATCTCCCTCATCGGGTTTTTCCTCCACAGCGCGCTTCGCGCCGTCTGCCGGGGCCGGCATTTCACAGCCTTTGGCGGCAGAGCCTGGGACTTCCCCACCATATGTCTCGCGTCGATTTCGCGGCATGATTTTTCCCTTTTTCTATGCTTTTTCTATAGAAAGCGCACGGTCGGCCGTGCAACCGATAAATCTCACCTAGAGCGCGATGACTTTAAGTCGAACCATTTCAGGGTTCGACTTAAAGTCTGAATCGCCCTCTAGCCTATATCTAGAGGCGGATTCAGATTTTAGAGCGGATCGCTACGCGATTCGATCTAAAATCATCCGGCTCTAGAGAAAACTTCATGTCTCCCCGTGTTCTTGAAACATATAAATCCTTCTTCTTCCTGCTGATTGCGCGCCGCGTCATGACGCGCGGGACAGGATGGGGCTCACGCCGGAAGCGCCGTCTGCATCGCATCTGCGCCGGCCTCCAAGGCTTCGGTCAACCGGCGGCGAAAACGCTGAAACGCCTCATGCCCACGATCCCGCGGAAAGTTGAACGCCGTGCTTTCCCGTTGCAACACCCAGTCCGCGACAATACGCCCCGGCGGCCCACGCAGCGCGATCACCCGGGTGGCAAGCATCAGCGCCTCATCCATGTCATGGGTGATCAGCACCATCGTCGCTTTGAAATGCTGCGAGACATGCAGCACATGCGCCTGCATCTGCTCGCGTGTGAGCGGGTCGAGCGCACTGAACGGCTCGTCGAGCAGCAGGATTTCCGGCTTTGGCGCCAGCGCCCGCGCCAGTGCGACACGTTGCGCCATGCCGCCGGAAAGCTGCTTCGGCAACAGATCCCCGGCCGGCAACAAGCCGACCAGAGAGAGCGCCTCGTCCACCGCATTGTCCCGCATTTTGCCGTGGAGATGCCGCAAGCCGAAGGCAACGTTTTGCCGCACGTTCAGCCACGGCATCAGGCGCGGTTCCTGAAACACGTAGCCCACCAGGTCCGGGCGAATCGGCGCGCCGCCGAGCGTCACGCTGCCCTGGCTGGGCTGCTCCAGCCCGGCCAGGCAACGCAGCAACGTGCTTTTGCCGCTGCCGCTGCGGCCGATGATGGCTGTCAGCCCCTCTGCCGCCAGCGTGAGCGAGAGCGGGCCAAGGGCGGGCGCGGCGCCGAACGCTTTGGTCAGGCCGGCAATATGCACGTGCTGCGTCATGTCCGCCCCGACTCCAGTGTGATCGTGTCCTGCCAGGCGATCAGCCGCCGCGCGCCTTGGGCCAGCACCCAATCGGTCGCTTTGCCCAGCAGCGCAAAGGCGAAGATCGCGGCGATCACCTGGTCCGGCCGGCCGACCTCCTCGCCATTGGTGAGGATGAAGCCAAGGCCGTTGCTCGCCCCCATCATTTCCGCCGAAGCGACGAACATCCATCCCAACCCCAGCCCGCCGCGCAGTCCGGTAAGATAGGCGGGCAGACTCGCCGGCAATTGCACCCGCAGCAAAAGCGCCAGCCGGCCATAGCCATGCACGCGCCCGACCTCAATCAGTTTGCGGTCGACCCCGGCAATGCCGTTCATCAAGTTGAGGTAGACCGGGAAAAAGACACCCACCGCGATCAGCAGAATTTTCGAGACATCGTAAATGCCGAACCAAATGATGAAGAGCGGCACCCAGGCCAGAGACGGCACGTTGCGCAACGCCTGCAGCATCGGGTCCAGCAGGCGGCGGCCATAGGCGAAGGCGCCGGTGAGCGCGCCGGCGAGCGTCGCGGCCGCGGCCCCGAACAGGAACCCAAACGCAAGGCGGTGTGCCGTGGCGCCGATATCGATCCATAACGTGCCGTCGCGCGCCATGCCGACGATCGTCTGGGGCACGGTGAGCGGACTCGGCAACAGATCCGGTCCGACCCAGCCCAGACCGGCCACTAGCTGCCAGGCGAAAATGCAGATCGCTGGCAGGATGATGCCAAGCGGCCAGCGCCAGGTGCCGGCTGCTACCGGCATTGCATCCCGTCCCGCGGCGGTGAATTCCGCCGCCGAGGGCGCCAGCACCTTGTCAGCCATTCGCCAGGCGTCCTGTGAACTGGTTATCGGCCATCTGATCGACAACCGTCTGCACATCGACATTCGCCGGAATCAGCCCGAGCTTTTGGAAGAGCGTGCCGGTCGCGGCAATCCGCGCACGGCCATCCGCGTTGATTTGCGAAATGTCGAAATGCTGCCGAGTGAGTTGCAACTGGGCGACATCGACCGGCAAATTTGCCGCCTGTGCGAGAACGGGAACCAGGGCCTGCGGATTTTCCAACGCAAAGCGCCGCGCTCGTTCATAAGCTTGCAGCAGCTTGAAAACGATCTCGGGATGCGCCTGAACGAAATCGTCGCGCGCGACCAGCACATTCGGCGTGATGATGCCGGGATTACGGTAAAACAGCACGTCATGGTTCTGCAGTTGCGCTTCCGCCATGAACGGGTCCAATCCCGCCCAGGCATCGACATCTCCGCGGTCGAGCGCGGCACGGCCGAGCGGATGCTGCAACGGCACCAGTGAAATGTCATTCACCGTGAGCTGTGCATCGCTCAAGGCGCGGAGCAAGAATGCATAAGGTTCAGTCCCGGGCGTCGCCGCGACGCGCTTGCCCTTGAGATCGGCCGGGGTTTTGATGCCGGAACGGGCCTTGGCGACGAGTGCCGTGGTCTCCGACAGATCGTTCACATACACCGCCTGCACCGGCGTGCCGGTGGCGCGCGTCAGCAGCGTGGCCGAACCCGCCGCCGAACCCAGCACGATGCTCCGGCCGCGCAGAAATTCCAGCGCCTTGTTGCTGCCCTGGCTCAACACCCAGTTCACACTGATCCCGGGCCCAAGGGCTTCCTGCACCCAGTTATTATTTTTCAGAACCAGGCTGAGCGGGCTGTAATAGGCATAATCGATGGTGATGGAGGAGGGCGCCGCGGCACGGGCGCGGCCGATGGAAAACAGCGTGACAAAACCGGCAGAAGCGCCGGCGGCAAACGCCTGACGGCGGCGTAAACGCGGAAGTTTGGCCATTTTCCTCAATCCTCCGAAGGAAATTTATAACAACATAAATACTATCAATTTACTAGATTTATGTCTATATGGGTTCGAACGCCTTCTTGGAGTTTCAGATGACCATCGACCCTGCTGACAGCTTTGTGCTTTGGGCCATCCCCCGCTTCCACCGGACCGGCAAGGCCAAAAACGAAAATCTCCCCGCCGACACGCAACGACCGGGCCGAATTGCCACGAGCGGAATGGCGAAGGCTGCGCATGATTCGACCCAAGTCTCGCAGCAGAGTGAGAAGCAGAAAACAGCCGTTTTTTGAAAAAAGCGGCGCAAAAATTTTTGTTTTATGCTGGGCCAGTGGCGATGAAACCAGCACGGCCCAAAGTAAATAAAGTTTTTTTGCTACTTTTTGTTCACAAAAAGTAGCGCTTGCTTACCTTTTCCTTGCCGGGTGGTTGTCTGCCAAATACGGCCCCGCGCCGAATAGTTTTTCGCGCAGCGTGCCCGGCGCATATTCCATCTTGTAGCGGCCGCGCGCCTGCAATTCGGGAACCAGCAGATCGACGATGTCCGTGAATGTCTCGGGCAGCACCGCATAGGCAAGGTTGAAACCGTCGACGCCCGTACGGGCCATCCAGTCTTCCATGGCATCGGCAACGTCCTTGGCCGAACCCGCAAAGACCGGCCCCATCCCGCCGATGGCGACATGTTCGGCAACTTCCCGTACCGTCCATTCCCGTGCCGGATCGGCCTTGGTGAAATTCTCCAGCGCGGCCCGGCCGGCATCGTTTTCGATATAGCGGATTTTCTGATCCATGCCGTAGTCGGAATAATCGACGCCGACCCAGCCCGAGAGCAGCGTCAAAGCCCCCACATGGTCGATATAGGTTTTATACTCTGCAAGCTTGCGCAACGCCTCCGCACGGGTGGGCGCGATGATCGCCGTTGCCAACGCGAAGACGAGAATATCCTTATCCGCTCGCCCCGCCGCTTGTGCCGCCGCCCGCAAGCGGGCGACGCGCGGCCCGATCACCGCTTCCGTCGGCCCGGAGACGAACACGCATTCGGCATGGCGTGCCGCGAAAGCCTGCCCGGCGCCCGAACTGCCGGCCTGGTAGAGCACCGGGCTGCGCTGTGGCGAAGGTTGCGCAAGATGCAGCGCCTGCATGGAGAATTCCGGACCGCCATGGCGAATGACGCGCACTTTGTCCGGGTCCGCATAGAGGCCGTTAACGCGGTCGCGGCGGACCGCGTCATCGGCCCAACTCTGTTCCCATAGCCCATAGACCGCGCGCATATAATCTTCCGCCGCCTCGTAGCGGTCATCATGCGCCCGCTGCCGGGCCAGACCAAGCGCCCGGGCCGCGCTGTCCAGATAGCTGGTGACGATATTCCAGCCGACACGCCCCTGGGTAAGATGATCGAGCGTTGAGAAGCGGCGCGCCAGCAAAAACGGCGGCTCATAAGTCAACGATACCGTCACGCTGAAGCCGAGATTCGTGGTCACGGCCGCCATCGCCGGCACCAGCAGCAAAGGATCATGCGCCGGCAGTTGCACGCCATGCGATATCGCGGCTCGCGGGCCGTTGCCATACACATCGTAAGGCCCGAGCACGTCGGCCAGAAACACGCCGTCGAACAGCCCCCGCTCCCATAACCGCGCCAGATCCAGCCAGTGCGAAAGCTCCGTGAAACGACTTGAGGTATCGCGAGGATGGCGCCACAGGCCGGGCGAGAGATGCACCGGCGTGTTCATGATAAATGCGTTCAACCGGATGGATTTTTTCGTCATGTTCAGCGCCGATCGAAATGCGCGGCGAGACGGTCACCGGCGAATTGCAAAACCCAGACGAAGGCAATGAGAATTGCCACCACGGCAACAACCACCTTGATCTGGAACTCATCGTAACCGTAGCGGATCGCCAGATCGCCGAGCCCTCCGGCGCCCACCACCCCGGCCATCGCGGACGCGCCGATCAGCGTGACCAGCGTGACGACGAAACCCGAGATCAACCCCGGCAGCGCCTCAGGCAGAAAAACTTCGCGGACGATCGCCATCCGACCGCCGCCCATGGCGCGCACCGCCTCGACCAGCCCGCCATCGACGCCGCGCAGCGAGACTTCGGCGATGCGCGCATAATAAGGGGTGGCGGCAATCGCCAGCGGCACGATTGCCGCCATCGTGCCGATCGCCGTGCCGACGACCAGGCGTGTCAACGGAATGACCGCGACGAGGAGGATAATGAACGGCACCGAGCGAACCGCGTTGGCGATGGTTCCGACAACCCGGTTGATGAAAAGATTCGGCATGATGCCGCGCCGGTCCGTCACCACCAGCAACAACGCCAGCGGCAGACCCACGCCGAGGGAAATCGCGCCCGCGAGACCGACCATCTGCAAAGTCTGCAGAAAACACGCGAGCAGATCGTTATACGGCAAATTTGACATGCGCATCTTCCGGCGCCAGACCCGCGGCCTGCAGCATCAGCCGCGCCTCTGGCGAGCGCGGGTTTCTGAAAATCTCCTGCGTCGCGCCATCCTCGACGATGCGGCCATTTGCCAGCACCAGGGTTTGCTCGGCGATCTGTCGCACGACGTTCATTTCATGGGTGATCAGAACGATGGACAGACCGAATTTCCGGTTGATATTGCGCAGCAATTCCAGGATCGACAAGGTCGTTTCCGGGTCGAGCGCGGAGGTCGCCTCGTCGCACAACAACAGGCTCGCGGGCGAAATCGCCAAGCTTCTAACGGCGGCGAGCCGGGCACCGGTCAGCGGCGTGCACGCCGCCCAGTGAACCGCCCTAGAAGGGGCGGTCACCGGTGATCGTCACGCGGAAACCGGAACGGGTCTGCGGATGATAATCCCACAATGCCATATGCTGGACCGCGCGGTTGTCCCAGAAAGCGGCCGAGTTCCGCTGCCAGCGGAAGCGGGCCTGAAATTCCGGCCTGGTTGCGTGCGTGTAGAGAAAACGAAGGATCGCGTCGCTCTCATCGCGCGGCAGCTCGTTGATTTTGACCGTGAACATGGGGTTCACAAAAATCAGCTTGCGCCGTGACACCGGGTGCGTGCGGATCACCGGATGCACGGCGGTCGGGTAGATTTTGCCGGTTTCCGCGCGGCCATCGCGCGCGTTATGGCTGCGATACACATGCTCCCCCGAATGCGTCGCCGTGAGCCCATCAAGATAGATTTTCAGGCGTGGCGACAAAGCATCGTAGGCGGCGATCTGGCTTACGAACAGCGTGTCACCGCCAGCCGGCGGCACGGTGTGCAAATGCAGGATGCTTCCCATCGGCGGGATCTCGTCGCAGGACACGTCGGAGTGCCACATCTCCCCCGCAACCCTCTTCGAATTGGCATCGGCATGGATCGGCAGCAATTCGGGATAGCCCTCGGGGCCCGGTATGTTCGGATGGATATGCAACGTACCGAAATGCCGGCCGAGTGCCTTCAGGCTGGCGGGTTCGAGCGCCTGGTCGCGGAAAAACAGAACCAAATGGTCGAGCAGCGCCCGATTGATCTCTTCAGTCTCATGGTTGCTGAGCGGCCTGGTCAGGTCGATGCCAAAAATTTCCGCACCGACATGCGGGGTGAGCGGGCGAACATCAATCGATTCGTAACGCACCAGAGTGCCTCCTCTTGTCATAGCGACCCGTTGCGGCCGATAAAATTATAAAACCTGCCGAGATACTAGACTATTGTCAATCGCAGCGCCGGTAAAGCGCCCCTCGGCCCCCCGGAACTCGCGCGGCTCGCCGCCCCGGCCGCGAAGTAAGGAAGTAAGAAAGCAGCTGCTTTTTGAAAAAAGCGACGCAAAACCTTTCGGTTACGCCGGGCCTGGGGGTGAAACCGGCACGGGCCAAAAAGCAGCGCTTCCCCTAACCTACCATTACTTCCAGCCCCGCTCTGTCAGCGGCGAGCCGCTGGCCCGGCTGCCGCACTCCGGTTTTGAGGGAGGCAGGTCACTGAGCCCGCAAGGGCACGGGAAGACAGGGCCAGAGGCGTTGACCCGCGAGCCAGGAGACCTGCCGGTGTCGCGCTCACAATAACTGCCGGGCGGGGCGCGCAATCGGACGAATGATGAGAAAACCTAGAAACTTGCCGAGCGTTTCGCGGCGTTTTGCAAGGCGCGCCCGCTGCCGGAACCGACTGGGAAGGCCTTGGCTAAGGCGTTTTTTCGACTGGCTATGCGGGGAGGACGACGAGCAAAAGGCTGCGGACCATAGCCCTGAAAGCCCCCGCCCGGGCGATTGTTAGGCCGGAGGGCGCGCCAGGAGGTTCAGACGTTTTAGTCCTTCTCGAGAAGGGTCTTCCGGTAAGCTCTTCTAGTAATTCTAGCAATAAACCGGCCCTCGACTTTTCCATACAAGTCGCCTGTCAGCCATAGATCGCGTAGTTCGTCTCGTTCCTCGCGTGGCATTGCTGCCCACTTGACCGCAAACTCCGTCATCTCTTTCGCCTTGACGGCCTTTTCCTCGGCTTTCCATTTTGCGAAAGCGGCCTTTCCCTCGGCTGTCGGATTACCACGCGCGCCATAGCGGAATTCACTGACCGCCTTCGCCAGGTTGCTTGCCGTCCAGGGGGTTTCCCGTCCTGTAAATGATCCCAACCTCAATTCAGAGCCGCAGCGACCGCCGCCCAGCTAAATCGTTCTTCGCGGTTTAGCTGGGTCAGTTTATCGACGTTGTCCCGGATCCAGGGCGTGATTTGGCTGCCTGGCCGCCATCCTTGCCGAAGTCGGTCAGCGAGCGCCGAAATCTCGGCCGGGGTGAAAGTGGGGGGCCTTGGGCATGGCGGATTTTTCCTCCAAAACCCACTGACGGTCAACCATAATTCAGTGGATAATTCCGAGGTATCTTCTGAAGTACCTTCTAACATATATTCCGAGGTACCTTCCGAAGTACTTTCTGGAGTACCTTCTGAGGATAGTTTCGGATTTTAGGGGGTGTTTCGAGGGGGGCGTTTGCAACAGACCAAGGAACCCTTCGGGATGCGGATGAAAACGTAACGAACTGGCGGCGTCATCGCCTTGCGGCCTCAGGGCCGTCGAACGTCGTGCTCTTCTTCTGCTGCCGGTTCGGTGGGGGGGAGGGCGTCGGCGGCCGACGCCTACCGCGCCGTCGATGCCGGAACGGCGATATCCCGAACTTGCGCATTTTCAAGGCCGGGGGATAATCCCCCGGCGCTGGCAATCATCCCCCCATCGTCGGCGTCGAGGACCGCCCGATCAAGGGTATCCACAACGAAAACGTTACGAATCAACAGAGAGGCCGATCAAAATGGACTATCAGATTTTCGAGGCCGGCGATGTCGTTTTGCAGAGCGGCGCCACCATCCGTTCCGCGAAACTCGCCTATAAGACCTTCGGCACGCTGAACGCCGCCAAGGATAACGTCATCGTCTATCCCACCTGGTATTCTGGCCAGCACTACGACAACGAATGGCTGGTCGGATCTGGCCGCGCGCTCGATCCCGCGACGCAGTTCATCATCGTTCCCAACATGCTCGGCAACGGGCTGTCCTCGTCGCCCAGCAATACCCCCGAGCCCTATAACGGTCCGCGCTTCCCGCGCGTTACCGCCTATGACAATGTCCACCTGCAGCACCGCCTGGTGACCGAGAAATTCGGCATCGAGCGGGTCCGCATGGTCACCGGCTGGTCGATGGGCGCGCTGCAGACTTTCCACTGGGGCGCGCTCTACCCGGACATGGTCGAGCGGATCGCCCCGTTCTGCGGCTCCGCCAAATGCTCGCGCCACAATTTCGTCTTTCTCGAAGGCGTGAAGGCGGCTCTCACCGCGGACACCGCCTTCGCCCAGGGCTGGTACAAATCCAAGCCCGAGACCGGGCTGCGGGCCATGGCCCGCGTCTATGCCGGTTGGGGTTTCTCCCAGGCTTTCTACCGCGAGCAACTGGATATCAAGGCGCTCGGCTATTCCTCGCTCGAGGACTTCCTGGTGGCTTTCTGGGAAGGCTTCTTCCTGCCGAAGGACGCGAACAACCTGCTCGCCATGCTTTGGACCTGGCAGAACGGCGATATCAGCGCCAATGAGATCTATAACGGCGATTTTCCGAAGGCGCTGGCCGCGATCAAGCCCAAGGCCTTCGTCATGCCGGGCCAGACCGATCTCTATTTCCCTCCCGAAGACAGCGCGTTCGAGGTCAAGCACATGCCGAACGCCGTGCTGATCCCGGTGCCCTCGATCTGGGGCCATTTCGCAGGCGGCCCCGGCACCAACCCGAAGGATGTCGATTTCATCGACGCCAAGCTCAAGGAGCTGCTGGGAAGCTGATTACAGTTGCAACCGCCGGTCGGGGAGTGGCCGGCGGTTATTCAATAGTCGCTCCACCGGAGACCCGCAGGCGCGAAGCCGGCGATCCGTGCTCGCACCGGCGAAGGGCGGAAGCTTGCCAAGGACCAGGGTAAAGATGGGCAGAAAGCCCAAGCTGACGGAGCATCAAAGGCAGGAAGAAGCGGCTTCATAGGCAGCTTAACAAATGATGGGCGTTTGGATGTCCAGGGCGCTGCGAAATCCGTCAAGGCGATGTCGGACCAGCGCGACATATTCTTCTAGCGGCAGATCGCGATCATCAATTGCCGCGATTCCACGCGAGGCGGAAATCAATACAGACCCGGTTTGGGTGGATAAAGACGAGATTATTGCCGGATCTCCTCCCTGCACCCCGAGGCCTGGCGCCAGAAAGATGGAGCGGGGCATGGCAACACGCAGTTGCTGCCCTTCTACCGGATAGGTGGCGCCGACAACAGCCCCGACGGCGCCAATGCCGTGGTCGCCTAAGGTCTCATCAGCCCAACTTGCTACCCTGTCGGCCACGTGTCGGGAAACGGACTTGTTGCTGACATTCCGATCCTGCAACCAACCTGACCCGGGATTGGATGTCTTCACCAAAACAAAAAGCCCTTTGCCGTATTCGCGTGCGCAATCCACGAAAGGTTCAAGCGTTTCGGAGCCAAGAAACGGGTTGATCGTCAGACAGTCTACTTCGAGGTCAGAGCCGCCGGGCACGAGATAAGCGCGAGCATAGGCCTCCGCTGTTGAACCGATATCGCCTCGCTTTGCATCCATAATAATCGCGAACCCTCGTTCGCGTGCGATGGCGATGCATCTCGCCAGACGCACTATCCCCGCACTGCCAAACGCCTCGAAATAGGCCGACTGAAACTTCACAAACCCAACCTTGCCCTCCGCGCCATTAAGGAGGGTAGTCGTGTAGCGTTCCAAAAAATCATCCGGCTCGACTAAGAGCGATCTCGGCGCATGGGTTATGACGGGATCTATGCCGAGGACGAGGGGCCCTAATGCACCCGCCTTCGATTTTACTATGTCGCCCCAATGCATGTCACTTCCTTAGATCGTCCCTGCCGAGGGACGTTTGGCATGTGCACTCGACGGTTACAATCGAACAGTGCTCAAGCCGATGCCGCGCACCGCCACCTCGCCGACTGTCTCGATCAGGTGACTCATCGAGCGCCCAAGATGACCGAGTTTCCAGACCAGTAGTGTGTCACCGGCACGTAAATATCTCGCTGACCGGCGACTATGCGGGAATGTCGAAGACCGGCCCGATCCGGATGCCTTGCGGGCCGCTGAATGCGCCAACCGGTACGCCCGCCACCACATCCCACACTGCGGGCGTGACCAGGCGGTGAATCATCACCTGCTTTTCTACCTTTGGGCTTCTGGGATCATGGGGTCGCAGCGGCTGGGCCTGTATCTCCAGACAAGCCTTGAATTCAGCCGCCGGCATGGGGGTCAAACACACCTCATACCAGAGCTCTTTCACCGACCGCAGCCATCCGGCGCCGCTTTTGCGAAGCTTCAGAGCTGAATAATTCCTTATCAAGGTCTTACTTATCAACAAACAATGCTCTTGAATAACCTAACTTGTTGGGTTATTCCGTAAGAATGGTCACTGTATTTCGCGGTCACGGCCTACAGGTGATCATCTTCGTCGACGATCACCTGCCGGCCCACGTCCACGTCTTCGGTGACGGTCATGCTAAGATCAATCTGCACGGTGCTGATGGCGCCCCTGAACTGATCTGGGCTGAAGGTATGACCCGCACCGAGGTCCGCCGCGCCATGCGGATAGTTCTTGAGCAGCAAATACTGCTGCTGGCCCGATGGGAGGAGATCCATGGTTGAATTGACTGACGCCCAGATCGACGCTGCTACGGAACGCGGCAAGATCGCGCACCTGAATGAGCCACGTGCAATAAAGGCTCGATACAACAAAAAACTCGGACGTATGGTCGTTGAATTGACAAACGGATGCACCTTCACTTTCCCGCCGCATCTCGCCCAGGGATTGGAAGCTGCAACGGACGAGCAACTGGCCCAAGTCGAAATTCTCGGGGCCGGGTATGGCCTTCATTGGGAAGCACTCGACGCTGATTTGTCGGTTCCCGGCCTGCTCATGGGCCTGTTTGGAACCAAAGCCTATATGGCCAGACAGGCCGGTCGAGCAACGTCTGCGGCCAAAGCTGCAGCGGCACGGCAAAACGGCGCAAAAGGCGGACGCCCTCCGAAGTCAGCTCGCAGATGATAGCGTGGTGAGTTAATCAAGACTTTCGGAAAACCGCCCCAGTCAGGCGGCTACTGCGCCAGCGCCCGATAGAGGGTCGCCCGATGCACCCCGAATAGGCGGGCGACCTCAGCGACCGGTTTGCCTTCCTGCTCAGTGAGCTGCCGGGCATGGGCGATCTGCTTGGTCGAGAGAGAAGGGCGGGGACCGAACCGCACCCCGCGCGCCTTGGCGGCGATCCGGCCGGTGCTGGTGCGTTCCACAATAAGGGAGCGCTCGAAATCGGCTATGCCGGCGAACACGGTCAGCACCATGCGCCCGGCCGGGGTGGTGGTATCAGCCCACGGTTCGGCTAGTGAGCGCAGGCCGGCCCCGGCCTCCTTGATGCGCTCGGCGATTTCCAGCAGGTCGCGGGTGGACCGGGCGAGGCGATCAAGGCGTGTTATCGTCACCACGTCGCCAGCCCGCAGATGATCTAGCAGCCTCTCCAGCTCCGGCCGGTTGCGCTTCGCGCCGCTAATTTTTTCCTCGAAAATGCGGGTGCAGTCAGCCTCCCGCAACAGGGCGCGCTGTTGCTCCTCCTGGTCAGTCATCGGGGTCAGGCTCCGTGTTGATGCTGACCTCCTCATCATCGTTCTCATCTCCATGGCAGTCGGGCGCCCTTTCACGCTGCAATATGCCCGAGAGCAGGTTGCGCGTGAATTCTGGGACAGTCCGGAATTCATGCGTACCAACTACGTTATAACCGGGGCTTGGGCCGTGGCCTTCACCCTGATGGTGCTCGCCGAACTTGCCCTGCTCTATGTTCCCACACTGCCGCACCGCATCGGGGTTATTGTGATTATCGCGGCGTTGATCGGCGCCGTTAAATTTACCGGCTGGTATCCGGAACACGTTAGAAGTTCGCAGAACTTTTGAACTATTATCAAGGCTGGGGGCCACGTCGTCTGGCGCCGCCCGGACCTGGCAAGTGTCTGCTTCCGGCAAGCAGGCAGGCCCCGCACGCGAATTGTGTAGATGGGCCGAGAGCGGCCAGTCTGGCTTCAGACGAAAGGATAGGCGCCGTCGCCGTTTGGGCGGTGCAAGAAATAGCGCTTGTGGGTGATCTTCGGTTCGCCCTGATCGCCCTTTCGGAAGCTCACAAAATCGGGCTTGGAGATGGTCCCGTTGCCCTGCTGAACATCTTTATAGGTGAAGTCGAATTCGAAGTCGGCGTATCGGGAGAGGTAGAGATCAATCGTCTCTTCCAGCGCGAGTTCCGTCATCGCGTTGAAGAAGGATGATTTTTCGTTCAATTGAAGGCGGCGCACGCTGTCGCCGCCAAGGTCGTTTTCCCAGACGAACAGGTCCTCAGTAAAGGCGTTGAAATAGAGCGTGTCGGGCGTGCCGGTCGGGTTCTTCTTGGTTTTGCGTTTTCCTGCGTCCTTGAACTCCATCGACAGGCGGGTCTTCCTCATTGCTCAGATGGGGATCACCAAGGGGCGGTTTGTTGAAAAACTTCTTCGCGGTGCGTGCGCGGCGGGGCTGGCTAAGCGTAGGATTGACGCCTGATCTATCGCCGTCATCTTGTGGGTAGAACCGTGGGTACATCATCAATGAACGAACAAATATTACCCAAAACAACAACTTAACGGAGATTGTTGGCGGAAGAGGTGGGATTCGAACCCACGGTACGCTTGCACGTACGGCGGTTTTCAAGACCGCTGCCTTAAACCACTCGGCCACCCTTCCAACGCCTTGAAAGTCAAGGGTTTCTGCCGCTCAGCCATCGCTTGTGGCCGGCCGGGCCGAGGGCTTTGTGCGAAACTTGCCCGGGACTGTCAAGGCGAGCCTTCGTCTTCGCCGCCATTGATTGGCAACAAACACGACGGCCTTGGGCAATAGGCCCGCGTGTCTTCCCGCGAGTAAACTGAGAGCTTTTCCGATTGGCGACCTGCGGCGAAAATGGTAAGGAAATCAAAAACCTCGCGCAGCCGATAAGCGCATTTTCTGGGATTCGGAAGCTTATGCGGACAGCTCTGATTACCGGCGTCACCGGGCAGGACGGGGCCTATCTCTCGCATTTTTTGCTCGGCAAGGGCTATCGGGTCATCGGCATGGTGCGCCGCTCGGCCTCCTCGGACGTGATCGGCGAGCGGCTGCGCTGGCTCGGTATTCTGGATCGGGTCGAACTGGTCGACGGCAATTTGACCGATCTCGCCAGCCTGATCCGCCTGGTTGCCGAGTATCAGCCGGACGAGGTCTATAATCTCGCGGCGCAGAGCTTCGTCGCCACCTCCTGGCAGCAAAGCCTTGTCACCGGCCAGGTCACCGGTATCGGCGCGGTCAACATGCTGGAAGCTTTGCGCATCGCCAATCCCAAGGCGCGCTTCTATCAGGCGTCCTCATCGGAAATGTTCGGGAAAATCCAGGAACCGAGACAGTCCGAGAGAACCCCATTCTATCCGCGCTCGCCCTATGCCGCTGCCAAGCTCTACGCCCATTGGATGACGGTGAACTACCGCGAGAGTTTTGGCCTGCACGCTTCGTCAGGCATTCTGTTCAATCATGAGAGCCCGCTGCGTGGCATCGAATTCGTCACCCGCCGCATCACCGATGGCGTGGCGCGCATCAAGCTCGGCCTCGCCGATCATCTGCCGCTCGGCAATCTCGCCGCCATGCGCGATTGGGGCCATGCGCGCGACTATGTGCAGGCGATGTGGCTGATGTTGCAGCAGGAATCACCGGGCGATTACGTGATCGCCACCGGCAGGACGCGCAGCGTGCGCGAGTTTTGCGAGCTGGCTTTTGCGCATGCCGGGTTGCGGGCGGATGATCATATCCGCATCGACCCCGCACGCTTCCGAACCGCCGAGGTCGACGTGCTCTGCGGCAACGCCGCCAAGGCGGAACAGACCTTCGGCTGGCGGCCGACGGCGACGTTGGAGGAGCTGGCTGCGGAAATGGTGGACGCCGATCTGGTCCGGCATCGGGTAAAGCATGGAAGCTGGAGCGATCGCCCGTGAAGACGCAGCACAACGCAGATCGGCGGGGCCATGTTACCTTACATGGATGCAAGGTTAGAGCATGAACGATCGCAAGCCATCACGCGCCCGGACCATTCTCGTCACCGGCGCCACCGGGTTTGTCGGAAGCCATTTGATGCCGGCTCTGGCGGCTTCCTTCCCCGAAGATCGGATTGTCGGCACCAGCCATCAGGGCGAGGGCGGTCTGAAGACATTGGATGTCACGCAGCGTGAGTCCGTTCGCGCCCTCATCGCGGCGGAAGCCCCGGACATCTGTTTTCATCTGGCCGGGATCGCAGCTCTGGGAGAGGCGCTGGCCGATCGCGACCGGGCCTGGCGCGTCAACCTGCATGGTAGCCTGCATCTTGCCGAAGCCATTCTGGCCGAGGCCCCGCATTGCCGATTGATTTTTGTGTCCAGCGCGGAGGCTTATGGTGCCAGCTTCAACGCCGGAACGCCTTTGGATGAGACGGCGCCGCTGGCGCCAATGAATCTTTACGCGGCGACCAAGGCCGCGGCGGATCTGGCGCTGGGCGCGCAAGTGAGGGAAGGACTGCGTTTGCTGCGGCTGCGCCCGTTCAACCATACCGGTCCGGGCCAGGATGAGCGTTTTGTCGTGCCTGCTTTTGCCGGGCAGATCGCCCGCATCGAAGCCGGGCTGATCGCGCCGGAACTGTTCGTGGGCCGCCTCACGTCGGAACGTGATTTTCTCGACATTCGTGATGTCTGCGACGCTTATGCGCGTTGCGCCGCCCGTGAGGGCGATCTGGCCGATGACGAGATCCTCAATCTCGCCTCCGGCCGTGCCGTCCGGATCGGCGATCTGTTGGAGCGGATGCTGGCCTTGAGTCCCGTCAAAATCATTGTCCGCCAGGAGTCCAGCCGCTTGCGTAATGCGGAAATGCCAAAAGCCATCGGCGCTGCCGGCAAAGCCGGAAAATTGCTGGGGTGGCAGCCAAGAATCGAAATCGAGGAGACGGTGGAGACAGTATTGCGGGAAGCGAGGAAGAAAGTGGCCGCTTTTTGAAAAAAGCGGCGCAAAAATTTTTGTTATGCTGGGCCTGAGACTGTGTCGGCGACAACGCCCATGGCCCAGCATAACAAAGTTTTTTTGCTACTTTTTGTTCACAAAAAGTAGCGCTTCCTTTCTTCCTTCCTTAAGCATGGTCGCAAATCTCGTGGAGAATCCGGCCGAGTTCGGTCTTGCCGATCATGCTGGCGCGGGCGCGCAAGGCGGGGGCGTCGATGAAGCCCATGCGGAAGGCCACTTCTTCCGGGCTGCCCACCAGATTGCCCTGGCGGGACTGGATGGTCTGCACGAAGGTCGCCGCCTGCAACAGGGAATCCGGCGTGCCGGCATCGAGCCAGGCGGTGCCCCGGCCGAGCCGTTCCACAGCCAGCGCTTCTTCCTGCAAATAGACCCGGTTGAGGTCAGTGATTTCCAGCTCCCCGCGCGCCGAGGGGCGCAGGCGGCGGGCGAATGACGTGACCCGGCTGTCGTAGAAATACAAGCCCGTGACAGCCCAGGACGATTCCGGCCGCGTGGGCTTCTCGACGATTTCCTTCGCTTTGCCGTCTTCATCGAATGACACCACGCCGTAGCGCTCCGGGTCGCGCACCTGATAGGCGAACACGGTCGCCCCGTCGGCGCGCGCGCTCGCCGCGCGGAGCAGGGGGGAGAGATGGTCGCCATGGATGAGATTGTCGCCCAGCACCAGCGCGCAGCCTTCGCCGGCAATCCATTCTTCGCCGATCAAAAACGCCTGGGCGATGCCGTCCGGGCTGGGCTGCGCGGCATAGGAGATGCGAACGCCGAGATGCGCGCCGTCATGGAACAGACGCTGGAATTGCGGCAGATCCTGCGGGGTGGAGATCACCAGCACATCGCGGATGCCCGCCAGCAGCAAGGTGGCGAGGGGGTAATACACCATCGGCTTGTCATAGACCGGCAGCAATTGCTTGGAGGTCGCCTGGGTGATCGGGTGCAGGCGGGTGCCCGACCCGCCCGCGAGAAGAATGCCTTTGCGGATCATGCCGTCACTCCCAATCTTTCTGCGGTTCCCAGTCTCTGGCCGTGATATTTCTGCGCGCGAATGCCCTCCCACCAGGCCCGGTTGTCCAGATACCAGTCGATGGTGGCGGCGAGCCCGCGCTCGAAATCATGCGCGGCCCGCCAGCCCAAAGCCGCCTCGGCGCGTGTGGGGTCGATCTCATAGCGGTTGTCGTGGCCGGGGCGGTCCGCGACGAAGCGGATCAGCCGCTCCCTTGCCCCCGACGGGCTCGGCAACCTTGCGTCC
>NZ_DATLPB010000105.1:0-47591 GCF_035535915.1 Acidocella sp.
TCAGCCCCAGCTCGCGGGCCTTGGCCTGCACCTGCTTCGTGGCGTCGGGGTCCGGCTCATCGCTGCTGCGCACCTTCACGATGTCGAAGCCGATCATGGCGCCGGGGCCGCGGATGGCTGAGATCGGCACGGTATCGTTGCGGCGGGCGATGGCCTCCAGCCGGGCTCTCATGGTCGCGCCGATGACATTGGCGCGTTCGATGAGTTTTTCTTCCTCGATCACGTCCAGCACCGCCAGGGCGGCGGCGCAGGAGATCGGCGAGCCGGAATAGGTGCCGCCGAGCCCACCCGGCTCGGCCGCGTCGATCACCGCGGCGCGGCCGACCACGGCGGAGAGCGGAAAGCCGCCGGCCAGCGATTTGGCGATGGTGATCATGTCGGGCTTCACGCCGGAATGCTCGACGCCGAACATCTTGCCGGTGCGGCCGAAGCCGGTCTGCACTTCGTCGGCGATCAGCAGGATGCCATGCCGGTCGCAAAGCGCGCGCAGGCCGAGCAGCAGTTCGGCGGGCGCGGGAATGAAGCCGCCTTCGCCCTGCACCGGTTCGAACACGATGGCGGCGACGTGCGTGGGCTCGATGTCGGCGCGGAACAGCCGTTCAAGGGCGATGAAACTGTCTTCGACGCTCACGCCATAGGGCGCGTGCGGGAACGGCACGTGAAAGATCTCGGCCGGCAGCGGCCCGAAGCGCCGTTTATAAGGCAGCGCCCTGCCGGTCATCGCCATGGTCAGCATGGAGCGGCCATGATAGCCGCCGGCAAAGCTGATGATGCCGGAGCGCCCGGTGGCGGCGCGCGCGAGCTTGATCGCGTTTTCCACCGCCTCGGCGCCGGTGGTGAAGAACGCGGTCTTCGCTTTGCCCTCGACCGGCGCGATCGCGTTCAGCCGTTCGGCCAGAGCCACGTAGCTCTCATAAGGCGTGACCTGGAAGCTGGTATGGGTGAAATGGGTGAGCTGTTCGACGACGGCCGCCATGATCTTCGGGTGGCGATGGCCGGTGTTCAGCGTCGCGACGCCGCTCGCGAAATCGATATAGCGCTTGCCGTCTTCGTCCCAGAGTTCGGCGTTCTCGGCATGGGCAGTGAAGATCGTATGGGCATTGTTGACGCCGCGGGCGACTGCCGCCTCGCGCCGTGCCATCAATTCACTGTTCCGGCTCATCTGGTACGCGACTCCTAAGGCTGGTCTCCCCTTGGTTAGAAAGGAGAAGGCTACTTTTTGTGAACAAAAAGTAGTTTTTTGTCAGTTTGGCCCGTGCAGTTTCAATGCCACCGGCCCAGCGTTAACAAAAGTTTTTGCGCCGCTTTTTTCAAAAAGCGGCCTCTTTCTTTCTAGGGTCTGGCATGCAGTGAGGCGCGTTTGACGAACCCCGGCTCGTCGGGCGGTTCGGCATGGGTGTCGGTGATGCTGTCCACCGCCGCCATTGGCGGGCCGCGGCGGCAGGCGCGCAGGCATTCCTCGACGGCTTCGGTATCGCCGGCGATCAGCGCTTCCACGGTATCGTGCCCGACATTGCGGACCCAGCCGTCCAAGCCCAGGCGCACGGCTTCCCGCGTGAGCCAGTCGCGAAAGCCCACACCGTGGACCCGTCCGGAGATGAGCAGATGAGTCGCTTTCATGTTTGGCAAAGGACCATGAAACGGGCACTCTCCGCAACGTCTTCCGCGCGTTTGTGACGGCGCGTTTCGGTTTCGGCGTCGGTGCCCCAGCTGCGTTCCTGGGTGAGTTCCTCGAGGGCGGCCAGGCGGCAGGCCTCGGCCGGGGGCAAAGCGCCGGCTGCGATGGCGAGGCCGAGGATCAGGCTGCCCAGCGCCGGCACAATCACGCCGAGGCCGGCCAGCGCATAGTCGCTCATGTCTTCCAGCGCTTTTTTGAAGGCGGCGTGCGCGGCCGGGCTTTGCGCGACCGGCATAAGGCCGGCGGCGATGGCGAGGGTGATGCCGAAGCGCTGTTCGGCCCAGCCGGTCCAGGGCGACCAGGCTTCGTCTTCCGTGGCGCGCGCCGCGCCGTCGGTGGCGCGGTAGCAGAGCAGGTCGTTGCGCCCATAGGCGGTGAGCTGGTCGATGATGGCGGCACGGTGCGTGCGCACGCGTTCCTGCGCCGTGGCGACGAGGCGGGTGAGCGGCACGTCATCCGGCGTGAAGTTCTCCGGCGCCGTGGCCCATTCGGCGGCGATGGCCTCGGCGAGCGGCGCGAATGGGACCGACAGGGCGGCGCCGCCGGGCAGTTTCAGCTTGCGGGCGTCGAGCCGGACGGTGAACGCGTCCCCCTCACGCTCGACGCTGGCGGTGGACCAGAAACGCTTCATTTGCCGAGGATCGTATTCAAGAGATTGGTCGGGCCGGCGGGGAGCGGCGAAGGGGAGGCTGCCGGGGCGCTGGCCGGCGCCTGCGGGGCCGGGCCGGGCTGGCCCAGGCGCGCCAGGCTCAGCGCCGCCGGGCAGATATCGGCGGAGGACGCGGAACCGCCGCCGAGGCCGAGGCTGTTGGCGAGCTCGCCCAGCAGGGATTGCGGCCCGCTCTTGCCCGGTGCGATCGCGGTGGTGGGGGCGGAAAAACTGCCGCCGACATGGACCGGGACGTCGAGATTGGTGCCGCTGATCCGGACCTGCGGGCGCAAGGTGAGGTTCAGCGCGTCGGTGCCGAAATTCACCGTGCCGCTGCCCTGCATCCGCAGCCGGTTGGAATCGAGCGCCAGCGCGCGGAAGGTGCCGACGCCGTTGGTGGCGTCCAGCCGTGTCGCCATGCAGCGCACCATCACCGGGCCCTGCGCGCCGACCAGATTGTTGGGTAGGTTGATGGCGCGCAGCACGGAGCCGAACAGCCCGTCGAGCACCGTGCCGTCGACCACGCCATTGACCATGGCGAGGCCAAGCTGGCCGTTCACGCCGGCGAGGATCGGCTGCAGGGAATCGCCCTGCCCGCTGGCGTCGATCTGCACCTGCACCGTGCCCTGGGCGCTGGCCGGCAGGTTGAAGGTTTTCAGCAACGGCCCCGCCGCCATGGCCGGGGCGTTGAGTTTCAGGCTTTCGGTGGCAGGGTCGTGCGAGGCGTCGATCACGGCGCTGGCGGCCACGCTGCCGCCGGGGAGCTGGCCGGTGACCGGGGCGAGGGTCAGCACGGCGTTATTCAGCACCGCATGGAGCTGCAGGGCGGAATAGGTGGTCTGCTTCCAGACCACCCTGTCCGCGGCGAGCTGCAGGTCCGCGTTGCCTTCATGCAGCCACGAGACCGGGATTTTGGTCGCCAGCCATGAATTCGGCGGCGCGCTTGCAGGGGTTGGTGCAGGAACCGGATTGGGGGCTGGATTAGGGGTGGGCACGGCGGCCGGAGCGGGCGGCGGATTGCGCGGCATCGCGGCCAGCAACGCATCGAGATTCAGCTGCGAGGCGGTGATCGCCGCCACCAGCTTCACCGGCTGGGTGAGAAACAGGCTGGCATCGCCGCCGAACGAGGCATTGTCCATCGTCACCGTGAGATTTTGCACGCCGATGGCGTTGCGCAGCCCCTGGCCGCCGGAATCGAGCAGCATCGTCTGGGCGGAAATATTCTTCCAGGCGGGCAATGTCGTGCCGGCGAGGGGGCTCAGCATGACGAGGTCGGGGACGGTCGCGCTCAGCGACAGAGCCACGCCGGAGAGGCTTTCCGGCGTGGCGATGGCGCCGTTGACGTTGAGCGAGGCGTTGCCGAATGCGGCGTGGGCGGTGACCGGGTAATTGACCTGCGGCGGCATGCTGGCGGGCAGCCAGGCGCGCGGCAACAGCGCCTGCGGCGGGCCGAACCGGCCGTTCAGAGACAGTGCCGTGCCGTTCAGCGTGGCGGCGGCCTGCAGCGACAAAGGCTGGTCGAGCGAGGCCATCTCGATGTCCAGGCTGCTCAGCGCCAGGCCTGGGCGCAAGGCGGAGAGATCCGCCGCGCCGGCTTTGAGAGTCAGACGATCGATTGCCGGGATCAGGGAGTTCTGGTCGACGATGCGGGCCGAGGCGGTCAGGTTCTGCACCGCCGGCAGCGTCATTCCATATGTCCAGGCGGCGGGCAGGCTGCCGGTGAGGCTGTCCAGGGCCGGGATTTGGGCGGTGACGTTGGCGTCATAGCCTTTGAGGAGGAGCGGGTGGGCGATGCGGCCCTCGACATGGGCGGTGGTATTGCCGAGCGTGAACGTGAGATCGACCGGCCAGTGGCCGCCGCTGGTCAGCAGGGCGATCGAGCCGACCGTGCCGGCCAGGGTGAAGGGGGTGGCGCCGATCTCCGCGCTGGCGTCGAGATGCAGCGGGGCGTCGAGCGAGGCCGCATTGCCGCTGAAGCGGGGCAGGGAAATGATCGTCGGCGCGCCGGCCTTGTTGTTGACGATCACCTGGCCGTTGCTGACATCCACTTCCTGCAAGGCGACTCTATATGTCCGGCCGGCCGGTTTTGGGGCGGGCGCGGCGGGCGGCGAGGCCGGCGCCGGGGAGGTCGCGGATGAGGCCGGGGCGGGCTGCGCAAAAATCCAGTCCGGGGTGCCGGCGCTGTTGCGCTCCAGCACGATGCGCGGGTCGACCAGATGCAGGTGCAGAATGTCGATGCGCTGCGAGAGCAGCGGCAGCAGCGCCAGTTGCGCCTCGACGCGGTCCAGCGTGGCGAGGTTGGCGTCGGGGAAGCCCGGCGGGTTGGCGAGGCTGAGCTGGCGCAGCACGATGACCGGCGTGAGCGACAGGCGCAGCGTGATCGGCCCGCCGATGGTCAATTGCCGCCCGGTTGCCCGTTCCACCGCGGCGACGATCTGCGGCGCGTAGCGGTTGGGGTTGAAGCTCGCGATCAGCACCGCGGCGGCGAGAACCGGCAGCGCCAGGACGACGATGACCGCGACAAGGATAAGGTGCCGGCGGCGGGGTGCGCGCGGCTGCTCTGCGTTTCTGCTCATGACCCGGCAGATATAGTGATTCGGCCCGCTAAACGAGGCCCGTGCTTGTGAAAGGCGCGGAGTCGCGCTAGAGGGCGCGGCTTGAGCTGGCGCGAAGCGGGCGTGGTGAAACTGGTAGACACGCCAGATTTAGGTTCTGGTGGCGCAAGTCATGGGGGTTCAAGTCCCTCCGCCCGCACCAGATTGATGTTGTTGTGGTTGATAATTGAGGAATTTTTCGTCGATGCAGGTTACCGAAACGCTCTCCGACGGCTTGAAGCGTGGCTTCACGGTCGTGGTTCCCGAACCCGAACTTGCCGCCAAGCGTGAGCAGCGTTTGGCCGAGCTCGGCCGCACCATGCAGATGCCGGGTTTCCGTCCCGGCAAGGTGCCGATGTCGATGGTGCGCAAGCGCTATGGCGACGCGGTGGCCGCGGAGGTTCTGGAGGGCGCGGTGAACGACGCCGCCGACCGTGTGCTGCAGGAACGCAATTTGCGTCCGGCGATGCAGCCGAAGCTGGAAGTGACCAAGCCGGGGCGTGATTCGGACCTGGAATTCACTCTGGAGCTGGAATTGCTGCCGGAGATCGTGTTGCCGGAGCTGTCCGACATTACCCTGAGCAAGCCGGTGGCCACGGTTTCCGACGCGGCGATCGACGAGTCGATCAAGCGCCTGGCCGAGCAGCGCCAGAGCTTCAAGCCGGTGGAAGAGGCCCGTCCGGCCGCCGCCGGCGAGCAGCTGACCGTCGATTTCATCGGCCGCGTCGATGGCGTCGCGTTCGAGGGCGGCACCGCGTCTGACGTGAACGTGATCGTCGCCGGCCAGGGCTTCATTCCCGGCTTCTCCGAGCAGATGGCCGGCATGAGCGTCGGCGAGACCCGCACCATCAACGTGACTTTCCCCGAAGCCTATGGCGCCAAGGAACTGGCCGGCAAGGCGGCGGAATTCGAGGTGACCGCGAAGGCTCTGGCCGTGGCCGAAACGCCGGTGGTGGACGACGAGTTCGCCAAGGCGATGGGGCTGGAATCCGCCGCCGACCTGCGCGCCAAGGTGTCCGAGCAGATCGGCCGCGAATATGAGGGCATGACCCGCATGAAGCTGAAGCGCGGCCTGCTGGACGTGCTCGCCGAGCGCGCGACCTTCGAGGCGCCGGTCTCGCTGGTCGATGCCGAGTTCGCGGAAATCTGGCGCCAGGTGGAGGCGGAGAAGGAAGCCGGCCGCGCCGACCCCGAGGATACCGCGAAGGATGAAGAGACGCTGAAGGCGGAATACCGCGCCATTGCCGACCGGCGCGTGCGCCTGGGCCTGCTGGTGGCCGAGATCGGCCGCGCCAACAGCGTGACCGTCGCCGACCAGGATTTGCAGCGCGCGATGTTCGCCGAGGCCATGCGCTACCGCGAACAGGCGATGCAAGTGGTGGAGTTCTTCCGCAAGAACCCGCGCGAAATGGAACGCTTCCGTGGCCCGATCTTCGAGGACAAGGTGGTGGACCACGTGCTCGGCCAGGTGACGCTGAACGAAACCAGCGTGACCCCGGAAGAGCTGGCCGCCGACGCGGAGGGCTGAGCCGGTAAAGTAAGGAAGCGCTACTTTTTGTGAACAAAAAGTAGCAAAAAAACTTTGCTATGCTGGGTCATGGGCGTTGTCGGAGACGCAGCCTCAGGCCCAGCATAAAAAAAGTTTTTGCGCCGCTTTTTTCAAAAAGCGGCTGCTTTCTTCCCCCTACTAGACGAACGCGCCCGATCCTCTAATTTGGCTCCATGACGTCTTCTTCCGTTCGCCGCGCGGCCTTCAATCAGGCGTGCGGCGGTGCCGGAGCTGGCGGTTATATTGTGCAAGGATTTACAAAATGTTCGATCGGGACCCTGTCGAGGTTTACAACAACAACCTCGTGCCGATGGTGGTGGAGCAGACCGCGCGCGGCGAGCGCTCTTACGACATCTATTCCCGCCTCCTGAAGGAGCGGATCATTTTCCTCACCGGCCAGGTTTATGACCAGGTCAGCTCGCTGATCTGCGCGCAGCTGCTGTTCCTGGAAAGCGAGAATCCGAACAAGGAGATCTCCTTCTATATCAACAGCCCCGGCGGCGTGGTCTCCTCCGGCCTCGCGATTTACGACACGATGCAATATATCCGCTCGCCGGTCAGCACCGTGTGCATCGGCCAGGCGGCGTCGATGGGCAGCCTGCTGCTCTGCGCCGGGCAGAAGGGCAAGCGCTTCGCGCTGCCGAACGCCCGCGTGATGGTGCACCAGCCCTCCGGCGGGGCCCAGGGCCAGGCCACGGACATCGAAATCCAGGCGCGCGAGATCCTGAACCTGCGCCGGCGCCTGAACCAAATCTACGTCGATCACACCGGCCAGCCGCTCGAGGCCATCGAGGCCAAGCTGGAGCGCGATACTTACATGTCCGCCGAAGAGGCCAAGGAGTTCGGCATCGTTGATGATGTGGTGAAGAACCAGCCGACCGCGCCCGAAGCCGGCACGGAGGACAAGGCCGCATCTAAGTAACCTGCGGTCGTGATCGCCGGGCGATAAGGCTTGAAGTCGCGCCTGGCGGGTTTATTTGATGGTTTCATCGCCGGGCCGGAGCGGCCGGCGATGAAATTCGGCGGCCCCGGGCGGGCGCTGGGACTGCGGCCATGTCCTGACGGCATGGCCGGTTTTTTGACGGTTTTTTGACCTGGGCCGTTGCCAAGGTCCCTTCCGAAGGGGCTTGCGGGCAATGAAGTTTTTGATTTAACGCGTTTTTTTCGGCTCCGAGATCGATGCTTGTGCCCTCGCTGACGGGGGTCTAGTCTTTTTATCTATTCCGGGCTGTGGAGTGCTTATGAGCAGCAAATCGAGCGACACAAAGAACACACTGTACTGTTCATTCTGCGGAAAGTCGCAGCATGAAGTGCGCAAGCTGATCGCCGGCCCGACGGTGTTCATCTGTGATGAATGTGTCGAGCTCTGCATGGACATCATCCGCGAAGAGCACAAGACGCATCTCGTGAAGTCGCGCGACGGCGTGCCGACGCCGCGCGAGATCTGCAAGGTGCTGGACGATTACGTGATCGGCCAGGGCCACGCCAAGAAGGTGCTGAGCGTGGCGGTGCACAACCATTATAAGCGGCTGTCGCACGCCACCAAGAACAACGACATCGAGATCGCCAAGTCCAACATCATGCTGGTCGGCCCGACCGGCTCGGGCAAGACGTTGTTGGCGCAGACGCTGGCGCGCATCCTCGATGTGCCGTTCACCATGGCCGATGCGACCACGCTGACCGAGGCCGGCTATGTCGGCGAGGATGTGGAGAACATCATCCTCAAGCTGCTGCAGGCTGCCGACTATAATGTCGAGCGGGCACAGCGCGGCATCGTGTATATCGATGAAGTCGATAAAATCAGCCGCAAGTCGGACAACCCCTCGATTACCCGCGACGTGAGCGGCGAGGGCGTGCAGCAGGCGCTGCTGAAGATCATGGAAGGCACCATCGCCTCCGTGCCGCCGCAGGGCGGGCGCAAGCATCCGCAGCAGGAGTTCCTGCAGGTCGATACGACCAACATCCTGTTCATTTGCGGCGGCGCCTTCGCCGGGCTGGAAAAGATCATCGCCCAGCGCGGCAAGGGCTCGGGCATCGGCTTCGGCGCCGACGTGCGCAGCCAGGATGAACGCCGCACCGGCGTCATCCTGCGCGAAGTGGAGCCCGAGGATCTGCTGAAATTCGGCCTGATCCCGGAATTCATCGGCCGTCTGCCGGTGGTGGCCACGCTCGACGACCTCGACGAGGCGGTGCTGATCGACATTCTCACCAAGCCGAAGAATGCGCTGGTCAAGCAATATGCGCGGCTGTTCGAGATGGAGGGCGTGAAGCTCACCTTCACCGAGGACGCGCTGAAAGTGGTGGCCAGCCGCGCCATCAAGCGCAAGACCGGGGCGCGCGGCTTGCGCTCGATCATGGAAAGCATTCTGCTGGCCACGATGTTCGACCTGCCCGGGCTGGACGGGGTCGACGAGGTCGTGATCAGCGGCGAAGTGGCGGAGGGACGGGCCGAGCCGCTGTTCCTCTATTCGGAAAAGCGCGCGGAGACGGCCTCCTGAGTCAGGCGTTGCGCGCGGGGCTGGGACGTGGGGCTTGTAGCCCCGCTTCCTTCCGCCGATATGTCGATTGTGGCCGGATGAACCGGCGCCATAGGCTGTGCCTATCGGGCGGCCTATGCTAGGACGAGGAATTCACTATGGCTGACGTCACCAAAACTGCCGCCGCCTCTGAGACGCTGGCGGTCCTTCCCCTGCGCGATATCGTCGTCTTCCCGCATATGATCGTGCCGCTGTTTGTCGGGCGCGAGAAATCGGTGCGCGCGCTGGAAAGCGTGATGAAGGAAGACAAACAGATCCTGCTCGTGGCGCAGAAGAACGCGGCCCAGGACGATCCGGCGGCCGAGGATATTTACCGCGTCGGCACCTTGTCGACGATTCTGCAGTTGCTGAAACTGCCCGACGGCACCGTGAAAGTGCTGGTCGAGGGGATTCGCCGGGCGCGCATCGACGAGTTCAAGGAAACCGAACAATATTTCGAAGTGGTCGCCACGCCAATCGAGGACCATGCCGACGAGGGGAAGGAAGTCGAGGCGCTGGGCCGCACCGTGGTCGCCCAGTTCGAGCAATATATCAAGCTGAACAAGAAGATCGCGCCGGAAGTGCTGGTCTCGGTCAATCAGATCGATTCGCCTTCGAAGCTGGCCGACACGGTCGCCAGCCATCTCGGGCTGAAGATCGCCGACAAGCAGGAGCTGCTGGAGCTGGACAGCACGGCCGAACGGCTGGAACGCGTGTTCAACCACATGGAATCCGAAATCGGCGTGCTGCAGGTCGAGAAGAAGATCCGTAACCGCGTGAAGCGGCAGATGGAGAAGACGCAGCGCGAATATTATCTGAACGAGCAGCTCAAGGCGATCCAGAAGGAGCTGGGCGAAAGCGAGGATGGCAAGGACGAAACCGCCGAGCTGGAAGCCAAGATCAAGTCGACCAAGCTGAGCAAGGAAGCCCGCGACAAGGCGCTGGCGGAGCTGAAGAAGTTGCGCAGCATGAGCCCGATGAGCGCGGAAGCGACGGTGGTGCGCAACTATCTCGACTGGGTGCTGGGCATCCCGTGGAAGAAGCGCAGCAAGATCAAGAATGACGTGCTCGAGGCCGAGCGGATTCTCAACGCCGACCATTACGGGCTCGACAAAATCAAAGAGCGCATCGTCGAATATCTCGCAGTGCAGTCGCGCAGCCCGAAATTGCGCGGGCCGATTCTCTGCCTGGTCGGTCCTCCGGGCGTCGGCAAGACCTCGCTCGGCAAGTCCATCGCCAAGGCGACGGGGCGGCAATTCGTGCGCATGTCGCTGGGCGGCGTGCGTGACGAGGCCGAGGTGCGCGGCCATCGCCGCACCTATATCGGCTCGATGCCCGGCAAGATCATCCAGGGCATGAAGAAGGCGAAGACCTCCAATCCGCTGTTCCTGCTCGACGAGATCGACAAGCTCGGCGCCGATTGGCGTGGCGACCCGTCTTCGGCGCTGCTGGAAGTCCTGGATCCGGAACAGAACGCGACCTTCGCCGACCATTACCTCGAGGTCGATTACGATTTGTCCGACGTGATGTTCGTCACCACCGCCAACAGCCTGCGCATGCCGCAGCCGCTGCTCGACCGCATGGAGATCATCCGCATCCCCGGCTACACCGAGGATGAGAAGATCGAGATCTGCAAGCGGCATCTGATCGCCAAGCAGGGCGAGGCGAACGGGCTGAAGAAGGAAGAGTGGTCGATTTCCGACGAGGCGCTGCTCGAACTGGTGCGCACGCATACCCGTGAAGCGGGCGTGCGCAATCTCGAACGCGAGATCGCCAACCTGGCGCGCAAGGCGGTGAAGGAGATCGTCACCTCCAAGGTCAAGAAGGTGACCATCACCAAGAAGAACCTCGAGAAATTCGCGGGTGTGGCGAAGTTCCGCTATGGCGAGACCGAGGCCGAGGATATGGTGGGCGTGGTCACCGGCTTGGCCTGGACCGAGGTGGGCGGCGAAATCCTCACCATCGAGAGCGTGCTGCTGCCCGGCAAGGGCAACATCAAGCAGACCGGCAAGCTCGGCGACGTGATGCAGGAGAGCGTGCAGGCGGCCTATTCCTATATCCGCTCGCGCGCGGTGCAGTTCGGCATCAAGCCGCCCTTCTTCGACAAGCGGGACATTCACATCCACGTGCCGGAGGGCGCGACTCCGAAGGATGGCCCGTCGGCCGGCATCGCCATGGCGACCTCGATCGTCAGCGCGATTACCGGCATCCCGATCCGCCGTGACATCGCCATGACCGGCGAGATCACGCTGCGCGGCCGGGTGCTGCCGATCGGCGGCTTGAAGGAGAAGCTGCTGGCGGCTCTGCGGGCGGGGATCACGACCGTGATCATTCCTCAGGATAACGAGAAAGACCTCGCTGAAATCCCTGATAATGTGAAAAAAGGCTTGGCGATCATCCCGGTCTCGCATGTCGATCAGGTCATCGATCGCGCCCTGGTCCGGAAGCCGGAGCCGATTGACTGGGAGGATGCGGCCGAAGATATCGCGGCGACGCCGGGCGACGGGCGGGCCGCCGTTTTGCCCCATTAATTTGGCGGTTTGACGGTCTCGGCCTAGATTGGCTATCAACTGAATTACTATTCACATGGCTCACCCCTATCGAGGATGGATAGGGGTGGGCGCTTTATTATGCACAAACAGGGAGTTTACCCGTGAATAAAATGGACTTGATTGCCGCCGTCGCTGAAGAAACCGACATTTCCAAGGCGAAGGCTGCTGAAGTCGTGGATGCCGTTTTCGGAGCGATTGAAAAATCCCTGAAACAGAAGCTCGAGGTTCGCCTCGTCGGTTTCGGTACTTTCGCGACCACCGAGCGCGAGGCCTCCAAGGGCCGCAATCCGCGCACCGGTGCCGAGATCGACATCCCGGCTTCCACGTCGATCCGCTTCAAGCCCGGCAAGACGCTGAAGGATGCGGTGAACTAAATAGAATCAGGATCGGACGGCGCAAGCCGTCCGCTTTGCTTTCGGGGCGGTTAGCTCAGCGGTAGAGCGTCTCGTTTACACCGAGAGGGTCGGCGGTTCAAACCCGTCACCGCCTATACGATTTTCTCTTGCCGGCCTTGCTTCCGCCGCGACTCCGTCGCGGCGGTTTTTTTTGAGCGCGGCCATCGAAGGGGGCGCTGCCGGGCACGCTTAGAGGGCGATGGCTTTAGGTCCTCTAAGCGATTTATCTGGAGCCGGATTCAAATTTTAGATCGGATCGCTAGGCGATTCGATCTAAATCATCCGGCTCCAGGCGCTTGACGCTCGGCGCGGCACGCATTAAACCGCGCCCACTGCCACGCGGGTGTAGCTCAGTTGGTTAGAGCGCCGGCCTGTCACGCCGGAGGTCGCGGGTTCGAGCCCCGTCACTCGCGCCAGTGTGGTAGATGAATCCAGCAAAAAATTTGTTTCGACGAAAGTCGGCGGCGATAAGTCGATCGCGGCTTGCGCGGCGGTAAGCGCGGGGTCTGCAATCTAAACGGATTCGTCATGGCAGCCTACTCAATCGGGGATATCGATCGACCTATTGGCGTCTCTTGACCGATGGCTGTTGCGGTGCGACATGGCGCTGACGAATTTGTCATTATTCAGCCGCTGGGAGGCCCACCCGTGCAGCCGGTTCTTTCGCACTATTTCCCAATCATCGTGTTTGCTGCCATCGCGGCCCTGATCGGTTTGGCGATGGTTTTTGGCTCGGTGCTCGCGGCCCATCAGAAGCCTTATCCCGCCAAGCTCGCGGCCTATGAATGCGGATTCGAGGCCTTCGGCGACGCCAGGCGGCGGTTTGATGTGCGCTTTTATCTCGTCGCCATTCTCTTCATTGTTTTCGATGTCGAAGTCGCGTTCCTCTTCCCCTGGGCGGTCAGCCTGGCGCGCATCGGCCTGCTGGGGTTCTTCTCCATGCTCGGCTTCCTTGCGGTCCTGACGGTTGGCTTCATCTATGAGTGGAACAAGGGCGCGCTGGATTGGGAGTAGCCGCATGAATGCCCCAGACACCACAGCGCTCGCCTGGAACCGCGAGCATCTGCCCCAGGGGGATGCGCAGGAGGCCGTGATCAAGGGTATCACCGGCGAGATCGCGGGCAAGGGCTTCGTCGTTGCCAATATGGACAGACTGGTGAACTGGGCGCGGACCGGGAGCCTTTGGCCGATGACCTTCGGCCTGGCCTGCTGTGCGGTGGAAATGATCCATGCCTATATGCCGCGCTACGACCTTGACCGCTTCGGGGTAATTCCGCGCGCCAGCCCAAGGCAGAGCGATGTGATGATCGTTGCCGGCACGCTGACCAACAAGATGGCGCCGGCCCTGCGCCGGGTTTACGACCAGATGCCGGAACCGCGCTGGGTGATCTCCATGGGCAGCTGTGCCAATGGCGGCGGGTATTATCACTATTCCTATTCCGTGGTGCGCGGCTGCGACCGGATCGTGCCGGTCGATATCTACGTGCCGGGATGCCCGCCCACCGCCGAGGCGCTGGTCTACGGCATCATGCAATTGCAAAAGAAGATTCGCCGGACAGGGACGATTCTCCGTGGCTGAAGACATCGTGGATATCATGCGCGACACCATGGCAGCCATTCCGGGCGCCATCGGGGCGCATCGCGAGCGGGGCGAGCTGGTGCTGCGGGCCGAACGCGGCCAGGCTTATGCGTTGTTCCAGACGCTGCGCGACAGATTCGGGTTTCAGCAGGTGATGGACATTTGCGGCGTCGATTGGCCGCAGCGCGCCCTGCGCTTCGATGTCGTCTACAACCTGCTCTCCGTCACCCGTAACGAACGCCTGCGCGTGATCGTGCAGACCGACGAAGCAACGCCGGTTACCTCCGTGTCGGCGATCTGGCCGAGTGCGACCTGGTGGGAGCGCGAGGTGTGGGATCTGTTCGGCATCGCGTTCGAGGGGCTGGAGGATCACCGCCGCATTCTCAGCGATTACGGCTTCGAGGGGCATCCGTTGCGCAAGGATTTCCCGCTCACCGGCTATGTCGAGGTGCATTATGACACCGAGCGCAAGGCGGTGGTCTATGATAAGGTGAGGCTGACGCAGGAATTCCGCAATTTCGATTTCCTCTCGCCGTGGGAAGCCATGACCACGTTGCCCGGTGACGAGAAGGCGCGGGGAGACCGCAAATGAGCGAACTGGCGCCGGCCACCACCAAGACGATCGAGATCGACAGCCACACCATCAATTTCGGCCCGCAGCACCCCGCCGCGCACGGCGTGCTGCGCCTGATCCTGGAAATGGATGGCGAGGTCATCGAGCGTGCCGACCCGCATATCGGCCTGCTGCATCGCGGCACCGAGAAGCTGATCGAGTATAAGAGCTACATGCAGGCGGTGCCGTATTTCGACCGCCTGGATTACGTTTCGCCGATGGCCTGCGAGTATGCGTTCGCGCTGGCCACGGAAAAGCTGCTCGGTATTCAGGCGCCGGACCGCGCGCAATGGATTCGCGTGATGTTCGCGGAAATCACCCGCGTGCTGAATCATCTGCTCGCCATCGGGCATTTCGCGCTCGATGTGGGCGCGCTAACGCCGGGTTTGTGGGGCTATGAGGAGCGCGAGAAGCTGCTGGAGTTTCATGAGGCCGCTTCCGGCGCGCGCTTCCACTCCAACTATTTCCGCCCCGGCGGCGTGGCGAAGGACCTGCCGGCCGGGCTGGAGCAGAGAATCGCCGACTGGGCCACGGAGTTTCCGAAATTCATCGATGACGTGGAAGCCCTGCTGACCGGCAATCGCATCTGGAAGCAGCGCACCGTCGATATCGGCGTGATCTCTGCCGAGGACGCACTGGCCTGGGGCTTTTCCGGGCCGAGCCTGCGGGGCTCGGGCGTGGCCTGGGACCTGCGCCGCGCCCAGCCTTATGACAAATATGGCGAGGTGGAATTCGATGTGCCCGTCGGACGCCATGGCGACACCTACGACCGCTATCTCGTGCGCATTGCCGAGATGCGCGAGAGCGTCAAAATCATCCGCCAGGCGCTGGCGAAAATGCAGCCGGGCCCGATCAAGGTGCAGGACCACAAGATCGCCCCGCCGACCCGCCGGCAGATGAAGCAGTCGATGGAAGCGCTGATCCATCACTTCAAGCTCTATACCGAAGGCTATCACGTGCCGGCCGGCGCGACCTACACCGCGGTGGAGGCGCCGAAGGGCGAGTTCGGCGTGTATCTGGTCGCCGACGGCACCAATCGCCCCTATCGCTGCAAGATCCGCGCGACCGGCTTTGCGCATTTGCAGGCGACGGAGAAGCTTTCCAAGGGGCATATGCTGGCCGACATGGTCGGCATTCTCGGCTCCCTCGATATCGTGTTTGGTGAGATTGACCGGTGAATACTGCAGAGCCAACCGACTTTATCTTTGACGAGCCCGCCGAGGCGGCCGTTGCCAAGGCGATCGCCCGCTATCCCGCCGGCAAGCAGGCCAGCGCGGTGATGGCGCTGCTGGATATCGCGCAGCGGCAGATGGGCCGCCGCACCGGCATCGCCTGGGTGCCGCGAATCGCCATGGATGTGGTGGCCAAGCGCCTGGGCATGGCGCCGGTGCGCGTCTACGAAGTCGCGACCTTCTACACCATGTTCAACACCAAGCCGGTCGGCAAATATCATTTGCAGGTCTGCACCACCACGCCGTGCTGGCTGCGCGGCTCGGACGATGTCGTGGCGGCGTGCAAGAAGGCCAGCGGGATCAAGGATTTCGGCCATACCAGCGAGGATGGCATGTTCACCATGACCGAGGTCGAGTGCCTCGGCGGCTGCGTGAACGCGCCGATTCTGCAGATCAACGACGATTATTACGAGGATCTGGACGGCGCGAAGACCGAGGCGCTGCTGGAGAAACTGAAGGCGGGCGAACCTTTGCCGCCGGCGGGGTCGGTGATCGGCCGCCGCGCCTCGGCGCCGGTCACCAACCAGACCACCTTGCTGCAAGACGGACCTGCGGCGGAGTAACCCAGATGCTGAACGATGCTGACCGGATCTATCAGAATCTCTACGGGCTGCAGGATTGGAAGCTGCCCGGCGCGAAAGCCCGCGGCGACTGGGACGGCACGGCCGCGATTCTCGCCCGGGGACGGGATGCGATCGTCGAGGAGATGAAGGCGTCCGGCATGCGCGGCCGCGGCGGTGCCGGCTTCCCTACGGGGATGAAATGGTCGTTCATGCCCAAGCAGAGCGACGGGCGCCCCTCTTACCTCGTGGTGAATGCCGACGAGAGCGAACCGGGCACCTGCAAGGACCGCGACATCATTCGCAACGAGCCGCATAAGCTGATCGAAGGCTGCCTGATTGCGGCCTTCGCGATGGGCGCGCACACCGCGTTCATCTATATCCGCGGCGAGTATTACAACGAAGCCGTGCGCCTGCAGGCGGCGATCGACGAGGCGCGCGAGGCCGGGCTGATCGGCCCGAATGCCGCGGGCTCGGGCTGGGATTTCGACATCGTCCTGCATCGCGGCGCCGGTGCGTATATTTGCGGCGAGGAATCGGCGCTGCTGGAAAGCCTGGAAGGCAAGAAGGGCATGCCGCGCATGAAGCCGCCTTTCCCCGCCGCCATGGGCCTGTATGGCTGCCCGACCACGGTGAACAATGTGGAGACCATCGCCGGCGCGCCGACCATCATGCGCCGCGGCGCCGCCTGGTTTTCCGCGCTCGGCCGGCCGAAGAACGCCGGCACGAAATTGTTCTGCATTTCCGGCCATGTGAACCGGCCCTGCAATGTCGAGGAAGAGCTCGGCATTCCGCTGAAAGAGCTGATCGAGAAGCATGCCGGCGGCGTGCGCGGCGGTTGGGACAATCTGCAGGCGGTGATCCCCGGCGGCGCGTCGATGCCGATCCTGAACAAGGCGATGTGCGATACCCAGCTGATGGATTTCGATTCGCTCGCGGCAGTGAAAAGCGGCCTCGGTTCCGGCGCCATCATCGTCATGGATAAATCCACGGACGTGGTGAAGGCGATCTGGCGGCTGTCGAAATTCTTCAAGCATGAAAGCTGCGGCCAGTGCACGCCGTGCCGCGAGGGCACCGGCTGGATGATGCGCATGATGGACCGAATCGTGCAGGGGCAGGCCACCATGGCCGACATCGCGCTCATGGAGCAGGTGACGACGCAGGTGGCGGGTCATACCATCTGCGCCTTCGGCGATGCCGCGGCTTGGCCGATCCAGGGTTTGATGCGGGCGTTCCGGCCGCTGGTCGAGGCGCGCGCCATCGACGCGCAGCGTCCGGTTCCGGCGCAGGCGGCGGAGTAAGAGCATGGCAAAAGTCATCGTCGACGGCATCGAGGTTGAGGTCGCGAACGGCTCGACCGTTCTGCAGGCGGCGGAAGCGGCGGGCAAGGAAATCCCGCGCTTCTGCTATCATGAGCGGCTGTCGATCGCCGGCAATTGCCGCATGTGCCTGGTGGAAGTCGAGAAGATCCCCAAGCCGGTGGCCTCCTGCGGCCAGCCGGTGGCGGACGGCATGGTGATCCACACCGACACCGAGAATGTGCGCAAGGCGCGCCGCGGCGTGATGGAATTCCTGCTCATCAACCACCCGCTCGATTGCCCGATCTGCGACCAGGGCGGCGAATGCGATTTGCAGGACGAAGCGGTGAGCTATGGGCGCGACCATTCGCGCTACGATGAAGGCAAGCGCGCGGTCGGTCAGCCCGATTGGGGGCCGCTCGTCAAAACCACGATGACGCGCTGCATTCATTGCACGCGCTGTATCCGTTTCACCACCGAAGTGGCTGGCGTGGCGGAGCTCGGCGCCACCGCGCGCGGCGAGAGCATGCAGGTCGGCACCTATATCGAGAAGGCGCTGAGTTCGGAACTTTCCGGCAATATCATCGATCTTTGCCCGGTCGGCGCGCTCACCTCGAAGCCTTACGCTTATACCGCGCGGCCCTGGGAACTGCGCAAGACCGACAGCATCGACGTGCTCGACGCGGTGGGCGCGAACATCCGCGTCGATGCCCGCGGGGCCGAGGTGCTGCGCATTCTCCCGCGCATGAATGACGATGTGAACGAGGAATGGCTGGGCGATAAATCGCGCTTTTCCGTCGACGGCCTGAAGCGCCGCCGGCTCGACCGGCCCTGGGCGCGCGAGAACGGCAAGCTGCGCCCGGTGAGCTGGGAAGAGGCCTTCGCCATCGTCGCCGGCAAAATGAAAGCCACGGCGCCGGACCGCATCGGCGCCATCGCCGGCGACCTTTGCGACGTGGAAAGCATGCTTGCGCTGAAGGAGTTTTTCACGGCGCTGGGCTCGAAGAATCTGGATTGCCGCCAGGACGGCGCGGTGTTCGACGCGTCCAAGCGGCCCTTCTATCTCTTCAACACGACGATTGCCGGGATCGAAGAGGCGGACGCGCTGGTGATCATCGGCAGCAATCCGCGCCACGAGGCGCCGGTGCTGAACGCGCGCATCCGCAAGCGCTGGCTCACCGGCGGGCTGAAGGTCGCGCTGATCGGGCAGGCGCATGACCTGACCTACGGCTATGACCATCTCGGCGCCGGGCCGGAGGCGATCTCGTCGCTCCTCGATGGTTCGCACGCTTTTGCCGAGACGCTGAAGACTGCGAAGAAGCCGATGGTGATTTTGGGCGCGGGCGCGCTGGCGCGGCCGGACGGCGCGGCGGTTCACGCCGCGGCTTGGCAGCTCGCGGCGCAGTTCAACATGCTCACCCCGGACTGGCACGGTTTCAACGTGCTGCACCATGCGGCGGCCCGCGTCGGCGCGCTGGATATCGGCTTCCTGCCCGGCCCTGGCGGCAAAAGCACGGCGCAGATGCTGGGCGGCGGCGTGGACATTCTCTGGCTGCAGGGCGCCGACGAGCTCGACACCAAGGCGATCGGCGCCGAGACGTTCGTGATCTATCAGGGCCATACCGGCGATGAAGGCGCGGCCCGGGCGGACCTGATCCTGCCCGGCGCGGCTTACACGGAAAAAGACGGGACCTATGTGAACACCGAGGGCCGGGTGCAACAGGCGCAGCTGGCGCTGAAGCCGCCCGGCGATGCGCGGGAAGACTGGCGCATCATCCGCGCGCTCAGCGCCTATCTCGGCCACGCGCTCCCTTACGACACGCTGCCGGAACTGCGCGCGCATCTGGCGCAAGCCTATTCGCTCTTCGCGCGCGGCGGCGAAGTACGGCGTCTGGCGGGCACGGATGCTGCCGCGCCGTCGGGCGACGCCGCGGCCCTGCGCCGTGATGCTTTCGTGCCGGTGCTGCCGAACTACTACCAGACCGACCCGATCAGCCGCGCCAGCCCCACCATGGCGGCCTGCGTCGCCACGCATTACCCGGCGGTGGAGGCCGCGGAATGAACGCGTTTCTTTTCCATACCGAGCTTGGCTTCGTCATTCTCACGCTGCTCAAGACGCTGGCGGTGGTCGTGCCGCTGCTGATCGGCGTTGCCTATCTCACCTATTTCGAGCGCAAGGTGATGGGCGCGATCCAGATGCGCAAAGGCCCCAACGTGGTCGGCCCGTTCGGCCTGTGGCAGCCTTTCGCCGATGCGTTGAAAATGGTCTTCAAGGAGACGATTTTCCCCGCCGGGGCCGACCGTGTGCTGTTCGCCCTGGCGCCGATGATCACGTTCGGCCTGGCGGTCACCGCCTGGGCGGTGATCCCGGTCGATAACGGCTGGGCTGTCGCCAACATCAATGTCGGCATTCTGTATCTGTTCGCGATCTCCTCGCTCGGCGTGTACGGCATCATCATCGCCGGCTGGGCCAGCAACTCGAAATACGCCTTCCTCGGCGCGCTGCGCAGCGCGGCGCAGATGGTGTCCTACGAAGTCTCCATGGGCTTCGTCATCGTCACCGTTCTGCTCTGCGCCGGCAGCCAGAATCTCAACGACATCGTGCTGGCGCAGCGTCATCTCTGGTACGCGATCCCGCTCTTTCCAATGCTGATCATCTTCTTCATCTCCGGTATCGCCGAGACCAACCGCGCGCCGTTCGACCTCGCGGAAGGCGAGACGGAAATCGTCGCCGGGTTCTTCGTGGAATACAGCGCCATGACATTCGCGCTGTTCTTCCTCGGCGAATACGCGAACATGATCCTCGTTTCCGCCATGACCACGGTGCTGTTCCTGGGCGGCTGGCTTTCGCCTCTGCCGTTCGTGCCGTTCACCCTGGTGCCGGGCGTGATCTGGTTCCTCGCCAAAATCCTGCTCTGCCTGTTCGTGTTCGTGTGGGTGCGCGCGACGCTGCCGCGCTTCCGCTACGACCAGCTGATGGCTTTGGGCTGGAAAGTGTTCCTGCCTCTGTCTCTGTTGTGGCTGGTGATCACCGCCGGCTTTTTGGAAATCTTCGGGCTGATGCCCCATGCTTGATAGGTCAACACCATGATCCGGCTCGACCGTATGGCCCGTGGACTGCTGCTGAGCGAGATCGTCGCCGGCCTCGGTCTCACGCTGAAATATTTCTTCAAGCCCAAAGCCACGATCAACTACCCGTTCGAGAAGAACCCGACGAGCCCGCGCTTCAAGGGCGAGCACGCGCTACGCCGCTACCCGAACGGCGAAGAGCGTTGCATCGCGTGCAAGCTCTGCGAGGCGGTGTGCCCGGCGCAGGCGATCACCATCGAGGCCGAACCGCGCGAGGACGGCTCGCGCCGCACCACGCGCTACGATATCGACATGGTGAAATGCATCTATTGCGGCCTGTGCGAGGAAGCCTGCCCGGTGGATGCCATCGTCGAGGGGCCGAATTTCGAGTTCGCCACCGAGACGCGCGAGGAACTGCTCTACGACAAGGCCAAGCTGCTGGCCAATGGCGACCGGTGGGAGCCGGAGCTGGCGAAGCGCCTGGAACTCGACGCGCCCTACCGGTGAGAGCCCAGCCATGATCTCCAATCTCGTATTCTACGTCGTCTCCTTCATCCTGCTGGCCTCAGCGGTGATGGTGGTCAGCAACCGTAACCCGGTGCATTCCGTGTTGTTCCTGATCCTCGCCTTCATCAATGCCGCGGTGCTGTTCCTGCTCAGCGGCGCCGAATTTCTGGCGATGCTCCTGGTCATCGTCTATGTCGGCGCGGTCGCCGTGCTGTTCATGTTCGTGGTGATGATGCTGGATGTGAATTTCGCGAAGCTTCGCGAAGGGTTCCAGCGTTACGCGCCGGTCGGCGGCCTTGTCGGCGCCGTGCTCTTCATCGAACTCGCCTTGGTGGTCTCCGGCTGGAGCCTCGCCCCCGGCGCCGCTGGCGCGCGGATGTTCCCGACGCCAAGCAACATCACCAACAGCCAGGCGCTCGGCTCGCTGATCTACACGAACTATCTGCCGCTGTTTCAGCTCGCGGGCGTGATCCTGCTGGTGGCGATGATCGGCGCGATCGTGCTGACGCACCGCGAGCGCCGCCGCGCCAAGACCCAGAATCTCGATCTGCAGCATGCCCGCGTGCCGGCCGATACGCTGGTGATGGTGAAGACCAGGCTGGGGGCCGGTGCGGAGCTGCCGCGCCATAAGGAGGATGCGCAGTGATGACCGTGCCGCTTTCACATTATCTGATCGTCGCCGGGCTGCTGCTGGTGATCGGCATTTTCGGCATTTTCATGAACCGCAAGAACATCATCGTCATCATGATGTCGATCGAGCTGATCCTGCTCGCGGCGAACCTGAATTTCGTGGCGTTCTCCGGCGCGCTGCACGACATGGTCGGCCAGGTCTTCACCATGTTCGTGCTCACCGTCGCCGCCGCCGAGGCGGCGATCGGGCTTGCCATTCTGGTTATTTACTTCCGCAACCGCGGCTCGATCGAGGTCGAGGACGTAACGTTGATGAAGGGCTGACATGTTAACGCTGATCGCCGTCCTCGCACCGCTCATCGGTTCCGTACTCGCGGGCGTCGGCCGCCCGTTCCTTGGCAAGCAGCTGGCGATCGGCGCCAGCATCCTGTTTATGGTCGTGTCCGCCGTGGCCGGCGTGACGTCGTTCGCCCTGCTGGTCCAATCCGGCGTGCCGGCGGCGCCGCTGCATGTCGCTGAATGGATTTCGGTCGGTGGCTTCACGCCGGACTGGTCGTTGCGCCAGGACATGCTGTCGCTGGTGATGGTGGCGATGGTCAGCGCCGTCTCGCTGGTCATCCATGTCTACAGCGCCGGCTACATGGCGCACGACAAGACCGTGCCGCGCTTCTTCTCCTATATCTCTCTGTTCACCTTCGCGATGCTGATGCTGGTGACGGCGAACAATCTGGTGCAGCTGTTCTTCGGCTGGGAAGGCGTGGGCCTCGTCTCCTATCTGCTCATCGATTACTGGTATGAGCGGCCGGCCGCCAATGCCGCGGCGATCAAGGCGTTCATCGTCAACCGCGTGGGCGATCTGTTCTTCGCGGTCGGCATCGCGCTCGCTTATCTGGTCTTCAACACCATTTCCTTCGACGGCATTTTCAGCGCCGTCGCCGCGCATGCCGGCAACCGCTACACGCTGTTCGGCACCAGCTTCCCGGCGCTGGAAGTCATCTCGATCCTGCTGTTCATCGGCGCCATGGGCAAGTCGGCGCAGTTTTTCCTGCACACCTGGCTGGCCGATGCGATGGAAGGCCCTACGCCGATTTCCGCGCTCATCCATGCCGCCACCATGGTCGCGGCGGGCGTGTTCATGATCGTGCGCATGTCGCCTGTGATCAATCATGCGCCGGTGGCCATGGACGTGATCACGGTGATCGGCGCCACCACGGCGTTCTTCGCCGGCACGGTCGGCTGCCTGCAGAACGACATCAAGCGCATCATCGCTTATTCCACCTGCTCGCAGCTCGGCTACATGTTCATCGCCGCCGGGCTCGGCGCTTATCCGGTGGCGATTTTCCATCTCATCAACCACGCTTTCTTCAAGGCGCTGCTGTTCCTGGCGGCGGGCTCGGTCATTCATGCGATGTCCGACGAGCAGGATGTGCGGCTGATGGGCGGGCTCTGGCGCAAGCTGCCGATCACCTGGGTGATGATGATCATGGGCGGCCTCGCGCTCGCCGGCATTCCGCCCTTCTCCGGCTATTATTCCAAAGACGCGATCATCGACGCGTCGTTCGCCGCGCATAACGCGGTCGGCCTGTATGGCTGGGTGTGCGGCACCGTCACCGCCGGGCTCACCGCCTTCTACACGGCGCGGCTGGTCCTGCTCACCTTCCATGGCACGTCGCGCGCGCCGAAACATGTGCAGGAGCATGTGCATGAGAGCCCCTGGGTGATGCTCGTGCCGTTGCTGGTGCTCTCGGTCGGCGCGCTGTGCAGCGGCTTCCTGCTGCGCGGCACGTTCATCGGCGAGGGGTTCCAGGCCTTCTGGGGTGCGAGCATCGCGGTGCCGGGCACGGTCATGCAGTCGCTCGACCAGGTTCCTTCCTGGGCGGCGCTGGCGCCGTTGGTCGCTGCCATCGCCGGCCTCGCGGTCGCCGCGATCATGTACATTTTCGTGCCGTCGCTGCCGGCCACACTCGCGCAGGCCTTCCGGCCGGTTTACCTGTTCGTGCTCAACAAATGGTATTTTGACGAGCTCTACGACGCGGTGTTCGTTCGCCCCAGCCTGAAGCTGGCGAAATTCGCGTGGCGTTTCGGCGACGAGCAGGTGATCGACGGCGTGCCCTCCGGCCTTGCCACGCTCACCACAGATGCCTCGGCGCAGACGGTGAAATTGCAGACCGGGTCGATCGCCCTGTACGCCTTCGTCATGCTGATCGGCCTGCTCGGCTTCCTCAGCCTCTTCCTGTGGGTCCGCTAACATGAACCAGGCCGGCTTCCCGATCCTTTCGCTCATCACCTTCCTGCCGCTGGTCGGCGTGCTCTACCTTGCCACGCTGCGCGGCGACGAGGCGGCGGTGGCGCGCAATGCCCGCTTCGCCGCGCTCTGGACCAGCCTCGTGGTGCTGGCGCTGGGCATTTACCTCTGGACCGCGTTCAACCCCGCGGTCGCCGGCTTCCAGTTCGTGGAAACCGTGCCCTGGCTCACCGGGCTCGAAGTGCAGTACCGCATGGGGGTGGACGGCATCAGCCTGTTCCTGATTCTGCTCACTTTGTTCATCACGCCCATCGCGATCCTTTCCGCCTGGCCGATCAAGCGCCGCGTGCGCGAGTTCATGATCGCATTCCTGCTGCTGGAAACGATGATGGTGGGCATGTTCGCGGCGCTCGACTTCGTCGTGTTCTACATCTTCTTCGAAGCCGTGCTGTTGCCGATGTATCTCATCATCGGCATCTGGGGCGGGGAGAAGCGCATTTTCGCTGCGGTGAAATTCTTCATTTTCACGCTTGCCGGCTCGCTGTTCATGCTGCTGGCGCTGGTCTGGATGTGGCGCAATGCCGGCACAACCGACATCGTGACGCTGCTGCACACGCCGATTCCGCCGCGCATCCAGATGTGGCTGTTCATCGCCTTCCTCGCCTCGTTCGGCGTGAAGGCGGCGGTGTGGCCGCTGCATACCTGGCTGCCGGATGCTTATGGCGAGGCGCCGCTGCCCGGCACCATCATGCTCGCGGCCGTGATGTCGAAAATGGGCGCCTATGGCTTCCTGCGCTTCGCCGCGCCGATGCTGCCCCAGGCCTCCGCCGCCGCCGCGCCGCTGATGTTCACGCTCGGCGTGGTGGCGGTGATCTATGTTTCCTACGTGGCGCTGGCGCAGACCGACATGAAGCGCATGATCGCCTATTCCTCGGTCGCGCATATGGGCGTGATCATCATCGGCATCTTCACCTTCACGGTCGAGGGCGTTGAGGGCGCTTTGTTCCAGATGCTCTCGCACGGCATCGTCATCGCCGGCCTGTTCATCTGTTCGGGCATTCTGCTGGCGCGCGGCGAGACGATGGCGCTCTCCCGGCTGGGCGGGCTCGCCCAGAAAATGCCGGTTTATGCCGCGGCGCTGATGCTGTTCTCGCTGGCGAATATGGGCCTGCCGGGCACGTCGGGCTTCATCGGCGAAATTCTCGTCATCGTCGGCGCGCTGAAAGTGAATTTCTGGGTCTCGCTGCTCGGCGCCGCGGGCATGGTGCTGGGTGCGGCCTACATGCTGGTGCTGCTGCGCGCCGTGCTGTTCGACAAATACACGCGGCCTGAGCTGGCGGGTCTGAAAGACCTTACCGCTGGGGAATACGCCATGCTGGTGCCGCTCGCCGTGATGGTGCTGTGGCTCGGCATCTATCCCAGCAGCTTCACGCATATTTTCGACGCGCCGGTCACCGCCATGGTGCAGGCGCATGTCGCCGCCCTCGCACCGCACACGGCCATCGCCATGGTGAGCAAATGATGTCTTTCGCCCCCCTCATTCCCGCTTTGCTGCTCGGTCTCGGCGGCATGGCGCTGCTGATGTTCGGCGTCTTCTCCCGGCGCGAGCGCGCCACGTGCTGCACGGTGGGGGCGCTGATCCTGCTCGTGCTCGCCGCCGGCTTCACGCTGGTGGCGCCGGCGGGCAAGCTATTCGGCGGGCTGCTGGTCACCAGCACTTTCACCCGCTTCGCGGATGTCCTGGTGATGCTGGGCGCCGCCGCGGCGCTGATCCTCTCGGTCGATTATAATCGCCGCGAATCGATCGCCCGGTTCGAATATCCGGTCCTGGTGCTGTTCTCGGTGCTCGGCATGATCGTGATGATCTCGTCGGCCGATTTCATGACGCTGTATGTCGGGTTCGAACTGCAATCGCTGGCGTTGTATATCTGCGCGGCGATGGCGCGCGATTCGCTGCGCTCCACCGAGGCCGGGCTCAAATATTTCGTCCTCGGCGCGCTCGCCTCCGGCCTGCTGGTCTATGGCATTTCGCTGGTCTACGGCTTCGCCGGCACCACCAATTTTGCCTCGCTCGCCGCCATCCTGGCGCATGGCGCGGGATATGGCACGGTGATCGGCATCGTCTTCGTGCTGGTCGGCCTGGCCTTCAAGATTTCCGCCGCGCCGTTCCATATGTGGACGCCGGACGTGTATGAGGGCTCGCCGAGCCCGGTCACCGCGTTCTTCGGCACCGCGCCGAAAGTCGCCACCATGGCGCTGCTGCTCGCGGTGATGATCGGGCCGTTCGGCGGTCTGCTGCACCAATGGCAGACGCTGGTCGAGATCCTCAGCATCATTTCCATGGCGCTCGGCGCGCTGGCCGCGATCGGCCAGACCAACCTCAAGCGCCTGCTCGCTTACTCCTCGATCGGCCATATGGGCTACGCGCTGATGGGCCTGGCCGCCGGCACCGTGGCCGGCATCCAAGCGACGTTGATCTACATGGCGATTTATGTGGTCATGTCCTTCGGCAGCTTCGCCTGCGTCATCGCCATGCGCCGCCGCGGCCAGGCGGTGGAGACCATCGCCGATCTCGCCGGCCTGTCCGCCGAGAAGCCGGGCTTTGCCCTGGCGCTGGCGATCTTCATGTGGGCCATGGCCGGCATCCCGCCGCTCTCCGGCTTCTTCGGCAAGCTCTACGTCTTTTCCGCCGCCGTGAATGCGGGGCTGGACACGCTCGCCGTGGTTGGCGTGGTGACAAGCATCATCGGCGCGTTCTATTATCTGCGGGTGATCAAGGTCATGTATTTCGATGCCGGCCGGCCGGAATTCGACCCGATGGCGGGCGGCGTGCGCTTTGTTATGGCGGTCGGCGCCATCGTCACCTGCCTGTTCGTGTTCATTCCCGGCCCGCTGGTCAGCGCCGCCGACGCCGCGGCCAGGGCGTTGATGGGGTGATCGCCTGGCGGCTGGAACGTCACGATGAGCTCGGTTCGACTTCGGATGAATGTATCGTCCGCGCCAAAGCGGGAGTAGCAGCGGGCCTTGCGGTGCAGGCGCGGCGGCAGCTTGCCGGGCGCGGCAGCCGCGGGCGGGAATGGACCGCGCCTGAGGGCAATTTGAATCTGTCGGTTCTGCTCCGCCCCAGCCGGCCGGCGGCGGAAGCGGGACTGTTCTCGCTGCTCGCCGGCATTGCCGTGGCCGAGGCGGTAGCGCCCCACACCCAAACGGCGCCGATGTTGAAATGGCCCAACGATGTGCTGTTGGACGGGGCCAAGCTCGCCGGCATCCTCATCGATGCCGTGCCGGACGGCGAGCGGCTCGACTGGCTGGTGATCGGCATCGGGGTGAATCTGGCGGCGGCACCTGAGATCCCCGGCCGTTGCACCACGTCGCTCAGCGCCCATGGGGGCAGGCTCGCCGCCGATGACGCCGCCGACGCCGTTCTCGCCGGCCTCGCCGCCTGGCACGACGCGTCGGCTGAGCGGATCCGGGAGGCCTGGCTGGCCTTGGCGCACCCGGTCGGCACGGAACTCATCGTGCGTGGCGCGCAGGGCGAGCGGCGCGGTATTTTTGCCGGGCTGTCCGATAAAGGCGAATTGCTGCTGCGCGACAAAGATCGTATCGACCCGATCAGCACGGGCGACATCTTGCTCGGCCAGAGCTGAGGGACACGGGAACCATGTTACTGGTCATCGATGCCGGCAACACCAACATCGTCTTCGCGGTGCATGACGGCACGGAATGGCGCGGATCCTGGCGCCTGGCGACCTCGGCGCAGCGCACCTCGGACGAATATGGCGTGTGGCTGGAAGCTTTGCTGGCCCGCGCCGGCATCACGCCACGGCAAATCAATCGCGCGGTGATCGGCACCGTGGTGCCCGCGGCTCTGTATCATTTGCGCCGGCTCTGCCGCGATTGGTTCGATGCCGAACCGCTGGTGGCCCGGGCGTCTCTGGATTGGGGGTTCGACATCAAGGTCGACAACCCTGAGGAAGTCGGCGCCGACCGGCTGCTCAACGCGCTGGCCGCGCACAACCATTATGGCGGGCCGCTGGTGGTGGTGGATTTCGGCACCGCCACCACGTTCGACGTGGTGGATGGCAGCGGCGCCTATCTTGGCGGCGTGATCTCGCCCGGCATCAACCTATCCATCGAGGCGCTGCATCTGGCGGCGGCGCGGCTGCCGCGCATCAGCATCGGCCGGCCGCAGGCGGTGATCGGCCGCTCCACGGTCCCGGCCATGCGTTCGGGGATCTATTGGGGCTATGTCGGGCTGATCGAGGGGCTGCTGGCGCGCATCGAGGGCGAATATGGCGCGCCCCTCAAAGCCATTGCCACCGGCGGCCTGGCTCCTTTATTTGCCGAAGGGACGCATAAATTCACCGCCATCGACTCGGACCTGACCTTGGACGGGTTGCGCCTGCTCTCGCTGCGCAACCCGTCGCCGCCTTTGCCGCGTGACCGCCCGCGGTTTATCGAAACCGACTGAAATTTTTCTCTCTTTGGAGCTTTTTATCTGATGGCAAAATCCACCGGCAAATCCTCGGGTCCGATCCGGGGCGATGCCCCGGGCGGGTTCATTTTCATTCCCCTCGGTGGCACCGGGGAGATCGGCATGAATTTCAACCTCTATGGCTGCGACGGGGTATGGATCGCGGTCGATTGCGGCATGGGCTTTTCCGGCCCGGATTCGCCCGAGGCGGAGATATTGCTGCCCGATCCAGGCTTCATCGCCGGGCAGCGCGAAGCCTTGCGCGGCCTGGTTATCACCCATGCGCATGAGGACCATATCGGTGGTGTGGCGCGGCTCTGGCCGCAATTGCGCTGCCCGATCTATGCCACGCCGTTCTGCGCCGCGGTGATCCGGCGCAAGCTCGCCGAGGCCGGGCTCGGCCGCGAGGTGAAAATCCATGTGATCCCGCCGGGCGGGTCGTTCACGCTGGCGCCGTTCACCTTGCGCTTCATCCCCATGACCCATTCCACGCCGGAAGCCCAGGCGCTCGCCATCACCACCTCTTACGGCACGGTGCTGCATACCGGCGATTGGAAAAGCGACCCCAACCCGGTGGTCGGGCACAGAATGGACGAGGCGGCGCTGCGGGCGTTGGGTGACGAAGGCGTGCTGGCGCTGGTGTCGGACTCCACCAATGCGATGAATGAGGGCCATTCAGGTTCCGAGGCGGAGGTCGCGAAAAGCCTGAAGGCGCTGGTCGGCGACCTGCCGGGCCGCATTGCCGTGACCTGCTTCGCCAGCAACATCGCGCGTGTTTCCAGCGTCATCGAGGCCGGCAAGGCGGCCGGGCGGCATGTGGCGCTGGTCGGCCGCTCCTTGGGCAATTATGTCGCCGCCGCGCAGGAGGCCGGCTACATGCAGGACGTGCCGGATTTCGTGCCCGAAGAGGAGATCGGCGCGATCCCCGACGACAATCTACTGCTGGTCGTCACCGGCAGCCAGGGCGAGCCGCGCTCGGCCCTGGCGCGCATCGCTGCCGACACGCATCGCTACGCTGTGCTGGGCGAGGGCGATTGCGCGATTTTCTCCTCGCGCATGATCCCGGGCAATGAGCGCGCCATCACCGCCGTGCAGGACGCGCTGGTGCGCCGTGGCGTGGATGTGATCACCGATGACGACCAGTTCACCCATGTTTCCGGCCACCCGGCGCGCGACGAACTGAAAAGGCTCTACCGCCTGGTGCGGCCCAAATACATCGTGCCGACCCATGGCGAGTGGCGGCATCTCTCGGCCCAGGCGGAATTGGCCGAGGCCGAGGGCATTCCCGCCTTGCGCCTGGAAAATGGCGATGTGCTGCAATTCGGCCCCGGCGCGCCGGAGATCGTCGATTCCGTCCCGGTCGGCCGGCTCGCCGTCGATGGCGACCGGATCGTGCCGCTGAAAGGCGGCGTTCTCGGCGCGCGCCGGCGCATGCTGTTCAACGGCGTGGTGGTCGGCAGCTTCGTCGCCGACAGCGCCGGCAAGCCGCTCGGCGCCGTGCGCGTTTCCGCCCCGGGCCTGCTCGACGATGCCGAGGACAAGGTCCGCCGGCAGGTCGAGCAAGAGTTCCTGGAACTGCTGCTCGACCTGCCGCACCGGCTGCGCACCGAGGAGACCGCTTATATCGACGCCGCGCGGGCGGGCCTGCGCAAAATCATGGGCCAGCATTTCGGCAAGCGGCCGATCGTGGAAGTTCATATGCTGCAAGTGGGCTGAAACGGAATTGATTAAGAATTGATCAAATTCAACAAGCGCTTTCAGATATCGATAAAAATTTTATCTCATTGATGTTTGAAGCCTAAAATACATTCAAAAAAAGTGCGTTTTTTATAGACGCACGATGTTTGCGGCGTGCAATATGCCGTCAGGATGAAGCTTGGTTCTTCGTCCTGTCGTGTGACTGGCGTTTCCTCCCTGAACTTGGTCCGCCACGCCCCTTTGGGCTGGCGGGCTTTTTTCTTTCTGGATATGAAACGATCTGGGCGCGGTGGGGCGGAAGGTGAACAAAAGGAAGGTCTTTGTCAGTTTGGGCCGTGCTGGTTTCACCGCCATAGGCCCCGTTTCAAAAAAATTTTTGCGCCGCTTTTTTCAAAAAGCGGCTGCTTTCCTTTGACAGAAGCGCGCGAAATCACTGATCTCACCATTTGCCGCGCGTTCTTCGCCGCCTGGGTGTTCTGCTATCACGTGGACCTTTACCTCGGCTTGGCCCACCGCCTGGGGCCGTTCGCCGGCTGGCTGGGGCGCGGTTATCTCGGCGTCGACGGATTTTTTTTGCTGTCCGGTTTGATCCTGGCGCACACCCACCGGGAATTTTCGCCAGGCGTACCGGGGCGCTTCGCGCCGCAAGCCTGGCGCTTCTATGGAAGCCGCCTGGCGCGGATCTACCCCGTGCACGCCGCGACGCTGTGCCTGCTGGCGGCGTTGCTGCTCCTGGCGCGGATGCATGGTGTCTTCCCCCGCGAGGCGAGCCGGTTCGGGCTGGCGCCGCTGCTGGAGAATGTCGCCCTGATCCAGGGCTGGGGCTTTGCGGATGTGGGCGGCTGGAATTATCCCGCCTGGTCGATCAGCACGGAATGGGCGGGCTATCTGCTGTTCCCGCTGATCTGGTGGGCGTTATGCCGGTGCGGGGCGCTGGTCGCGGGGCATATGGTGCTGGTGAGTTTTCTCATCCTCGGCCTGCTCGTTTCCTGGCACCACAATTCCCTCAATTTCGGCGTCTCCCAGGGATTGCTGCGCTTCTTCCCCGAGTTCCTGGTCGGCATGGGCACCGCGCGGCTGCTGCCGCATCTGGCCGGCCGCGTGCCGGCGCGGGGCCTGGCGCTGGCCGGGCTGGCGCTGGTCGCCGCCGGGGCGGAATGTGGGCGGGATTGGCTCGTGGCGCTGGGGTTGTGGCTGCTGCTCGCGGGTTTCGTGACCCGGCATGAAGCCGGCTGGCCACCGCTGCTCGGGCGGCCGGCCGCGCTGCTCGCCTTCGGGCGGCTCTCTTATGCTTTCTACATGAGCTTCGCCATCGCGGAGCTGCTGCTGGTAAACCTGTTCCGCCGGCACGGCTGGGTTCCCACTTCGCACCCTGGCGTTTTCGCGGGCGGCATGTTCACGATGACGTTGGCGCTGGCCGTGGCGCTGCATCTGGCCGTGGAACGCCCCTCGAGACAAGAAAGCGGCCGCTTTTTTCAAAAAGCGGCTGCTTTCTTTCCTTGCTTCACACGCCAAATTTGCCTTGTGCGCAAACCGCTTTAAACAGCCTCAGCCCCTCTTTCCGAAGGTTCTTCATGCGTCTCTCCCAAAGCCTGATCCCCACCCTCAAGGAAACGCCGGCGGAGGCGCAGATTGCCTCGCACCGGCTGATGTTGCGTGCCGGCCTGGTGCGGCAGATGGCGTCGGGCATTTATGCGTGGCTGCCGGCGGGGTACCGGGTGCTGGCCAAGATCGCCAACATCGTGCGCGAGGAGCAGGACGCGGCCGGCGCGCAGGAAATGCTGATGCCGACGATCCAGAGCGCCGATCTGTGGCGCGAGAGCGGCCGCTACGACGCTTACGGTAAGGAGATGCTGCGCATCACCGACCGGCATGAGCGCGAGCTGCTCTTCGGCCCGACCAATGAGGAGATGATCACCGCGATCGTGCGTGATTCGGTGAAGAGCTACCGCGAGCTGCCGCAGATGCTCTACCATATTCAATGGAAATTCCGCGACGAGGTGCGCCCGCGTTTCGGCGTGCTGCGGGGCCGCGAGTTCCTGATGAAGGACGCCTACAGCTTCGATCTGGACAAGGCGGGTGCCGTGGTCGCGTACAAGAAGATGATGCTGGCTTACATGCGCACCTTCCAGCGCATCGGCATCACCGCGATCCCGATGCGGGCCGACACCGGGCAGATCGGCGGCGATCTCTCCCACGAATTCCATGTGCTGGCGCCGACCGGCGAGAGCGGCGTGTTCTATGATGCCGCCTTCGAGGCCGGCGATGCGTTCGCGTCGAGCGACATCGAAGCGTTCTACGAGCAGATGACGACGACCTACGCCGCCACCGACGAGAAGCACGATACGGAAGCCTGGGAGAAGATCCCGGCCGAACGGCGCCGCGAGGGGCGGGGCATCGAGGTGGGGCAGATTTTCTATTTCGGCCGGAAATATTCCGAGACGATGAATTTCGCCGTGGTCGGCCCCGACGGGACCAGGATTTTCCCCGAGATGGGCAGCTATGGCATCGGCGTGTCGCGCCTGGTCGGCGCCATCATCGAGGCGCGGCATGACGAGGCGGGCATCATCTGGCCCGATGCCGTGGCCCCGTTCCGCGCCGCCATTCTCAATTTGCGCCAGGGCGACGCGGCGACGGACAAGATCTGCGAGGAGCTGCACGCCAAACTCGGCGCGGATTGCCTCTACGACGACCGCGAGGAGCGCGCCGGCCAGAAATTCGCGGAAGCCGACCTGATGGGGCACCCGTGGCAGATCATCGTCGGCCCGCGCGGCGCTGCGAGCGGCCAGGTGGAGCTGAAGCGCCGCGCCACCGGCGAGCGATGGGAACTGCCCGTTGCCGACGCGCTGGCGAAAGTTCTCGGCTGATGTTCGGCTCCTTTGAGCGGAAAGTCGCGGCCCGTTATCTGCGCGCGCGCCGTGGCGAACGCTTTGTCTCGGTCATCGCCATTTTTTCGCTGGTCGGCATCGCGCTCGGCGTTGCCACGCTGATCATCGTGATGTCGGTGATGAACGGGTTCCGCCAGGAGCTGTTGGCGCAGATTCTCGGCCTCAACGGCGATATCGGCGTGTACGGCGCCGGTGTGCCGCTCACCAATTACCAGGACATCACCGAGCGGATCAGGCAGATCCATGGCGTGACGGCGGCGTTCCCGATCGTGCAGGACGAGGTGCTGATGTCCGGCCCGCAGGGCGGCGCCACCGGCGGCGTGGCACGCGGCATCACGCCGGAAGGGCTGCAATCGCTGCCCACCGTCAAAAATCACGTGATCGCCGGCAGCCTCGCGGACCTGCAGGGCGACAACGCGATCGCCATCGGCAGCGGCCTGGCCAGGCAGTTCGGCGTGACGGTCGGCTCGACCATTTCGCTGATCCTGCCGCAAGGAAAAGCCACGATCATCGGCACCATCCCGAGCGTGCAGAGTTTCCACGTGGTGGCGGTGTTCCAGACCGGCATGCAGCAATATGATTCGAGCTTCGTGTTCCTGCCTTTGGCGGCGGCGCAGACTTTGTTCCAGCAGCCCCATGCCGCCACGCAGATCCAGGTTTTCGTGCAGGACCCCGACCACGATGCGCGGATCAAGCGGGACATCGTCGCGGCGCTGCCCGACATGCCGGTGAACATCCAGGACTGGCGCCAGGACAATGACAGTTTCCTCGCGGCCGTCACGGTCGAGGGCAATGTGATGTTCCTGATCCTGACGCTGATCATCGTCGTTGCCGCCTTCAACGTGATCTCCTCGATGATCATGATGGTGAAGGACAAGGCGCGCGACATCGCGATCCTGCGCACCATGGGGGCGAGTTCGGGCGCCATCTTGCGCATTTTCCTGATGTGCGGCGCGTCGGTGGGGGTGCTGGGCACGGTGATCGGCTTCGGGATCGGCGTGGTGTTCTGCGCCAATATCGAGCAGATCCGGGAATTCGTGCAGCGCATCACCGGCACGCCGCTCTTCGACCCGACCGTGTATTACCTGGAATCGCTGCCGGCCAAGCTCGATTGGCACCAGGTGATGGCGGTGCTGGTCCTGGCCTTCACGCTTTCCATCCTGGCCACCCTTTATCCAAGCTGGCGCGCCGCCCGCATTGACCCGATCGAGGCCCTCCGCCGTGAATGACATCCTGGTTCTGGAAAATGTCCGCCGCACCTACAAGACCGAAAGCGAGGCGCTGACGGTGCTGGACGGCGCGGCACTTTCGCTTCGTCAGGGCGAGATCGTCGCGTTGGTCGCGCCCTCGGGCTCGGGCAAGTCGACTCTGCTGCATCTGGCGGGATTGCTGGAGAAGCCGGATGGCGGCGCGGTCCGCATCGACGGCGCGGATGCCGGCACGCTGGGCGACGCGGCGCGGACCAAAATCCGCCTGCGCACCATTGGCATCGTGTATCAGTTCCATCATCTGCTGCCCGAATTCACCGCGCTCGAGAACGTGACCCTGCCGCAGATGATCGCCGGCAAGAGCAAGCCGGAGGCGGACCGTCGCTCCCGCGAATTGCTGGGCAAACTCGGGCTGGCGGCGCGGGCCAACCATCTGCCCGGCAAATTGTCCGGCGGCGAACAGCAGCGCGTGGCCATCGCCCGGGCGCTCGCTAACAACCCGTCAATTTTGCTGGCGGACGAGCCGACCGGGAATCTCGATGTGCACACGGCTGACATCGTGTTCGATGAACTGCTGCGCGTCGTGCGCTCGGAAAATGTCGCGGCGCTGATCGCCACGCATAATCCGGACCTGGCGCGGCGCATGGACCGGCAGCTCAGCCTGCGGGATGGGAAGCTGTATTAGAAAGAAAGCAGGCGCTTTTTGAAAAAAGCGCCGCAAAAACTTTTTTGACGCTGGGCCGGAGGCGTTGAAACCAGCACGGCCCAGAATAATCAAAGTTTTTTTGCTACTTTTCGTTCACAAAAAGTAGTGCTTGCTTACCTTCACAGCAAATGCCGGCAGCGTTCCAACGCCGCGATCAGTGCCGTGCGCACGCCGGGTTCGAGCGCCGAATGCCCGGCATCCGGCACCAGAGTGAGGCGCGCCGCCGGCCAGGCGGCGGCGAGTTCGAACGCCGATTGCGCCGGGCAGATCATGTCGTAGCGCCCTTGCACGATTTCGCCGTGGATGCTGCGCAGCGCCGCCATATGCGCGAGCAGCCCGCCTGCGGGCAAAAACAGATCATGCGCGAAATAATGCGCCTCGATGCGCGCCAGGCCGATGGCGCTGCGGTCCTGCGCGAAGCTGGAGACCGCCTCGTAGCTCGGCAGCAGGGTGGAGCAGGAGCCTTCATACAGGCTCCAGCTGCGGGCGGCGGGCCCGTGCACCAGCGGGTCGGGGTCGGTGAGGCGGCGCAGATAGCTGCCCAGCAGGTCGCCGCGCTCGGCCTCCGGCAGGAATTGCGCGAAGGCGGCATGCGCGTCGGGGAACACCCGCGCCATGCCGTGCAGAAACCACTCCACCTCGGTGGCACGGCCGAGAAAAATGCCGCGCAGCACCGCGCCGGCCACGGCGTCGGGATGCGCCTGCGCATAGGCCAGCGCCAGCGTCGAGCCCCAGGAACCGCCGAACAGCAGCCAGCGCTCGATGCCGAGAAATTCGCGCAGCGTCTCGATGTCGGCGATCAGATGCGGCGTGGTGTTGGCGGTGAGGCTGCCGAGCGGTTTTGAGCGCCCGGCGCCGCGCTGGTCGAAAATGACCGCGCGCCAGATCGCCGGGTCGAAGAAGCGCCGATGCACCGCGCCGGCCCCGGCGCCGGGCCCGCCATGCAGGAACAGCACCGGCTTGCCGTGCGGGTTGCCGACCTGTTCCCAGTACATCACGTGGCCGTCTTCGAGCGGCAGATAGCCGGTTTCAAAAGGGCCGATCTCGGGGAACAGATCGCCGCGCGGCATGTCGCTTTTATGCCGCCAGGGCGGCGCGAATCGTCGCCGCGACGCGCAGTGCCTGCGCGTCGGTCAGATCGGGGTGGATCGGCAGAGCGAGGATGCGCGCGCCCAGGCTTTCGGCGACCGGCATGGCCTGCCCGTCATGGCAGCCGGCATAAGCGGGCTGCTGGTGCAAAGCGCGAGGATAATACACGGCGCTGGCGATCTGCTGGGTCCGCAGCGCGGCCTGCACGGAATCGCGGATCTCCTGGTTCGGCAGCAGGATCGAATACACGGCCCAGGCGCTGGTGCTGTCGGGCACGCGGGCGGGGGTGTCGACGAGGCCGGCCAGTTCCTGGTCGTAAATCCCGGCGATGGCGTCGCGGCGCGCCATTTCGTCGGCGAACACGTCGAGCTTGGCCAGCAGCACGGCGGCCTGCATCGTGTCCAGCCGGCCGTTCATGCCGGTGCGCAGCACCTCGTAGCGGGTCGTGCCTTCGCCGTGCGTGCGCAGCGAGCGGTACAAGGAAGCGCGCTCGGCGGATTCGGTGAACAGCGCGCCGCCGTCGCCATAGGCGCCGAGGGGCTTGGAGGGGAAGAAGCTGGTGGCGGTGGCATCCGCCGCGCGGCCCAGCCGCTCGCCGTTGAGCGCGGCGCCGAAGCTTTGCGCGCAATCATCCAGCGTGAAGAGGGTTTCCGCCGTGGCGATGGCGCGAATGGCGGGCCAGTCGGCCGGCTGGCCGAACAGATCCACGCCGATCACCGCGCGCGGGGTGAGGATTCCGGCGCGCTTGACGTCGGCGATGCGCGCCTGCAGGCAGGCTGGGTCCATCTGGAAGGTGCGGGGATCGACATCGACGAACACCGGCGTCGCGCCGAGCAGCAGCGGCACTTCCGCGGTGGCGGTGTAGGTGAAGGCGGGCAGGAACACCGCATCGCCGCGGCCGATGCCTTCGGCCATCAGCGCGATCTGCAGCGCGTCGGTGCCGGAGCTCACGCTCACGCAATGCGCCGCGCCACAGAAGGCGGCGAGCCGGCCTTCCAGCTCGGCCACTTCCGGGCCGAGAATATATTGGCCATGCGCCAGCACGGCGTCGAGCCGGGCGCGCAAGGCCGGGCCGATGCGGCCCTGCTGGGCTTTCAAATCAAGAAACGGGATCGGTGCGAGAGCGGTCATAAAGCGAGTCTTTAACCTGCCGTGCCGGAAACGGCGAGCCCCGCCTGATGCACGAATTCCGGCACCATGCGCGCGAGCGTGGCGGTGGCCGAGGCCGCGTCGCCGGCCTCGGCGGCGGTCTCGATGGTGCGGAGCGCCGCCGCCACCAGGCGCACATCGACCAGGCGCGGGGTGGCCATCAGCAGCCCCTCATGGCCGGTCGGCGCCGGCTGCTCGCTGCCGTGGAACAATTCCTCGTATAATTTTTCCCCGGGCCGCAACCCGGTGAAGCGGATCGCCACGTCCTCTTCCGGGCGCAGCCCGGCGAGGCGGATCATCTGCCGCGCGAGATCGACGATTTTCACCGGCGCACCCATGTCGAGCACGAAGATGCCGCCATCGGGCACGGCCTCGGCGCTGCTGCCGACCACGGAGGCCTGCAGCACCAGGCTGACCGCCTCGCGCACGGTCATGAAATAACGCTGCATGTCGGGATGCGTGACGGTGAGCGGGCCGCCCTGGGCGAGCTGGCGGCGGAACAGCGGCACCACCGAGCCGGTCGAGCCCAGCACGTTGCCGAAGCGCACGGTGACGCAGCGCATGGAAGCCCCACCATGCCGCGCCGCCACGTCCAGCCCCTGGCAGTACATTTCCGCCAGCCGCTTGGTCGCGCCCATCACCGAACTGGGATTCACCGCTTTGTCGGTCGAGATCAGCACCATCAGAGCCGCCCCACTGGCGGCCGCCGCATCGGCCACCGCGCGGGTGCCGAGCACATTTGTCTGCAACCCCTCCAAAGGATTGGCTTCGACAATCGGCACATGTTTCAACGCCGCGGCGTGGAATACGAGTTCGGGCTTGAACGCCTCGCACAGTGTTGCGAGCCGAGGGCGGTCACGCACATCCGCGATCACGGCGCGGCGCGGCACGTCCGGCGCCAGTTCGGTGACTTCGAGGTCGATCTGCCAGAGCGCATATTCGCTGTTGTCCAGCAGCATCAGCTCCGCCGGCGCGAATCCCGCGATCTGCCGCGCCAGCTCCGAACCGATGCTGCCCCCGGCCCCGGTGACGAGCACGCGCCGCCCGGCGACCAGCCGCGCCATGCCGGCGCGGTCCAATTTCACTTGCTGGCGGTTCAGCAGATCCTCGATGGCGATCGGCTGCAATTCGATTTTCTGGTCGGCCGGGGCGAGCCGGGTGAGGCTGGGGGCGCGCAGCACGCGGATGCCGAAACGCTCCGCCGCCGCCAGCAGCGCGCCGAGCGTGTCGCCGGCCAGCTCCGGCGCGGTGATGATCAGCAGGTCCGGCTTCTGCGGCAGGCGGTCGAGCGCCGCCTCGGCCTCCTCGACCGCGCCGAAAATATTCAGCCCCTGCACGCGGCGGCCGATATGGCGCGCGGAGAGCGCCATCAGCCCGACCATGCGGTAGGGGGCGGACCCGAGCCGGGAATAGGCGGTGAGGAACAATTCCGCCGTTTCCCCGCTGCCGACCAACGCGGCGCTCTGTGTCGCCTCCTGCTTTTCCGCCGGCGCCAGCCGGGCCAGCCGGTAGAGCAGCTTGGGGCCGCTCAACGCCATCACCAAGGTCAGGATCAGGATCACGGGGAAGGCGGCGGAGGGCATGGGCAGGCCGGCGCCGATCAGCAGCAGCACCAGCATCAGCCCCGTGACGGCGGCGGCGGCGCCGATCATCGCCAGGTCGCGAAAGGACACGAAACGCCAATGCAGGCGCGACAGGCCGAACGGCACCCCGATCAGCCAGATCGCCACCGCACCGGCCAGGGGCAGAAGCGCCGGCGAGGGGAAGGGATGCGCCGGATTGGCGAGCCAGAAACTGACGGCAACGCCCAGCGCGGCAAGCACGCCGTCCAGCACGATGTTAAGGGCGATACGGGTGGTAAGGTCGAACCGTCGGCGCTGCGTCATAAGCGGCTTATAGCCCGGCGTCGCGCCGCGCCGTAAGGGCGGCGCGCGTCATTCCCGCCCGGCCTGGTCCTTGCGGCTCGCCACGACCTGGATCGCCCGCAGCGAGGCCGTGGCGTCTGCCAGCGCGCAATCCTCGCCGGGCGCCACTTCCACGATCACGGGGTGGTTCGTGAAGGCGCCCAGGATCCGGATGTCGTGTGTATCGGTGAAATTCTTGTCGAAGCGCAGGGTGAATCCGCTGACATTGGCCGACTGCCCCTTGGTTCCGACAAACCCGCCATCGGCGGCCCATTCGGTCCAGCTTCCGTCCTGCAGACGCGCCCGGTAGGACAGGTCGGCCATCGCCTCGTCCGGGATATGGATGCTGAATCCCTGGATGTTCCGCAGCAGATCCGGTGGGCAGGCCACGCAGGAGTCTTGCACGACGTCGCCGACAAAGCCGACATGGGCGGTGATCGAGACGGGAACCGCCGTGCGGCTCGTGTCGGTCTCCGTGAGCGACACGTTGGTGGTCCGGACCTGGACCTGCTTTTCCAGCAGGCAGAGATGCTTGACGAACGTGATCGCGAACACCGAGCGGCCATAGGTGCGCAGGAACGCGTCTTCCTCGGCGGTAATGTCGAGATAATTGTCGGCGACACGGTAATCGACCAGGCGCTTCAGATATTCGACGCAGGAGAATGCCGCGCGGCCGCGATAATTGGCCACGTAGGGGCCGTAATTCGTCTCCAGATCCTCAACGACGTAGATGCCGCCATCCTTGAGAAAAGGGAACAACGTACGGAGCGTGGTGATCTGGTGGTCCCAGATATGCGAGCCATCGTCGATGATGATGTCGAACGGGCCGTGCCGGACGCCGAGCCGGACCAAATCCTCCAGGTTGGACTGGTCGATGATCTCGATCTCCACCCGGCCGCCTGCGAACCGTCGTGTGGTCTCGTCGATGTCGGCGCCGACGATCCTGCTGTTGGGGAAATATTCCTCCCAAACTTTCAGCGACGCGCCGTTGAAAACGCCGACTTCCAAAATCTTCAGGGGCTCGTTCCGCAGGTGGCGGAAGAAGCGCTCATAAACGCGCAGATAGTCGTGGTAGACGCTGGATTTATCGGTGCCGAATTTCCGGCCGATTGCATCGAGTTCGCTGGGAAGGCTGGCCATGGCGTGCAGTCCTAGAAGAAGGGAACAGGCCGATCATAGCAGCGTTCCATCTTGTTACAATGGATTCGACAACCTGAGCGTGTATCTCCGCTGTGCCGTCGCCGATTAAGAGAGCCCCGCCGGAGGCGCTAGCCGAGCCAGAACGTGCCTTCGACCTCGACCGCCGCGTCCAGCGGCAGGGAGGCGACGCCGATGGTGGAGCGCGCATGCCGCCCGGTTTCGCCGAACACCGCCACGGCGAGATCGGAGGCGCCGTTCATCACCACCGCATGCTGGGAGAAGTCCGGCGCCGCGGCGATGAAGCCGCCGAGACGCACGACCTTGGTGACGCTCGCCAGCCCGCCCGGCAGGGCGGCCTGCAATTGCGCCAGAATATTGATCAGGCAGAGCCGGGCGGCATGCTGGCCTTCATCCAGGCTCACCCCCTGGCCGAGCTTGCCCGTCACGGCGACCTTGCCGTCGATCGCCGGCAATTGGCCGCTGACGGTGACGAGATGGCCGGCGATGGTGACCGGAACATAGGTGGCCACGGGGGGCATCGGCGCGGGCAAAGTGATGCCGAGCGCGGCCAGACGGTCGAGGATTGTCATGCGTTGCTCACAAGCTTGAGGTTGCGGCGGCGTTCGCGCGGCGCCGGGGCGGGCAGGTCGAGCGGCAGCAGCGGCGCACGCTCGGCGGCGCCGTCGCCCACCGTATCGGCGGCTTCGGGGGTCGCAGGCGCGAGATTGGTCTGGCCGAGATAATTCACCGCCAGATTGCGGAAGACATAGTCGATCATCGAGGTGGCCTGCAGCACCGCCGGGTCTCCCTCGACCGCGCCGGCCGGGCCGAAGCGGGTGAAAGTGAAGGCTTCCACGTAATCCTCGAGATTGACGCCATGCTGGAGGCCGATGCTGACGGCGATGGCGAATGCGTCCATCAGGCCGCGGAAGGCCGAGCCCTCTTTGTGCAGGGCGACGAAAATCTCGCCCAGCCGGCCATTGGCGTATTCGCCGGTCGAAAGGAACAGCTTGTGGCCGCCGACGCTGACTTTCTGCGTATAGCCGCTGCGGCGGGGGGGCAGCGCCTCGCGTTGGCTGGCGCGGCGCGCCGGCATGGGCGCAGCGGGGCGTTCTGGCATCTGCGCCACCAGCGGCGCCAGCGCGTCATGCATGGCCAGATGCGCGGCCGGGCGCGGCGCCGCGAACAGGCTGTCGCCGCCCAGCATCCGCGTCAGCGCGGCCTCGGCGGAGAGGCCCTGGGCGCTGAGTTTCTGCGTCGCCCACTGGGCCATCCGCCCGTCGGCGTCCAGCGCGGACAAAGCCGGTGCGAAATTGCGGATTTCCGCGCCGAGCAGTGCCTCGACAGCGGGATCCGCGGTGAAACCGAGCAGGCTCTCATGCCGGCGGTGGCCGAGCGCGGCCGCCGCGTCCTGCGCCGCCAGGGCGGCGGCGCGCAAGCCGGGCACCGCACAGCCGACGGGCAAAGCAGGGCGCGACATAGCGTGGCCCAAGGCGGTACCGCGGAACGCGGCGGAGGCGCAGTCCGCGGCGGCGCTCATCAGCGCAATGAGGGTCACCGCAACGTCCTGCGCCGGCGTGGAGTCATAATCCAGGCCGAGCCGGGCGAGGAACAAATTCAGGTCGGTGAAGCCGAGCGCCAGGCGGGGCGCCGCCGGGGCGGCGAGGGTGAGTGCGGTGACGGCGAGGCGCACGGCGGCGGCGAAGCCGGCCGCGTCGAACCCGCCGGCCTCATCGAGGAAGCCATTCGGATTGAGGGTGAAACCGGGCAAAGCGGACGCCTTGTTGGCCCAGATCGCGGCATCCGGCGCGCCGCGTCGGGCGGCGAGCAGCGCGTGCAGCTCGTCGCCGAGCGTGGCGGGAAGGCCGGCGGTGGCGGCGCGCGCGGCGATCGGCGCGATCCAGCTTTCCGCGGCCAGAGCGATATCGAGCCGCTTCGCGCCGGGCAGCAGGGCGGCGAGCGCGTCGGCGGCGGCGCTACCCCAGGCGGCGGGAAGTTTGACGGCGACCGACGGAGCGTCGGGGTCGGCCTGTGCGGTAAACACCGCCTGCCGGATGCCATGCCAGGATTTATGCGTCTTGTGCGGTCCCATGTCCGGGAACTTAAGCGGAACTGCGTCTTAGGGAAAGTGTATGTTGTGGTTAAACGGCGGGGTGACCACAAAATCCTGTGGATAGTCGAAAAAAATTCCAGCGATGGACCAGAGCGCCGCCATCTCCTATATCCGTGGCCATGAGCATCTCAAAAGCCGACGCCAAAGTCTCGATCAGCCAGCTCGGCGGGATTAGCGGGTTTCTGCGCAATCCCGGCCTGTTCCTCTTCACGCTGCGCCGCGGCTTCTATGTGGGGCAGGATGCGCTGGGCAACAGATATTTTGAACGCCCCGGCCGCCAGAGAGGCGGGCGTACGATGCGCTGGGTGGTCTATGCTGGCGTGCCGGAGGCTTCCACGGTGGGGCCGGAATGGCATGCCTGGCTGCACCATCTCACCGATGAGCCGTTGCCGAGCAGCGGCCGCAAACCTTGGCAGAAGCCGCATCAGCCGAATCTGACCGGCACGCAAGCCAGCTACCGTCCGGCCGGGCACGATTATTCCGGCGGCAAGCGCGCCGCCGCGGCGGCGGATTACGAGGCCTGGACGCCGGATCAAGGCTGATGGCGCGGAGGCTCCCGGAAACCCTGACCGGTTTCGCCGTGATCGTCGCTGCATTGGCCTTTCTGGGTTATGCGCTGAACCGCACCGGTGCCGTGACCACCGGTGGCTATGAGTTGCAGGCACAATTTTCCAGCATCGGCGGACTCACCGTTGGCTCGGACGTGAAGATTGGCGGTGTCGTGGTCGGCCACGTCGCCGACGAGCATCTCGACCCGAATACTTATGCCGCGGTGGTGCGGCTGGCGATGAATGACGACATCAAAATCCCGCAGGACAGCAGCGCCTCGATCGCCAGCCAGGGGCTGCTTGGCGGCGATTATGTCGCGATCTCGCCCGGCGGCTCGAACACCATGTTGGCGCCAGGACAAGCCTTTACGGTGACACAGTCGGCGATCAACCTCGAGGACCTGCTCGGTAAATTCATTTTTTCGATGGGCGGCAGTTCCGGCAGCAGCGGCAAGTCCGGCGCCGGGGCGCAAGCTCCCGCACCGTCGGGGACCCATTAATCATGCGCCTCTCATTTGTGGTGGCCTTGCTGGTGCCATTGGGTGCGCCTGCCTGGGCGCAGGTGCAGGACAACGGCAATTCGGTGATCGCGGTGCCGCTGGCGCCCCCGATCGTCGCCGCGCCGCCCGCGCCGGTGACGCCGGCGGCACCGGTCGCCCCGCCGCCGCCGGGGCTGGTGCAGACGCCCGTGCCGCCGCCGGCAGCGGTGCCCGCACCCGTGCCGTCCACCCCAGCGCCGGAAACGGCCGTACCGGGCATGGGGCCGACGCCGGCCCCATCCGTGCCGGGCGCACCGGCCGGGGCGGCGCCCGGCACAACGGCGACAACCGGCGCGCCCGCTGCGTCACCGCCGCCCGATGCTCTGCCCGTGATCCCGAATGATTGGGTGCCGGGCACGAAGGTGACGCTCGGCGTGCTCAACGAGGTTGATGGCGGCACGTCGGAGGTGAGCATTCCCGTCGGCGGGCAAAGCCAGATCGGCGATCTGCAGGTCAGCGTGCAGGCGTGCGATACGCGGCCGCCGACCGAGCTGCCGGATGCCGCGATTTTCCTCACCGTGACCCAGGAGGCCGGCAGCAATGCGGGCGCCACGCTCTATCGCGGCTGGATGCTGCGTTCGGAGCCGGGCGCCACGGTGGTGGGGGACGCCAGCGAAACCTTCAGAGTCGTCGGCTGCTCCTGACGCCTTGGTAAGGGGCGTTGGCATTGGCGCCCTGGGCCTCGGGCAGCAAGCGCTTTTGTGCCGCTTTTGATCGGAGGCGGCCGCCGTTTTGTGCAAAAAATGTTGCTAAACATGGCGATAAATTCATTCGTTAGACTTTCGCGATGAATTGTGACATTTTTGCTACAGAGAATTCGAAAGGCCGAACGGACCCTTTCCCCAACCCGTGCCTGTCGCCAGATAGCGGCCCGGGCCCGCTCGCACCCGAATGCGCCCGTCGACTATTTGAGGAGTCTGATTGATGAAGTTCCGTAATGCCTTGCTTGCCGCGACCGTCATGGCCGCACCGGTCGTGTTTTCGCACGTGGCCAGCGCGCAGCCCGTCACGGGCCCGTATGTCAGCCTGGGGGCTGGCTACAACATGGAAAGCAGCCAGAAGGCGAAGAATCTGATCACCCACGGCCATGTGAGCGGAGACACCGCGCGCATCTATACCAATAACGGCTACGACGTGACCGGCGCCGTCGGGTACGGGTTCGGGAATGGCTTCCGTGCAGAACTCGAAGGCGATTTCATGAAAAACGGCTTCGACAAGATGCGTGTCGGCGGCACCGACTTTGCCAGCGGCGGCCACGAAGGGCGTTACGGTGCGTTTGCCAATGCCTATTACGATTTCAACGTCGGTCTGCCTTACCTCTACCCGTACCTGGGCGCCGGCATCGGCTGGCAGGAATCCGCTTTCAATGACCTCAATGCAGGTCCCTTCAGCTTCAACAAGACCCGGGGCGCGCTGGCCTACCAGGGCATCGCCGGTCTGTCCTTCCCGATCAGCGCCGTGCCGGGCCTGTCGGCGACGCTGGAATACCGTTTCGTCGCGCTTGCCGATTCCCGCAAATATAACGGCGCCTTCGAAGGCATGCCGTCGGGCATGAAGGTTGGTTCGGAATACAACAACCAGATCAATGTCGGCCTGCGCTACCAGCTGTTCACCCCGGCGCCCGTGCCGCCGGCGCCGGCCCCTGTGGCGGCCCCGGTTGCGGCCCCGGCCCCGGCCCCGGCGCAGACCTATCTCGTGTTCTTCGACTGGAACCAGTACAACCTGACTTCGCGCGCCTTGCAGGTTGTTTCGCAGGCCGCCACGGCCAGCCACAGCCAGAACGTCACCACGCTGAACGTGTCCGGCTACACCGACACGTCCGGCACGCCGCAATATAATCAGGGCCTGTCGATGCGCCGCGCCCAGGCCGTCGCGGCGCAGCTGGTGGTCGATGGCGTGGCGAAGTCGGAGATCGAGATCCACGCTTATGGCGATACGCATCTCCTGGTGCCGACCGGTCCCGGCGTGCGCGAGCCGCAGAACCGTCGCGTCGAGATCGTGCTGCAGTAAAAATCTTCGCGCGTGCAAAGGCCCCGGCGGGAAACCGCCGGGGCTTTTTTATTGCGCGCGATATGGCTTGAAATGGCTCGTGGGAACGAGGCTAGATCGCCAGGGCCTCCAAAAGCGGCCCGAGGTTTTGCGCGTGTTGGCGCCAGCGCCCGGCGGAACTGCGATAGACCGGCTTGCGCACCTGGTTGACGCTCGCCGTGCGCACGGGGCGTTCGGTACGGTGGAATTCCAGGCAGGCCGGGTCCCAAGGCAAGCTGAGCCAATCCAATAGGCGGCGGGTCTCGCTTTCGAGATCCGCCACCACCGCTTCGTAATCGACTTCGTAAAAATATGTCGCCGGCAGCACGGTGCGCCAATGCGCGGCGAGCGCCCGATAGTCCCGATGGTAACGGCCGAGCTCGGCCTGGTCGTAGGAGAAAAGCTGTCCGCTGCTGAACAGCTTGCTGTAGCAGGAGAGGCAAGTATCCACCGGGTCGCGGCGGCAATGGATGATGCGTGCCTCGGGCAGGATCAGGCGGATGAGCCCGGAATAAAAGAAATTGGCCGGCATCTTGTCCACGACATGGCGCTTCCCCGGCCCGAGGGCCGCAATGGCTTCGAGATAGGCGGCGCCGAGCGGCGCGAGCTGCGCCGGTGCGATGGCTCCGGGGAAGTCGCCGAGCTGGCTGGCCAGCTTCTGGATATGAGGCAGCTCCCCGGCGCCATGAATGTCCGGATGCGAGGCAAGGATCTGCTCGACCAGCGTGGTCCCGGAGCGGGGCATGCCGACCACAAAGATCGGCCGGGAGGAGGCCGCCCCCCGACCGGCCAGGCGTTCCAGCAGCGCTGCAGGGAAATACTCGGCGATCTTCGCCATCCATCGGCCGGTGGCGTCGGCATCGTAGGCGATCAGGGCCCTTTTCATGCGGTTGCCCCGGTCGAAATGTACGAACGCGCGGTCGGACTCGCCAAGGTCCAGAAACACTTTGCCCAACGCGAAATGCAGCATGATCTGGTCGGCCGGCGATACGGCGCCAGAGGCGAGCAAAGCCTGCATGGCCGCAATGGCAGGATCGTCCGCGGCGGAGCGGACGAGGTCGACCCGGTTGAACCAGGCCGAGGCCGAGCGCGGGAACAGTTTTACGGCGTGCTCGAAAAGAGCTTCGGCCTGGTCCGCCTGCCCACGCTCCATCAGCAGAACGGCACGGTTGACCAGAGTTTGTTCAGCGACGGGGCCCGGTAAAGACGCCGCACGCTCATAGGCGGCGAGAGCCTCGTCGAAACGTCCCAATTCTCGCAGGACATTGCCAAGATTGGCGTGGGCCGTGGCGAAATCCGGGTTGCAACGGATGGCGGTGCAGCAGGCTGTGACCGCGTCATCGAGACGGCCCAGGGCCTGCAGGGCGCTGCCCAGATTTGCATGAGCCTCGGCGAAATCCGGATTGCAGCTTATGGCATGTTCGTAGGCGGCAATGGCCTCGTCGAGACGCCCCAGGGTTTGCAGCGCACTTCCCAGGTTGGCGTGAGCCCGGGCGTAGCCGGGCTTGAGACGGATGGCTGCGTTGCAGGCGGTCACTGCCTCGTCGAGGCGACCCAACTCTTTGAAAACACTGCCGAGGTTGGAGTAGGCTTCGGCGAGGTCGGGTTTATGGCGGAGCGCGTTGTTGTAGGCGGCAACCGCCTCGTCGAGACGGCTCAAGGCCTGCAAGGCAGTGCCCAGATTGGCATGAGCCTGGGCATAGTCAGGCTTGAAGCGGAGGGCCTCCTGATAGGCGGCAACGGCGTCATCAAGGCGCCCCAGGGCTTTCAGTACGTTGCCGAGATTGTAATGAGCCTCGACGAAATCGGGTTTGGCGACAATGGCTTGCGTGTAGGCGGCAGCCGCGCCATCGAGCTGCCCCAGCTTCTGCAGGGCGTTGCCCAGGCTGGCATGATAGATTGCGGCCGTTGGGTCGATCTGAATTGCCTTGGAAATGATCTCGACAGCTTCCTGGTGTTTCCCGGCCTGATCGGCGATCACGCCGAGCAAATGTCGGGCGTCGGCATGACGGGCGTCCAGCTTCAGCACTTCACGGTAGAACCGCTCGGCCTCGGCCAATTGACCGGCCTGATGATGCCGAAGACCTGCTTCTAACATCGCGCTTTGGCTTGATGACACGGGCGGAGGCGGTGTCGGAAGCGTCTTGGCTTGCGCGCGCCGCTGTTTTCGGTTCGGTCCCATATTCCACTCGTCTTCTGCCCGACAGCAATATGTGCTCGCCAGGCCGGAAGCTAGAGCATGAACATGAGCTTTTGCTCGTTTGGCCGGTGCCGGTTCCAACGGCACCGGCCCAAAGCAGCAAAAGTTTTGGGGCTGTCCCAGATCCTGAGCGGATCTAGGATGGTTTTATGGACCTAAGGTACTGTCGTTTAACGGAAAAACAGCAAGATCGTCTGGCTGAGTTTTTTGTGGCTGGCGTGACGGCACGTACGGCGGCGGA
>NZ_DATLPB010000106.1:0-32554 GCF_035535915.1 Acidocella sp.
ACGCCCTTGGCCCAGCATAACAAAGTTTTTTTGCTACTTTTTGTTCACAAAAAGTAGCGCTTTCTTGCCTTAATTAAGCCTTGGCCTTGCTCCGGGTCAGCGCCCGCACGAACATTTTCACGCCCGTATATTGCTGGGTGAAATAGCCGCCGGAATGCAGCGCCTCGGTGGCCTTGGGGTCGCCGGTCGGCAGCCAGACATTGGAGAAATCGGCGGTGCGGAAGATGATGTCCCAGATCGGGAACACGGCCGCGTAATTGCAGGAATGATAGCCCGCCGCCTTGGTGGCGTGGTGGCGGCGGTGAAAGCGCGGCGAGACGATCAGCGGCTCGAACGGCCCGAAGGACAGCTTGATGTTGGCGTGGCTGAGGCTCTCGACGAAGCGCAGCGCCAGGATCAGCAGCGGGAATTGCAGCGGCGGAATGCCGATGGCGAGGCCGATGGCAAAGAACCACAGGAAGGAGAGGCCCTCATCCAGCAGATGGTTCCGGTCGTCGGACCAGAAGCTCATCTGCCGTTGCGCGTGGTGCAAGGCATGCAGCGCGTACCAGGAGCGGTAGGTGTGGGAGAGGCGGTGGCGCCAATATTCGGCGAAATCCAGGATCAGCGCATAGCACAGGAAGGTGAGGATCGGATGACCGAACAGGAACGGGAACACCATTTCCAGGTCCGGCGGGATGAAGCCGGCATCGACGATCGCGCCGCTGAATTCGGTCTGCAACTGGTAGAAGATCAGGAAGGTCACGACCGGGATCACGCCGACGCGGGAGAGGATGGTGTAGATCACATCGGTGACGACGGCTTGCTTGCTCTCCCAGCGCTCGACCGGGAACAGCGCCTCCAGCGGCCAGCAGACCGCATAAGTGACGATCACGGCGAACATGCCGTAGACGCAGATGAGGCACCAGTCGAACGACAGCTCCTCCCAGGTCATCCAGCCGAAATGATAGAGCACGGGCAGCACCGCGTACTGGTCGATGTAACCCGCGATGATGCTGAAAAAACGGTCGAGTCCCATGCGTGTCCCCAGAGGCAAGGCGATGAAGGAAGTAGCCGCTTTTTGAAAAAAGCGGCGCAAAAACTTTTATTAAACTGGGCCCGGGCGTTGAAACCGCCATAGGCCAAAATGAACAAAGTTTTTTTGCTACTTTTTGTTCACAAAAAGTAGTTCTTTCTTTCTTTCCTTCCTTGCCTTACAGCCGCTCCGCCGTAATCGCGCCGTGCTTGCGCAGCTGGGTGGTGAGGAAGATCCCGTGCGGCGAGCGGCCGACCGGGATTTGCTCATAATCGCCGGTGACCGGGTCCATCACCGCCACCGCCTCGGCGAAGCGCAGGGCGATCCAGAGTTTCCCGTCCGGGGCAATGCCCATATCGTCCGGGCCGCAGCCGGGCAGGGGGTAGGTGCGGCGCACTTCCAGCGTGACCGGGTCGAGCGCGCTGAGCGAGCCGGCGATCCGGTTGGAGACGTAGAGCACCGAGCGGTCGTCGGAGAGGAAGATGTTGTGCGCGCCCTTGCCGGTTTTCACGCGGCGGGTGATTGCACCGGTTTGCGGGTCCAGTTCCACCACCTCGCTTGCCCCCATCACCGCGACCAGGACCCTTCCATTATGCCAGAGCACGCCGGCCGGCGTGTCGCCGACGCGCACCTTCCAGCGCATGGTCATGGTGGTGAGGTCGAAGGAGACGAGTGTGTCGCCGCCCTGCATGGAGTTGAAGCTCCAGCGGCTGTCCGGCGAAAAATCGAGATGGCTCGGCATCGAGCCGGGTGAGAAACGCTTCACCAGCTTGAGCGTCTGGCCGTCGTAAATGTCCACATGGTCGAGGCGCAGCGCGTTCACCACCAGGTATTTCTGGTCCGGCGTGTAGCCGAGCTGGTAGGGGTCGCCCATGCGGATATGGCCGCGCGGGGCGGCGGTGACCGGGTCGAAGGCGAACAGCGCATTGCCGCTGGCATCCGAGACATAGAGCGTCTTGCGGTCCGGCGTGAGCGCCCAGTGGCTGGGCTCGCGATAGGCCGGCCAGGTGTCCACCACCTTCCTTGTGGTCATGTCGATGACGCTGATCGAGGCGCCGGCGGAGTTCATGACGATGGCCAGCGGCGGCGCGTCGGCGGCGAAGGCGCGGGGGGCGAGGAGGGCCAGGGGCAGGCCGAGGGCGGTGCGGCGGGTGATCATGTCGCGGGTTTAGTCGGATATGATGCGGTTGCGAAGACGGCGCTGACCCAGAGAAAGAAAACAGAGCTGGTTGTCGCGATCAAAGTATTGTCAGTGACGGAATGCAGGGCGAAAGCACAAAAGACGAGGCGCATGAACCAGCGGGGCTCGGGCGCCAGGGCGGCGCTGCCGCGCTTCACCCAGAGCCAGAGAGACAGCAGCAGGGTGCCAAGGCCCAGCGCCCCGCCTTCCGCGCCGATGCGCAGATATTCGTTGTGCGCCGCATTGGTGCCGAGCTCCGCGGCGAGCGGCGAGGTGAGGGGGATGATCACTTTTCCGGCGCCGATGCCCCAGCCGAAGAATGGCGAGGCAGCGAAAGCGTGCTGGAAATACGGCCAGACCAGAGCGCGGTTGGAGAGAGACTCCGCCTCGCCAAGCCGCGCCAGGTCGATCACCCGGAACAAGGTGAGATCGGGCGCAAACATCACCGTCAGGCTGAGCAGGGCCCCCAAAGCCGCCAGGAGCCGGAGGCGGCCTTGCCGTGCCAGCACCGCGATGGTGACTGCCAGACCCAGCAGCAGCGGTCCCCGCGCCCCGGTGCACAGGATGATGACGAGGTTGAGGCCGGTGACGCCAAGATACAGGGTCGCGCCGCCCGCCAGAAACTCCAGGAGCCCGGCATAGACGCCGATCAGGGCAAAGCCGGCGAGAAAGGGCGGCTCCCCGGACGCGCCGAGCCGCAAGGCGCCCTGTTCGAACTCATACATTTGATCGCACCCGGCGAGCGCCAGCGCCAGGCCGAAGCCGACCGTGGCCGCCGGCGCCAGGATGGCGCAGCATTTCACGGCCCGCACGACCGGCGCGGGTAGGCGCAGGAACCCGAACAGAAACGGTGCCGCCGAACCGAGCAGCGACCGCGCCGAGCCTGGCAGCGACAGGCCCGGATACAGCCCGTGCATCAGCCCGGTGCAGAAGATCAGGAAAAACGCCCAAGCGGGGTTGTAGCGATCCGCCCTCAGCCCGGCGCGTAGCGCCAGCACCGCCGCCAGCAGCAGGCCGAACGCCTTCATCGCGGCGATGATGGCCTCATGGTGGCCGATCAGCCTGTCGAGCCAGAAATCGGGCGAGGTTTCCAGCACCAGCACCCAGAGGGCGCAGGCCAGGGTGGGAAGGCGGCAGGTGAGCACGAAGGCGCAAATCCCCGCCGGAATCAGCAATGTGGCCAGCATGATTCGTTTCATATACGAATCAAAATGGCGCTGCTTGAGATTTTTGCGTTAAGTCGCGATGTTATCGCCCATGATCTTGAACTCCATCGTGACCGGCGAGGGGCCGGATGTGGTCCTGCTGCATGGCCTGTTCGGCGCCGCGCGCAATCTCGGGGTCATCGCCCGGGGCCTGAGCGCGACGGCGCGGGTGATTTCCCTGGATTTGCGCAACCATGGCGACAGCCCGCATGGCGCGGCCATGGATTTTGCCACCATGGCGGCGGATGTGGCGGAGACGATGCAAAGCCTGGGGCTGGCGCGGGCTTCCGTTGTCGGCCATTCCCTCGGCGGCAAGACGGCGATGGCGCTGGCGCTGACGCAGCCGCAACGGGTCGAACGGTTGGTGGTGATGGACATCGCCCCGGTGAATTACAGCCATGACTATGCCGACTATGTGGCGGCGATGCGGGCGATCTCGTTGCATCCGGGCCTGGCCCGTCATGAGGCGGATCGGGCTTTGGCCGGGGTGGTGGAAGCGCCGCCGATGCGCGCCTTCCTGCTCAACAATCTGGTGCTGGGGGAGGCGCCGCATTGGCGCATCGGGCTGGAGGAAATCGCCGCCGCCATGCCGGACCTTGTGCGCTGGGACGACCCGCCTCGCATGGCTCCCTATACCGGCCCGACCTTGTTTCTGCGCGGCGGAGACTCGCATTATGTGCGGCCTGAGGCGGACGCGGCGATCGCGCGCTTGTTTCCCCATGCCGTGCGCGAGACGGTGGCGGGGGCCAGCCATTGGCTGCACGCCGACAAGCCGCAGCAGGTCATCGCCAGCCTGAAAGGATTCTTAAGCCTATGAGCGACATGTTCGATGTGGTCGTGATCGGTGCGGGCATTGCCGGCGCCACGGTAGCCGCCAATCTCGGCGCCACGCATCGTGTGGCGCTGGTCGAGGCGGAGGAGCAGGCGGGCTACCACACCACCGGGCGCTCCGCCGCCATCTGGATCCGCAATTACGGTCCCCCTGATGTGCGCGTGCTGACCGGTCTCGCCCGGGATTTTTTTCTGAATCCGCCGGCGGATATCGGCACCGACCATCTCGCGGTCGGGCGCAAGGTGATCTACCTGGCGCCACCCGAGCAGACGGGCGCGCTGGATGCGCTGATCGGCCAGAAACTCGGCATCGAAGAGATTTCCCTGACCGAAGTGCAGGCGATGGTGCCGGCGCTGATCGCGGGGTACGCCGTGCGCGCCGGGGTGGAATCCGATTCCTTCGACATGGATGTCGCGGCTTTGCACCAATTCTACCTGCGTCGGGCGCGGCAGGCGGGCGGTGCCTTGTTCCTGCGCAACCGGGCGGGGCGTATCGAGCGCAAAGGCGCGGTCTGGGAGGTGGAGACCTCGGGCGGCATGGTCATTTCGGCCCCTTTGGTGGTGAATGCGGCCGGGGCCTGGGGTGACGAGGTGGCGCGGATCGCCGGTCTGGCACCGCTTGGCTTGGTGCCCTGCCGGCGCACCGCGGCGATCATCGATCCGGCGCCCTATCAGGTCGAGCACTGGCCGATGGTGCAGTCTGCCGCACATGACTGGTATGTCCGCACCGAGGCGCGGACCAGGTTGATGGTCACGCCCTGCGACGAGACGCCGATGACCCCGCACGACGTGCAGCCGGACGAGCTGGACGTGGCGATCGGCATCGACCGCATGCAGCAGGCGTTGGATATCCAGGTGCGCCGGGTCGAGCATAGCTGGGCCGGCCTGCGCACATTCTCACCCGACCGCAGCCTGGCCTTCGGCTGGGAGAAGACCGTTCCGGGCTTCTTCTGGTGCGTCGGCCAGGGGGGCTATGGCATCCAGACGGCCCCTGCGGCCGGCGCCCTGGTGGCGGCGATGATCAAAGGCGAGGATCCCGGGCCGGCCGGCGCGATCATCCCCGCGATCGATCCGATGCGTTTTCGCGCCGGCTGATTTCCTCATCCTCGTGGGCGCCGGGTCCGGTGCTTCCCTTCGCGCACGCCCGGGCCTATGGCAGGCCCTGCCGCACGGGCTGTTGCAGAGGGGGCCTCCCCAGGCGGGAGGCTGATGAGGAAGATGATGGATCACGGATTTCTGGCCACGGTGGTATCGGGCATCGTTGCGTTGCGCTGGCCCGACTTCGTCGGGCTGTTCGGCTCGGGCATCGTTGTGCTGCAATATCTTCTGGCCGTGCAAGGCAAGCTCGATACGCAAGGGCTGCTCTATCCGCTGTTCAACATCATCGGTTGTCTGCTGATCTCCTTTTCCTTGCTGTACCATTTCAATACGCCCTCGTTCTTCATCGAGATCTTCTGGTCCTCGGCCAGCCTGTATGCGATCATCCGCAACCTGGTGCGGCGCCGGCGGGTGCGGGCGGAACCGGCGGCGCCCGTCCGGAATCACGCGCAATAAAAAAGAGCCTTCATCGCGATGATGAAGGCTCCTTTTGTTTCGCGGGGAAAAACCTTGACGGTGACGGTTGGGCGAGGCGAGACGCGCCTTTGCGAAATCCCCGCGCCCAAGCTGCCTCAGATCAGATGTCGGCGTTCATATCCAGCTTGGTCGTATCCGGCGTCATCAGGATCGCGATGATCGCCGCGGTGGCATAAACCATCACGAGGCAGCCGATATAGATATAAGCGCGGTGGATGCCCAGATCCTTGAGAATCTGCCCGGCAATGATCGGCAGCAGGCCGCCGCCGTAAACCTGGCTGAGCTGATAGCCTGCGCTGGCACCGGAAGCGCGGTAGCGGGTGGGAAAATTCTCAGAATAGAAGCTGGGAATCGCCCCATAGCCGAAGCCGAAGACGAACCCGAACCCGACGACTTGCGCGATGATCGCCAGAATGAAGCTGTGCGTATTGATCAGATAGAAATAGGGGATCGTGAAGACCAGGAAGACGACGGCAGAGGTCAGCAGCACCGTGCGACGGTTCAGCTTATCGGCCAGCAAGGAGCCGATGATCATGAAGCCGAGCATGAAGGCGGCGGAAATCAACCCGGCGACTTCCGCCTGCGTGGCGGTGAAGCCGACCGCCTTCATGTAGCTGGTGCCGAACACGAAGGAGAGGAAGAAGGCGCTGCTGAACATGGCGTTGACGAAGGAGGTGCGGATGATGCGCATCGGCATTTCCTTCCAGACCTGCGCCGCTGGAAAGTTCAGAACGTGACGCTGCTCGCGGAGCTTGTCGAACAGGAAGCTATCGGTGGTGCCGACGCGGATCACGATGCCGACGATCGCCACGAGAAACCCGATGAAGAAGAAGATGCGCCAGCCCCAGGCCGTGAACGCGGCTTCGCTCATCAGCGACTTGACGAAAATAACCGAGGAGAAGCCTAGCAGAAGGCCAAGGGGAATCGCGAAGCCGACCCAGGCGCCCCAGAAGGCGCGGTGCTTGGTGTTGGCCGCCTGCTCGACAACCCAGGTGGAGGCGGTGCCGAATTCCGCACCGAAGCTGATCCCCTGCAGGAGCCGGAAGAGAACCAGCATCACCGGCGCGGCCGCGCCGATCGTCGCATAGGTCGGCGTCAGGCCGATCGCCAGCGTGGACACGCCCATGAGCACGAGAGCCCAGACCAGCGCGTCCTTTCGGCCGAACTTGTCCGCGATGTTGCCGAAAATGAAAGCGCCGACAGGACGGATGATGATGCCGAGCCCGTAGACGCCGATGGCCGCCGCCGCGGCCGCCAGGCCCGGCAGCTTGAAGAAGAGCCCGCCCCAGACCGTTGCGGCGATGATGCCGGTAACCAGGAAGTCATATTGCTCGATGACAGAGCCGACCAGACTTGCAATCGCGACTTTACGAATTTGTGCCGCACTCGGCCCTGCTAGGCTTGCTTCCATGTTCCTCCCCTTTGGATGATCGATACTGCGATAGTCGGTTCTGAATGGAGCCGCAAGGATTCACGCCGATCCTGCGGGGCCTCAGTCTTCAAGGACAAAGCGTTTCATGCAGATGTCGCACGTTCGGACGATTCCGGCTTGGCGCCGGACTCGTCCGATACGGTCGGCGAATTACTGATGCGGGCGCTGGTTCGCCGCGTAACGGATCAGGGCGCCGAATCTGTACAGCCCATGGACGAACTTGCTGTAGGGCATGGTTAGAAAGAAGCTGAGCACGAGTCCGAGGTGAATGCACAGCGCGACGCCCAGGGCGCTGGTCGAACGCAGCCCCAGAAGCAACAGGCCGGTGATGGCGATGAGCAGCAGCAGCAGAAGCAACCCTGTGTCAGCGCCGAGAAGAGACGGGGCCTGCGGGTCCCGGTCCGCCGCCATCTTCAGCCAAAGCAACCCGGCGCAGCCCACGATGATGCCCGCGCCGCCAATCATGCCCAGAAGCACCGGCAGACTCGCCAGAGGGTAAGGTGCCGGCCAGCCGAGCAAGAGATCATACACGGCGCCGACGCTGGTCGCGGCGAAGCAGAACAGGAACCCGTAGGCCATCAGATGATGAAGATAACGGCGCTGGTTGGAAAATGCGCCGTCCTTATCGTTGCAGCCATGCCCGGCGCCGCCGAGATAACGCAGGCTCGCGGCATCCTTGAGGGCCTGATGGATGTCGCCGAAGCTTACCTTTGCCGGGCCGGATTCCTTCCAGAAATTACGGAACCCGACCGCCAGCGCCAGCAGCGCGAAGGCAAACGCGGCGAGCGCCGTTAAGGTCATGACCGCTTTGGGAATGATCAGATAGAAACCGGCGCCGGGTGTCATGGGCAGAACGCCGAACATGTTCGCCGATTGTTGCAACAGCAAAGTGAGCAGCAACACGGCGGCGATGCCGCCCGACATGGCCAGCGCGGTGATCAGGCCGTTGCGCTCGAACGCGCCGGACAAAGCCTGCGGCCAGGCATAGTGCCCGTAGCTTTCCTGCCGCAGCTCCGCGAGCGATTTGGCGACGTTGATGCCGAATTCATGCGGCGGCGCGTATTGGCACGCATAATAGCAGCCTTTGCAGCCATGGCAGAGATTGGCGAGGTAGGAGAGGTCCGCCTTGGCGAAGTCCCGGTGCAGCTCCATGGCCGGGAACACGGCGCAGAATCCCTCGCAATAGCGGCAGGCATTGCACACTTCCATGGCGCGGCGCGCATCCTGCGTCGCCTGACTTTCGGGCGCCTGCGGCGCCGGGCTTTCAGGCATCATGTTAAGTTCAGTGCTGGACACGGCGTGCGGCCTCCTTTCCGGCGATGCATCCGAAAACAGTCCCGATCGCCATGCCGAAGCCGGCCAGATAACCCTGGCCGAGAATGCTGCCCGCCATGATTTCACCGGAAGCGAAAAGATTTTCGACAATGCCGCCATCCTGCATGACGACTTCGGCGCGCTCATTCACCTTGACGCCGAGATAGGTGAAGGTGATGCCGGGACGCAGCGGGTAGCCGATGAAAGGCGGTTCCAGGATCGGCCGCGCCCAGTTCGTCTTGGGCGGCTCCAGACCCTCGGTATGCACGCCATCCAATTGTGCGCCGTTGAAATCGCCCTTCACGCAGGCTTCATTGAATTGGCGTACCGTCATGTCCAGCGCCTGCGGATCGAGCCCGAGTTTCTGTGCCAGTTCCGGAATGGTCTGCGCCTTGATCGCCGGGAACACGGACGGCATGAAGAGCTTTTCGGCGCGGCTGTCGATGATGCTGTAGGCGATCTGTCCCGGCTGCTGGGCGACAAGCCGGCCCCAGATGGCATAGCGTTTCGGCCAGACATCCTGGCCCTCGTCGTAAAATCGCTGGCCGTCGCGGTTGACGACGATGGAAAACGGCACGCAGTCCAGCCGCGTGGCGATGCCGCCATCGAATTTCGGCGCACGGCCGTCGATGGCCACGGCATGGCATTGCGTGGGGTCGCCGACGGACGCCACGCCCTGCTCCAGCAGGTTGCGCAACACACGGCCTTGCGCATAGGGCGTGCCGCGGATGAGGAAATTTTCCGCCGCCGGTCCCCAGCCTTCCTTCAGCCATTCGATATTCGCCTGAAACCCCCCGGCGGAGGCGATCACGGCCTTGCAGGTCACTTCGAACGGGAAGCCTTTGCTGACAACCTTCAGGCGCTGCACGCGCCGCTTCTCGATCGTGATCTCCGTGACTTCGGTATTATAAAGGACATCGATGCCCAGCCGTTCCGCCGTGGCGTAATAGGCATTCAGCAGCGCCTTGCCGCCGCCCAGGAAGAACGCGTTGGTGCGGGAGAGGTTGAGCGTGCCCGTCAAAGAGGGCTGAAATTTTACGCCGCATCTTGCCATGAAGGGCAAGGCCTGCTGGGTGGAGCGGATGGTCAGCCGGGCCAGCGGTTCATCGGTCTTGCCGCCGGTCACGCGCAGCAGATCGTCCCAATATTCATCCTCACCATAGCTCTCGGTCAGCACCGAGGTCGGCTCAAGATGCATCGCGCGGATGTTGCGGGTGTGGCGTGAATTGCCGCCGCGCATGGTCTGGGGCGCGTGCTCGAGCACCAGCACAGAGGCGCCGGCCTCCCGTGCTGTTATGGCTGCGGTAAGCGCCGCATTGCCGCCGCCGATGACGACGATGTCGTAGGCGCAGGCCCGATTTTCCATCCCTGGCTCCAATTGTATGCAGCGGTATACATCTATCGGAGGCCAGGCACTGTCAACCGTTTCTGGCGAAACTGTGATCAGTCCGTGAAGCGTTGCTGGAGCATCTGGATGCGGGTCTTGAAGGCATTGCGGATATGTTGGCGGGCCGCTTCTTCCGCGCCCCTCGGGTCGCGTGCGGCGATGCGGGCGACGATCTCCGCATGGTCCTGGACCGAGGCGGCGCCGCGGCCCGGCACGCCCAGCGTGGTGCCGGAGAGCAGCGCCAGCGACAGGTGCAGATTTTCCAGCGCCTGCGATAAAAAGCTGTTGCGCCCGGCATCGCGCAACTGCTGGTGAAAGGCGCGGTTGGTCTTGGCCAGAAGCGCGGGCTGATCGGTCAAAGCGCGGTCTTTCTCGACCATCTCTTGCAACAGGCCGATTTCGATGTCGGAGGCGTGCTGTGCGGCGAGGTGCGCGGCCGTTCCCTCCAGCACCTCGCGCAGCAAATACAGCTCGGCGATCTGGCCATAGTTCAGCGATGTCACGACGACGCCATGGTGCGGCTCGTGGGTGATCAGCCCCTGCTGCTCCAGTCGCTTCAGGGCCTCGCGGATCGGCGTGCGGCTGAGCGAAAAACGTTGCGCCAAGTCGGTTTCACGCAGCCTTGTGCCCGCCGGCAGTTCGCCGTTTTCGATGCCCGCGAGCAAAAGCTCGTAAGCATCAATGCCGCTGGAACGGCTCGGCCGCATCGCGACGACATTCGTGGCTGATCCGGACTTACCGGGAGCAGCGGATTTTTTGCTTGCCATGAGGAGCTTTATAAGGAAGTGGCCGCTTTTTGAAAAAAGCGGCGCAAAAACTTTTGTTATGCTGGGGCGGGGGCGGTGAAACCGGCACGGGCCCAAAGTAAACAAAGTTTTTTGCTTCTGGTTGCTGCCACGCTTTGCGGCTTTTACCCTGCCTTCATGGATCACGAACAGGAATTGCGCGACGGCGAGCGTGCCGTCACGCCGCCCGAGGCCAATGATGCGGGACTGACCTTTATCGGCCGCATCCGCACGCCCTGGACGTCGCGAAGCGAAACGCCGCGTCAGGGGAGTCTCGACGGGCCGGTTTGCCGGATCGAAATCCTGCCGCTCTGGGTGCCGGCGCTGCAAGGCTTGGAGGCGTTCGCGTTCGTGGACGTGCTGTACTGGCTGCATCTGTCGCGGCGTGACCTGCTGCTGCAAAGCCCCAAGGACGGCACGCTGCGCGGCACCTTCGCGATCCGCTCGCCGGTGCGGCCGAACCCGATCGGCGTGTCAAAAGCGCGGCTGCTCGGCATCGAGGGAAACATCCTGCGCGTCCAGGGGCTGGATTGCCTGGACGGCACGCCGCTGATCGACCTCAAGCCGGATCGTTGCCGGTTCACACAGGAAAGATGAAGGAAGCGCTTCTTTTTTGAAAAAAAGAAGCAAAAAACTTCTTTAAACCTGGGCCGTGCTGGTTTCCCCGCCCCAGGCCCAGCGTAAAAGAAGTTTTTTGCGCCGCTTTTTTTCAAAAAAGCGGCTGCTTGCTTTCTTGTTAAGGCGTGCGGTGCACGTGCAAAGCGGCGGCGGCGGAGGCGGCCATAGCGATGGCGTCCCAGTCGCCGGCCTCGATGGTGGCGCGGGACACCATCCAGGAGCCGCCGACGCAGACCACGTTCGGCAGTTTCAGATATTTGTGCGCGTTTTCCAGCGTCACCCCGCCGGTCGGGCAGAATTTCACCTGCGGCAGCGGCCCGGCCAGGGCGGAGAGCAGTGCCGCGCCGCCGGCCGCCTCGGCGGGAAACAATTTCGCGAACTCATAGCCGCGCTCGATCAGCGCCATCGCTTCCGACGCCGTGGCGATGCCGGGCAGCAATTGCACGTCGCGGCCGGAGACCGCATCCAGCAGGTGGCCGGTGGCGCCGGGCGACACCGCGAACTGCGCGCCCGCGGCCACGGCTTTGTCGAATTGCGCCTCGGTCAGAACCGTGCCGGCGCCGACCACCGCTTCCGGCATCTCGTCGGCGATGGCGCGGATTGCCTGCAGCCCGGCGCCGGTGCGCAGCGTCACCTCGATCACGGGTAGCCCGCCTTTCACCAGCGCGCGGGCGAGCGGCACGGCGTCTTTCACCTCGGCGATCGTCAGGACGGGGATGACCGGGGCGAGGCGGAGAATCTCGGCGAGGTTCATGCAGGGGCTCCCAGGAAAATGCTCGCGCCGGCATCGGCCGGGCTGACGGTGTGACGGAAGGCGGAAAACAGTTCGCGGCCGACGCCGCTATGCGCGAGGCTAAGGTCCGCCACGGCAGGCAGGCGCAGCGCCCAGATGTCCGGCGGCACTTTCACTTCCAGCGTGCCGGCCACCGCGTCCAGGCGGATGATGTCGCCTTCCTGGATCAGCGCGATGGCGCCGCCATCGGCGGCCTCGGGCGTGACATGGATGGCCGACGGGACCTTGCCGGACGCGCCGGAGAGGCGGCCATCCGTGACCAGGGCGACCCGGAAGCCTTTATCCTGCAGCACGCCGAGCGGCGGCATCAGCTTGTGCAGTTCCGGCATGCCGATCGCCTTCGGGCCCTGAAAGCGCACCACGGCGACGAAATCCTGGTTGAGCGCGCCGGCCTTGAAAGCGGCCTGCACCTCCTCCTGGCTGTGAAAAATCTTGGCCGGGGCCTCGATGATATGCCGCTCCGGCGCGACCGCGGAAATCTTCATCACCGCGCGGCCGAGCACGCCGTCCAGCACCACCAGCCCACCGGTCGGCTGGAAGGGGTTTTGCCGTCCGCGCAGCACGGCCTCATCGCCGCTGGCTTCGGCGCCCGGCACCCAGCTTACGGTTTTGTCGGCGTTCAGCCGCGGCTCGTTGGCGTAGGCGGCGAGTCCGGTACCCATGACGGTCTGCACATCCTCATGCAGCAGCCCGTCTTCCAGCAGTTCGCGGATGACAAAGCCCGTGCCGCCGGCGGCGTGGAAATGGTTCACGTCCGCTTTGCCGCTGGGATAGATGTGGCACAGCAGCGGCGTGACGGTGGCGAGCGCGGCAAAATCGTCCCAGGTCAAAGTGATGCCGCCGGCCGCCGCCATCGCCACCAGATGCAGCGTATGGTTGGTGGAGCCGCCGGTGGCGTGCAGGGCGACAATGGCGTTGGCGAAGGCCCGTTCATCGAGGATCTTGCCGATCGGCGTGTATTCGTTGCCCAAAGCGGTGATCGCCATCGCCCGCTTCGCCGCCTCATGCGTCAGCGCGTCGCGCAACGGCGTGTTAGGATTGACGAAGGCCGCACCCGGCAGATGCAGGCCCATGATCTCCATCATCATCTGGTTGGTGTTGGCGGTGCCGTAGAAGGTGCAGGTACCGGGGGCGTGATAGGATTTCGCTTCCGCTTCCAGCAGCGCGTCGCGGCTGACCTTGCCTTCGGCATAAAGCTGGCGGATGCGCGATTTTTCGGCGTTCGGCAGGCCCGAAACCATCGGCCCGGCGGGAACGAAGACGGCCGGCAGATGCCCGAAAGCGAGCGCGCCGATCACCAGCCCCGGCACGATCTTGTCGCAGATGCCGAGATACACCGCGGCGTCGAAAGTCTGGTGCGAAAGGGCGACGGCGGTGGAGAGGGCGATCACGTCGCGCGAGAACAGCGAGAGGTCCATGCCGGCCTCGCCCTGGGTGATACCGTCGCACATGGCCGGCACGCCGCCCGCCACCATGGCCACGCCGCCGGCCTCGCGCGCCGCGGCGCGGATCAGGTCGGGAAAACGTTCATAAGGCTGGTGGGCGGAAAGCATGTCGTTATAGGCGGTGACGATGGCGAGGCTGGCGCCGTCGCCGGCGCGCAGCATGGCTTTGTCACCCGGCGCGCAGGCGGCGAAGCCGTGCGCCTGGTTGGCGCATCCCAGCGCTCGGCGCTGCGGCTTCTGGCTCGCCGCCGCCTCGATCCGGCGCAGATAGAGAGAGCGTTTCGCGGCGCTGCGGGCGGTGATCTGCGCCGTGACGTCGGCGAGAATTTTATTGACCATTTTGAGGTTTCCTCTTCACGGACACCAAAAGATTTGCGCGCGAGGCCGATGCGCCAGAACCGCGCGGATGGGCATCTGCTCCACGGGTCCCGCCGTTTCGGCGGTGGCGAGAACCGCGCGCTTTGCAGCACCTTCGATATGCAAGGCGAGAAAATCGGTTTGCAGGAATGTCGGCAAAGTAAGCGTCACGCGTGGCTCAGGGGCACCGGAAGCGTGCATCGTCTCGATCAGACGGGGGCCGGCCAGGGAAGCCGCCAGATTGTCGCCGCCTGGAAAGAGCGAGGCGGTGTGCCCATCGTGCCCCATGCCCAGCAGCACCGCGGCGAAGGGGAGGAGGGGGGCGATGGCCTGGTCCTGGCCGGCGGCCAGGGGCACGAAGCGCGCCGCGGCGGCTTCGTGTTGCAGCAAATGTTCCTTGACCAGCCGGACATTGCTGCGGTCGGATGATTCCGGCACGCAACGATCGTCCACCAGCGTGATGGTGACGCGCGCCCAATCCAATTTTTCCCGCGCCAGATGATCGAGGAACAGCGCCGGGGTGGTGCCGCCGGAAACCGCCAAAGACGCTTTTCCGTCACGGGCCAGGCGGGTTTGCAACGCATCCCGGACCGCTGCCGCCAGGGCTGACGCCAGCGCGACGCGGGTTGTGAATTCACGCAACCGTTTCGACCCAGGTGCGGCCGTCCCGCTCGATCAGCGCGATGGCGGCGCTCGGCCCCCAGGTGCCGGCGGTGTAGGATTTCGGCGGCTCGCTGGTGGTGGCCCAGACCTGCAGGATCGGGTCGATCCAGTTCCAGGCCGCCTCGACCTCGTCGCGCCGCATGAACAAGGTCTGGTTGCCGCGCACCACGTCCAGCACCAGCCGTTCATAGGCGTCGGGATTGCGCACGCGGAAAGCGGCGGCGAAACTCATATCCAGCGGCACCAGCCGCAGGCGCATGCCGCCCGGGCCGGGATCCTTGCTCATCACGAACAGCCGCACGCCTTCATCGGGCTGCAGGCGGATCACCAGCCGGTTCGGCTCGATCGTCCCGGCGGCGCGGTCGAACACCGAATGCGGGATCGGCCGGAAGGTGATGACGATTTCCGAGACGCGCGTCGGCAGGCGCTTGCCGGTGCGCAAATAGAAGGGCACGCCGGCCCAGCGCCAGTTGCCGATTTCCGCCTTCAGCGCCACGAAGGTTTCCGTGCTGCTCTCGTCCGCGCCGAGATCCTCCAGATAGCCCGACACCGCGCCACCGGCGGAGGCGCCCGCCCGGTACTGGCCGCGCACGGTGTTGAGGGCGCAGAGGGCGTCGGTATTCAGGGGGGTGAGCGAGCGCAGCACTTTGAGTTTTTCGTCGCGCACGGCGTCGGCATCGAGCTTCGCGGGCGGTTCCATCGCCACCAGGCAGAGCAACTGCAATATATGGTTCTGCACCATGTCGCGCAGCGCCCCGGCATTGTCGTAATAATCGGCGCGCCCCTCCACGCCCAGGCTCTCGGCGACCGTGATCTGCACGTGGTCGATATGCGCGGCGTTCCAGAGCGGTTCGAACAAAGCGTTGGCGAAGCGCAGGGCCAGCAGGTTCTGCACCGCCTCTTTGCCGAGATAATGGTCGATGCGGTAAACACGCTCCTCAGGGAACACCTTACCCACCGCCTCGTTCACCGCCCGGGCGGAAGCGAGGTCTTTACCGATCGGCTTTTCCACCACCACGCGGGCATTTTCCCCCGCCAGGCCGAAGCGGCCGAGCCGCTCACAAATAGCGCCGAACAAAGTCGGCGCGGTGGCGAGGTAGAAGACGTGGATGCGGTCGGGATAGGCGGCAAGCCGCTCGGCCAACTGGGCCCAGCCTTTGTCGCTGTCGGCCTCGGCCTGCACATAGCTGACGCGCTTGAGGAAGGAGTCGAGCGCCGGCTCCGTCACCTCGGCTTTCGGCACATGGTCGAGGATCGCCTGGCGCGCCTGGGCGGTGAAGTCATGCTCCAGGGCGCCGCGCGACACGCCGATGATGTTCGCCGCTTCCGGCAACTGGCCGGCAATGTCGCGGTGGAACATGGCGGGAAGGAGTTTGCGCCGGGCGAGATCGCCGGTGGCGCCAAAAACAACGAGGACAAACGGGGAGACGGGAATCGTGCGGCTTGTCATGCTTCCCGTATAGACCGGGAACGGCAAAATTGTGAAACGAGGTGTGAAAGAAAGGGAAGCACTTCTTTTTTGAAAAAAAGAAGCAAAAAACTTTTTATAAATTGGGCCAATGCGGTTTCACCGCCCCGGCCCAGCATAAAAGAAGTTTTTGCGGCGCTTTTTTCAAAAAGCGCCTGCTTTCTTGCTTACTCGACGATGGCGGTTTCGAGGTCGAGCGCATAGCCGGCGGCGCGGACGGTGCGCACGATGTCCTGCTCGCCGGGGCCGTTGATGGCCTTGCGCAGGCGGCGGATATGCACGTCCACGGTACGCGGCTCGACATGGATGTCGCGCCCCCAGACCGCGTTCAGCACGTCCTCGCGCGAGAACACCCGGCGCGGATGGCGGAGGAAGAATTCCAGCAGGCGGAATTCCGTGGGGCCGAGATGCAGCGCGCGGCCGTTGCGCAACACGCGGTGGGAGGCCGGATCCAGTGAAATATCGTGGAAGGAGAGCTTGAGCTTGGTCGGCACGGCGCCCGCGCGGCGCAGCAAGGCGCGGACACGGGCAATCAGCGCCTCGGTCGAGAACGGCTTGGTGATGTAATCGTCCGCGCCGGTATCCAAACCGCGCACCGAATCCTGCTCGTCGGCGCGGGCGGTCAGCATGATGATCGGCAGGGAGCGTGTCGTCGGGCGGCGGCGCAGCTGGCGGCACACTTCGATGCCGGACATGGTCGGCAGCATCCAGTCCAGCAGCAACAGGTCCGGCGTGGCTTCGGCGATCCGCGTCAGGGCCTCGCCGCCATCGCCCACATCTTCAACCCGAAAGCCCTGCTTTTCCAGATTGTAGCGGAGCAGGGTGACCAGGGGCACTTCGTCTTCGACGATCAGGATATAGGGCTTGTTCGGGTCGCTCATCGCTTAGCCATTGTCGCGTTTGTTAGTGGGGAGATAGGCGGCGGTCTGGTCGCCTTTCGGCCGGAAATCCGGCAGCGCCTGGCCGGTGACCGCGTAATAGGTCTGTTCGGCGATGTTGGTGGTGTGGTCGCCGATCCGTTCCAGGTTCTTGGCGATGAACAGCAGATGCGTGCAGGCCGTGATGCTGCGCGCATCCTCCATCATATAAGTGATCAGTTCGCGGAAGATGGTGTTGTAAAGGTCGTCCACCATCTGGTCGGCGCGCCATACGGCGATGGCCTTTTGCGTGTCGGCGTCGCCCACCGCGTCGATGATGGATTTGAGGTTCTGCTGCACCAGCATGGCCATCTGCCCCAGGCCGGAGAGCGAGAAGCTGCTTCCCGTCTGGTTGAGGACGAGGCTGCGTTTGGCGATGTTCGCCGAGTAATCGCCGATGCGCTCGAGGTCGGTGACGACTTTCAGGGCCTGGATCACCTGGCGCAGATCATCGGCCACCGGTTGGCGCAGCGCCAGCAGCCGCACCGCGAACTGCTCCACCGCGCGCTCTTCGGCGTCGATCTTCGGGTCCATCTCCACGACCCGGGCCGCCAGCTCGGCGTCGCGTTCAAGCAAGGCGGCGCTGGCGTCGGCCAGGGCGCGCTCCACCAGCCCGCCCATCACGGCGATCATATCATGCAGCTTTTTCAGGTCGCTGCCGAAGCTCGTGACGATATGTTTGGTTTCATCGGCCATGGTTTAGTTACCCCTCAACCGTTTTCAGCCGAAGCGGCCGGTAATGTATTCCTGCGTGCGGCGTTCGCGCGGGGCGGTGAAAATCTGGCTGGAAGGGCCGACTTCAACCAGTTCGCCGAGGTAGAAGAACGCCACCTGGTCGGCGCAGCGGCCGGCCTGCTGCATGTTGTGGGTGACGATGATGATGGTGAAATCCCGCTTCAGCTCGTCGATCAGTTCCTCGATCTTGAGCGTGCTGATCGGGTCGAGCGCGCTGGTCGGCTCGTCGAGCAGCAGCACTTCCGGGCGCACGGCGATCGAGCGGGCGATGCAGAGGCGCTGCTGCTGGCCGCCGGAGAGGCCGAGCGCGGAGGTATGCAGCCGGTCTTTCACTTCGTTCCACAGCGCCGCGCGGGTCAGCGACCACTCCACGCGCTCGTCCATGTCCGCCTTCGAGAGCTTCTCGTGCAGGCGCACGCCGAACACCACGTTCTCATAAATCGATTTCGGGAAGGGGGTGGGTTTCTGGAACACCATGCCGACACGGCGGCGCAGCTGGGTGAGGTTCTGGTCGGCGCCGATGATGTTCTCGCCGCCGATCAGCACCTCGCCCTCGGCGCGCTGGCCGGGATAGAGATCGTACATGCGGTTGAGCACGCGCAGCAGCGTGGACTTGCCGCAGCCGGAGGGACCGATCATCGCCGTCGTCTGCCGGTCGATATAATCGATCGAAACGCCCTTCAGCGCGTGCGTCGCCCCGTAATAGAAATCCAGATTGCGGATGGCGACCCGCACATTGCTTGGAGGGGCAGCGGGATATGTGTTGGAAGCTGCCGTTTCATGCATCGGGCGATTCGCTAATTCCATGGCGCTTCCTTAGGCGGGTTGCGTGAAAGTACGATGACGATTTATTGAAGCTTTGATGACAGCACGATGTTTGTTGGGCGACACCACGCCGTAAAACTATTTCGTCAGGCGTGTGCGGGTCATTGCGCAAGCCACTACTATCAACACCAGACTCGGGGCCATGTCCATGGCGGAGTCGCGCGGCCCGGTCGGGTTCGGCGCGTGGGCGGCCCGCGTCTCCCTGAAATCCGGTGACGAATTTCAGGGGCGGAACATTCAAAAACCGTATCAGCCTTTCACCACTTTCGGCGGTAAAGCCAGCGCGAGGGACAGTTCCTTGAGGCGGTTCGCCGGCACCGGGGCTGGCGCGCCCATCATCAGATCCTCGCCCTGCTGGTTGAGGGGGAAGGCGATGACCTCGCGGATGTTCGGTTCGTCGGCCAGCAGCATGACGATGCGGTCGATGCCCGGCGCGGAGCCGCCATGCGGGGGGGCGCCATAGCGGAAGGCATTGAGCATGCCGCCGAAGCGGGCTTCCACCTCTTCCGGCCCGTAGCCCGCGATCTCGAAGGCCTTCAGCATGATGTCCGGGCGGTGGTTGCGGATCGCGCCGGAGGACAGCTCGATGCCGTTGCAGACGATGTCGTACTGGAACGCCTTGATCGTCAGCGGGTCCTGGGTCAGCAGCGCTTCGAGCCCGCCTTGCGGCATCGAGAACGGGTTGTGCGAGAAGACGATCTGCTTCAGCTCCTCGTCATACTCATACATCGGGAAGTCGACGATCCAGCAGAAGCGGAAATCCCCGGCATTGATGAGCCCGAGATCGTTGCCGAGCCGGGTGCGCACGGTGCCGGCGAATTTCGCGGCCTCCAGCTCCTTGCCGGCGGCGAAGAACACGGCGTCGCCGGCCTTCAGCCCGCAGGTCACGCGGATTTGTTCGGCGCGTTCGGGGTCGAGATTCTTGGCGATCGGCCCCTGCGGGCCGGCTTCCGAGAAGGTGATGTAGCCGAGCCCGCCGGCGCCCTCGGCGCGCGCCCATTCGTTGAGCTTGTCGAAGAAGGAGCGGGGATTGGCGCCCGCGCCGGGGGCGGGGATGGCGCGGACGATGCCGCCGCCCTCGATGATGCGGGCGAACAGCCCGAACCCCGAACCTCGGAAGGCTTCAGTCACGTCGGAAATGATGATCGGGTTGCGCAGGTCCGGCTTGTCGGAGCCGTATTTCAGCAGCGATTCATCATAAGGAATGCGCACGAAAGGCGGCTTGGTCACGAACCGGCCATTGGCGAATTCCTCGAACACGCCGGCGATGATGGGCTCGATGGTGTTGAACACATCTTCCTGCGTCACGAAGCTCATCTCGAAATCGAGTTGGTAGAATTCGCCGGGCGAACGGTCGGCGCGGGAGGCTTCGTCACGGAAGCAGGGGGCGATCTGGAAATAGCGGTCGAAGCCGGAGACCATGAGCAGCTGCTTGAATTGCTGCGGCGCCTGCGGCAGCGCATAGAACTTGCCCGGATGGTTGCGTGCCGGGACGAGGAAGTCGCGCGCGCCCTCAGGCGAGGAGGCGGTGAGGATCGGCGTCTGGAATTCGGTGAAGCCGGATTCGATCATGCGCCGCCGGAAAGAGGCGATCACGCCCGCGCGCAGCATGATGTTCTTGTGCACCTGCTCGCGCCGCAGATCCAGGAACCGGTATTTGAGGCGCAGCTCGTCGGGGTAATGCTCATGGCCTGCGACCTGGATCGGCAGCACGTCGGCGCCGGACTGCAACGCCAGATGCTCCACCTTGAGCTCGACCGCGCCGGTCGGCAGCTTCGGGTTGCTGGTGCCGGGCGCCCGCTCGACCACAATACCGGTCACGGTGATCACCGACTCGACGCGCAGCGCGTCGGCCGCCGCGAAGGCGGCGGAGCCGCTGGCGAACACGCACTGGGTCAGGCCGAAATGGTCCCGCAGGTCGATGAACAGCAGACCGCCATGGTCGCGCTTGGCGTGGACCCAGCCGGACAGCCGGACGGTCTGGCCGATATGGGCGGTGTTCAGGGCGGCGCAGTGATGCGAGCGATAGGCGTGAAGTGTTTCCATGAGGCGGAAAGAAACCGCGCCCTCTTCCCTGTCAAGCCAGGGGATGATTAAGGGAGGGAATGACCGTCATCGATACTAATTTGATCACCACCACCGCCGAACTCGCCGCCTTGTGCGAGCGGCTCGGCCACGAGGAATTTGTCACCGTCGACACCGAATTCATGCGCGAAAAAACCTATTACCCGGAACTCTGCCTGGTGCAGCTGGCCGGGGAGGAGGATGTCGCGGTGGTGGACGCGCAGGCGAAAGGCATCGACCTGGCGCCTTTGGGCGCGCTGCTGGCCAAGCCGGACGTGGTGAAAGTGTTCCATGCCTGCCGCCAGGATGTGGAAATTTTTCTGCTCCGCTTCGGCGCGGTGCCGGAAAACCTGTTCGACACCCAGGTGGCGGCGATGGTCGCCGGGTTCGGCGACCAGGTGGGCTATGACGCGCTGGTTTCGGCGTTGACCGGCGGGCATATCGACAAGGCGCACCGCTTCTCCGACTGGTCGGCGCGGCCGCTGACCAAGGCGCAGGTGGATTATGCCGCGGCCGACGTGACGCATCTGCGCGCGGTCTATGAGAAGCTGACGGCACGGCTGCGCGTCGATGGCAGGCTGGACTGGGTGGCCCAGGAAATGGCGGCCCTGGCCGACCCCGCCAGCTACCGGGTGGAGCCGGAGCGCGCCTGGGAGCGGCTGAAGCTGCGCACCAATAACCGGCGGCAGCTCGCCATCGTCCAGGCCATCGCCGCCTGGCGCGAACGCGAAGCCCAGCGCGTCAACATTCCCCGCCAGCGCCTGGTGCGCGACGAGCAGGTGCCGGAAATCGCGGCGCTGGCGCCCGACAACGCCGAGGCACTGGCCAAGGTGCGGGGAATCACCGCCGGGTTTGCCCAAGGCAAGTCCGGCCAGTCGCTGCTGGCGGCAATCGCCGCGGCGAAGGCGATCTCCGACGAGCAACTGCCCCGCTCCGAACGCCAGCGCGACACGGCGCGGGCGAGCCCGGCGCTGGTAGCGCTGTTGAAAGTGCTGCTGAACGCGGTGGCCGAGCAGAACAATGTCGCCCCCAGGCTGGTGGCGAGTTCCGAGGACGTCGAGGCGCTGGCGCTGGACGAAACCGCCGAGAACCCGGCGCTGCAAGGCTGGCGGCGCGAGATGTTCGGCGAGGATGCGCTGCGGCTCATCCGCGGCGAGATCGCGCTGTCCGCCCAGGGCAAGAAGGTGAAAATCGTCAGCGTTCAGGAGTAAGGAAGAAGCCGCTTTTTGAAAAAAGCGGAGCAAAAACTTTTGTTATGCTGGGTCATGGGCGTTGTCGCCGACACAGCCCATGACCCAGCATAACAAAGTTTTTTTGCTACTTTTTGTTCACAAAAAGTAGCGCTTCCTGTCGCTTTACAGCCGCGCCAGCGTCGCCGGGTCGGCGTTGCCGGCGAAATATTTTTGCAGCGCCGCGGAAAATTCCGGGGCCTCGGACACGTTTGCGAACAGCGTCATGCAGGAGCGGAATTTCGCGGCGTCGACGGGGCCGAAAATTTCCGTGGCGGATTTGTCCGGCACCGCCAGGACCAGCCTTGTGCAGTCCAGCAGAAACGGGCCGAGCTGCGGGTGCGCGAGATAGGCGGCGGCTTCGGTGCGGCCGGAAATGGCATAGGTCCGCGACATCAGGCTCGTCCCCAGCCCGGCGAGCTGAGGAAAGATGAACCACATCCAATGCGTGCGCTTGGCGCCGGCGGCGAGTTCCGCCTGCACGGTGGCGCGCACCGGCGCTTGCGCGGTGACGAACCGTTCGAGGTCGAAGAGCGGCGTCAGGTCAAGCCGCCTTGGGCAGCAGCGCGTCGTCGATCCCGGCGGCGCGCAGCGCGGCAGGGCGGGCGCTGATATGGGCCCAGTATTTTTCGAAGGCCGGGCGTTTTTCGACCAGCTCGAAGCGTAGGCCAAAGCCGATCATCGCGCCGCCATAAACATCCGCGGCGGTGAAATGCTCGCCGGCGAGGTAGGGCGATTGCGTCACCGCATATTCCATCGTGTCCATCACCGCCTTGTAGTCGCCATAGCCGCAGAACCCGGTCTGCTCCGGCGGAATGGTGAAGCCGAAGCGTTTGTTCGTGATCGCGGCCTCGAGCGGGCCGGCGGCGAAGAACAGCCAGCGGAAATAGGCGCCGCGTTGCGGGTCGGTGACCTGCGGGGCGAGCCCGGCCTCGGGAAATATGTCGGCTAGGAAGGCGACGATGGCTGCGGTCTCCGTCACCACCATGGTGCCGTAGCGAATCGCCGGGACCTTGCCCATCGGGTTGATCGCCAAAAATTCCGGCGTCCTGGTGGCGCCGGCACTGAAATCCAGAAGTTCCGTGCGGTAGGGGTACCCGATCTCCTCCAGCATCCAGCGGACGATGCGGCCACGCGACATCGGGTTGGTATAGAACACCAGCTCCATTTGACGCTCCCTCAATAAAAGAGGCCGGGAGTGTAGCGCGATAGCGAAAGAAAGCGCTACTTTTTGTGAACAAAAAGTAGCAAAAAAACTTTGTTATGCTGGGCCATGGGCGTTGTCGCTGACATCGCCCATGGCCCAGCATAGTAGAAGTTTTTGCGCCGCTTTTTTCAAAAAGCGGCCGCTTTCTTACCTGTTTATGCCGCGCGGGCGCGCAGCATGTTCTGCGCCACCAGCACTTCGGCGATCTGCACGGCGTTCAGCGCCGCGCCCTTGCGCAGATTGTCCGAGACGCACCAGAAGGCCAGGCCGTTTTCCACCGTCGGGTCCTTGCGGATGCGCGAGACATACACCGCATCGTCGCCCTTGCATTCGATCGGGGTGATATAGCCGCCATCGGTCCGCTGGTCCTGCAGCACCACGCCGGGGGCGTTGCGCAGGGCGGCGCGGGCCTCGTTCACCGTGATCGGGGTCTCGAATTCGACGTGCACCGCCTCGGCATGGCCGATGAACACCGGCACGCGCACGCAGGTGGCGATGACCGCGATGTTCGGGTCGAGAATCTTCTTGGTCTCGACCGCCATTTTCCATTCTTCCTTGGTGGAACCGTCTTCCATGAAAACGTCGATCTGCGGGATCACGTTGAAGGCGATGTCTTTCTGGAACAGTTGCGGTTGGTTGCGGTCGTTGACGAAGTGCACCTTGGTGTTGGCGTACAGCTCGTCCATGCCTTCCTTGCCGGCGCCGGAAACCGACTGGTAAGTGGCGACGACGACGCGCTTGACCTTGAACTTGTCGTGCAGCGGCTTCAGCGCCACGACCATCTGGATGGTCGAGCAGTTCGGGTTGGCGATGATGTTGCGCTTCCTGAACTGGGCGATTGCCCCGGGATTCACCTCAGGCACCACCAGCGGCACGTCCGGGTCCATGCGGAACTGCGAGGTGTTGTCGATGACGACGCAGCCCGCGGCGCCGGCGCGCGGCGCATGCACTGCCGAGATCGAGGCGCCGGGGGAGAACAGGCCGATATCCCAGCCGGTGAAGTCGAACGTCTCGAGGTTCTGGACCGTGAGGATCTTGTCTTCGCCGAAGGAAACCTGCTGGCCGGCGGAACGGCCGGAGGCCAGGGCGGCAACCTCGGAGACCGGGAAATTCCGTTCGGCGAGGGTTTTGAGGATCTCGCGTCCGACCGCACCGGTGGCACCGACAACCGCAACCCTGAAAGACATGGCGAAAACTCCGAATTGAAAACCGGACGCTGAGGTAAAGCTAAAGGAAAAGCAAGGCAAGGCGAGGGAAAGGCTGGATTGCCGGGGCCGGATGCCTCCGGCGGCGCCCATCGCGTCTCCTATGCCTGTGCCTGACGGCGTGCCGGCATCTCGGTCATCCGGCGCTCCGGCATGGCCTGGTTTTGCATCATTTCCACCGTGCCGCCGGAAAGTTCGGTGCGCTGGCGCGGCAAAGCGTGCGGATATTCGGCATAGAGCCAGGTGATCATCGCCTCGCGCACGTCGCAGCGCAGGTTGAACAGCAGACTGGAGTTGCGCGCGCTGACCAGCAGCCGCACCTGGACCATGGTGCCGGGCAGGTCGGTGACCTGAACCACCGCGGCCCTGCCGTCCCAGTTGGCGTTATTCTTGACCACCGCCTGCAATGTTTCGCGGATGCGGTCCACCGGCACGGAATAATCGACATTGAGCATAACGGTGCCGAGCAGATCGGCGCTTTGATGCGTCCAATTCTGAAAGGGTTGCTCGATGAAATAGGTCAGCGGCAGGATCAGCCGGCGCAGGTCCCAGATGCGCACCACCACATAGGTGCTGGCGATTTTCTCGATCCAGCCCCACTCACCTTCGACCACCACCGCGTCTTCGAGCCGGATCGGCTGGGTCATCGCGATCTGGATTCCGGCGAGCAGGTTGCTCAGCAGCGGCCGCGCGGCAAGGCCGACGACCAGGCCGGCGGCGCCCGCCGAGGCGAACAGGCTGACGCCATATTGCCGTACGGAGGCGCTGGTCATCAGCGCGATGCCGGCCGTGAGCAGGACGATCAGCACGCGCGCGGCGCCGCGGAGAATGCGTACCTGCGTGACGTGCTTGCGCGCCGTCAGATTGTCTTCCACGTCCAGGCGCACCCGTTGCAGATACAGCTCGGAGAGCATGTCCATGGTGTTGAGCGCGGCCCAGCCGATCACGATGATGCTGGCAGCGAGCAGAAGATGGCCGGTGGCCAGGGTGGCCGCGTTACTGAAAGGCGCGAACGGCAGGACGGCGCCGAGTACGAACAGCACCAGCAGAGCGCTGCTGGGCCCTTGGCTGCGGTTGAACAGAAGCGCCGGCACAATGCCGAACCGTGCGATGAGACGGTCGAGGCGGTGCACGGCCCAGCGGCAGAGCAAGGCCGCGATGCCGCCGGCGACCAGCAGCATCAACAGGCCCAACAGCCAGTTCGGCATCCAGCGGGAGAGAAAGTCGATGAACTGATTGGTGCGGTTCAACGCATCATGAAGCATGCGACCGTACCTCCTTTCATGGCTTGCCCGACGGGCGCGGGGGAACGGCCCGGACAAAAAAATCTCGGTCCTGGAGAATGTTGTGGGCGTTAGGTCATTTGGCCAGTGAAAAATTCAGGCCATGCGTGCCGCCTACATGAAGGAGACCGGGTCGATATCGACATCCACCCGCACGTTTTTCGGGATGTCGGTGCGGGCCAGCCAGTCGCGCATGAGTTTTTGCACCGGCACGTGGCGGGCGGCTTTCAGCAGCAGCCGGCGACGGAAGCGCCCGCGCAGCAGCGCGAACGGGGCGGGGGCGGGGCCGAGGATTTCCGTGCCCGGCTCCCTGGGCGCGCTGCGGGCCAGGGCACGGGCGGTGGCGTCGGCAAGTTTTTCGTCCGTGGCGCTGACGATCAGCGCCGCCAGCCGGCCGTAAGGCGGCCAATGGCCGGGGCGGCGTTGTGCGGCCTCCTGCGCCAGAAATTCCGGCAGGTCTCCCGACAGCAAGGCGGCGATCACCGGGTGTTCGGGCGCGAAGCTCTGCAGCAGCACCGTGCCCGGCGCCTCGGCGCGGCCGGCACGGCCTGCCACCTGGTGCAGCATCTGCACGGTGCGCTCGCCGGCGCGCAAATCGCCGCCGCCGAGGCCGAGATCGGCATCGACCACGCCGACCAAAGTGAGATGCGGAAAATGCCAGCCTTTCGCCACCATCTGGGTGCCGATGATGAGGTTCACGGTACGTTCGGAAATGGCCTCGGCGGCGGCGGCGGCCTGTTTCGGCCCCTGGATCATGTCGCTTGCCATCACCAGCGTGCGCGCGGTGGGGAAACTCTGCGCCACCTCTTCGGCGATGCGTTCCACGCCCGGACCAATCGGCACGAAGCTCGCCTCCGCCTCGCAGGCAGGGCATTTCGGCGGGACGCCGGTGCTGTGGCCGCAATGATGGCAGATCAGCCGCGAATGGCTGCGATGCTCGACCAGCCAGGCGGTGCAATGCGGGCAGGCGAGGCGGTGGCCGCATTGGCGGCACAACGTGAGGGGGGCGTAGCCGCGCCGGTTCAAGAACAACATGCCCTGCTCGCCGCGCGCCATGGTCTCGTTCAAGGCAGCCACCAGAACGGGGGAGAGGAACCGGCCGCGTTCCGGCGGGTGCGCGCGCAGATCGATGGCCTTCACGGTGGGCAGGGACGCGCCGCCATGGCGGGTCGGCAAATCGAGTTTCTTGTAGCGGCCGGAGGCGGCGTTCTCCACGCTCTCCAGGCTCGGCGTGGCGCTCACCAGCACGCAGGGCGCGGCGGCCAAGCGGGCGCGCAGCACCGCCATGTCGCGGGCGTGATACATCACGCCGTCCTCCTGCTTGAAAGCGCTTTCGTGCTCCTCATCCACGACGATCAGGCGCAAATCTGCGAAGGGCAGGAACAAGGCGGAGCGCGCGCCCACCACCACTTGCGCTTTGTGCGCCGCCACGGCGCGCAGAGTTTCCCGCCGCAAGGCCGGAGTCAGGTCGGAGTGCCAGACGGCCGGCGGCGCGCCGAAGCGGCGCTCGAAACGCTGGAAAAATTGCACGGAGAGCGCGATTTCCGGCAACAGCACCAGCGCCTGGCCGCCTTGGCGCAACGCCTGCGCGACGGCTTCCAGATAGACCTCGGTCTTGCCCGAGCCGGTCACGCCGTCGAGCAATGTCACGGCGAATTTCTGCGCCCGCACATCCTCCTGCAAGGCCGCCACGGCGGATGCCTGGGGGGCGGAGAGTTCCGGCGCGGGCAAAGCCGGGTCCGCTGCGGGGAAGGCAAATTTCTTGGCCCGGGCGGAGGGCGTGCCGAGCAGGGATTCCTTGAGCGCCAGCGCCAGCACGTCGCCGCGCCGGGCCAGGGTGTAATTCGCCACCCAGTCGATGAACTGCATGAGCTGGGCCGGCAAAGGCGGGAAATCGAGGATTTCCGCCACCGGTTTGGTTTTGACGCTCTCGTCCGGCGCTTCGTCCCACACCGCGCCGACGACCATGCGTTTTCCCAGCGGCACGCGCACCAGCGTGCCGGGCGGCACGGCCAAGGCCGCTTCGTATGTGAAGGCGGCGTCGAACGGATAAGGCAACAGCACGCTGAGGCGGGTGGTTGGGTTTGGGGAATCCATGCTAGATGCTTGGCACGGACCATCTGACACCGGGAAGGGCGCATGAAATTCTTCGTCGACACCGCTGAAATTTCTGAGATCCGTGAACTGGCCGCGACCGGCCTGCTGGACGGGGTGACGACGAATCCGTCGCTCATCGCCAAATCCGGGCGGAAAATCACCGAAGTGATCGCCGAGATCTGCGATGTCGTGCCCGGCCCGGTGAGCGCCGAGGTGGCGGCCACCGAATACGGGCAGATGATGAAAGAGGCGGCGGTGCTCTCGCGCATCGCCCCGAACGTTGTCATCAAGGTGCCGTTGACCCAGGATGGATTGCGCGCCTGTCACAGTTTGAGCCAAGGCGGCGTGATGGTGAACGTGACTCTGTGCTTCTCCGCCGCCCAGGCGCTGCTCGCGGCCAAGGCCGGCGCCGCCTTCATTTCGCCGTTCGTCGGCCGGCTCGACGATATCGGCCAGAACGGCATGGATCTGATCTCCGACATCACGCAGATCTATAACAATTACCCGGCGATCAGGACCGAGGTGCTGGTGGCCTCGATCCGCAACCCGATCCATCTGATCGAGGCGGCGAAAATGGGCGCCGATGTCGCGACCATTCCGCCTGCGGTGATCCGCCAGCTCTATAGCCATCCACTGACCGACAAGGGCCTCGCTGCTTTCATGGCCGACTGGGCGAAGACCGGGCAGACCATTGGCTGAGAAAGGAAGGCTTCTTTTTGTGAACAAAAAGAAGCAAAAAAACTTTATTATGCTGGGCCATGGGCTGCGTCAGCGACAACGCCCATGGCCCGGCGTACACAAAAGTTTTTGCGCCGCTTTTTTCAAAAAGCGGCTTCTTTCTTACTTTCCATGACCGATCAGACTCTCTCGGGCGAGTTTTTAGCCTGGCTCAGCGGTGAGCGCCGTATGGCCGCCAAGACGGTCGAGACGTATGGCCGCGACATCCTGGCCTTTCTGGCCTTCTGCCGGGAGCATATCGGCGCCGAGCCGGATGCGGCGGCTTTGGGCGGGCTGCGGGCGGCCGATATCCGCGCCTGGCTTGCGGCCGACGCGGCGGCGGGGACGGGCAACGCGACGCGCGCCCGGAAGCTTTCCGCCGTCAGGACGTTCTATCGTTTTCTACAAAAACGGCACGGGATCGAGACGACTTCGCTGGCGCTGGTCGGGCGGCCGCGCGCGAAACGGCCTTTGCCGCGTGCTTTGAATCCGCGCGATGCGACGCAGATTGTTCAGGCGATCGGGGAAGCGACCGACATGGCGCAGGCTCAGGCGCGCGACGAGGCGCTGATGTGCCTGCTCTATGGCGCCGGGCTGCGCATCAACGAGGCGCTCTCGCTCAATGTCGGCGACCTGCCGGCGGCAGATGACGCGCTGCGCGTGACCGGTAAAGGGAATAAACAGCGCATCGTGCCGCTGTTGCCGGTGATCCGCGCCGCACTCGCCGCCTGGCTGCGGTTGCACCCCAACCGGGCGCCGGAGTCGCCGCTGTTTCTGGGCGTGCAGGGCAAGAGGCTCAATGCCGGAGTGGTGCAGAAAACCCTGCGCGACTTTCGCCGCCTTAACGGGTTGCCGGAGCATACCACGCCGCACGCGCTGCGGCACTCCTTCGCCACGCATCTGCTGGAAGGGGGCGCGGATCTGCGCTCCATCCAGGAACTGCTCGGCCATGCGAGCCTTTCCACCACGCAGCGTTACACCGATGTTGAGACGGTGCGGCTGATGGAGGTTTGGCAGAAGGCCCATCCAAGGGCGGTGCGGCGGGAAGGGTGAACAAGAAAGAAAGGCCGGGTCATGGGCTGTGTCGGCGACAACGCCTGCTGCCCAGCATCAACAAAAAGTTTTTGCGCCGCTTTTTTTAAAAAGCGGCTTCTTTCTTCCGTGCGCACGCAAATTGTCCATAATGGGCGCATTGCCTTTTAAAACAAATTGGCCGAAGATATCTCCATGATGCATATAGGATTAATGATAATTCAGCCGGCCTATGTCGCTTCAGGGCTCCTGGTCGGCATTCTCGTTGGTCTCACCGGGGTGGGCGGCGGCTCGCTGATGACGCCGCTTCTCATGCTGGTGTTCGGCTTCCATCCCACCACGGCGGTCGGCACGGATCTGTTGTTCGCGGCCGCCACCAAGACCGTGGGAACGACAATCCATAGCGCCGGCAAATCGGTCGATTGGCGGATCGTGGGGCGGCTGGCCTGCGGCTCGGTACCGGCGACGATCTTGTGCCTGGCGGGCATCGCCTATTTCGGTGTGGCCAGCAAAGGCGTGACTGACGCGATCTCGCTCACATTGGGCGCGGCGCTCCTGCTCAGCGCGGCGAGCCTGGTGTTCAAAAACCAGATCGTGGACTTCATCAGCCGCCATTATCCCGGTTTCGGCACCGAAGCGTCTTACAAATACACGATCATTGTCGGTTTCATGCTCGGCATCCTGGTCTCACTCTCATCGGTGGGGGCAGGGGCGCTGGGCACCGTGGCGCTGATCATTCTCTATCCCCGCCTGCCGGTGGTCACCATCGTCGGGTCCGACATCGCCCATGCGGTGCCGCTGACCCTGCTGGCCGGGGTCGGCCATTGCTATCTTGGCACGGTGAATTTTCACCTTCTGGACTCGCTGCTTCTAGGGTCCATCCCCGGCATCATCGTCGGTAGCTACACAGCCCGCTACGCGCCGAACACGGTCCTCAAGACGACGCTGGGGATTATTCTCGCGGTGGTCGGCAGCAAAATGCTGTTTGGGTAAGCAGGCCGCCGGGCCGCCCGTTACGCAAGCGGGGTGGCGCGCAGGACGATCGAGGCTTTGACGCCGAAATGGTCGCTCGCCAGCAGGCCGGTTTCCGGATCTGGCCGATCGAAAACGGTCGACACGTCGGCCACCTGCAGTTCCTCCATTTCTGGCGAAACCAGCAGGAGGATATGGTCGATGCAGGCCGCGCCGCAGGTTGCCGCCGGCGGCAGGCCGGCTAGGTGCCGGCAATCGACCAGCCGGGAGCCGTTCGGCGCAAGGGCATCTGAGATCTCTGCGGCGTCGGGCGCGGCGTTGAAATCGCCGCCGATGAGTGCGAGCGTGGCCGGCTTCATTCCGGCCAGTTCCGTCACGACGGTCTCGAATTGCCGGCGGCGGAGCGCCTGGGCATTCTGCAAATGGGTCAGATGCAGGGAGACCGCCAGAACGTTGCCCGCCGGATGGTCGATTTCAGCAAACAAAGCGGCGCGGTCGCCGTCCCTGGGGTCGCTCGGCAATTCCACCGCCCACGCTTTCAGAATCGGATAACGGGACAACACGGCGAGTCCCGACGTGCTCATCGCTTCGGCGCCTTCGCAAAGGCGTGGTTTCCTGCGGCCGTCCCACCGTGCCGCATGGAAGCCTGTCGCATCGGCAAGTGCGGCGGCGGTGTCATAGCCGAGTGCGGGTGCGGCGAAGCATTCCTGCAGGAGCAGGATATCCGCATCCAGCCGGCGGACCTCCGTGGCCATCAGCCGAAGCCGCGCCTGATAGGCGCCGTCTCCCTTCCAGGTATTGAACGTCACGACGGTAAGAGATTGCGCCACAGGCCCAGACTCACAAAAGTTTTTTGCGCCGCTTTTTTCCAAAAAAGCGGCCGCTTTCTTTCTGACAAAAAACCCGCCTTCCGGCGGGTTTTTAAACGTTAGGAGTGATGCTCCGGCGCCAGGCTGTCGACCATCGCCTGGGCGGAGATCAGCCGGTCCGAGGCCTCGCGATAGGCGTCGCGATCGGCCATGTTGACGGCGTCGAACGCGGCTTTGGCCTCGGTTAGAGCGGCTTGCGCCTTGGCCGGGTCGAGTTCGGACTGGCGGGTGATGGAATCCGCCAGCACCGCGCATTGCGTCTCGGTGATCTCGGCGAAGCCGCCGGAGACGAAGAAGCGGTCGGTGATCCGGTCGCCCTCGTAGATATCCACCAGCCCGCCGCGCAGGCTGGTGATCATCTTGGAATGGCCGGGCAGGATGCCGAGATTGCCCTCGGTGCCCGGGATTACGACCATATCGACGGCGCGCGCCAGCAGGAGCTTTTCCGGACCGATGATTTCCAGCGCGAGAGGCATGATGCTTCCTTTAGGCCTTCGCGGCCATGGCTTCGGCCTTCTTCAGCGCGTCCTCGATGGTGCCGACCATGTAGAAGGCGGCTTCCGGCAGATGGTCATACTCGCCGGCGACGATGCCCTTGAAGGAGCGGATCGTGTCTTCGACCTTCACGAACACGCCCGGGGAGCCGGTGAAGACTTCCGCGACGTGGAAAGGCTGCGACAGGAAGCGCTCGATCTTGCGGGCGCGCGCGACGATGAGCTTGTCGTCTTCCGACAGCTCGTCCATGCCGAGAATGGCGATGATGTCCTGCAGCGACTTGTAGGTCTGCAGGATGCGCTGCACGTCGCGGGCGACCTTGTAATGCTCCTCGCCGACGATGCGCGGGTCGAGCGAGCGTGAGGTGGAGTCCAGCGGGTCCACCGCCGGGTAGATGCCCTTCTCGGAGATCGCGCGGTTCAGCACCGTGGTCGCGTCGAGATGGGCGAAGGAGGTGGCGGGCGCCGGGTCGGTCAAGTCGTCGGCCGGCACGTAAATCGCCTGCACCGAGGTGATGGAGCCCTTCTTGGTGGAAGTGATGCGTTCCTGCAGCGCGCCCATATCCGTCGCCAGGGTCGGCTGGTAGCCCACTGCGGAGGGGATACGGCCGAGCAGCGCCGACATTTCGGCGCCGGCCTGGGTGAAGCGGAAGATGTTGTCCACGAAGAACAGCACGTCCTGGCCTTCCTGGTCGCGGAAATATTCGGCCATCGTCACGCCGGAGAGGGCGACGCGGGCGCGCGCGCCCGGCGGCTCGTTCATCTGGCCATAGACCAGCGCCACTTTGGAGCCTTCGGTGGTGTTCTCACCCAGCTTGATGACGCCGGCATCGACCATCT
>NZ_DATLPB010000107.1:0-34100 GCF_035535915.1 Acidocella sp.
ACCGCTTCTAGAACCTGAAGGACGAAAACGATGATCTTGACCATCATCTTTTCTACCTCCGGTGCGACGGGGGCGGCCCATCCGCCCCCTCCATCGCCAGACAAATATGCAGACTTTTCTGCATTTTTGCAAGCGCGAATGCGGAAAAATCAGCATTTTTGTTAGAGGGTTTGTGCGGCGCGGGCGATGGTTTGGCTGCGCGGCGTCGGCTGACTAGACTCCCTCTCGCGTTCCTGCTTTGTTCCATCCATGTCGGCCCCAGATCTAAAATCCCTGCAACATGAGCCCGGCTGGCATTGGGCTGTATGCCCGGCGTGTAATCATCGCCGGCCTCTGGCCATCGCGCCGTTCGTGATCCGATGGGGGCCGGATGCGTCAGGCGAGGTGCTGCGACGGAGCTTGGTTTGCGAGCGGTGCGGGCACCGCGGCGCGCTGCTCTATCACCCGAGCTGGGTGGATACGGTGAGGGGGTGGGAGGCGTGGCCGGGCCCCGAATAACCCTGGTTCAAATGAACCACTACACAGTCGTTGGCTGAGGTTTTCTGCGGGTTTCAGAGTAGTCGAAAGTAGCACAAAATCGCCGCAACTCATTGATATTGCTCACAAGCCTAAGCCCTTTCACGGCGGCGACAGGGGTTCGAATCCCCTACGGGACGCCATTTTCCACAATTCCCCCAGATCGATGGCTGCGAAGGCGGAAAGGCCGGATTTGTCGGTGCCCCCCCGACCGCGGCTGTTTCATAACATGGGGCACCACGCGCTTCGCGCCGTGCTGTGCGTTAAGATCCCTGATTGCTGGTGGCGATGCCGATATTGGTGATGCCGGCCTTGCGGGTCAGGTCCATCACATTCATCAACTGTTGCAGCGTGGTGCCCTTATCGCCGGCGACGATCACGTCCGTGTCGTTGCCGGCCTTTACGCCCTGGAGGTAGGTCTCCAGCGCATCCGGGCTCATCACCTGATCCTTCACATGCAGATTGCCCTGGGCGTCGATGACGATCACGACCTGGGTATGCGGCAAAGGCTGGGCGGTGGAGGCGCCGGGCAGCGACAAGGTCACGCCTGAATCGGGGATCATCCGCAGCACGATCATCACGAAGAACACCAGAAGGAACATCATGATGTCGATCATCGGCACGATTTCCAGGCGGGGCTTCTCCCGCGCCAGCGAGTCGCGGCGTCTGCGCACGGCTTAAACTCCCCAGCCGACGCGCGACACCAGCAACCCGCCGGTGAGAATGATCAGTCTGCCGAATTGTTCCAAGATGCGTACTCCTAGCGGGAATATGAACGTAGTTGCGGCGCGGCTTCGATCAGGGCCGCGGTGTAACGGTGCTGCGGGGCCTCGATCAGTCGGGCCGTCTCATTCATCTCGACGATACGCCCCGCATTGAGCACCGCGATCCGGTCCGCCATGTAGCTCACCACGGCGAAATCATGACTGATGAGAATATAGGACAACGCATCGCTCTGTCCGAGATCCTTGAGCAAATTCAGCAGCATCGCCTGGGTCGAGACGTCGAGCGCCGAGGTCGGCTCGTCGAGCACGATTACCTCCGGCTCGGCCGCCAAAGCGCGGGCGATGGCGATGCGCTGCGCCTGGCCGCCTGAGACGGAGCTGGGCAGGCGCAAAGCCAGTTCCGGGTTCAGCCCAACCCGGCCGAGCAGTGCCGCCACCCGGCGGCGCGTTTCCGCCTGGCTGATCCGCCCCTGCAGGCGCAGCGGCTCGGCCACGATGTCGCCGATGCGCAGGCGCGGATTCATCGATTCCCGCGGGTCCTGGAACACCACCTGAAGGCGCCGGCGCTGCGCCCGCCGTTTGGGCCCGCGCAACCCTGCCAGATCATGCCCGTCCAACAGCACGTGGCCCCCGTAGGGGATCATCTGCAGCACGGCACGGCCCAAAGTCGATTTGCCGGACCCGCTTTCCCCCACCACGCCCAGGCATTCGCCCTTGCCCAGTGAGAACGCCACATCCTGCAGCGTGGGCGGCTGTTTGCCGCCGGTGCCGAGCCAGCCGCCTGCCCCGGCGTAGCGCACCGAGAGGTCTTGAACCTCGAGCTGCGGGGCATAGTTGCGCCCGGCCGGCTTGGCGAGCGGCGCCGCGTGGAGGACGCTTCCGGCCGGCAACGGGAACAAACAAGCGGCCGCGGTGCCGCCATTGGCGACAAAAGCCGGATAGGCGGCATCGCAGGCCGGCTGATGGTAGGCGCAGCGCGGCGCGAAGCGACAGCCCGCCGGCCGCGCTTCCGGCTCCGGCAACTGGCCGGGAATGTTCTGCAGCCGCGTCTGGCCGAGGCGCGCCACCGAGTTCAGGAGCGCCGCACTGTAAGGGTGGCGCGGATGTGCGAAAAATTGCCGGGCGCTACCGAACTCCACGCTGCGCCCGGCGTACAGCACGTGGATCGCGTCGGCATGTTCCTCCACCACGGAAAGATCATGGGTGACGAACAGCACGCCCATCGCGTGTTCACGCCGCAGCTTGGCGATCAATTGCATGATCTGCCGGGCGATCAGCGGGTCGAGGCCGGTGGTCGGCTCGTCGGCGATCAGCAGTTTCGGCGCGCAGGCCAGCGCCATGGCGATCATCACGCGCTGGCGCATGCCGCCGGAGAACTGATGCGGATAATCGTCCAGCCGCTGCGCCGGTTGGGGGATGCCGACTTCGCCCATCAGGTCCAGTGCGCGCGCCCGCGCGGCGCGGATGCTGCCGCCCTGGTGCACGCGCCAGGCTTCCTGGATTTGCGCCGCCACCGTGCGTGACGGGTTGAGTGCGGCCAGCGGGTTCTGGAACACCATGCCGACATCGCGGCCGCGCACGCCGCGCATCGCCCGGTCATCCAACGCGGTCAGCTCGGTGCCGGCCAGCTGGATGCTGCCCTGCACCCGCGCGCCTCGTGGCAGCAGGCGCATCACCGATAACGCGGCGATGGTCTTGCCGGACCCGCTCTCGCCGACCAGCGCCAGCATTTCGCCGGCGCCGATGGTGAGGTTCAGCTCATCGAGAATCGCCACGTTGCCGGCGCGGCCGCGCGGCAGCGAGACCGACAAATTTTCGAGTTTCAGCACGTCGCTCATCGTCCGTTACCCCAACGCTGCAGCAATCCCTGGCCGGTGAGCGAGGCCGCCAGCAGCGCGCCGAACACCAGCAGGCCGGGCGGCAGGATCAGCCACCACGGGTCGAGGGCAATGATATCGAGGGCGGATTCCAACAGGCTGCCCCAGCTCACCTGCGGCGGCTGCACGCCGAGGCCGAGAAAGCTCAAGGCGGACAAGGCGAAGATCGAATCGCCGATCATGAAGGTGCCGTTCACCACCAGCACCGGCGCCATCACCCGCACCAGGTGCATGCGGGCGATATAGAAGCGCCCGCCGCCGAGCTGTTCGGCGGCGAGCACGAAATCGCGCCCGCGCTGCGCGCGCGTCTCGTTGCGCACCAGGCGTGCGAGGCCGGGCCAGGAGATCAGGCCGAGCAGCAAAATCAGGCTGGTATTGTTCAGCGTCACCAGCGACGCGAAGAAGATCAGAATGACCAGGCTGGGCAGTGCCAGAATGGCATCCAGCAGCCGCATCATCACCCGGTCCGCCCAAGCGGGGCCAAGCCCGGCCGTAAGCCCGTAGGCGATACCCACGACGAAGGCCACGGCCGCCGCCGGCAGCGCCACCACCAGCGTGGCGAAGCCGCCGGAGAGTAACAAGGCGAGCTCGTCCCGGCCGAGTTCGTCGGTGCCGAGCGGAAACGCCCAGCTCGGCGCCTGCAGCGCATGATCCGGATGGATCGCGAACGGATCGGGCGGATATAAAAATGGCGCGACGAAGCCGATGAAGAGGATCAGCCCGGCGATCGCCAGGCCGGCGACCAGCGTGGAACGCTGCGTCACCCACGCGACCCATCGTCCCAGCGGCGCCGCCGGCAGGCCCTGCGCGGGAATGATTTGTTCACTCATAGCTTGCCCTCGGGTCCAACAGGCCGTTCACCAGGTCGGCGAGCAGATTGCCGAGCACGGTGAGCAGGCCGATGATCAGCACGATGGCGATCAAGACCGGATAATCCTGCGACAGCGCCGAACGCCACATCAGCCAGCCAAGGCCGGGATAGTTGAAAACGGATTCGACGATCACGCCGCCGGTGAAGATGTAGGGGAAGGACAGGCCGATCATCGTCACCAGCGGGCGCAACGCGTTGCGCAGCACATGGCCGAACAGGATGGAAGGGAAGCGCACACCTTTCGCCATCGCCGTGCGCACATAGTCCTTGCCCAATTCCTCGCGCACCGCTTCACCGAAATAGCGCGACAGCGAAGCGACGGTGAGCAAGGTGATGGTGGTGACCGGCAGGGCCAGATGCGCGATGTAGGAGCCGATGGACGGGTGTACCGCGCGCAGATCGGTGATGCCGCTGGCCGGAAACAAAGGGAGCTGTACGGCGAACCAGAGCACGAGCATGGCCGCGACGAAGAACGGCGGCAACGCGTAAAACCCAAGCTGCAACGCGCCGATGAGTTTCGCCGGCCAGCGCCCGTAATACACACCCTGCAACAGGCCAAGGCCGATCGATAGAGCGGTGCTGATGACGATGGCGGAGATGTAGAACACCAGCGTGTTCCGCTCATATTGCCAGAGCAGCTGCCCGACCGGGCGGTTCAGCAAATAGGAATAGCCGAGTTGGCCATGCAGAAGATGCCACCACCAGATGGCGTATTGCTTCCAGAGCGGCGCATCGAGGCCGAGTCTGGCATTGAGTTGCGCGACGGAAGATGCGGTCGCCTTCATGCCGAGAATGGAATAGGCCGGGCCGCCGGGCGTGAGATGCGCCATGACGAAGACCAAAGTCACCAGGATGACGATGGACAGCGACGAGGAGGCCAGGCGGGTCGTGATCATGCGGATCATGATTTTGTGCCTTCCGCAGTGCAGGTGAGTCGGTCGGGATAATAATTGCCGGCGGCATCGACGAAGGCACGCACGCCATGAATGTTGGCGCGGGAGAGAACGAGGGCCTGCTCACGCTCCAGGAAAATCACCGGCTGTTGCGCGCTGGCGTAATTCTCATAGGCATAGAGCCCGGACAGGCCCGGGGTTTCGGTGCTTTCTTTGATCAGCCGGTCCATCTCCGGGTCGGAATAGCCGCCCTGATTCATGGCCGAACCGGTACCAAACAGATCTTCACCGGACGGATAGCCGCCGGTGCTCTCGCCGAGCGCGGCGGCCTGCCAGTCCGCCGTCGGGTTGTTGAGCAAGGCCAGCATCTGGTTGAACTCGATTTCCCGCACCTTCATCTGGATGCCGATTTTCGCCAGGCCCGCCTGCGTCACTTCGGCGATCTGCTGGTTCAACGCATCGCCGGTCAGCAACAAATAGGTGAAGGAGAGTTTTTCGCCGTCCTTCTGCATGATGCCGTCCGGGCCTGGGCTGTAGCCGGCTTCCCGCAACAGCGCGCGGGCCCGGGCCGGGTCATAGCCCACGGGATAACGCCCGGCCTTCATCTCCGGCGACAGGAAAGTGGGCGGCATCGGCACGATGGGGCCGTAAATCTCCACGCCCAGCCCGTGGTCGATCAGCCGGACCATCGTGGCCTGGTCGATCGCATCCGCCATCGCCTGGCGCACCCGCGCGTCGCGGAAGAACGGCACCTTTTTGTTGCGGAAATTCAGTACGATCTCGTTGTAACTGTTCCCGGGCGGCAAAATGGTCAGTTTCAACCCGGGCAGATGCTGCACCGCGCCCCAGAGCGAAAGCGGCGCGTTGGCCATGTCGAGATCGCCCGCTTCGACGCCCTGCAGCGCCGCGCCGGCGCTATCGAGAAATTTGAAGATCAGGCGGTCGAAATGCAATTTTTGCCCGTCATAGGCCGGGTTCGGCACCAGCACGAGATCGAGCCCGATATCGAGGCGCACGGCCTGCATCGGTCCGTCGACAATTTTGAAGAATGAAGGCGAACTCTGCGCCTGGAAAATCTGGTCGGTCGTGTATTTGCCCCAGGAATGCTCCGGCAGAGGCTGGAGCTGGCTGAGTCCATTATAAATGAACCAGGTCGGGTTGACCTGATGCGTCAACACCACCCGGAACTGCGCCGGGCTGATGATCTCCAGCGACTTCACGATGTCCGGCATGCCGCCCGCGCCGTACCCCGCATAAGTGGTGCCGAATGCCTTGATCAGCCTGAATGTATAAGCGACATCCGCGGTGGTAACCGGCGCGCCGTCCGACCAGCGCCAGGGGCGCAGCGTGACATCATAGGTGGTGCCGTTATCCGGCGTGGTGATGGCGTTGGCGATGCTGCGCGACCAGTCGATCTGCGCGGTGGAGGCGTTCAGCCAGATCAGCGGTTGGTACAGCAGGCTCGCCGCCTGCTGGTTGTACAACGACGTGACCAGCAGCGGATTCATCGACGTGATGTCGTCGCTGCTGGCAACGCCGACGCCGGTCGGGATCACGATCGTCCCGCAATTATCCGGCGCCGGCATATCGGCGTGGGCCGCCGGCGCGCCGGCCAAGGCGGCCGCCAGGACGACAAATTTCAGCGTGCGGTGCAATAGAGCTTCTCCGGCGCCCAGGCGCCGAGCGGGTTCATGAAGTCCTGCACGCCATGCAGCCCATCGCGCACCAGCACCGAATAGCGATCGTTCGGCAGAAAAATCACCGGCTGCTGAGCGCTGGCATAATCCTGATACGCGTTCAAACCATCGAGGCCCGGCACATCGGTGCTCTGCGCGATCAAGCGGTCCATCTCGGGACTGGAATAGCCGTTATTGTTGTAGAAGCCGCCGACCTTGAACAGCGCCTCGCCGGAGGGATAGGCCGACAAATCCTCGGCGATGAGGATCGCCTCCCAGGCCTGCGGCTGGCTCACCATCTGCGTCAGAATCTCGTTGAATTCCTCCTGATGCACTTTCATGTCGATGCCGACGGCGTGGAGATTTTGCTGGATGGTTTCCGCCATCTCGATGCGCAGCGGCTGGCCCGCAGGAATCAGCAACGTGAAAGCCAGACGCTGTCCGTTCTTTGTCAAAATCCCGTCTGCACCTGGCTTGAAGCCGGCTTCGGCCAGCAAGGCGCGCGCCTTCGCCGGATCGTAACCGACCGGATAGTTTCCGGCTTTCGCCGAGGGTGACAGGAATGTCGGCGGGTAGGGCGGCACCGGGCCGCGCGTGATCACACCCTGACCATGCATTGCCAGGTCGATCATCTGCTGCTCATCGATGGCATCGGCGATGGCATCGCGCACCCGCACATCGGCAAAAAACTTCGTGGCGGGATTGCCCATGTTGGGAATCAGCTCATGCCAGGAATAGCTCGGCGGCAAGGTGACGACATTGTCGCCCGGCAGGGTTTTGGCTTTGTCATACAGGTCGAACGGCACGTTGCTCATGTCGAGATCGTGCGATTGCACGGCCTGCAGCTCCTGCCCTTCGGAATTCTCGAATTTCATAATGAAACGGTCGAAATGCATCTTGTCTCCGCCATAAAGCGGATTCGGCACGAATTCGGCATCGACGCCGACGACCAGTTTTTTGACGATGAGCGGACCGTCGACGGTTTGAAAGAATGACGGGCTGCTCTGTTCCTGCCAGATCTCGGCCGTGTCGTATTTGCCCCAGGCATGTTCCGGTAATGGCTGCAGTTGCGAGAGGCCGTTGAGGATGAACCATTGCGGATTCACCACATGCTTCAGAACCATTGTGAAATGCCCGGAATCCTGCGCGGCAAGCGACTGCACGATATCGGGCATGCCGCCCGCACCATAGCCGGCATAACTCGTGCCGAAAGCTTTGATCAGCCGAAAGGTGTAGAGCACATCTGCACTCGTCACGGGCACGTCATCCGACCATTTCCACGGGCGCATCGTCACGTCATATGTCCGTCCGTTATCACGCGTGGTGACGGCGCTGGCGATGCTGCGGCCCCAGTCGATCTGATGATACCGGTTGATCCACAGCAAAGGCTCGAACATCAGCTCCGCTGCTTCCTGATTATAGAGCGAGGAGATCAGCAGAGGATTGAGCGACGTGACGTCCGCCCCGGGGCCAATGCCGAGACCGGGCGGAATGACGATCGTGCCACAGTTCTGCGGTCCCTGCGCAGAGGACGGCAAAGGCGCGGTGGTTGATGCCAAAAGAATCAAGAGGGCCAAAAAGCCAGATTTCATAGACGCGATTGATCCGAAACGAGGCGCGGCCAAAAGAGCCGGCGCACATTAAATTTCTATCCGCAACAATAAGCAATAGAAAGATGTTCGGCCGGCTGAATTTTTTCTCTCGATCGGGACCAGGAAAGCGTGCGCTTGATGCGGCATGTCGTGGTTCCCATCAGGAACGTCATTGACGGTTGTCGCTGGTCGCCTATGCGGTGGATCGCGGAAAGCTGGCGATAGCGGGCGGAGCCGGGGGAGCGGCGATCATGTCAGTCGCCGGCCAGCGCCTCGAGCGTGGCGCGGTCGCTCACCATGCCGGAGGTGGCGCGGATGCGCTGGGTGATCTCGCGCTTATAATGCAAGAATTCCGGCGCGAGCTTGAGATCCTGGGTGCGCGGCGGGAGGGAAATATCCCACACGCTGTCGATATGGCCCGGATTGGGCGCCAGAACCACCACGCGGTCGGCGAGATACACCGCCTCCTCCACGTCATGGGTGACGAACAGGATGGCGCTGCGCTCGATTTCCTTCACATGCAGGATCAAATCGTGCATCACCTCGCGGGTCTGGGTGTCGAGCGCGCCGAAAGGTTCGTCCATCAGCAGAAAATCCGGTTGCGCCATCAGCGCGCGGGCGATGGCCACGCGCTGGCGCATCCCGCCGGAGAGCTGGTCCGGCCTGGCGTCGCGCACGCGGGACAGGCCCATGAGGTCGATGAGCAGATTGGCCCGGCGGACCGCCGCGCCGATCGCCGCTTGGCTCTGGTCCTTGGCGAAGCTTTTGAGGGTGCGGCAGAAGCGCACATTCTCCACCACGCTGAGCCAGGGATAGAGGCTGTAATCCTGGAACACCATGGCGCGGTCGCGGCCCGGTGCCGCGATGGGGGTGCCGTCGATCTCCAACGCGCCGGAGCTGCGGGTCTCCAGCCCGCCGATGATGCGCAGCAGCGTGGATTTGCCGCAGCCCGAGGCGCCGACGAGGGCGACGAATTCGCCGGTCTGCAAAGTGAGATTGATGTCGCGCAGGGCCTCGAAAGAGTCGAAGCGTTTGGCAAGATGGCTGACCAGAAGCGTGCTCATTTTGTTGCCCTCATTTCTTCGCCCAGGGAAAAAGCCTGCGGTGGAGGAAGCGCAGAGACTGGTCCGTGACCAGGCCGATCAGCCCGATGGTGATGATGCCGACGAAGATGCGGTCGGTCTGCAGGAAGCGCTGGGCCTGCAGGATGGCGTAGCCCAGGCCGGAATCGGCCGCCACCAGCTCGGCGACCACGAGATAGGTCCAGGCGAAGCCCAGAGTCAGGCGCAGCGTGTCGAACATGCCCGGCATGGCGGAGCGCAGCAGCACCTTGTGCACGATCTCGCCATTGGTCGCCCCCAGCGTGCGCGCCGCCTCGATCTGCGACATCGGCACGCGCGAGACATCCTCGGAGATCATCAGCACCATCTGGAAGAACGTGCCCAGCCAGATCAGCGCGATCTTCGAGGACTCGCCGATGCCCGCCCATAACAGGACCAGCGGCACGAAGGCCACGGCCGGCAGATAGCGGGAGAATTCCATCAGTGGCTCGAAGAAGGCGCGCACCGGCCGGTAGGCGCCGATATACAGGCCGAGCGGCACCGCCATAACCGCCGAGAGAGCGAACCCGGCCATGACGCGATAGATGGAAATGCCGGTATCGGCGAGCAGATTATCCTGCGTGGCCCATTGATAGGCTTGCTCCGCCACCGCCACGGGGCCGGGCAGGAACAGCGGGTCGACGGCGCCGCTCGCCGCGACCGCCCACCACGCGCCGAGCAGCAGCGCGAAGCTGGTGACGGCGATGAGCCGGTAGAGCCGCTTGGAGAGCGTGCCGCGGACCGTCCAGATCGGCGGGTTAAGCGCCTGTTGCGGCGCGCTTACTCCCGCCAGCGTGGAAAGCGATCGCGCGCCCGGAAGAAGCTCAGATCGTGATTCGGCCATAATTCCGCTCCTGCCTCTTGTGCCAGTCGTTTCAGCCGCCGGATGGAGGCGAGCGCGTCCGTCTCGTCATCGCGGTAGCAAAGGCCTGGGGCGATTTCGTCTTCCAGGTTTTCGGTCAGATCCGCGGCGTCGCCGCAGAGCAGAATGGGCGCGCCCCTGGGCAGCTCGATCAGCATCGACATATGCCCGGCGGTGTGGCCCGGCGTTTCGATGGCGCGCACGCCCGGCACGAGGTCATATTCGCAACAGGCGCAGCGCCAGGATTTCGCGGGCGCCAGATCGTCGGCGAAATAGCCATGATCGGCCGGTTCGCGCGCCGCCGCCAGCTCGCGCTCATGCACATGCAGCTCGGCATGGCAGAAATCATGCAGGCCCCCGGCATGGTCGAAATGCAGATGGCCGAGGAACACCACATCCACATCCGTGGCCGCGAGCCCCAGCGCGGCCAGGCGGGCGGGGAGCCGGTCTTCCGCGCGCATCACCGGCGGGCTGCAGTTAAGAGTGCTGTAATGGCGTTCGCGCAGCGCCGGGTCGTCGAGTTTCCGGTAGTCGCAGCCGACATCATAGAGGATGCGGCCATTCGCGGTCTCGACGAGATAGGCCAGAATCGGCGCTTCGATCGTCACGCCATGGCCGCGGTTGCGGGTGGAGACCGTCTTCTCGTAGCTGTAGGTGCCGGTGAGGAGCGGCCAGAATTTACGCACCTGTGTCATTAGACTGCCGTCAGGAAAGAGACGCCGACGGCGCCGACGAAGCCGGCTGCGCGGTCGCCTTCGGCGGTGACGGCGCCGTAATCGGGGTCCGTGACGCGGCGCAGCCGGTTGCGGTGATAGCTGCCGATGAGTTCGCGCGCGGTCAGGATTTGGGTGTGGTCATCGCCATAGAGTTTCCCATGAAGTCCCGGAAGATCATGCCAGGGCACGGCCGGCCGCGCATGGTGGGCGTTGTGATAGGCGAAATTGAGGGTCAGCAGGTTGAGCAGCGGGTTCGAGATAGAGAGCACGTTGGAGTAGGTGTTGGCGTGCTCATAGGCGCGGTCGCGCACCAGCGCGGCGGGGGTCGGCGCGAGGTCGTGCGCGGCATACACATCGTAGGTGTGCTGGAACGCATCCATGAAGCGCAGCACTTGCAGAAAGATGAGATAGGCGGCGGCGTAGAACAGCAGCGCCTTGGCCGCCACGCCGGCGAGCAGCGCGAAGAACGCCAGCCGTGACGCCAGCATGAGCAACGCCCGCTTTTGGCGCGCGGGTTCCTTGCGGGTGAACTGCGACATGATGACGAAGCCATGCATGATCAGCTCGACCGCGGGGATGTAGGCCCATTCCAGGGCCAGCACGAGGCGCGTCACCCAGCCCGGCTGCCGGCGCAGAAACGCCCGGTAGTCGAAGGTCACGACGTCCAGCCGGTCGGCATGATGCCGCAGATGCTTCTCCTTGAGGCCCGCATAGGAGGCGAAGCACGCGCCGGTGATCCACGCCGCGATTTCCCCGGCCCGATCATTCGCCTGTGGTTTGGCGAAGATCGAGCCATGCGCGAATTCGTGGATGAAATAGGCGGCGATGACGAGCGTATGCGCCACCAGCAGCATGCCGAGCAGGTTAGCGGCGAGGCTGGGGACCGTGATGAGCCACAGCCCCGCCCCATAGCAAGCGGCGGCGTAGAGCAGCGCGGCAAAATTCGGCGCCGCGCCGTCTTTATAGCGAAACAGAGAAGTTTTGCTCATTTCGCGTGCGCCAGGGCGTCAACGAAGCTGGCATCGTAGGTCACGGCGATCGGCGGCACAGTCTGGATCTGCCCCTCGGCCTTCAGCAGCTTGCCGATGACCGGGCCGGTGACCCAGAAGGAGGGCAGTTGGTCGGATTTGGCGAGCACGGCGGGCATGGCGTCCAGGCCCGGATTCTCCACGCCGGCGAGCTGCGCCTGGACATCGCCGACGCCCTCGCCCAACGCCTGGCCGATGATGGCCTGCGCGTCGGCGGGGTTGGACTTCATGTATGCTTCGCCCTCGACGAACGCCTCGATGAAATCGGTGACCCCGGCCGGATCGGTCTTGAGGAATTTCGGCGACATCACAAGCACGTCGGTGATCAGCCCCGGCGCCTGCCGGGAGGAAAACAGCACGTGGAACTTCTTGCCGTTATCGGCCTGCACGATGCTGGTCACGCTCGGATCGTAGGTCACGCCGGCTTTGGTGGAGCCGCCCACCATGACGCCCGGCACGCCGTCGGCCGGGACGTTGACGGAGGTGACGTCGCTCTTGGTCAGCCCGGCCTGCTTGAGGGCATAGCCGAGCAGAAAGTCGGACGGGGAGAGCGGGGCATAGGCCACCTTCAATCCCTTGAGCTGGGCGACCGAGGTGATGTTGTCCGTGGACACGATGGCATCGGCGCCGGCGGAGTAGTCGATGGGCATCACCACTTTGAGGTTCCAGCCCTTGGCGTCGCTGCCGATCACCTGGTCGTAGGTGAGGGTTGCGGCGGTGACCTGCCCGCCATAGACGGCGCCGGGCATGGCGGCGTTGTCATTGAAATTGACGAGGCTCACATGCAGCCCGTGCTGGGTGAAGAAACCCTTGGCGGCGGCGACATAGATCGGCCCATAGCCGATCCAGGACACGGCGCCGAGCGTGATGTTGGTGGCGGCGCTGGCGGCATGGCTGCCGCCGGCCAGCAGGGCCAGCGCGGCAGCGGCGCCGGCCAGAGTGCGGCGGCGCGGGAAAGCGGCGCAAGAGAGGCGGGAGCGAGCGGTCGGCATGGTTTCTTCCTTATGACGGTTACCGGTAGAAAAGCGCTGTAAAAGATTATTTTATAATCAACATGTAAGTAATTAAGGCATTTTTGTAGTCGACACCTAACGGCCCTCGAGAATCTGCTTATTTTTAGATCATACAAAAGCAGTAGCCAGCGCATATTCTCAAGAACATGGTTTGCTTTGCTCAATAACTTTCTGATATTTGCAAGTAATGCCGCGTCAGCCGCCCTTCACCGGGAATATTTCCGACGTCGACATTCGGCTGCTGCGGCTGTTCGCCACGGTGGTGGAGTGCGGCGGCTTTGCCGCGGCCGAGGCGCAATTGCAGACCGGGCTTTCCACCATCAGCAAGCATGTGAAGGAACTGGAAATCCGGCTGGGCGTGACATTGTGCCGGCGCGGCCGCGCCGGCTTTGCCCTCACCGCGCAGGGGCGCGAGGTGAGCCAGGCCGCCCAGCAGCTTTTCGGGGCGCTGGAAAGTTTCCGTTACCGCATGAACGACATCCACGCCGAGATCGTCGGCGAGTTGAATCTCGGGATCATCGACACGCTGGTCACCGACCCGCAATTCCGCCTGACCCAGGCGCTGGCCGCGGCCAAGCGCCGGGCGCCGCGCGTGCAGGTGAATATTTTCGTCGACCCGCCGAACCATTTGGAGAAGGCGCTGCTGGACGAGAGCCTGCACGCCGCCATCATTTCCGTGCGCCAGCGCCTGCCGGGGCTGGATTACCGGCCGCTCTACAGTGAAATGAATAATCTCTACTGCGCCGAGACGCATCCGCTCTATCCACGCTGTCCGGACGAGGCGAGTGAGGCGGAACTGGCGTCGTGCGAACTGGTGGGGCGCGCCTATGCCGCGCAGGAGGAAGCGCGGCGGCTGTTCGGCCAACTGCCCCGCACGGCCAGCGCCAACGATGTCGAGGGCGTGGCGCTGCTGGTGCTGACCGGCCGCTATATCGGCTATTTGCCCGACCATTACGTGGCCGCCACCAAATTCCCCCTGAAGCTGCGGCGCGTGCTGCCGGCGCGTTTTGGTTATGGGGTGGAGATGGAGCTGGCCACGCGCGCCCGCTTCCATCACCCGCCCTCGGTCGTGAATTTCCTATCCGACCTGGTGCGTGAATACGGCGCCGATGGGCCACGCGTGAGCCCCTGAGGCGCGCCTGACCGATCGGCGCATATCAAATCGCATGACGGCCGCTTATGGGCCACCCCCACCATAGAGCCGTCATGCGATCAGACGGCTAGAATCAGGACACGCCACAGGACACAAAAAGTCCAGCTCAAGACAATCAACTCAAGGTTTTTGGGTTTTTTGTTGAATTTATTTGTAACGATAGTAAAACGATTATAAAATTGTCGATTTTTGGCGGTGGTTTAACGGCGCTGATGATCGGGTGATCTGATCTAAAGGTTAAAATCTAAATCAGTGAAAATGCGCGGCGTGGAACCGAGCGATGCTGACCTCCGCAATGTTACGAGGGCTGGGGACGGCCGTTGGAGCTGTCACCGGTGCCGGCTTAACGGTCTGGAGCATTTCCATGTTTTTTGCGGCCATGGTGAGAGCCGTTTCCATCATCTTCAGGTGTGGGTGCCCGGACGGTTCTGGGATTAGCTATAAAAACGGTGTGATACAGAAAGGCCCGGCCGTCGCGGCAGCAATTTGCGCGCTGGGGCTGAGTTGCGGCCCGGCCTTCGGGCAGACGGTGGATACCGGGACGATCGACACCGTCACCCTCGCTTATTCGACGCTGGATTACGGGAGCACCGGGACCTTCCTCACCGGCATTCGCGACGGCACGCTGACCGGCCAGTACATCATTCCCGGCAGCGGTGCGAATGGCGGGCTGATCTATTCGACCGCGAACAATCAATGGACCGCCGTGCCCGAGCCGACAGCGAACGGCGTCAATTTCCCCGGCGCCATCGACAACACGCCCTATGGGCCGAGCTTCGGTTCCTATGGCGGCATCCTGCGTCTCGTCGGCACGTATCAAACCACGGAAACGGCGCCGTACGGGCCCGGCTATCTTGACGATTCCATGGCCCCGCCCGGCCGGAACATCACCACCTTGCAATATCCCAGCATGTCGGGCGACACGACGCTCTTTACCATCGCCCACAGCACCTTCGGCGACCAGATCGTCGGCAATTACGATACGCGGCTCGCGACCGGAAACGCCTTCATCTACGACATTTCAACAGGGACCTACACGACCAACAACAAGCCGGGCGCCGTCAGCACCACGGCCTACGGCATTTGGGGGAATTTGATCGCCGGCGGTTACACGGAGGCCGGACCGGGCGGCGGGCCGGGGCCGTCGCATGGCTATATCTACAACGAGACGACCGGCATCTGGACGAGCTATGATTATCCCGGTGCGGCGACAACGCATTTTGAAGGCATCACCGGCGGCGGGCAGGCCGGGACCTATAATCTCGTCACCGACTGGACCGATGCGAGCGGCGGCGCGCATGCCGCGGTGCTGCATATCGCCGCCGACGGCAGCGCGACCTGGTACAATATCGCCGTGCCCGGCGCTGTGGTGACCTCGGCGAACTCGGCCTACGAGAATGAAATCATCGGCGTCTACACCAATGCCAGCGGCCTGGTGCAGGGCTTCACGACCGTGGTGCCGGGCATCTACACCCCGCTCGAGAACAGCGGCACGATCGTGACCAGCGCGCCGGGCGCGGCGGGCCTCACTGCGGTGCCCGGCGAAGACGTGCTCAATACCGGGCTCATCACCACCAGCGGGGCGCGCAGCCCGGGCATCGTGGCGGACACATTCGGCGTCGTCACCAACCAGGGCGAGGTGAGCGTGAGCGGGGCGGGGAGCGCGGCGGTGGCGATGAACGGGGCGGAGGGCACGCTGCTCAACGCCGGCCTGCTGCGCGCCGCGCCCGGAGGCGACGCGATCGCGACGGGCCCGACCGCATCGGGCAGCCTCGTCGTCAATACCGGGACCATCGACGGACCGGTGGCGTTCCTCGCCGGCGCGCAGGGGCGTTTCGAGAATAGCGGCTGGCTTGGCATCAGCGCGCCCGGCGTCGGGGTGACGCACGCGATCCAGGGGGCTTTCGCGCAGACGGATGCCGGCACGCTGCTGCTCCGGGTGGGCGCGGACGGCAGCCACGATGCGCTTGCGATCACCGGTTCGGGCCAGCTCGCGGGGACGTTGACGCTGGCGCCACAGCCCGGCCTCTACGCGGCGCAAACTTCGTATGCTGGCCTCGTGACGGCGAGCGATGCGCTGTGGGGGAGTTTCGGGGCGGTCGATTCCACCTCGCCCTTCTTTCGCGCCGGCCTCACCATGGGCTCCGACAATGTGGCGGGCGCGCTCACGCGGATTCCGTTCAACGGGTTCCCGGGCCTCACGCGCAACCAGGCGGCGGTGGGCGGCGCGCTGGAGGCGGCTTATCAGGCGATGCCGGATCCGGGAACGGGGGGCACGAGCGCGGGCGGGGCCTTGTTCGGCGGCCTGTTGGCGACCCAGGCCGACGAGGCGGCGATTCCGGCCGGTTATGACGCGCTGAGCGGGGCCGGCCTCACCGGCGCGCAACAAATGAGCCTCACGACCAACGCGGATTTCATCGAGGCGATCCGGCGCGAAGGCGCGTTTTGGCTGTCCAATGCGGACCCGGGCGGCAAGGGCGGGCCCAACTCCTGGAATGGCCCGGGCACATGGCGCAGCTGGGCCGAAGCGACGGGCGGTGCCGGCACGCTGAATGGCGACCCGGCGACGGGCACCCAGAACCTCTCGATGAACGACTGGGGCTTTGCCGCCGGGCTTGCTTACGAACCCACGGCAGACACGCTCATCGGCGCGGCGGTGGGCGGTTCATCTTCGAGCTATTCGGTCGCCACGCTGGGAACTAGCGGCACCGCGCCTGGTGTCCAGGCCGGGCTCTATGCGTTGGGCCGGTGGGGCGGGCTGTATGCCCTGGGCGCGCTCGCCTATGGCCATTACCACGTCGTTTCCTCGCGCGACGTCTCGGGCCTCGGGTTTGGCGCTGTCGCCAACAGCAATTTCAACGAGACGGCGCTGACCGGGCGTGTGGAAGGCGGGTATGTGTTCCAGACCCGCAACGTCAATGTGACGCCGTTCGTGGCCTATGAGGGCGGTGTGTTGTGGCAGCCCGCATTTTCAGAAAATCTGGCAAGCGGCGACCTGCCGGTGGGGCTCGCGGTCGACGGGCAGACGACGGCCTCCCAGCAGAGCTTTCTCGGGGTGCAGCTCGACCACATTGCGCCGCTCAACGAACATTGGAGTTTCGAATATGCCTCCCGCGCCTCCTGGGTGCATGAGTTCGACACCCGGCGCGGCCTGACCGCGGGCTTCGCGGCGAGCCCGGGGGCGAGTTTTTTCGTCGTCGGCGCGCCCGCAGCGAGCAATGCCGCGCTGCTGACGAATGGGGTCTATTTCGTGCGCGGATCTATGACATTGTTCACGGCGTTTGTCGCCGACATTTCCGGGAATGGGCACGCGCTGGGCGGCAATGTGGGGCTGCAATTGAAATGGTAGCCGGGCGCGATGATGGATGCCGGGTGAAATCGCCGCAGGCTTCATTGCCATAGCCCGCGCCGGCGATTTTTGGCGCTGTCTTGGAGCAGCCTACTTTCTGCCATTGTTCCGATCCCACTACGCCGAAAATGCAATGATCGGAAAAATGCCGATCTCTCAAGGCGCTGTCTGATTGCGATGGAAATATCTCGGACAGCCCCTTATTTTTAAAGAACCCAGTTTCATCGAAGGAGATCGCCGCGCGCCATGGCCACGCCGCGCCCTTTGCCCCGCAGCGGGATGCCGGCGAAATCCCCCGGTGCCGAAGCCGCGCTTGCGCCCTACCGCGCCAAGCGTCGTTTCGGCCAGACCGCCGAGCCCAGCGGCGCCATTGTGCTGCCCGCCGGTGCCCGCTACCTCATCCAGAAGCACGATGCGCGGCGCTTGCATTATGATTTTCGCCTGGAGCTGGACGGCGTGCTGCTGAGCTGGGCCGTCACGCGCGGTCCGAGCTACGACCCCCATGACAAGCGCCTCGCCGTTCGCACCGAGGATCATCCGCTGGACTATGGAAATTTCGAGGGCACGATCCCGCAAGGCCAGTATGGCGGCGGCACGGTGATGTTGTGGGACACCGGAAGCTGGGAACCGCTCGGCGATCCGCATGAGGGGCTGGCCAAGGGCAAGCTCGCCTTCCGGCTGCACGGCAAGCGCCTGCATGGGCGGTGGGCGCTGGTGCGCATGCGCCCCCGGGACCGCGAGAAGACCGAGAACTGGCTGCTGATCAAGGAACGGGACGAATTTGCCGGCACCGAACCGGACCTGCTCGACCGCGAAACCAGCTCCGTGCAGTCCGGCCGCTCGATGCCGCAGATCGCCGCCGGCGCCATGCCGGCACCGACGGCACCCCGCGCCAAGGGCGACCCGCCCGCCTTTGCGCCGCCCGCCCTCGCAACGCTGGTCGAGGCCCCGCCCGCGGGGAAGGATTGGCTTTTCGAGATCAAATATGACGGCTACCGCGCGCTCATCGCCGCCGATGGCGAGGCCGTCCGCATCTATACCCGCTCCGGCCTGGACTGGACGGACCGTTACCCCGCCATCGCCGCCGCTGTCGCGGCGCTCGGCCTGCCAGCCACGCTGCTGGATGGCGAGATCACCGTGATCGGCCGTAACGGCGTGACGAGTTTCGGCGCCCTCGTCGCCGCGCTGGAAGGCAGGAGCCCGGCGCCGCTCTCCTGTTTTCTGTTCGATATCCTGGTCCACAAGGCCAAGGATGTGCGCCAACAGCCTTTCACGCGCCGCCGCGCTTTGCTGCAACGCCTGCTGGGCGCCCCGAAGCCCGAGGCGCCGCTGCAGCTCAGCGAGAGTTTTTCCGGCGACGGCAACAAGCTGCTCGCCGCCGCCTGCGCGCATGGGCTGGAAGGGCTGATCGCCAAGCGCGCCGACGCCCCCTACCGCCCCAGCCGGCATCTGGATTGGCTGAAGATCAAATGCCGGCAGGGCCAGGCATTCGTGATCATCGGCTTCGCCCCGTCCACAAAACCGTCCCGCCCGTTCTCCTCCTTGCTGATGGGCGTGCGGGAGGCAGGTGGCCTGCGCTATGCCGGCCGCGTCGGCACCGGATTTTCACAGGACACGCTGGGGCAGCTCGCCGCCTGGCGGGATGCAAACCGCCGCGACGATCCGGCGTGCCCCGTGCCCGCGTTGTTGCGCCGGGGCGTGGTCTGGGTGAAGCCGGAGCTTGTTGCCGAGATCGCCTTTGCGGACTGGACGCAAGACGGGCTGATCCGCCAGGGCCGCTTCATCGGCCTGCGCGGTGACAAGCCCGCAACGGAGGCTCGCGAAATGCCCAAGTCCGACGCCGTGCCGCACATCACCCATCCGGACAGAGCGATTTATCCCGAGGCCGGACTGACCAAGGCGGATCTTGCCGCCTATGTCCAGCGCGCCGCCCCGTTGATGTGGCCCTATCTGAAAGACCGGTTTGTGTCCCTGGTGCGCTGCCCGGACGGCGTCGGTCCATCCTGTTTTTTCCAGCGTCGCCTCGCCGCCGGTTTCGGCAAGGCGTGGGGTGAGCAGGAAGTTTCCGGCGCCGGCGGCAAGACCGGGCGCTATATCTATCCGCAGTCGCAGGAGGCGCTCATCGATGCGGTGCAGATGGGCACGCTGGAATTCCATCTCTGGGGGGCCCGGCGGGACAAGCCGGACATCCCGGACCGGCTGGTCTTCGACCTCGATCCCGACCCCGATCTGCCCTTCGCCGAGATCAGATCCGCCGCCATGCGCCTGCGGGAGGTGCTGGCAGCTTTGGGCCTGGAGAGCTTGCCTTTGCTCAGCGGCGGCAAGGGCATCCATGTGGTCGTGAAGCTGCGGCGCCAGCATGATTTTGCCACGATCAAGGATTTCTGCGGCAACATCGCGCAGCGCCTGGCGGCGGATGAGCCGGCGCGCTTCGTCGCCACCATGAGCAAGGCCAAACGCCATGGCCGCATCTTCATCGATTATTTTCGCAACGAGGCGGGGGCCACAGCGATCGCTCCCTATTCCCCGCGCGCGCGGGGGGCGGCGAGCGTCGCCTGGCCGTGCCGTTGGAGCGCGTTGGCGCAGTATGAGGCCGCCGATGCCATGACCATCCCGCGCGCGCAGGAAGCGTTGCAGACGCACACCGATCCCTGGGCCGGTACCGAGCCGCAGAGTCTTTCCGCCGCCGCCCTGCGCGCCGCCGCGGCGCGCTGAGCGGCTGACGATTCAGCTTGTTTAAGGCTGGGCGCCGAGTTGCGCGGCAAGCTTCGCCGCGTCAACCGGCGCGTGCACCTTCATGTCATTGTCGAAATACAGGAACACATCGCGGGCCATCTTTTTGCCGCGCGGCGCGTCGGCCACGAATTCCGCGTCCGGCGGCTCATCGCCTTTCGTCCAGGCCCGCACGCGCCGCGCCCAGGTTGCGAGGGCCTTGTCGTCGTAGCCGCTCGCATAGAGCTCCTTCGGGCCATGCAGTCGGCAATAGATGAAATCTCCGGTGGCATTCATCAGCCGCGGCCATTTCATCGTATCGGCGCAGACCAGCGCCACGCGGGCCTGTTGCAGCAATTCTATAAACGCGGCGGTGCGAAAACTTTCATGGCGTATTTCCAGCGCGTGCCGCAATGCGCGCCGCTGCGTCATTTCGGACAAATCCGGGTGGCGCAAGCGTGAATCATGATGTTTCGCCAGCGTGGCGGCGGCCATCGTATCGTGCGGCAGCATCTGCAAGAATGCCTGGAACAGGCCGGCGTCGAATTTCAGGGTGGGGGGAAACTGCCAGAGAATTGGCCCCAGCTTGGGCCCGAGCCGGAGAACGCCGGAGGCGAGGAAATTTGCCAGCGGCGCTTCCACATCCCGCAAGCGCTTGATGTGGGTGATGAACCGGGGGGCCTTGACGGCGAACATGAAGTCCTCAGGAACCGTCTCACGCCATGTCTCGAAACTCTCCGGCCGTTGCGTGCCATAGAACGTACCGTTGATTTCGATCGTGCGGAATTTTTGCGCGGCAAAGGCCAGCTCGTCGTGCTGCGGCAGCCCTGGGGGGAAGAAGACCCCGCGCCAAGGGGCATAACGCCAACCGGAAATGCCGATGCGGATTTCACCTTGCTGGGTCATGGAAAGATCTTCATGACGGCATATGATCGGTTTTCCCGTTTTGTCCTGGGATAGAAACGACACCATATACGCACCGGGAGTTTTTGAGCCAGTATTTTATGGCGTGAAGGGTAAGGGATCTCACCATGCGGGCACTCGGCTGATGGCGGAGGCGGATCAGGGGCCGGTGCGCTGGCCGCCCCCTCTGGTGCCGGACGACCGCGTGCCCATGCCGGGTTGGGGCCTGGCGCTGGCGCGGGGCTTGGCGATGCGTTGCCCTGCTTGCGGCCATGCCGGAGTTTTTCGTGGTTTTATCGATATAAAACCGGTCTGCCCGCATTGCGCGGCGCCGCTTGGCCGCGTGCGGCTGGAGTTGCTGCCTTCCTACCTCACCATCTTGTTGGGGCTTGGCGTGATGGGTGCAGTCATGATCGTCAGCGCCTTGTTATGGCGCCCCGGCCTCGTGCGTTTTATCGCCGTGTTCGTGCCCGCCTGCATCCTTTTCGAACTCGCGCTGGTGCGGCCGGTTCGCGCCCTGACGCTTGCCGTGATGCTCAAGATGAACGTGCTGCGCCCGGAGGGCACGACATCCGACGCAGGCTGATCCTGACGGCCATTCCCGCCGACTAACTTTTTTCACATCACCGTTTCATGCTGGAAGCGTGGTATTCGTTGCCCGCCATGGCCAAGTCCCGCTTTGCGTCATAACGCGAGAGGGAGAATGAAATGAAATCACGCATGATCGCATTCGCTGCCGCTTTCGGACTGTCACTATTTTGCTCCAGCATGGCCTTGGCGCAGTATAATGGCGGCGCGGCGGGCACGTCTTCCAACGGTTCGGCCGGGACAAGCACCGGCGCCACGGGCAACTTGAATAACGGCACCGGAGCGACAGGCGGCAGCACTGCGGGAAACGGTGCCTATGGGTCCGGCCGTAATCAAATGGGCTCTGCGATGGGCAACGGTTCCACCGGCGGCAACGGGATGAGCAATGGCGCGGTCGGGTCCGGCAGCACGGGTAATCCCACGAGTGGCGGGCCTGCTGGCACCGGGTCATCCGGTGGTGGCGGCGGTTCAAAGTAAAAAGAAAGCGCTTCTTTTTGTGAACAAAAAGAAGCAAAAAAACTTTTGTTAACTTTGGGCCGTGCCGGTTTCACCGCCGCCGGCCCAATTAACAAAAAGTTTTTGCGCCGCGGCAGGCGCATCAGGCCAGATATTGGCCGCCATTGATGGTGAGGGTTGAGCCGGTGATATAGGCGGCCTCATCCGAGACAAGAAAGGCGATCGCGTGCGCGATCTCCGACGCCTGGGCCAGACGGCCGACGGGAATTCTGGCAATGATCGCTTTCAATATATCCGGTGGCACATGCGCGACCATAGGCGTGTCGGTATAGCCGGGGGCAATGGCGTTCACCGTGATCCCGCGTCCGGCACTCTCCAGAGCCAGGGATTTCGTGAGGCCGATCATGCCGGCTTTCGCGGCGGCGTAGTTGACCTGGCCGAGTTGGCCGGCCTGGCCGTTGATGGAACTGACATTGACGATGCGGCCGAAACGCCGCTCGCGCATGCCCGCGATGACCATGCGGCACATGTTGAAGCAGCCGGTCAGGTTCGTCTCGATCACGCGGTGCCATTGCTCGGGCGCCATTTTGTGAAGCATGCAATCCGTGGTGATGCCGGCATTGTTGACCAGCACGTCAACCGGCCCGAAGGCGAGTTCGATCTCGCTGACACCGGCTTCGCACGCCGGATAATTCGCCACGTCCCATTTGCGGACGGCGATGCCGGTGCGGGACGCGAACGCCTCGGCAACATGGTCGTTATGACCGTAAGTCACCACGGGAACGTAGCCGGCCTGCTTCAATCGTTCCGCTGTGGCGGCGCCAATCCCCTCCGTGCCGCCGGTCACGATCGCAATTCTGGGCATGCCACCTTCTCCTTGCAACGAAGCGGCAATGAATGCACGGCGTTTCAACCTGCTCAAGCCTACCTAGTCACCGGATTCGATGCATTTCCATGAGATAAATCAAATGCCCGCCGATAGGGGAAGAGCGGCGGCATGCCGGCGACGGCAGGAACTGGCGCAAGGCGCCGATGGTTTTCGTCATGGAAGAGGGGGGGCGCCCGGAGCCTTGGACTTAATCTTCCCCATCGAGCGCGGCGCGAATTTTGGCCAGCAATTCGGCCTCATTGAACGGCTTGGTCAGGTACCCCATGACACCGGCATGCAAGGCCCGCGTCTTTTCTTTCTCGTCGGCGAAGGCCGTGATCAACACCATCGGCACCGGCGCGCCCATGGCGCGCAACCGGTGGTGCAGCTCCAGCCCCGACATGCCGGGCATGCGCATGTCGGTGATCAAGAAGTCCGTTTTCGAAAGATCGCCCGAGCGCAGGAAATCTTCGGCAGACGCAAACGTTTCAACGGAGAATCCCATCGCGCGGATGAGATCCTTTAACGCTTCGCGAACGGACGCATCGTCATCGACGATCGAGATCATGGACTCATTCGGCAATTGCGATCTCCTGTCTCCCGCGCGAAGTTAGCGCCATTCGCGGGTGCAAACCATTGCGCGTTGGAAGGAGTTCCTCTCGCCCGTGGCAACCGATCCCATGCTTTTTCGATATTCGAGCGCGCCGTTCGGCGGTTATATCTACAGCTTTAGTTTAGCTCATTTTCGACTTTGGCTTAGAAACGCCGAGCGCGTCAGCCATGCGTACCAGGTCCACCAGGGACCGCGCCCGCATCTTATGCATGATCTGGCTGCGATGGACCTTGACCGTGGCTTCGCTCAGCGCCAACTGGGCGGCGATCTGCTTGTTGAGCTGCCCGGTGATGACGAGTTCGAGGACTTCGCGTTCGCGCCCGGTCAGTGATTCGAAACGCTCCTGCAATTCGGTCACGGCCTTGGCGTTCTGGCGCCGGGCGCGGTCGCGCTCGATTCCACTCTGAATCGCATCCAGCAGCTCCTGCTCGTGCAACGGCTTCGTCAGAAATTCGATGGCGCCGGATTTAATCGCCCGTACCGACATCGGAATGTCCCCGTGACCGCTGATAAAGATGATCGGGAGATGGATCCCGGTTGCCGCGAGCATCCTTTGGAATTCCAGGCCGCTCTGCCCGGGCATCCTCACGTCGAGCACCAGGCACCCCGCGGCGTCAGGCAGCTTGCTTTGCAGGAATTCCTGCGTCGATCCGAAGGTTCGCACCGCCAACCCGACGGAGCGCAGCAGATCCTCGACCGCGGTGCGCACGGAGGCGTCGTCATCAATGACAAAGACGAAGGACTGGGCTTCGGTCATGCGACCCCCTGACCGGCGGCCGGCAGCCGAAACTGGAAAATCGCACCCTGGGGCATGTTGGGTTGGGCCCAGAGTTCGCCGCCATGGGCCTCGATGATCGTCTTGCTGATGGAGAGTCCCATCCCCATGCCCTCCGATTTCGTGGTGTAGAATGGACTGAAAATATGCTTGGCAACAGTGGGGTCGACCCCGGTGCCCGTGTCCCTCACGCTCACCAGCACGCTGTCCGGCGGGCAGCATTCCGAACTGATCGTGAGGGCGCGGGGTTTTTCCGTGACCGTATCCATGGCATCGATTCCATTCGTGATGAGATTCAGCAACACCTGTTGCAGCTGTACGCGGTCGCCCAGCACCGGCTGGATGTCGGCGGCGAGCTCGGTGTTCAGTATGACGCCCTGCCGGTGGATGTCGTTTCTGACGAACAGCAGCGCGTCCCTGATCGCGTCATTCATGTCGAACGCGGACAGTCGGGGTTCGGATTTCGACGTCAGTGCCCGCAGGCTGCGCATCACCTCACCCGCGCGGTGGGCATCCTGCACGATCCGCGCCGCAGCCTGCCGGGCCGCCATGAGATCCGGCGGCGTCCTGGCGAGCCAGCGCAGACAGGCATTGCCGCTGGTGGCGATGGCGGCCAGCGGCTGGTTGATCTCATGCGCGATCGAGGCCGCCAGTTCGCCCAGGGTCATCACCCGCGCCGCATGCGTGAGGGTCGCTTGCGCCGCATGCAGCTCCTCCTCGGCATGCTTGGCCGCGGTGACGTCCATCACGGAGCCGATGAATTCCAGCTCCTCCGCCGGATCCCTCACGGCGCGGCCGACCACGTGAACATATTTCACCGCGCCATCTTGCATCAGCAGGCGATGCTCGAAATCGAAATCGCTCCCTGTTTGCGACGCATGCTCGATGACGCGCTGCACAAGGGGGAAATCTTCCGGATGAACCCGTTGCAGCACCATCTCGATATTGGCGGATGACACCTGTTCGTAGCCGAAAATATTGGAACTTTCCGCCGACCAGAAAATGTCGTCGCGGGAGACGTTCCAGCCAAAGCTGCCGGTGCGGCTCAGGCGCTGCGCCTCGGCCAGGTAGGCCTCGCTGCGCCGCAGCGCGGTCTCGGCGCGCTTGCGCTCCGTGATGTCGACCGACACCGCGGCCCGCAACGGCAGGTTCTCCACGCGTGACGCCCGAAAGGCGCTGACCTCGACCCAGATGATGTTTCCATCCTTGCGCCGATAGCGCTTTTCGATGCGCGGCGTGGCCAGCGTCCCGGCGGTTTGCGCCGCGATGAACGCCTCGGTGGCGGGGCGGTCATCCTCAAGCGTGATGTCGGCCGGCGAAAGCTCAAGGAGTTCCGCCGCGGAATAGCCGGTCATCGTGCAAAAGGCCGGGTTGACTTCGGCAAAGCGCCCGTCTGTCCCCAACGAGGTGACGCCGACCGGAACATTGACGAACAGGCTGTGCCACCGCGCCTCGCTCACCCGCATCGCCGCTTCGGCGGCCTGCCGCTCGTGATTTTCCCGGAGCAGGTCTGCATAGAGGTGGGCATTCTCCAGAGAAATCGCGGCCTGCGAGGCCAGGAGCTGCAGAATCGCGGCCCGCGCCGGCGTGAAGACATGCGAAACCAGATTGTTCTCGAGATAGAGCAGTCCGACCAGCTTGGTCTGTTTCAACAAGGGCAAACAAAGAACCGACCGGACCCGTTTCTGGCGGACATACGCATCGGCGGAAAAAGAAGTTTGCGCCGTCGCGTCATCCAGAATCAAGTTTTGGCCGGTTCGGGTCACCGTGCACAGGACGGAGTCAGGCATGTCGGCCGGCGTGACGATGTCATGCCGGAGCGTGACGGTGACGGTCTTGCGATCGATCCGTGCCTCGGCGCCGACCCTTGGCCGGTCGCCTGGCAGCAGGACCAGCAAACCGCGCTCGGCACCGGCATGCTCGAGCGCGAGCGTCATCAGGGTCTCGATGAGCCGGTCCAGGACGATTTCGCCAGAAAGGGCTTGCGATGCTTTCATCATGGCCCTGGCGTCCAATTGCTCCACACCGGCGCCGAGCATGGTGCCGGAAGGCGGCGGCGGCTCGTCGCGGAGCCACGGGTGCGCCCGTTCGAGCCGGCTGACGATTCCCGCCGCGCCCCAGCGCAGATAGCAGAAATGCGCATTCCGCCAGCATGTTTGTGCGATCGTCTCGCCCCCTCGCGCCGCATAGAAGCGCGCCGCCGCCTCATGGGCGAGGCCTTCATTCTGCACGAAACCATGCCGGCGGGCGGACTGGATCGCCTGTTCGTACAGCCCCATGGCGTCGGCATCGCGGCCTTCGAGGCGCGCGCGTTCGGCCGAGATCAAGGCATGCATGCCGCCGAAAGTCGGCTCGTAGCTGTCGGCCCATTCACGCAGCTGGTCCTGGTGGGCCCTGAGCGCATGGCGCCACTCGGCCTGCTGCGCCGGCGGCGCGGTATCGTAAAGAGCGGCCATCGTCAGCGCGCCATAGGTGAAATAATCGAGCAGCTCGATATGGGCGGCGGCACTCCACAGCAGCGCCTTCGCCTTTTCGGCAGACGTGAGTGCGGCTTCATAGTCTCCTGACAGGAACCGCGCCTTCAGTTTCAGAATCCAGTAAAAGCAGACCATCATGGCGGTCCGGTCCGCGGTGAACTGGGCTTCGAATGCCGCCTCATCGAATGGCGCGTCGCCGAAGCTGGCGGGGCTCGACGTCCGGCCCTGCATGACGGCGATGAAGCGTTGATGGCTGACGATCATGTCGGCGATGTCGCGAAACCCGGCCTTGGCAATGAAGGCCAGGCTTTCCTCCGACGCCTGCCATACGATGTCGAGCGGATCATTCCGGTACATCAGCAGCTTGTCGTACCGTTCCATGCTGTAGCAGGCGGAGGTCAGATCCCCGGTCTCCGCGGCCGTGCGAATGGCCGCGCGATTGAAGTCGATCGCGGTCGCGATCGGTTGCGTCCAGAGCGCCGCGATGCCCATGGAATGCTCAACCTTTGCCTGGTCGGCGATGAAGCCGTGCTTCTCCACCAGGCCGACGGCGAGCCTCACGAACCGATATCCCTCATTGTAACGGTGAAAGGCCGGGCCAAGGATGCAGCCGAAATATGCAATCCCGTGCGCCGACGCGCCGCAGGCGCCATGCTGCCGGGTGATATTCACCATGCGGCACACCAGCCAGAAAAACAGCTGCGAATCGGTAAAGTACGCGGGGCCCAGCAGCGTTGAGAGAACCTGCATCGCGGCCTGCAATGCCGGATCGGTCATCAGCGGCAGATCGATCAGACTTTCGAGCGGGTGCCCCTCGAGCGATTCCCAGACCATTTCATGCTCGGACTGGACCTGCTCCCACGGCGGATGCGCGGAGATGTCGATGCCGAACAGGTGCAGGCAGGCGAGCGCACTGGCCACAGCCTGTTGATTTTCCGACCGCACGGTATGCAGCAGGATTTGCAGCTGGCACACGGCGGCGAGGTCGAGTTTCGACACGCCGCGTTGCCGCAGCGCGGCGAGCAAACGCTCGGTTGCCGCGAGATCGCCGGTGAGAAACGCGCATTCCGCGCGCTCGAGCCACAAATTGAAGGTCAGGGCGCGTTCGTGCCCCCAATCGCTGTCTTTCAGCAGCGCCATCCCGGCGGCAAAATACGCGCCGGCCGACGCGTAGGCCGCGGCGGCCTTGGCCTTGCGGCCGGCGCGTAAGTTGATCTCCGCCACTCGGACTTTCTCATGCCGGTCGGTTAACAAGGCGGCGCCGCGATTGAACTGGTTGGCGATCTCGAACAAATGTTCCGCGCGGTCATCTCCTGTCATGCCCGCAAAGAGCCGCCGCCCCATGCGCAAATGCACATCGGCGCGCTCGGACTCGGGCAGCAGCGCGTAGGCCGCCTGCTGGATGCGGTCGTGCGGAAAGCGGTACCCGTCCTCGAGCCGGACGACGAGGCCGGCCTGCATGGCATCCGCAAGGGTTTCGTGCAGCAATGCGTCGCTCGTGCCGTGCGCCAGGGCCAGGGTGGCCAGCTCGGCCTCGTTGCCCAGGCACGCCAGGGCCTGCAGGCTCTCCCGGGTGCTGGCCGGGAGGCGCTTCAACTTGACCGCCATCAGCGCCACCACGTTGTCGGTGTACCCCCGGGCGCGGAGACGATCGATATCCCACTGCCAGGCTTGCACCGCCGGGTCGAAGTGAAGCGCGCCCTCTTCGACCAGCATGGTCAGGAACTGGATGACGAAAAACGGATTGCCGCCGGTCTTGGCCTGCACCAGCTGCGCCAGGGGCGCGGCGCGGTCCGGCTCACAATGGAGGGACGCGGCGACAAGCCGGCTGACATCGTCGAACCCGAGAGGGGCCAGAACGATGTCCTGGACCCGCACGCCGGCGCCGCGGATGGCGGCCAGCATGCGCATCAGCGGGTGCGCGGCGCCGACCTCGTTGTCCCGATAGGCGCCGACCAACAGAAAATGCCGCGTCTCCACCCGGGTGAACAAATAGGCCAGGAGATCCAGCGTCGCCGCGTCCAGCCATTGCAAATCGTCGAGGAACAGCACCAGCGGATGCGCCGCCTGTGCGAACACGGTGAGGAATCGCCAGAACACCAGATGGAAACGGCGTTGCGCGTCTCGCGGCGGCAGGTCCGGCACGGGCGGCTGGGGGCCGATGATGAAGGCGAGTTCCGGCACGAGGTTGACGATCAACTGGCCGTTCGGCCCCGTGGCCGCGCGCAGCGCGGTCCGCCAGCTTCCGACCTCTGCGTCGCTCTTGCCGAGAATGTCGTGCACGAGGCCGTGCAGAGCCTGCCCGATGGTCGCGTAGGGAATGTCGTGCTTGTACCGTTCGAACTTGCCGGAGGCGAACAGGCCGTGCGGCGGCACCAAGGCTTTATGAAGTTCCTGCACCACCGAGGACTTTCCGATGCCCGAATAGCCGGACACCAGGACCAGCTCCGGCATACCTTGCGCCAGCACGCGTTCGAATGCCGCCAGGAGGCGCGCCGTTTCGCGTTCGCGCCCAAAGAGCGTTTCCGGGATCAGCAGGCGGTCCGGCACGTCGTGCGCGCCGAGCGGGAACGGGTCGATCCGCCCGAGCGTTTCCCATGAAGCGAGGCCGCGGCGCAGATCCGCCTCGACCCCGGCGGCGGTCTGGTAGCGCTGTTCCGCGGTCTTGCCGAGGAGTTTCATCACGATGTCCGCCAGCGTCTTGGGAACATGGGCCGCTTGTTCGTCGGGCCGGACCGGCTGCCGGGCGATGTGGCAATGCACCCATTCGATCGGCTCGGCGGCCGTGAAGGGCAGGATCCCCGTTAACAGCTCATAAAAAATAACGCCCAGCGCATAAAGGTCGCTGCGCGCGTCGACCGAGCGGTTCATCCGCCCGGTCTGTTCCGGCGCCATATAGGCGAGCGTTCCGGCGATGCGTTCCGGCGGCCCCGGGGCCTGCCGCTCATGCGGCAGGCGCGTCGCGATGCCAAACCCGGTCAGCCGCACGCCGCCGCCGGCCCGGTCGACCAGGATGTTAGCGGGTTTCAGATCCTTGTGGATCAGGCCGCGCGCGTGCGCCTGCCCGACCGAAGCCGTGAGCGGAATGGCGAGGCGCAGAAACGCATCGATGGACAAGGGCACGCCGGTACTGCGATCGAGCGTCCAGCCGCCGGGATCTTCGAGCAGCAGCGCCACGCGGCCGCCTTCATGCCACAACGCCAATGGGCGCGCCGCCCATGCCGCGTCGAGTTCGTCACGCAGCTTATATTCATGTTCCAGCCTTTGCAGAATCGAAGCCGGCGGATGGTCATGAAGCGGCGCTACAACTAGAACGGGCAAAGAGCCGTCAAGCGAACATCGCGCAAGACGCATGAGGCCATCGTTCCAGAGTTGCTCGATGACATGCAAGGCTGGCCCCGTCGAAGAGTTGGTAAACTTAGTTACCATAAACGGATATTAGACCGGGAAGGCGCAGACCGCCACGACTGGTTTATGCCAACAATAAGAAGTATTTAACATTTTACCTTAACATGTCGGCAGAATGGAGCGCCGGCTTTCCTGGATCGTTGTGGGAACGTTTTTTCTGGACGGGACAGCATGGCTTGATTAGCCTTCGCCTACGGGGGAGGCTTCAATGATCCAAGTGGTCTTAAGATCCGCCATTGTTGCTGTTTGGCATCGTCAGCCATGCGGCGCGTTTTCCAGATGCGCCCTGCCGATTGCGGTGACGGTTCTGGCTTGTACCGCCTGTTCACATCCGCAAGCGGCGCGGCCACTCATGAGCGATGTTTCGTGCGTCCGATCCGTCGAAGCCGCCGGCGGGAATTTTCCTCAGGCTGCGGCTCATTGCCAGAAGAATCCCTTCAATACGTCGTTCCCGACCCTGCTGGATTTGAGTGGGGCCCCGGATCTGCAAAAGCAGGCTTTTGACGACGGCTATTATAACCGGGACCTGCCGGCCTCCAGCGCCGCTGAAGCAGCCCGGTTGCAGACGCTGCAATCGCGCCTCACAGAGGCGATGGCGGTGCGGCAGAAGAGCCAAGGCAAAACGGTCAAACCGCTTTCGGGAACCGCTTGCATGACCGCTTTGCTGGCGGTGCCGCACGAAGCGTTCGCGCTGGGGCCGAGCTGGGATGGCGGCGGACAGAGCCCGGCGAACCCTTATCTGACGCCGCAGGAAAATGATTGCGTGGCCCGGCAGAGGGAAGCGGCGTCGGGCGGCGCCATGGCGGCCGCGCCGCCGGCCGCAACGGCCGTGCAGAAAGTGGAGCAGTCGCCTCTTTCGCCGCCGGTCGTCAAGGCCGGCCCGTTAGTCAAGGAAAGCGCGAACGCCGCGCACAAATCGAAAGCGGCGCATGGCGCCGGCGCCCCGGTGGGGACCATGAACAAGGTGCTGATCCTCTAGGAATTCCGTGGCGTCTGAGCGGCGCGCAAGCTCCAAGGTGCAAGCGCGGCTGTGACGTGGCCATTTATGCCATCCAGGAAGCAAACGGCGGCGGCTTCGGTCTGTTGCCATGTGCACGGGGCAGGGGATTGCGCCCGCCTCCGGCACCGGGCATCTGCTTGTCAAATTGACCCGCTTTGCGATGGCTGGATGACGATGGGAACATTTGCTGCCTATGCTCTTCTTTTGCTTGCCGCCGGCCTAGAAGCCGGTGGCGATGCGCTTGTCAGGCTCGGCCTGCATAGTCCTCACGGCTTTGGCCGGATCGGCTTGTTCCTGGCCGGCGCGGTGATCCTGTTCGTCTATGGCCTGTCAGTGAACGCACCGAACTGGGACTTTGGACGTCTGTTGGGTGTGTATGTGACGTTATTTTTCGTCGTCGCCCAGATCCTCAATTTCGCGCTGTTCGGCGTCAGGCCCGGCCTGCCGATTCTGGTCGGCGGGGCGTTGATCGTCTCAGGCGGGGTGGTGATGACGGTTTGGGGCCGGTCTTAGCTGACGCATTGGCAGGACGGCTTGACAGCGACCAATCCCTGATGCTCGATGGCTCTTACCGAGGGGGGCTCCGTGAGGGAGCTGAGATGTTGCCGGGGCCGAGCCCCACCGCGACGGACCCTTTGAACCTGATCCGGCTAACACCGGCGGAGGGACGGGGATGATTTCAAGGTGCCGACGGGCCCTCCCTCCTTCCGTTTCATCGAAGGGGAGTGCATTTGATGGCTCAAACGGAACCGACCAAAGTCACCACCGGCGCCATTGCCGGCTCGCGCCGGATCTATTCCGCGCCGCCTTGCCGGCCCGATATCGCCGTGCCGTTCCGCGAGGTGGCGCTGCACCCTACCGCCAATGAGCCGCCCGCCCGGCTCTATGACACGTCCGGCCCCTATACGGACCCGCAACACCATGTCGATCTGAACGAAGGCGCGCCAAAAACACGCGCGGGCTGGATTGCCGGGCGCGGGTTCCACGCCGTGCCGGGCCGTTCGGTGCGGCCGGAAGATAACGGCTTTGCCTCTCTCGAACAGCTCGTGCCGCCTTGCCCGGCGCGGCATGCGGTCCTGGCCGGGCGGGCCGGGGCGCCGGTCACGCAGTTTGAATTTGCCCGCGCCGGGATCATCACTGAGGAGATGATCTACGTGGCGCATCGTGAAAATCTCGGTCGCGCCCAGGCTGTTGAGGGCGCTGCCGCGCGCCTGGCCGACGGCGAAAGTTTTGGCGCCGCCCTGCCGGATTTCGTCACGCCGGAATTCGTGCGCGCGGAAATCGCCGCCGGGCGGGCGATCATTCCCGCCAACATCAACCATCCTGAGGTCGAGCCGATGATCATCGGCCGCAACTTCCTGGTGAAGATCAACGCCAATATCGGCAATTCCGCCGTCACCTCCTCGGTCGCGGACGAGGTCGAGAAGATGGTCTGGGCCATACGCTGGGGCGCGGATACCGTGATGGACCTTTCCACCGGCCGCAACATCCACAATATCCGCGATTGGATCCTGCGGAATGCGCCCGTGCCCATCGGCACCGTGCCGATCTATCAGGCGCTGGAAAAAGTCGGCGGCGATGCCGGCAAGCTCGACTGGGAGGTGTTCAAGGACACGCTGATCGAGCAGGCCGAGCAGGGAGTGGATTATTTCACCATCCATGCCGGCGTGCGCCTGGCGCATATTCCGCTCACCGCCCGGCGCGTCACCGGCATCGTCTCACGCGGCGGCTCGATCATGGCGCAATGGTGCCTGTCGCACCACCGCGAAAGCTTTCTGTACGAGCATTTCGGCGAGATTTGCGACATCATGCGCAAATACGACGTCTCCTTCTCGCTCGGCGACGGCTTGCGCCCCGGCTCCAATGCCGACGCCAACGATGCCGCCCAGTTCGCCGAACTGGAAACGCTCGGCGAGCTGACACGCGTGGCGTGGGACAAAGGCTGCCAGGTGATGATCGAGGGGCCCGGCCATGTGCCGATGCACAAGATCAAGGCCAATATGGACAAGCAGCTCGCCGTCTGCGGCGAAGCGCCGTTCTACACTCTGGGGCCGCTGACCACGGATATCGCGCCGGGCTATGATCACATCACCTCGGCCATCGGCGCCGCCATGATCGGCTGGTTCGGCACCGCCATGCTTTGCTATGTCACGCCGAAGGAGCATCTGGGCTTGCCCAACCGCACGGACGTGAAGACCGGCGTGATCACGTACAAGCTGGCGGCGCATGCGGCGGATCTGGCCAAGGGCCATCCGGCGGCGCGGCTGCGAGACGACGCCATCTCCCGCGCGCGTTTTGAGTTCCGCTGGGAGGATCAGTTCAATCTCGGCCTCGATCCGGACACGGCGCGAGCGTTTCATGACGAGACCTTGCCCAAGGAGGCGCACAAGACCGCGCATTTCTGCTCCATGTGCGGGCCGAAATTCTGCTCGATGAAGATCAGCCACGATATCCGCGAAGAGGCCGCGCGAACCGCCGGAATGGAGGAAATGAGCACGAAGTTCACCGAGCGGGGGGGAAAGGTCTACGTGGCGTTAAGCGAGACACAGGCCATCGATCGGATTGACTAGGGAACGATCTTCCAGTCGCCGCCGGGCACTTTGCAGACATCCAGTGTGAAGCGGCGATAGGAATCAGACCTGTGGTAGTACGTGGAAGAGTTCACTTTCCTGCACGGCATTCCTTTTGACGTGAAAATCTTCAGGATCGTGAATTTTCCATGATTGCCGGAAGCCGAATTCCGCCACGTATCGTAAGCGCCGATGGTTGGCGGATTTTCGTTGAGCAGATGCTCGACCGCTTTGTTGGCTAATTCGTAGTCCTCCTTGCCAAGGGTTGGGCCGTTATATCGCCCGTAAGGGTTGATCATTTGGGCCTTCGCGGCTTCGGAACTTGCGATCGTCAACCATCCGGCCGCCGTCAGAAGGAG
>NZ_DATLPB010000108.1:0-119682 GCF_035535915.1 Acidocella sp.
TCACAAAAAGTAGTGCTTGCTTCCCTTGCCTGCTGTTCCCTCCCAACCGCATGATCGGTCTCATGCAACCATGCCCCAAAATCTGGCTGAACGGCGCGCTGGTCTCAGCCGAGGCAGCGCGGATCGACCCGGCCGATCGCGGCCTGCTGCTGGGTGACGGGCTGTTTGAAACGCTGCGCGTGGCGGACGGCGCCCCCCGGCACGCGGCGCGACATTTCGCCCGGCTCCAGGAGGGTGCAGAGCTGCTGCGCCTTAAGCTGCCGGATGCGGATGAATTGCACCGCGCTCTGGAAGCGGTCATTGCCGCGCAGGGACTGATCGAGGGGAGCTTACGGCTGACGGTGACACGCGGCCCCGGACCGCGTGGCGTGCTGCCCCCCCGCGCGCCACACCCCACCGTGCTGGTCACCGCCGCCCCCCTGGCCCCGCCCGCCGGCCCCGCTGAAATCGTCATCGCCCGGGGCATCGCGCGGGATGAAAGCTCCCCCCTCTCCCGGATCAAATCGCTGAACTATCTGCCCTTCATTCTCGCCCGGATCGAGGCGGAGGAACGGGGTGCGGCGGATGCGCTGCTGCTCAACCAGGCCGGCCTCGTGGCGGAATCGAGCGCCGCCACGATTTTCCTCCGCCGCCGGGGCGAATGGCTGACACCGCGACTTGAAGACGGCGCGCTGCCGGGCATCCGCCGCGCCATGCTGCTCGAAGCCGGGCTGGTGCGCGAGGCGGCGCTGCCCATACCATGGCTGTTCGAAGCCGAAGCGCTCTGCCTGGGCAATGCCTTGAGCCTGCGTCCGGTGAGGTCCCTCGATGGCCAGACCGTCGGCGGCGAGACAGGTTTCGCGGCATTCGCGGCCGCGAACCGGACCGTGGGGTTCGACTGAAGTAAGCAGCCGCTTTTTAAAAAAAGCGGCGCAAAAATTATATGGGCGTTGTCGCCGACACCGCCCACGGCCCAGGTTAAAAAAAGTTTTTTGCTTCTTTTTTTCAAAAAAGAAGCGCTCCCTTACCTTACTCCTGCCTCCAGACCGGATCCTTCAGCCGGGAGATGAACGCCTCATGTGTGGCGAGCGTCGCCTCGTCCACCACCATCGGGCGCGGGATGCGATTGGCCGCGCGTTCGTAATGGGCAAAGCTCAGGCCTTGTTCGGTTTCCAGCACCAGGCCGCGCTGGCGGCCGCCGGTGAGCTCCACATACACTTCGGCCAGCAATTTGCAGTCAAGCAGGGCGTTATGCGTCGTGCGGGCGGAGAGATCGATGTCGAAGCGGCGGCACAGCGCGTCCAGGCTGTTCGGCATGCCCGGAAAGCGGGTTTTCGCCAGCACCAGGGTGTCGATCATGCGCGCCCGCCCCAAAGGCGCGCGGTTGAGGCGTGACAGCTCATGGTCGATGAAGGCAAAGTCGAACGGCGCGTTATGCGCGACCAGCGGCGCGTCGTCGAAAAAAGCCAGCATCTCGTCAGCGATGTCGGCGAAGAGCGGCTTGCCCGCGACATCGGCGTTGGTGATGCCGTGCACGCGCGTGCTGTCGGCGGGGATGTCGCGCTCAGGGTCGAGCAGCACATGATATTGCGCGCCGGTCGGCAGGTCGTTGACGAGCTCGATGGCGGCGATCTCGATCACCCGGTCGCCGGTGAGCGGCTCGAAGCCGGTGGTCTCGGTGTCGAACAGCACGGAACGGCTCATGATGGCAGCAGCCCCCGGATGATGCGGCGCACTTGGCGCACGGTGTGGAATTTCGAGAGGCCGGTCCGCACCACGTAATCGGCGCGGCGGCGCTTTTCGGCGTCCGGCATCTGCCGGGCGATGATCGCCTCGATCTGCGCCTCCGGCAGGCCGCGGCGGCGCACCCGCTCCAACTGCACGTCGGGCGGTGCGGACACGGTGATGATCTTGCTGAAGCGGTTTTCCGACCCCGTCTCGAACAGAAGCGGCAAATCCAGCAGCACGGCGCCGCGGCCGGCGCGGAAGGCGGCGGTGCGGAAATGCGCCTCGCTCTGGCGCACCAGCGGGTGCATGATGGCTTCCAGCCGGCGCATCGCCGCATCGTCGCGCAGCACCCATTCGCGCAGCTTGGCGCGGTTCAGCACGCCGTCCTCCACCGTGCCGGGAAAGGCGCGGTCGAGCGCCGGGATGGCGCGGCCGCCCGGCGCCTGCAGCAGATGCACCTCGTCATCGGCGTTGAAACAGGGAATGCCGTGGGCCGCGAAGATTTTCGCCACCGTGCTTTTGCCCATGCCGATGCCGCCCGTCAGGCCGATCACCATCATGCGGCGACGATCCGGTACAATTCCTCATCCACAACGGGGGTAACGCCGAACCAGGCGGCAAAACCGGGCACGGCTTGGTGCAGCAGCATGCCCAGCCCCTCGACCGCCCGCAAATGCCGTGCCGACGCCGCGGCGAGCAAAGGCGTGGTGAGCGGGGCATAGACGATGTCGGCAACCGCCAGCGTGGCCGGCGCGGCATCGAGGTTCATATCCAAGGGCGGATGCAAGGTCATGCCGAGCGAAGTGGTGTTCACCAGCAGCGCATGGTCCGCGAGGGCGGCATTGCGCTGGTCCCAGGGCAGCACGCGCGCCGGCGGCAGATGCGCGGTCAGGGCGGCGGCGCGTTCGGGCGAGCGGTTGCAAATCGTCACTGCCGCGCCTGCATCCTGCAAGGCGGCGGCGATGGCGCGGGCGGCGCCGCCCGCGCCCAGAATCAGCGCCGGGCCGGAAGCGGGATCGACGCCATGGGCACGCAGATTGGCGACGAAACCATAGCCGTCGGTGTTGGCCCCGGTGATGCCGTGTTCGTCGAACATCAGCGTGTTGACCGCGCCGGCGCGCGTGGCGCTGGGCTCCAGCCGGTCGCACACGGCGAAGGCGGCCTCCTTATGCGGGATGGTGACATTGGCGCCCGCGAAGCCGGCATGGCGCAAGGCGCGGACGGTGTCGGCGAAATGCTCCGGGGCGACGGGCAACGGCAGATAGGCGCCGTCGATCCCGTAACGGTTCAGCCAGGTGCCGTGGAGTCGGGGGGAACGGGAATGGGCAACCGGCCAGCCGATGACGCCGGCGAGGCGGGCGGAGCCAGAGAGGAGTCGCATACACCAAGTCCACCACGACGCATCGCGCTTGCCAAGAGCGCCGCCAGCAGGAACGGCGTGACATGGGCGAATTGCGGCGCCCAGGGCAGCAGGCCTGGCGCGAACCAGGCGAGGAAGCAGAGCACCGCCTCGAACGGGGCAAAGCCGGTGGCCAGGCGCTGCTCGACCAGCAGGGCGACCGCCAGCGTGACGCCGAGCAGGTCGTAAGCATGCAGATAGGGGCTGGCAAGCGCGGTCAGCAGTAGCACGGCAATGGGCGAGCGCGTCCGCCATGAGAGCAAAATAGCGGCGGCGCTGACGATGCCCTGAACCAGCAGCGCTCCGGGCACGCCGAGGAACCGAAAACTGGCAAACACGCTGATCAAGCCGCCGGCGAAGGCCGGCGGCTGGCCGGTGAGCAGCACGGCGGACATTGAAGGGCGGGTGAAATGCCAGAAGCCCGACCACGCAGCCGGCCCCAGAACCAGCCAGGAGAGCGCGGCGAGCAGCACAGCGGAGACGGCCGCCGCAACGAACGCAACCGGTGCGCGGCGGAGCAGAAACAGCGGCAGGGCCAAGCCCAGTTGCGGCTTGAGGCTGGCGAGGCCGATCAGCACCCCGCCCAGGCGCGGCCGGCGCGGCAGGAGCAGAAGCCCGCCGCCGATCAGCGCGGTGAGCAGCGCCGCATTTTGATGCTCCATCATGCTCTCAAGGCTGGCCGGGCTGGCCAGGACCGCGGCGATGAACCAGCCGCGTTTCCCCGCCAGCCGCAGCAGCCAGGCGAGCAGCAGCAGCGACAGAAGATCGAAGCTGAACACCGCCGGCCAGGGCGGCAGCCAGCCGAACGGCAGCGCGACGAGCAGATAGGTCGGCGGATAGCTCCACAGATGGTATGGCAGCGTGCCGTACAGCCCGGCGAAGAACGCCTGGTAAGCCCGCACGTCGAACAAAGCGGCGAGGTGCCCGTGCAGGGCGAGATATCCGCCGCCCCAGAAATCCAGCCCGTCGCGCAGCGCCTTGCCGGTGAGCCCATGCGCCGCGCCCCAGGCGATCGCGCCGGCCTCCAGGCAGGACGGCACGGCGCAAAGCGCGACCAAAGCGGGCAGCCACGCGGAGGGAAAAATTTGACTTTTTGGGCTCATTTGCGCAATCTTCAGTGCTTTCTGCCCTTGAAAGCACAACTATGATTTCTCCGCTAATGCCGAACTACAACCGCGCCGACCTTGCTTTCGAGCATGGCGAAGGTGCTTGGCTGTTCGACAAGGCGGGGCGACGCTTTCTCGATTTCGGCTCCGGCATTGCCACCAGCTCGCTGGGGCATGGGCACCCGCACCTTACCCGGGCCATCGCCGAACAGGCGAAACGGGTGATCCATGTTTCCAACCTGTATCGCATTCCCGGCGCCGAGCTGATGGCGCAGCGGCTGGTCGAGGCCAGCTTCGCGGACTCGGTGTTCTTCTGCAATTCCGGCGCCGAGGCCAATGAGGGCCTGGTGAAGGCGATGCGCAAAACCATGTCCGATGCCGGCCAGCCGGAGCGGATACGGATCATTTGCTTCGACGGCGCCTTCCATGGCCGCACCCTGGCCATGCTCTCCGCGACCGGCAACCCGAAATATCAGGCCGGGTTCGGCCCGGCGGTGGACGGCTTCGATCATGTACCGTTCAACAATTTGAACGCCTTGCGCGCGGCGATCACGCCGCAGACCGCGGGCATTCTGATCGAGCCGATCCAGGGCGAAGGCGGGATCCGCTCGGCGTCGGTGCAATTCCTGCGTGACCTGCGCGCGACCTGCGACGAGTTCGGGCTCCTGCTCGGGCTCGACGAGGTGCAGACCGGCATGGGCCGCACCGGGAAGCTGTTCGCCTATGAATGGGCGGGCATCGAGCCGGACGTGATGTCGCTCGCCAAGGGCCTGGCCGGCGGCGTCCCGATGGGCGCGGTGCTGGCCAAGGAACGGGTGGCGCGGGCGCTGGTGCCGGGCAGCCACGGCACGACCTTCGGCGGCGGCCCGCTGGCCTGCGCCGCCGGCAATGCGGTGCTGGACGTGCTGCTCGCCCCGGGCTTCCTCGATGAGATCGCCGCCACCGGCGGGTATCTCCAGGCCGGCCTGGAAAAACTCTGCCAGGACTACCCGTCCGTGTTCACCGAAGTGCGCGGCCAGGCGCTGCTCGCCGGGGTGAAATGCGCGGTGCCCAATACCGACCTGCAAAACGCCGCGGTGGCGGAAGGGCTGCTCACGGTCGCCGCCGGCGACAACGTGCTGCGGCTGATACCGCCTTTGATCGTGCGCCAGGCCGAATGCGACGAAGCGTTGGCACGGCTCGGGCGCGCGGCGCGGCACGTGCAGCCGGCGGCGCTGGAGATGGCAAAATGAGCGCCGTCCTCGAACTCCGCAATAACGACCCAAGGCATTTTCTTGAACTCAGGGACTTTTCCAGCGCGGAGCTGCGCGCGCTGCTGGACAGTGCCGCGCAATTCAAGCGCACCAGGCGCGGCGGCAAAAAGCCGCTCGCGGGCAAGACACTGGCGCTGATCTTCGAAAAACCTTCCACGCGCACACGCGTCTCCTTCGAGGTGGCGATGCGCGAGCTGGGCGGGGACGTCGTCACGCTCTCCTCCCGCGACATGCAGCTCGGGCGCGGTGAGACCATCTCCGACACGGCCAATGTTCTGTCGCGCTATGTCGATGCGATCATGCTGCGCACCACAATGTCGGCGAAGCTGTACGAGCTGGCCAAGCATGCCAGCGTGCCGATCATCAACGGCCTCACCGAACTCTCGCATCCCTGCCAGATCATGGCGGATATCCTCACCTTCGAGGAGCATCGCGGGCCGATCACCGGGCAGACGATCGCCTGGCTGGGCGACGGCAACAATGTCGCCACCTCGTTCATCGAGGCCGCCACGAGGTTCGGGTTCTCGCTGCGGCTCGGCTGCCCCGAGGCCCATGGACCGAGCCACGACGTGCTCGCCTGGGCAAAGGCCCAGGGCGCGGATGTGACGGTGACGGCCGATCCGCGCGCGGCGGTCGCCGGGGCGCGCGCCGTGGTGACCGATACCTGGCTCAGCATGGCGGATTCCCCGGACGAAGCGGCGGCGCGCTTCGACACGCTGGGGCCCTATCAGGTGACGCCGGAGCTGATGCGGCTGGCCGCGCCGGACGCCGTGTTCATGCACTGCCTCCCGGCGCATCGCGGCGAGGAAGTGGCGGCCGAAGTGATCGACGGCCCGGCCTCGATCGTGTTCGATGAGGCGGAGAACCGGCTGCACGCGCAGAAGGCGATCCTGGCCTGGTGCCTGGGGTAGAAAGAGAAAGAAAACAGAGGGAAGTAAGCGCTACTTTTTGTGAACAAAAAGTAGCAAAAAAACTCTATGAATCTGGGCCAGGGGCGTTGTCGCTGACACAGCCCACGGCCCAGCGTCGCAAAAGTTTTTTGCGCCGCTTTTTTTCAAAAAAGCGGCCGCTTTCTTGGGAGCCCGAAATGTCCAAATTGCTGTCCGATGCCGAGCTGGCCCATCTGCCGCCGGAATGGATTTTGGCGGCGGACCGTAAATCCATCCGCAACAGCTACAAATTCAAGAATTTCAACGAGGCCTTCGCGTTCATGACTCGCGTGGCGCTGCTGGCGGAGCGGATGGATCACCATCCGGACTGGTCGAATTCCTACAACCGGGTGGAGATCAGCCTGTCCACGCACGATGCCGGCGGGGTGACGGAGCGGGATATCAGGCTTGCACAGGCAATCGCTGCTTTCGCGCCGGCGAAGCCGTAAGCTTGTATCGATGGGTGGTTAGCCTCCATCGGACCGCAAAAACCGGATCACGGCCCAAAATCCCTCTTGTGCCGAGTTGACGGTTTGAATACATCCGAAACTGTTATCCCCAAGGGGTCTCTCCGGTGCTGCGGGCCGGGCGGGGCCCGCTGCAAAGGAGCTAAAATACATGGCTAAAGTCATTGGTATCGACCTAGGTACCACCAATTCCTGCGTCGCGGTCATGGAAGGCAAGGATGTCCGCGTTCTGGAGAACGCCGAGGGCGCGCGCACGACGCCGTCGATGGTCGCCTTCAGCGATTCCGGCGAACGCCTGGTCGGCCAGTCCGCGAAGCGGCAGGCCGTCACCAACCCGACCAACACGCTGTACGCCGTCAAGCGCCTGATCGGCCGCCGCTACGACGACCCGACCGTGACCAAGGACAAGGGACTGGTGCCCTATTCCATCGTGCGCGGCGACAATGGCGATGCCTGGGTTGAGGCCAAGGGCCAGAAATATTCGCCGTCGCAGATCAGCTCCTACATCCTCACCAAGATGAAGGAGACCGCCGAGGCCTATCTGGGTGAAACCGTTACCCAGGCGGTGATCACCGTGCCGGCCTATTTCAACGACGCGCAGCGCCAAGCCACCAAGGATGCCGGCAAGATCGCCGGCCTGGACGTGCTGCGCATCATCAACGAGCCGACCGCGGCCGCCCTGGCCTACGGCATGGACAAAAAGAACGCCGGCACCATCGCGGTGTATGACCTCGGCGGCGGCACCTTCGACATTTCCATCCTGGAACTGGGCGACGGCGTGTTCGAGGTGAAATCCACCAACGGCGACACGTTCCTCGGCGGCGAGGATTTCGACCAGCGCGTGATCGATTACCTGGCCGACGAGTTCAAGCGCGACCAGGGCATCGATCTGCGCAAGGACAAGCTGGCTTTGCAGCGCCTGAAGGAAGCCGCGGAAAAGGCGAAGATCGAGCTCTCCTCCTCCAAGGAGACCGAGATCAACCTGCCCTTCATCACCGCCGACGCGTCCGGGCCGAAGCATCTGGTGCTGAAACTGACCCGCGCGAAGCTGGAATCGCTGGTCGACGACCTGATCGAGCGCACGCTGGCGCCCTGCCGCGCGGCGCTGAAGGATGCCGGCGTCACCGCCGGTGAGATCAACGAGGTGATCCTCGTCGGCGGCATGACCCGCATGCCCAAGGTCATCGAGACGGTGAAGAATTTCTTCGGCAAGGAGCCGGCCCGTAACGTGAACCCGGACGAGGTCGTGGCCATCGGCGCGGCGATTCAGGGCGCGGTGCTGAAGGGCGACGTGAAGGACGTGCTGCTGCTGGACGTGACCCCGCTGTCTCTGGGCATCGAGACCCTGGGCGGCGTGTTCACCCGGCTGATCGACCGCAACACGACGATCCCGACCAAGAAGAGCCAGACCTTCTCCACCGCCGAGGACGGGCAGACCGCGGTCACCATCAAGGTGTTCCAGGGCGAGCGCGAAATGGCGGCGGACAACAAGCTGCTCGGCAATTTCGACCTGACGGGCATCCCGTCGGCGCCGCGCGGCGTGCCGCAGATCGAGGTCACGTTCGACATCGACGCCAACGGCATCGTCTCGGTCTCGGCCAAGGACAAGGCTACGGCCAAGGAGCAGCAGATCCGCATCCAGGCGTCGGGCGGCCTGTCCGACAGCGATATCGAGCGGATGGTGCGCGAGGCCGAGGACAACGCGGCGGCCGACAAGGTCCGGCGCGAGGCGGTGGAAGCCCGCAACCAGACCGAAGCGATGGTCAACCAGGTCGAGAAGACGCTGAAGGAAGCCGGCGACAAAGTCTCCGCCCAGGACAAGGGGGAAGCCGAGGCGGCGGTGGCGGCAGCGAAATCGGCGCTGGAAGGCGGCAACGCTGATTCCATCAAGGCGGCCTCCGAACGCCTCGCCCAGTCGGCGATGAAGCTTGGCGAGGCGATGTACAAGACGCAGGCCGAGGCCGCCCAGGGCGCGCAGCCGGAAGCCGGGCCGAGCGACGAGAAGATCGTCGACGCTGACTTCGAGGAAGTCGACGACAAAAAGAAATCCAACTGATCAGGCGAGGCAAGGCTGGACTGATGCGGATCCCGGGGCACCCCCCCGGGATTTTGCAGTTTGCGTCTGGTGTTAGAGGAACAAACCGCAGCCATGGCTAAACAGGATTATTACGTCATTCTGGGCGTCGAGCGCGGGGCCAGCGCCGAGGAATTGAAGCGGGCCTATCGCAAGCTGGCGATGCAGCATCACCCGGACCGCAACCCGGGCGACCCCAGGGCCGATGCGAAATTCAAGGAACTTAACGAGGCGTATGACGTTCTGAAGGACGAGCAGAAGCGCGCGGCCTATGACCGCTTCGGCCACGCCGCCTTCGAGAATGGCGGCATGGGGGCCGGCGCCGGCGGGTTCGGGTTCGAAGGCGGGCTCGGCGATATTTTCGAACAGATGTTCGGCGGCGGCGCCCGCCGCGGCGGCGGCCATAGCGGCGCCGGCGCGGACATCCGCGCCCAGGTGGAGATCGACCTGGTCGAGGCCTTCAGCGGCACCAAAATGAGCGTGCGCGTGCCGACCCGCATGAGCTGCGATGCCTGCGGCGGTACCGGCTCGGCGGACAAATCGGCCGGGGCCGATAGCTGCTCCACCTGCGGCGGCATGGGAAGGGTGCGGGCGCAGCAAGGATTTTTCGTGGTCGAGCGCACCTGCCCGAGCTGCGGCGGCGCCGGGCGCATCGTGCGCAACCCGTGCCGGGTATGTTCCGGCAACGGCACCGTGCCGCGCGAGAAAACTCTGTCCGTGCAGATCCCCGCCGGCGTCGAGGACGGCACGCGCATCCGCCTCTCGGGCGAGGGCGAAGCCGGCACGCGCGGGGCGCCGGCCGGCGACCTGTATGTGCATATCGCGGTGCGGCCGCACGAGATTTTCCAGCGCGACGGCGCCAATATTTTCTGCCGCGTGCCGTTGCGCATGACCCAGGCGGCGTTGGGCGGCGAGGTCGAGGTGCCGGCGATCGACGGTACGGCGGCGAAAGTGAAAATTCCCCCCGGCACGCAGTCCGGCGACCAGTTCCGCCTGCGCGGCAAGGGTTTCTCGGTGCTGCGCAGCACGCAGCGCGGCGACATGTATATCCAGGTCGCCGTGGAAACGCCGCAAAGCCTGACAAGGCGGCAGCGCGAATTGCTGGAGGAGTTCGAGGCGGAAGCCAAGAGCCACGCCGCCAGCAGCCCGGAGCATGACGGCTTCTTCGCCAAGGTGAAGGAGTTTTTCGAGGGGCGCGGCTAGGCCCGCATGCGGTTGGATGGACTCTGCGGTTTCCATCCAACCGCCTAAAATCGCTTGCCTAAAACAGTCGCAAGCCGGCGCGCTGCACGCCCGAAACGCCTCCGGCAGTACATTTTTATAACGAAACGCGAACGATTTTTACGCTAACGGCTGCAGCCCATTTTTGCGCTGGATCGGCCCGGCCGATCGCATTATCCTGATCGTATCGATAAAAAAACGACTCGACAGACGCTGGAGTCATCGGGAAAATAGGGGGGGGCAGCGCGTTGTTTCTGAATGAAGCCCGCAAGTCGCGCCAGCCTGACATGGCGGCGCCGGTCACGCTCTACGGCATTATCGGCGCCGGCGGCTTCGGGCGGTGCGTGCTTCCCGCGGCCCGCCGCCAACTCGGCCCACAGATCCTGGATGGAAGCGGCGCACTGACATTCGTGTCGGAAGCCGAAGATTCAGGCGAAACCAAAAACGGAACCCGCGTTATCGCGCTGGACACATTCCTGAACCACCCCGGCGAGCGGCGCTTTGCCGTCGCCATCGCGGATTCGGCCGTGCGCGCCCGGCTGGTGGCCGTTTGCGAGCGCGCAGGCGCCACGCCGTTCAGCATCATCGCGCCAAGCGCGGTTACTCTGGATAGCAACATCATCGCCGAGGGCGCGATTCTGTGCGATTTCACCATGATCACCTGCAACGCCCGCATTGGGCGGCACTTCCACGCCAATATCTATTCCTATGTCGAACATGACTGCGACATCGGCGATTTCGTGACGTTTGCGCCCGGCGTGAAATGCAATGGGAATGTACGGATCCACGACCACGCCTATATCGGGGCCGGCGCCGTCATCCGCCCCGGAAAAACCGGGAAGCCACGCATCATCGGCGAGCACGCCGTCATCGGCATGGGAGCGGTTGTCGTGCACGACGTGCCGGCGGGCGCCACCGTCGCGGGCAATCCGGCACGTATTCTGACGCCCGCGTGACGAGACCTGCGCCCGCTGCCGAGTCGACAAGCCTGAAACACTGGAAGGGCCGCCGCCAATGTCTGAACCGCTTGTTTCCGTTGTGATGGGCACATACAATCACGCCCCTTTTGTCGCAGAAGCCATCCGCAGCGTGCTGGCGCAGGATTTCACCGATTATGAGTTTCTGATCGCCGATGACGGCTCGTCGGATGGCACAGCGGCGGCTGTCGCGGAATTTTCCGACCCCCGCATCCGCTTCCAAGCGCATCCGGCCAATCGCGGCGCCGCCCTCGTTCTGAATGAACTCGTCGGCCAGGCGCGCGGCCGCTATATCTGCGTGCTCAACTCGGACGATTCCTGGATGAGCGGCAAATTATCCGAACAAATTGCCCTGCTCGAACGCCGGCCAGAGATCGGCGCTGCATTTGGCCGCGTGGAGTTTATCGATGGCGATGGCGCGCCCATCGACAAGGACTCGCTGAGCTTCGGACATGTCTTCGACCAGCCGAACCGCACGCGCGGCGAATGGCTGCGTTATTTCTTCTGGCACGGAAATTGTCTGTGCCATCCCTCGGTGATGATCCGCCGGGAGATCTATGAAGCGGTGGGACTGTATGACAACCGCATGCGGCAACTGCCCGATTTCGACATGTGGATCCGCGTGGTCAAGGTCTCGGATATTTTCGTCTCGCCGAACGCCATGGTCCGGTTCCGCATCCTGCCAGGGGAAAACACCAGCAGCGACACGCCGACGAATCACATCCGCACATTGAACGAGCATTTTTTCATCGGCCTCGGATTTTTCGAGAATATGTCCGCCGACTTGCTGAGACAGGGATTTGGAGACCGCCTGAGCCGGCCGGACCTGCCGTTGGACTCCACCCGGGATATCGAGGCGGCTTTGCTGTTTTTCAGGCCGGTCGTGTCATTGGAGCGAGTGTACAGGCTCCTTGGCATACTGAAGCTGCGCGAGCTGCTGGGCAACGAGAATTCGCGCACATTGCTTGCCGCGCATTACGACTTCGACGACCGCGCCTTGCAGCGCCTCGCGGCGGAAGTCGATACGCTCTACAAGGCGGCGCCGCAGCCAGCCGCCCCCCTCCCGCAGGCCGGAGACGTCTCGCGGGTGCCCACGAAAGAGCTGGTACGGATCATCGGGACCCGGTTGCGCACGCGGGCGCGCCACCTCGCGCGCCCAGGCCCGATCTATCCCTTGACGGAACAGGGAAAATAACGCGGACGCCCAGAAGCGGAACAATGGGTGTGTGTCGGACCCGGGCCAGCCCCGCCACGGGTGCCATGCCGCCCCAAAGAGCGGCACGGCCCGCTTTTTACGAATTGTAAAGTCCGCCGCGTCTCGCGTTGCGGCGAAACCTTTCGCTGTCTACATTCTCCTGCAACGGGATCAAATATATGCCCTGCGGGAGCTGAGTAACTATGACATCGCTGAAGTTCGATACACGTTATGGGCTGGCGCTCTTGCCGATGCTCGCCCTTGCCGCCTGTACCGTGGCGCCGCCTTCCGGGCCGACCGTGGTGGCCATGCCGGGCCCCGGCAAAAATTTCACGCAGTTCCAGCAGGATGACGATCTCTGCCGCAATTACGCGCAGTCCCGCATCCCCGAAGCCGGCCAGACCGCGGCGAACACGCAGAACAATTCCGTCGCCACCGCGGCCGCCGGCACGCTGATCGGCGCCGCCGCCGGCGCCGCGCTCGGCTCGCTGGCGGGCAATGTCGGTGCCGGAGCCGGGATCGGCGCCGGGGCCGGGCTGCTGGGCGGCGCCGCCGTGGCCGGCGGCAACACCCAGGCTACTGCAAACTCGCTGCAAGGCAGCTATGACGTCGCCTATGCGCAATGCATGGTGGGTCATGGCGAGTCGATTCAGCAGCCTGCGGGGCCGGGCTACGGGTACTATGCCCCGGCGCCGGGCTATTACGCGCCCCCGCCAGGCTACTACGCTCCTTACTGATTCGGCGCTGAGCGCAACACTGGATTTAACGGCGAGCGAGCGGCTCGCCCCGCCGCCGCGGCGCTGGCGCCCCTGGACCATCCGGGCGGCCTGGGCTGCGGCGGTTTTGCTGCATCTCGCGCTCATCGCGTTGTTCCTCCTGCTCTCCCGCCATCGGCCGCCGCCGCCGGAACAAGCCACGCCGCCCGGCGTGTCCGTGGTGTTCGAAAATGGCGGCGCGCAACAGACCGCCGCGCCGCCGGCACCACGGCCGGGCCCCAGCAGCGTGGCGGCCGCGCCGGCACCACCGCCCCCGCCCCCACCGCCGCAACCGGCCGAAGCGCAGCCCGAGGTGAATCTGAACGTGCCGAGCGCACCGTTCGCGACGCTGCAAAGCGTGCCGGAGGCGCCGCCCATGCCGCAGCCGAAGCGCCCCCCGGCGCATCCGCACCCCCGCACCCCGCCGCAACACTATCTCGTGATGAACAACATGTCGTTCGGCAACGGCAGCCCCGCCCCCCCGGCGCCGCCGATCCCCCACGCGCACCAGGCGCTCAACCTGAGCCTGCCGCAATCAGACGCGCAGGCGGTGAACGCGCCGGAAGTGACGATCAAAGGCAATATCGGCGCAGACTGGGAAGCCGAGCTGACGCGCTGGGTAAACGACCATAAATATTACCCGCAAGCCGCTGTGGAGCAGGAGCAGCAGGGTAATGTGCGGATCGAATTCACCGTCGACCGCAACGGCAACGTGACCGGGCTGCGCCTGCTCAACAGCTCCGGCTCCCCCTTCCTCGACCAGGCCTGGCTTGGCCTGTTCGAACAGAACCAGCTGCCGCCCTTCCCGCCCGGCACGAAGAGCAACCATGTGACGGTCGACGCGACCATGCATTTCGAGCTGATCCCGTAAGCCATGAAGGCTAAGCAAAGAAAGGAAGCGCTACTTTTTGTGAACAAAAAGTAGCAAAAAAACTTTGTTAATTTGGACCGTGCTTGTGTCAGCGGCACGGGCCCAGTTCAAAAAAGTTTTTGCGCCGCTTTTTTCAAAAAGCGGCTGCTTTCTTTTGCCGCTTGCCGCGAATCGGTCCGGTCGGATCAATCGGAGCGATGATGAATGACGACCATGCGCTGGGCGTAACCCAGAGCCTGACGGGCCGTCGCTGGGTGTGGCGGCCCGGCGACGTGGCGCGGCTGGGCCAGGGCATCGCGCAACGGCTCGGCGCCCCGGAACTGATCGGGCGGCTGCTGGCCGCGCGCGGGGTGAGCCTGGAGCAGGCGCCCGACTTTCTCGCGCCGACGCTGCGCGCCATGCTGCCCGACCCGTCCAGCCTGGCCGATATGGACGAAGCCGCCGCACGGTTGGCGCAAGCGGTGCTGAACGGCGAATGTGTCGGCGTGTTCGGGGACTATGATGTGGACGGCGCCTGCAGTTCCGCCCTCATGGTCACGGTGCTGCGCCAACTCGGCTGCCGGGTGGTGCACCACGTGCCGGACCGGCTGCTGGAGGGTTACGGGCCGAACAGCAACGCGTTGCGCGGCCTCACCGAGCAAGGCGCCACGCTGCTGGTGTGCGTCGATTGCGGCACGGGGGCGCACCAGGCGTTCGCGCCGCTGCACAATGCCGCCGACATCCTGGTGTTCGACCATCACAAGACCGAAGGCCCGCCGGCCGCGATCCGCGCCACGGTGAACCCGAACCGGCTGGATTGCGGCTCCGGGCTCACCATGATCTGCGCCACCGCGGTGGCGTTTCTGGCCTGTATCGCGCTGTTGCGCGCTTTGCGGCAGCAGGGGTTTTTCGCCAGCCAGGCGGAACCTGATTTGCGCGAGCTGCTGGATCTGGTGGCCTTGGCGACGATCTGCGACGTGATGCCGCTGACCGGGTTGAACCGTGCGCTTGTGACGCAAGGGCTGCGCGTGATGGCCAAGCGGGCACGGCCGGGCATTGCCGCGCTGCTGGACGTCGCCAATCTCAGCGAGGCGCCGACCGCCATGCATTGCGGCTTCGCGCTGGGGCCGCGCATCAACGCCGCCGGCCGGATCGCCGAAGCCGATATGGGGCTGCGGCTGCTGCTGGCCGACGAGGCTGAGACCGCCGCCGCGCTGGCGCGTGCGCTCGACGAGGTGAACCGGCAGCGCCAGGACGTGGAAGCCGCGATCATGACCGCGGCGCTGGCGCAGGCCGAGGCGCAGGTGGCCGCCGGTCATCCGGTGATTCTGCTGGCGGCGGAGGGATGGCATCCCGGCGTGGTCGGCATCGTCGCCGGGCGGGTGAAGGAGCGCTTCAATCGCCCGGCGCTGGTCGCGGGCATTTCCGAAGGGCTGGCGAAGGGCTCGGGGCGCTCGGTCCCGGGGGTGGATCTGGGTGGCGCGGTCATCGCCGCACGCCAGCTCGGGCTGCTCACCACCGGCGGCGGCCACCCGATGGCCGCGGGCTTCTCGCTGCCCCAGGAGGCGGTGTCGGAGCTGCATGCGTTCCTGAACGAAAGGCTGGCCGCGGCGGCGGCACTGCCGGGGGTCACGGAGCTGACCCTGGAAGGCACGCTGGCGGTGGCCGGCGCCGATGTCGCCCTGGCGCAGCTGGTCGCACAGCTCGGCCCCTTCGGCACCGGCAATGCCGAGCCGCTCTTCGTGCTGCCGCGCGTCCGGGTGGTGAAGAGCGACCGGATCGGCAAGGACGGCGCGACGATCCGCGCCATGATAGAGGGCGAAGGCGGCGGCCGGCTGAAGGCGCTGCTGTTCCGCGCCAAGGAAGGCCCCCTCGCCGCGGCGCTGGACCGCGCCGGCGGCGCGCCCTTGCATCTGGCCGGACATTTGCGGGCGGAAAGCTGGCAGGGCCGAATTTCCGCCGGTTTTTTCATCACCGACGCCGCCCCGGCTTGACGCCGCCCCCCCGGCAGCGTAGCTGGAGCGCGCCTCGTCCCGTTCGTCTAGAGGCCTAGGACGCTGCCCTCTCACGGCGGTAACAGGGGTTCGAATCCCCTACGGGACGCCAATCTTTTCAATGAGTTATCGCGTTGTCCTCCCAACGATACGGCATGTGTACGGTATATCTGATACCGGACGCTGTAGAACGGGATCGGATTCGTCTCCTTCAACGACCGATGTTCTTCGTCGCTATGAGGTCCCGCCATTCGTTAAGAAGGTCCCGACCACGGCGTGACGCCTCTTCTAGTGAGCTGCGACTCCTGGAACATGATAAGGACGGCAAACGCACAAGTGAGGCCGCCCACGAAACAGGCGGGCGGGATGCAAGCTTTACAAGCCTGGAAGGTGAACGGGTTCCGAACTGAACGTCTCGCTTGCGAGCAGTTCAGTGATCTTCGGCGCCGCACCGCGGCCGCATCGAATGTCCGCACCGAAGCGTAAAGCAGCCGCACCTTCCGCCGCCCACTCCATGTGTCCCTAAAACTACCGCATGCACACCTGATACACATGCAGAACGGGGCCTTTCGGCCCCGTTCTGCATTGCAGTTGGTTACGGTACTGGAGCGCCATGCTCCAACATGCAATTTTTCCAAGCAGTTCCTGGCGTGCCCCGATCCAAAGCGGTCGAAGTCACATAAGGCACGCCAACGGTGCGCCCACTGGAGACCGTCAAAGACCCAGAAATCATGAACCTTTTGTCTTCATAGGGGATGGACGCAAAAACAGTTTTTCCGTCCAATCCACGCGAGCTGGCCATTACCTGGCGAGAACAAACTAACCCGGTCTTAGAGACAAAGGTTTGGCTATAGTTCAATGATTTGGCTTGGCTGATCACCGGAACCAGCCCCAACACGCTGGCCAACAGCATCATAGTCGTAGTCCGAGTCATATTGTTAGTCTCCAAAGCGTTGATACGGCAGTTACTACCAGAGGTAGCCCCTGTGTTTTTATTCAACCTCACCTTGTGGTTTTACTTCAACAATTATTTCAGGCCTCAGGATTATTTTTTAGACCGCGCCGTTTGTCATTTTAGATCGATCTGCCGTCCGGACTCCTCCTTCCGCCGGTCTCATGCAGGTCGCATTGGCGCGATGTCTGCCTTGGCGAGGCGAATCGCCGGATCATCGACGCAAGGCAAACTTGCTTGTGCGCCCCCGGCGTATCGAGCGCTCTTTCGGTCTGCCGCAGCACCGGCTCCAGGCTGGCGAAGCGCTCCGCATCGTGACGGCGGCACGTTTCCATCCGCCTCCCCGCTCCGGCCCTCGAATGAGATATTCCTTGCTGCCGTCCGACGGTGCCGCCATGCACTTTGCCGATGAGCCGCCCCTTGTTTTAGCCTTGCACCAATATACTGTGCGATAGGAACGCTAACGGAGCGCTAGCGGCAATCAGGGAGGATGGTCGGTTGAAATGTGAAATTGAATTCCTCGCCGTTGGCGAGAATACCAAGGCCGGCGACGCTATCGTCGTTCGTTATGGCGAAGTCGACGCCTATAAGTTGATGCTGGTCGACGGCGGCCACGCTGAGACAGGCGACAATATTGTTGCTCACCTCAAGAAGCATTTTGGGCCGCCCCCCGTCCTCGAACATGTCGTATTGACTCATTCCGATGCCGACCATGCGTCCGGTCTGCGCACCGTCTTACAGGAGATCAAGGTCCAGAATCTTTGGCTTCACGTGCCCTGGCTACTCGCCGAGAAGTCCCGCTCCCTGTTCAAGGACAAACGCTGGACGCAGGACGGGCTGAACAAGAAGATCAAAGAAGAATACAACATCATTGCTGAAATTTTTGACCTTGCGCAGGCAAAAGGTTGCAAGATGTACTATCCGTTTTCAGGCTACAGCGTTGGGCCATTCAAAGTCCTATCTCCAAGTCACGAAGAGTACCGTTACCTTCTGCCGCAGTTTGATAAGACACCGGATCCCGATCAGGAGGCCATAGCGGCGGCCGATATGTGGTTAGGTAAGGAAAGCGTGATGACGAAGCTCGTTGAGGCGGCGAAAGCCGCACTTCAGAGCTGGACCACCGAAAGCTGGGATAATGAGAGGCTAAAGGACGGAGGCACCACAAGCGCCAGCAATGAATCGAGTGTCGTACTTCACGGCTCCTTCGAGAACGGCAACGTGCTTCTTACAGGTGACGCCGGCATTAAAGGATTAACATGGGCGGCAAATAAGGCAGACGCGTTAAACCTGCCCCTGCAGAAGTTTTCGTTCGTGCAAATTCCACATCACGGCAGCCGCCGAAATGTGGGCCCGACTATCCTGACTCGCCTGCTCGGCAATAAGCAGCAGGAAAACGACCCGACACGCTTCACGGCTTTCGTCTCAGCGCCAAAGGACGACGAGCAGCATCCGCGCCGTATCGTATTGAATGCTTTCAAACGCCGTGGTGCCAAAGTCATCGCTACCCAAGGCGAATGCAAAATCTATTACGGAGGCTTTCCGAAAAGGGATGGCTATGTCAGCGCAGAAGCCGTGCCCTTCTATACAAAGGTTGAGGAATACACGTGACGAAGGGCGGCATCTCCAAATCTCTGAAGGACCAAAACCGTTGGCAGCTTTGGCTGACCATCGCTTTGAATGCTTGCGCATTTTATACTGTCGTCAGATCTGGTGCGATTTCTGTAGCGGGCTGGAAGGGGTTGTTCACAACCGCGGCAAATCTCCTGCCTGTTGGCTTCGCATTTATAGTAACAACCGTTGCCAATGGGCTGCTGAGCGCGGATGTGAAGGCGCGATTGGTGTTCTTGCGATGGACGCAGGCGCTGCCAGGACATCGCGCCTTCAGCAAGCATGCGCCAGCCGATCCGCGTATTGACCTTGATTGTCTGAAAAAGTCTTTAGGCAACAAGCTACCCGAAGGGCCGGAAGCAGAAAACAAACTTTGGTATCGCATATTCAAGGAGGAGGAGGCGGCTCCCGAGATACAACACATTCATCGTGAATTCCTCCTCATGCGCGATTACGCAGGATTTTCAGCACTGTTCCTCGGCGGGCTGGGCGTCGCATCGTTTGTTTTCGTGAAATCCTGGGAAGCCGTGTTGACTTACTGCGTTGCACTGCTGCTGCAGTTCATCATCGTGCGGCATGTGGCGGCGACATACGGTGCTCGATTCGTCTGTACGGTCCTCGCCGTCAAATCGGCCAAGCTGGCCCCCAGCAAGCCGCGCGCGTCGAAGGCTACCAAGCCGGCACGAGCGGACCCCGTTCGGTAACCTTCATCATCGTACTCCCGCTGGTATCGTCTAACCAGCCGAGATACGTGCCCACGCTGCCGGTGCGAAACGCCGGATCATTGAGGAGGTGAGCTTGTTTGTGCGCCGCCGGAGTATCGGGGGCAATTCCAGTCCGGCGCTCATAGCCAGGAATTGGGCAACTAGCCCCCTTGATTTGCCACTCTCTATCCACCACGTCCGGTGCGGATCCCATTATCTTCAGACATTCGTTTCTGAGGGACCACGATATCGTGGCAGGAACCGAAACCCATAATCTCCGCAACTCTCGCAAGGAACTTTTTTCTGTCCATTGCAACACCCGTTTTTGATCGAAGTCCATCAGTAGTCACTCTGCCTCAATAGGGATGACATCATGAAATTTTTGATGACACGATTCGCACATGACCAAAAGATCGCGTGGCGATTCTGTACCTCTGGGCGGGTAATTATTGTGGTGAACATTAAGCTTGTCTTGTTTGCCGCACACTTGGCACTTGTATCCAGCACGAGCATAGGCCTTACGCCTAATCTCCGCCCACTCGGCACTCTGCAAGTAGTCAGCGTAGGGCATCCGCGCGAGCTCTCTCTCGCGGTGTGAAGGAGACGGACCAGCCTCTAAAAAACAGCCTATATTCTCGCTGTCATTCTCCGGTCTGGTTTTCATATATCCCGAATTTTTATTGTAAGTTTCTATAAGGGAACTGCCTCTATAGTGCCGCACCGTGCCGTCGGCACAATACTCCAATGACTCTTGCTGCTCATAATGACACGAGTCACACACTCGCTTGGGGCCTCCACTACGCTGGTCGTAGACACACTTAAAAGATGCGCTTCTAGAGGAAATGTATATTTCTGATTGACACATTTCACAGTGAAAGCCACTGGGGATTTGTCTATATTGTTCTGGTATCTGCGTGATGGATTTCATGCCTGTGCCGAACAACGACAAGAGATCATCAACTCGAATATCCGGAAAATTCCAATAGGTTTGCATAAGGCGTTCAGCGAAATCCTCGACCGCCCATCCACCTTCAACCGCGGCAAACTTTTCTCTTACCTGACTCAGTCGGAACGCCTTCAATTTTTCAAGTAGCGTTATCTCGATTTCAATGCGGGACATCTCCATCTCAAGCAAATCCAATGCTGCAGACACGATAGCTACCTTTGTGGGGTCTCCAGATCTTGGAGCTAGCTTCTTATGTATGCGGGCTATGCTACTTATCTGACGAACGCTCAACTTTACTTCGCCAGTGGAGTTTACAATTTTCCCAATTCCACGGACGAACTCCTTCTGCCAGCGGGAAGTCAGGCGATTCTTATTGACTCTAGCCAGATTCACGAACGCTCTGACTGCCTCAACTTCTTCCAGCGTGAGGATGTGCCAAGCCGGTTCGAAATTATCCTGCTCATCATTTTCGGTTGTCATGCCGTACCAGCGTATCATTTAACTAGTTGTTAAATCTAGCCCCCGCCGGATGAGGCGGTCCGGGCAATCCCGACACATCATGGCCAGTCGCGCTCGCCGTTCCACCCGGCCTCTCGACAGAATCGCCGTTGTGTGTACTCTCAGCTCAGACTGCGCCGCCTTCGTAATAACAATGACTAACCAGGGCATTCCAAATGTGGGCTGATGTCGAGACCGGTGACGACCTACTGAATTACGGAGAACTCGCCGAAGTTGTCGCAAATATGCTGGACGATCCTCGCATGTTACCTCTTTCCATCGGTATCTCCGGTGGCTGGGGCACCGGCAAGTCCTCGATGCTGAAACTAATTGAAACAAAATTGCAGGCGGCCACCCTGGAAATCGATGGCACACAGGAAGCCAGTGCGGGATCGCCGTCGCGTCGCCGCTTCATCGTGGTCCACTATGATGCCTGGTTATACCAGGGATTTGACGACGCTCGGGCGGCGTTGATGGAGACAATCGCCACCTGCCTTGTCACCGAGGCCGAGAACAAACCGAAGTCCGTTGGTGAGAAGGCGCTCAGCCTGTTTCGACGCGTCGACAAGCTGCGTGCGCTCGGCGCCGCTGCTGACGGCGCTCTAATGTTGGCGGGCGTGCCTACGCTGGGCGCCGTCTCGAAGGGGCTCGGCGCAATCAGCCGGATCGTACAGGGGGACGCCGATGCAGAAGATGTAGCCGAAATCCAGGATGGCCTAAAGGCGGGCAGGAAACGCCTCGACGGTGTATTGAGGGCCGAGGAAAAAATGACGCCCCCCCAGGAGATTCAGGCTTTCCGAGCCGAGTTCGCTGCGGTGCTCGCCGACCTGAACGCGGTCTTGGTGGTGTTCATCGACAACCTGGACCGGTGTCTCCCGGCACAGGTTATCCATACCCTAGAGGCGCTCCGGCTCTTTCTGTTCATGGGCAACAGCGCGTTCTGCATTGCAGCCGACGAGGATATGGTGCGCCACTCAGTGCGCAAGCATTTCGACGGCATGGAGGGCGAGCACGTCCGCGACTATCTGGACAAGTTGATCCAGGTGCCAATTAGGGTTCCCCGCCTCGGAATCCCGGAGATCACGAGCTACCTGATGCAGTTATTTGCTGAAATCCACCCGGACGTTCCGACAGCCAAGCTCGACGTTTTGCGCAACGGCATACGCCTGATGCTGCAGCAATCGTGGAACGGCGATCCGCCAACTGCCGCATCCGCAGCCAGGTTCGTGTCCGACCCGCCGCCGCAGGATCTCCTGGCAGCGTTCGAGCTGGCTGAGCGCATGGCGCCACTGCTTGCCAACGCCAGCGCGGTCAATGGCAACCCGCGCATCATCAAGCGCCTGCTTAACACAGTTCGGATTCGGGCCAAGCTTGCGGCGGTGCGCAAGGTGGAAGCCGACGAAACGATCATCACCAAGCTCGCCTTGTTCGAGCGCTGTATGGGCGACAGGGCGGCCGCATCCCTCTATTCGGAGGTACTGGCGTCACCCGGAGGAACATCGGACCGCATTCGGGTAATGCAGGAGGCGGACAAGGCGGACTTCAAGGCCGGGTGCCCAGAGGAATGGCACGGCGCCGAGCAGGAGCGCTTCCTCAGTGAGTGGGTCAGCCTGGAACCCCAACTCTCCGGCGTGGACTTGCGCGGCGTTAGCGCTCTGAGCCGCGACTCAATCGCGATGGTCGGACGGCGACGTGGCCTGTCGGCGGAGGCCAGTCAAGCCATGAGCGCCCTATCGATGGTCAAACGGCTCCCATCACCAACCGCCGATAAGATCGCAGCCGGCATCCCACCGGCGGAGCGTGCGGACGTATTCAGCCTATTGATGACCGCAATGCGACGGCAAGCCGATTGGAACAGCCCGCCACCAGAACTCAACGGCGCTCTGGTGCTGGCCAAGCTGGATCCCGCCATCGGGAGGGAGCTTCGAGGCATTCTAGAAGACAAGCTCGGCGCCAAGCCGCCCCCTTATGTGGTTAGCCTCTTGAGGCAGCTCGAACCGAAGGCGAGCTGACACGTGGGCACGTCCACCCCCCATCCCGGTTCCGGGCCAGGTACACCGCTAGTGCCGCCGTGGGCCGACCCTAGTAATCCCGAGCCGTCCCCGCCGGCCGATCCGCAGCGCTTCAGGCAATTTAGGACCGAACTCGGCAGATTCGCGGCGAGCGGCAACGACAGCAATCTGCGCGCTGCGCTGGGACATTTTGCCAGGACGGCAAGTGGAGGCGCAGCCGCCGGAGCGCGCCGGACGACCTCTATGATGGCTGCCGGGGCGAGCGCGTTCACTGCGTTCAATAGTCCGGGCGGCATCGGTGCCGTATTGGCAAGCGTTGGCGTGGACCTCGCGTCATTGCGGGGTGCTGATCTGAACACGGTCATCGAGGCGATCGCCCGGGCCTTCACCCCGGACAATGCTGATGACGCCAAAATCGAGGAGGCACTGCGAGCGGCCCTCGACGAGGTGCTTCGGGACGATCCTGACTTCAACGTCGAGACCTTCCAGGGGTTCGACGACGACACCTACGTCAATCTCGTCGCGGCATTCATCGAGAGCTGCGTGTTGCAACAAATCCTGTCTGAGGCTGGGCCGGGATGGGACCGCGCCGACGACGCGGTCCAGCAGCAGGCTAGGGAGAACGCGCTCCGTGAGACAATCAGGGCGGAAGTCGGCCATCACCTTCAGCCGCTGGTTAATCGGGGCATTACATCCATGTCCAGGGATCAATTGACGATGGCTCAGGTCGCGATCGTGGCTGGCGTGCTCAGAAGCTGGGAAGCAAACGATGGTTGACCTAATTATGCACGTAGCATCGCCTCCAGCCACCATCGTGGGGGGCCCTGTAAACGCCGTGCTTTACAATGGCGTGGCCAGTGTGGGCACTCCGCGGATCGGCGGCCCCGTCCTCCGGGCCGTACGTAGGCTCGGACGAAAACCCAGCGTTGCCGCCTTTGATCTGCTGACGGTGGCGCTTAGCGTCACTGCTGCTGATACCTTCGTGAGCCGGCATCGACATTCCGATGTCGGATGGGGGCGCAACCTCCACGTCGTGGTTCCTTTGGTGAATCCTGAACCGTGGGCTGAAGTATCCCTAAGCTTGACCAAAGCGCTTGGTTTCCTGACGGGGGATCGCTGGTCGTTCGAGTTCTCAGCCGGCGGCGTCCCGGCACCGACACCGATGCGACGCGGGAGCCTTACTGACCTCCGCGGCGTGAATTGCATATCCCTATTCTCCGGTGGGCTCGATAGCGCGTTGGGCATATTGCAGTTGGTTCAAGATGGCGCACACCCCTTACTAGTGAGTCATGCCTACCGTGGCGACGATGCAAAGCAGCGGCTGGTGCGTTCGCGAGCCTTTCCTGATCTGCCGCGCTTCGCCGCCAACCTGCGTCCGTATTGGCCTGGGTCCGGAGGCCATGATACCACCATGCGGAGTAGAAGCTTCGACTTCCTTGCACTTGCCGCTGTTGGTGCCAGCGTGGTGCCGAGTGATCCGGTTGGCAGGATACCATTGTATGTGCCAGAAAACGGCTTCATTGCGCTCAACCCGCCCATGACGAGCCGTCGGATCGGGTCGCTCAGCACCCGCACAACGCATCCAAACTATCTCCGCCTTGTTCAGGAGATTTTCGACGGCCTCGGTGTTGCAGTGACGATCAAGAACCCGCACGAGTTTGATACGAAGGGCGAAATGGTCGAACGCTGGAAGGCGATGCCCATATTTAGGGCGATGGCGGGTGGGACTGTTTCGTGTGGCAAATGGAAGCGGCGCAACCAGCAATGTGGGCGCTGTTTGCCGTGCCTGATTCGTCGGGCATCGTTCCATGCCGCCGGGATTTCGGATCCGACCCCAAGTTACGAGCGTATCCAGCTCATAGATGTTCTCGCAAGCCAGGATGGCGAAGAGCGAGGTGACCTACTGGCGGTAATGGGCGCCGTAGATCTGCTAGGTACACCCGTGTTATCCTCCAGAGTAGGCGCTTCCGGCCCCCTGCCTGCGGACGCTGCTATGCGCGCGAGGTATGAAAACGTGGTGAGCCGCGGCTTGATCGAACTCAGGGACTTTCTCACGGCGTCGGGGATTCAGGTTTGATCGACTTCCACTGCCATCTAGACCTATACGCCGATCCCCACGCAAATGCCGCGCGGTGCCGAGATAGCGGCGACTACATTCTTTCCGTCACCACGAGCCCGCGGGCTTGGCACGGCACGCTCAAGCTAGCGATTGACGCTCCGAGGGTTAGAACCGCCTTGGGCTTCCACCCGCAACTCGCCCACGAGCGCCACACCGAACTTCCGCTCTTCGAGGCGTTGGTCGGGGAGGCACGCTATGTCGGTGAGATCGGGCTGGACGGCGGACCGGAACACCGCGCCCATCTTGAGGTTCAGACCCGCTGTTTACAACGCATCCTGACGGCCTGCTCCCGTGCAGGGGGGCGAGTCATGAGCATCCACAGTCGAGGCGCGGCGGACGAAGTCCTCGACGTTCTCGAACAGCAACCCGAGGCCGGCATCTCGGTGCTGCACTGGTTTAGTGGTACCCGCAAGCAACTGGACCGCGCCGTAAAATTAGGTTGCTGGTTCTCGGTTGGGCCTGCGATGGTGCGTGGTCTGAAGGGTAGACAGCTCCTTGCGGCGATGCCGCGGAACCGCGTGCTGACGGAGACGGACGGTCCATTTGGTAAAGGCGTCGACGGACCGTTGATGCCCGGGCAGGTTGGTCCCGCCGTCGCCGCTTGCGGTGCGACGTGGCAGATTGATTTGACGGAGGCCCAAGATCAACTCGACTCGAATCTGCGGACGATAGGCGGCCTAGCCATCGCCGAACCATAGCGATAAGCGAGAGACGTCGGCGGCGCCCCAGATAATAGAAGAGGCAAAATAGCACTGACCCGCCGTTAAGGGACAGATCGGATTAAAAATGATAATTAGATTTTACGTGGCAATTATCGAACGCAGCTCGGACGGATTCGGAGTATTCTTCCCCGATGTCGATGGGTGTACCAGCGCCGGCGATACGGTCGAGGAAGCCACCGCCAATGCGTCCGAGGCTCTGAACAGTCATTTGGCATTATGCCTAGAGGATGGCGAAGCCCTGCCTGAGGCGCGGGATTCTGACGCTATCGAGCGCGATCCTGATGTTGATGAGGTCGCACGGGTCTTGATCCGTTATTCAGTCCGCGCGCGGGCATAGAGCGCCTTAGTCATCGTGTCGCTTAAGTGCGGAAGAATCGCGGTGGCGAAATCATCCGGCCAGCGTCGCGCGATCGCGGCAAGCGCACGCACAGCCGACGGCGCGTCCGATCCAATGGCAACCGCCGGCGGGGTGGAAACCGTCACGCCGCCGCCGGGTAGGTTTCCACGTCCACGCCCACGACGCCGGGTTGCCATCCAGCGCGCAAGGGCGACCGGATCAACACCGCCGGTTGAATCTTCACAGAGAACGCCTCGCAAGATCGCTTTGCTGATGGCTTGATGCGATACGCCGGCAACCCGGCCAGCCTCACGGCGTGATAGGATTTTTGTCATAGTGGTAACCTTGATTTTTGCATGCAGCTAGAGCTACATCGGGCGCGGGCAATGCCCGTGTCAAATTTTAGACGCCAAGGACCCGTTACCCCCCCCGGAACGATACAGGGAGGGGGCATTTAGGGTAGGCTCTGGATGGCTGATATGTTCGGCCGCACAACACAGAACAAAAATCTAACCACCCCTGTCAGCGGCGTTCCCTGCGGATTCTGGCGGCATGTTGTTCGCATGCCGCCATCCTCAATTATCGCCGCCAGGTTTCGCCACGTGGCGAAAGGATACCGTTCACATAGACACCTGCGGCAAGCGGATCGCTTTGCGAACGTTGCGCATATTCGATTTTCACGCGCTCAAGTTCAGCGACGCGCTGCCAACGAGCTTCTTCAGCGAGGCGTTGGTTTTGTGCATTTAGATCGGCGATGCGCTGCGAGTCCTGGCGTTTCTCTTCGGCGGTCTTCCAAAAATTCGTCTCGACAATAGGTTCAGCGGCGGTATCGACGCCCCCAAGGACCAGATCAGGGAACGATTGCAGCACATCATTATTGTACTTGCTCATGTCCCCAACGACTACCCGGCATTCATCGATCAGTTCGAGCATCTGGGCTTTCAGGGCAGCGTACCGCGCGGGAAACTCGGCGAGGTGCTGATCACGCCGGCGGACCAGATCGGCCTTGCGCTCGACCGCAACGGCGCGCTGTTCCAAGACCCGCGCCGCCTTGAGCCGCTCGGCAAGTTCGCCGGCGATGTGTTCGACCTGGGCAATGTCCTGCGCCGCATCTTCCGCCGCGTCGGAAGCCTCGCGACGCTGGGCCGAGGTCAACGACCATTGATCGCCGGCAAGCCGCTCTTGGGCCTGTTCTTGGCGGCGCTGGGCATCGGCTTTTGCCGTTCTGGCATTGCCCAACGCCGCCTCGATAGCGGCGCTGGAATCATTCGCAGGGGTGAGGGCTTGGAGGGTCTGTTTGTTCATTGGATTTGAGCTTTCAGTTGATATTGCAGATAGCGGTGTGACCCAGGACCTTACGAACGTAGGCGAAAGCCTGCGATGCACTGGGGAATGTCAGCCAAGCCGTCGCGCCTGCCTCGATCGCTTTGGCGGCTTCAAGTACCGAGCTCCGACCCCCGATGGCGTCGTTTTCCCGAAACCGGACGATCACATGAACGTCGCCTTTGCGCTTGAGGCTGGGCACGCGAGAGCCTTTGAGACACAAGGCGATGACCGCGCCGTAACCCTTTAGGCTCTCCGGTAGCTCGTGGTTCCGAAAAACGCGGCCCATCGTAAATTCAGGCCAATCGAAAATTTTGTGGTTCATCTCACGCCCCGCTTCGCCGCCGCGTTCATCCGGGTCGCCAGTTTCTTCGCGGCGGCTTTCTCGGCAGAAGCCCGATCGATGACCTGGCGCTGTTCGGCCGCAGCCTGGAGTGCCGGAATGCTTTTGTTGAGATGCGCGTAGGATCGATGCGCCTCTTTGGCGGTTTTCTTGGTGCTGGATTTTTCGGGCTTGGCCGATGAACCGACCAGATGAGAAAATGAACTCATAAATTGAAACTCCATCGAAGGGATGCAGCGCCATCCGGCGTTGCAGGGGGCGGCGTTAATCGACTAGGTTCGGCATTCGCCGGCTATTGATCCAAGCCTCTAAATCTGATGTCATCACAAAGATACGGCCACCGATCTTTGTCACAACGGGCCCGGTTCCGGCTTTGATGTAGCGATCGAGCGAACAGACTTTTACGCGCGCACGGTTTGCCGCTTCAGATCTACTTAGCAATTCCGTTGATAGTTTCATAACACCATTTCTATTTTGACAGAGTCGATTCAGCATCGCTACCCCTTTCGTCAGGAAGGCGGCAAGCGCAATGCGTTGCAAATTTTCAATTTAATTGATTCTTTTTTGCATTAATTGAACCCTAAGAATGTAGCGTACAATATCAATTTCTATATTCACACGAAACTCTTGATTGCCACATCCTTAATATGACCAAAAAAAATGACAGATGTCAGCCAAAAATTTTACAAAATCTATTATCACTACAAACACCCAACGCATTTTTTTTACAGGGCTTTGCCTAAGAAATACCCTTAGCTATCAGTGGGTATGTGAAAATAGTTATAATAGATTTTATAGCACTTCATTTAGAAAAAACCGCAGTGCAATAAATAATTTTTTAAGATGTATTATAACATCTACTTTCACATAAGCTCCACAATCACCACAAAAAGCTGACCACCCATAACGGCCTTTGTTCTGCCCCTTTCGCATCACGCAGCACCTATCGAATAGCGAGTTGCTGGAGCACCCTTTCCGGTCCCGCCCTCCTTTCTAACGGCAATAACTTCACCGCTTTGCGCGAGCGTCATTAAGATCTCCGTTCGCTCGCGGCTGGGAATCCTCCATCCTTTTCGGACGAGTTCATATTCAGTCGCCGGGCCATGCTTACGGATCAGGCGCAAGGCGGTCTGCATGTTCTTCGCATATGGCGTGTCCGCCACGTTCTCGCTTGCTTCGCGTAGCAGGGTATCGACGCAATGCTCGGTCAGCGTCCGCGCCCAGGCCATGTCCGCACCGGTGATGACCGGTGCCCGCGGATTGCGCGACACTGCCTTGACCAGCGCCAATTTTGTCGCGTTCTCGGTCAGTCGACCAGCAATCGCAGTGACGTAGGTGCCGGCGCTCTTGCGTTGGCGTTGCAGCTGGCAATCATCAAGCGCCTCATAGGCCGCCACGGCCTCGGTCGTCATCGGCACGGTGACGGGTTCCGGCTTCGTTGTCGCCAACATGAGCTGGCCCAGCTCACTGCCGGGCGCGTCATCGGCGCCCTCGGCGATCGCCTTGAACGCTTCGATCAGATCCGACGGTGGGTCGATATGAGGCGGCCGTTGCTTGTCCGGGTAGCTTTCCGGCGTAACGAAAATAAGGAACCGGGCGAGCAACCCATCTTCGAGCGACCCGGCGGCGATCGCCTTCCAGAATTGCCGCGGCGTCGTGGTTCCATACATGCACGCGTGCGGCTGCTGGATATCCTCACGCGGTCGTCCCATTTTGGTCTGGTCCGCATATTCAGTGCCACTGACAAAATTGCCTGCGGCACTATAAAGCGTCTTTAAGCGCTGGGCGATTTGCTTACGGTGCGGCGTCGATTTCGGCCCCAACACGTCATCCAGCCAGTCGCCGAACTCGTCGATTTGGAACAAAATGCACGGATGCCGAGCGAGCGCCGTCATCATGGCGGTTCCCGACGCGATATCCTCGCCCCCCATGTATTGCGTTAAGCCGGCCGCACCAAAAATATCCTTAAGCCTTTGGCGCGCGTGATCCTTGCCGCCGCCAGAATCGGCCACCCCAACCGCGTAGATGTTGCTCCGCAAGTTGGTCGGCGTGCGATACTTGCGCCCGGCGAGCGCGCCGATCGCCGTAATGCCGGCGGCGAGCGCCAGGAACGGTTGCGGCGAAATCGCAGTCGCGTTGCAGTAATCGACGAACATTTTCAGGGCGCCGTCGACGTTCATAATCTCGTCGCTCACCGGTAGCGGTTTCGAGGTCGCGGCACGCTGTAGCGCCGTGTTGGCGTCGGCGTGCTTTGCCAGGAACGGCGCGATGTTCGAAAGATCCGCCACCAACTGGGGCTGCATTGCCGGGATCTCGCGCGGCCGGCCCCTGCCCTCGTCATAGGACCGGCGCAAGGTCCGTTCCGCGGCGCGGAAATCCGCGCACCGCGGCCGAAGATCGGCGAGCGCCAACGAGAGCGCCGAAAACGCCTCGGCGTCGGCCAGTTCGCCGCCCCCGACGATGCCACCGATCGAGAATCCGACGCGATTGATCGTGTCGTGCTTGGCTCCGTCCGGCGCGTTGCGGATCTCGTTGCAAGCGCTATCGAGCGCGGCCCGGCCGTATGGCGTTGCGTCGTCTACGGTGGCCGCTGGGCGTGCCGGACGGTCCGCCGCCCCCGATGGTGCAGGCGCCTGGGCGGGCTTACACAGGGCCTCAAGCCAAGCCGGTAAATCAGCGATATCGACGTCGGGGTTCTCGATGCTGTAGCCCGGCGACGGCGGGACTATGATATAGCCCCCCTCGCCTCGCACATCCACGCCGGGCGCGATCTTGCTGGCGCTGTTGCGGATCTCGACATCGGGCGCCCGAAATAGGAGGTGAACGCCGCCGCTCATTGTGCTGTGTATCCGGGTCTCGGGCAGGTCGGCGAGATGTGTTGCGAGCCAATTCTCGCCACCATGCCGCGGGTCGATATCGACCGCGATCAAGCCTGATGGTTTGCCCATTCTCATCCCGATCATCGCCGTTTTTGAAATGGAAAAAAGCGATTTGATGCGGGTCGGATCCGTGGTCGCTGCCTTCAATCCACCGGCGCAAACCGGCGCTTTATCCGCACCGCACGGAAAGACCGGCCAGCCGGCAGCTGCGATCGAAAGAGCAGATTCAAGAATAGGCATCGACGCGGTCACTTGCTATTCTCCATCGCTCGCAGACTTACGGCCGCCACGCTCCGCGTCTTGTGGCCACGGACACTTTGAACGACCTCACCCCATTCGCAGCCGACCTTGGCCATCGTGCACAGCCACGCTATACAGTTTGCGTTAGCGGTTGCCTTGGCTAGCCAGAACCGGAGCAGATTCAATTTTCTATAGAAAAAATTTATGAGTTTTAAACTCATCGTACGGAATCTTTCGCAATTCTGCGCTTGATCGTGAAGTCGGCACTTCCTACTACTAAATTGCCGCTAAGCAATTTTTCGCTAGCCTACCGCTCCCCGTGTCAAATGCGGCGAGTTTTTCTATTCTCTTGAATTTGGCTGCCAACACGGAACGGGCATGGGAAGCCCCCTACGACACGCCATAGCCTGAAGCTGGTTCACGCTGAACATACAGCAAAAGCGACTACGCCATGCGAAGCAGCGTTAGCGGAGAGAGCCTACTAACCGACCTTTACAGATGGGAGCCGGATATTTGCAGGAGGCAGCGAATCCATCCACGCCAATCCGTGCTGGACATCGATCAAGGTTCGACGACCAAGCTTGACGGCGCGCAGATGACCGGCAGCCAGCGCAACGTAAGTTGCTGACCGGTTCATCCCCGTCAATGTCTGCCAATCTGGAATAGTCGTATATCTTGATTTGCTCATCGCGTTTTATTCCACTGTATCTCACACGACTGCCCAATAACAGCACGCGTGCACCTGGCGGCAATACGGCAGGTTCGATAAATCGAAGGAAATCTCTAAGTTTTTTATTCCAAAATGGAACGCTGCAGCCATTCAATTCGGGGGTGACACCGAATCTTCGGTGCCCCCCTAATTTCTACTTACAAATTGTGGGCGGAACCCGTCCCTCAGATGTCGCGCAGATTGTTAACCATACTAAGCACGGAGCAAAGCACGGACATCTTGCTTCCAATGTGCAGATATTGTCTCCGTCGGACGCTCTCGGTTTGCCCACGGGCGCTCGCGTGGTAGTCTTATCGTGGTCTTCGCTCATTTTGACACTCTCCATGGGCGGGGCCATCGGCGGGCGGTGTTCCACCACCGCTCGCCACCCCATTACCGCCAAAAGACCGGGCGGCACGGTATCTGTTATGCCTCTCGAACCGCTGCCTCGGTATCGGGTTCAACTTCAAGACCATAAGGCTTAAAGTTTGCCCGGATCGTATCGGACACGTAGCTAGGGCTAAGGTGCGCGTAGTGCTTCGCACAGACGGCCTCGCTATTCCCAAGCTGCGCGGCAATGACGGACATCGGCGTCCCTGCCATGGCGAGACGGCTAGCGTGGGTATGGCGGAGGCCGTGAAAAGTGATGCCAGGGCAAATGCGTGCCGCCTTGCATGCCTCAGCTAGCGGTCTTTGACTGTAACTTTTTCCCCACGCGCTGCCGTCGCCCCGGACCAACAATAGGGCGCCCGCAGGCTTTCCGGCTGACAAACGATTGAACAATTGCACGGCCTCGGCAGTCAACACCACCGACCGGGGCTTTCCTCCCTTGGCCACGGGTATGCGCAGGCTGCCGGCGTCGAGGTTGAGGTCTATTGCCTTTGCTGCCGCCAGTTCACCATAACGGCAGCCGGTCAGCAGCGCGGCCTGAACAAGATCGCGGAAAGCCGGACTGCTAGCATCGATAAGTCGTACTGCCTCATCATCGGACAAATAACGGATTCGCGGTTGGCCAACGTTTTGAAAGGGTTCGACGCGGCGCCACGCGTCGTCACTCGGCACGCGCTGTTCACGGAACGCCAGATTAAGAGCGGCTTTCAGGTTCGTCAGGACGCGGTTTGCGCTGGCGCGGCGTGCGCGCATTGCATCGGGGGTGCTGGCCTTGGGCGCAGCTTTGCGCGGCTGCGCATCGGGCTTATTGCTCACACGCAACCTGGGAGCAGCAGAGGCTAGATCCCGCAACCAAGTCCGGATCATTGGCGCAGTCAGCCGCGCGACTTGCTTATCACCGAGCGTCGGCAGTACATGGGCGTTAAAAGCGGTTTCTAAGTCTTTCAGAGCCTTTCCGCCACGACCTGTATAGTCAGCAAGATAGTGTTCTACGGCTTCTTTCACCGTGAGCGGCTCGGCCTTCCTGCCGTCAGCTCGCATCAGTTCGCCAAACCATTTGGCAGCCTTCTCCTGTGCCTGATTGAAGGTAAGGGTCACAAATCCGTCAGCTTCGAGCATGTCATCGGCAGTACCAAGCGATAAGAATTGTCGGGACGGCGTCATTTCGCGCTGGTAAAACTGCGCAATCCAGGTACCAGCCTTACCCCCGGCCAAACGCCGGTAGCCGACCAGCCGGCCCTGTTGGATGGTGCGCCAGTATGGCTCCCGTCGAGGCGTCAATTTCAACCGGGCGGTCCGGCTATCAAGACGTTCGTCCCTTGCCTTCCTCGGCATTGCAAAAGCTCCATTCTGGCGCGCGTTGAGCTCGAACCGCGTTACCGCCGTTCGTTCGCGCTACGAGAAACACATACGGCAAATCGGGGTGCGAAGTCTATACGGCAAACGTAGTACAGAACAAAACAGGATGTCTACGGAAGTAATTTCAATATGTTATATGAAACACCAAACACTCTCAGACGCTATAAAGCGCTATTTACCACCCTCTCATGGCGGTAACATGGGTTCGAATCCCCTACGGGACGCCAATCTTTTCAATGCGTTACAAGGCCGCTCGAAGCCGGCGTTAGCGTTTAGCTACACGCTAGCAACAAAGCTTTCTTATTTTCGCGATCTCTTGGGCCCGTTATCACGTTTCCGTGATCACCCTTCGCTGCTCCACAACGGACAATGGACGCCTTGGTGCCGCGCCCCTGGTGACGCCACAATGGATCATCGTGACGCGAGAAAGACCGCGCCGCTCGAGCAGGCAGCTCCCGATGATACCAAGTCCCCTGTGGGAGGTGCTTTTGCCCGCGTGTTACGGGAGCAACTGCTGAAGCGCAGCCTAGCCTCCCGAGAAGCGCTGAAGAAGGTCTACCATTCGTGCAGCAATGGGCGTTTGAGTGGAAGAAGCTTCGCGATCAGTTGGGGACCGGCTGTACGGCTTATCCGCACTATTTCGATAGTTACGGAGAAACTCGATCTGGTGTCGTTGGACAGTACCTTCAAAGGCAGGCCGAGGTTTTCCGTTCAGCGTATATTCGCACGTTTTCTCTAGCTGTTAGCCAATGGCAAATGCCGTTGGAGAGAGCGCTAGACGAACTTCTCGAACACATCCCAGCCGTAGGTGGGTTTTTCGAACTTGAACCAACAGAACGACCCGAATGGCTTAGAGACTTTCCTGAACAGTGCCTTGCGGATGACAGCGATCTTGATGGTCTTTTGAAGGAACACATAAAACTGGCACGCTGCGCACCATCCCGGTGGGTCTCGTTTGTCACTCCATTCGATACCGGGCGGGCAAAATATGGAGACCTTTATGTCGGAGCTTACCTTGTCACCGACGAGTTTACATTGGATCCCGATCAGGATCTTTTCGAGCCCAGCGCTCCGATCTTCATCAAAGACACATTGTCCGTTGCAGGATCGTATCATGCAACTAGAATAGAAGACGTTACAATGCAGGGTCACACGGGCTCCGCTATACCATTCTGCACGAGCCTCTTCCCTATGCCGCATGGTTACTGGCAGAGCGACTATTTCGCGATCGGCCTCCCTGTGGTTGCGAATTACTGCCTACCGCCTTGCGCCAGCCTGCGGGTATCAGGCGGCGCCATCGAAGTCGTCCTGGCAGGCAATGTCTTGTCACAAACCAGTGTTTGGAATGATGCGTGGAGCCCACGCTACCCGAAGGGCGGTACAACGCGGTGCGGCGCCGCGGCCGAAGTCAGCTCTGAGACGCTTATCCGCTTCTTGGCCAGAAGATCGAAATCATGCACTTAAGTCAAAACTGGCTTGATAATTCTAACGCCCCCCAAAACCCCCTTTCCGAGCCCCCATCCTTTGGCACCATTGAGCAGACACCTTATGGGATAAACTTTGATGGCGCCAATTTAGCTTTGGCGCGTTTGACATATGCCAGACTGATTTCCGCAAGAATGCATGGTGTATATTTTGATTCTGCAATCCTATACGGCCCTAATTTCGAGGGCGCTGATGTATCTGGAGCATCTTTTGACGATGCTGATGTCACTCATGCAGATTTCGGGCAAGGTACAGATGCATCGAACATAACTCAGACACAACTTGACGAATCCTGTAGTGACCCAGGCAATCCTCCGATACTACCACAGGGCTTAAAGCCTCCAACCCGGACCTGTTCCAATAAGTGGGAGGTAATCGGCTACAGTGATTCATATATCCATTGATAGTTGTTTGGTGCCCTCATTTACGTCCCATGGCCAGGTCGGGCTGCACACGTACCGCTCATTACTCCACAAATATACGTGATTGCACCGGAAAAGGCGCAAGCCTGGACGATCCAGTCGGCTATAGATGGCAGCGATTCCGCGCAAGACGCATTCGCTCGCATGGTGCGCGAACAGTATCGAGAGCGGACCGCGTAAGGCTGCGACGGGATCGGTCACGAGTTCGGTTAGGGCATCCGTAATGCATTCCAGCAGCTGGTCTTGTAGCTGGCCGACCGTCTTGCATCGGTGGAGCGCCGGCGCCTGCTCGGCCGGAATTGCCATAAGACGGGTCCGAACCCGCGCCAGGCTCTCGCCGACCACCTGGGCGACTAGCTCGACTCGATCACTTTCCCGGCCTCGCGCTTAAACTGTTCGATCGTATCTTCACCGCGTTGGCGACCGGAGGCCGGAAGCCTGAGCGCGTCATGATCGACGCCACGCATTTGAAGGCCCACCGCACAGCAGCGAGTCTGGCACAAAAAGGGGCTTTCCCCGCTGTCTGGGACGGACAAAAGGCGGCCTGAACTCCAAGCTGCACGCCGTCTGCGACGAGGTTGGCCGACCGATCCTGCTCCACCTCACCGCCGGTCAGGTGAGCGATCATAAAGGGGCGAAGGTACTGCTGCCCCGCCTGCCCAAGGCCGCCACGCTGATTGCCGACCGCGGTTATGACAGCAACTGGTTTCGCAATAGCCTGGTTGAGCGCGGTACCATCCCATGTATCCCGCCGACAAAGAACCGCAAGCAGGCGCTCGATTATGACAAACCGCTCTACCGTCAGTGCCACAAGATCGAGAACATGTTTGCCAAACTCAAAGACTGGCGGCGTATCGCCACACGCTACGACAGATGCGCGCACACCTTCTTCTCAGCCATCTGCATCGCAGCCACAGTCGGATTCTATCTCAAGGAATGAGTCCTGAGCCTAGCTTGTCCGTCGCGGCCGATCGGGGGCTGCGCCAAGGGACGCGAGCCCGCCTCGTCGGCTGATTCACGCCCAACAAAATCATCCGGCCGATTTTGACGGCGCCGGCCGGCTTTTTTTCGGCAAAATTATCGCGCCACCACCGACTGCTTCATAGAAGCTGATCGCAGCGGTGTCGGCCGCCGCAGCGGCGTCCGTGTTATCCATATCCGCCTGTTGGCGTTGTTGCTCAGCGTCAAGAAGATCCGAAAGGTTGGTGAGGCCATGGCCGAACAAAATCTGCGCAGCGTTCAGTGCGCGCGATGCGGATATCTGTTCGCGCCTTGCCGTCACCACTTCCACGCGTGACGCAGTAATTTCGGCAAGGGCAGTATCGACGGCGTACACCCCGTCAACCACAGCTTCGTGATAATCCTCGATTCCCGCGGCAAGATTCGCCTGCGCGGCCTTTGCCGTCTCGTAGCGTTGTCCCCAATCGAGCAGCGGAATGGTCACGCCAGTGCCACCCCCCAGCAGCGTGACCTTATCCGGCAGTTTCGCGCCGGTTAGAGAGTCGACGACGCTGCTTCCCATGAAAATCGAGAGCGAGCCGCCCAGGGTGAATTGCGGATAGAGGTCTGCCGTGGCAAGTCCTAGAGTCGCAGCATCGCTCGCGACCTCTGCTTCCGCCTCGATGATTTGGGGGCGAAGCCGTAGCAGATCAACGGGAACAAGATCGGGAATGAATTTGGGCGCTGACGGGATCGGCGCCGCAATCATAAGCTTTGCATCCGGTGCCGTCTGCCCCTCCAGTGCCGTGATGCGCGAAATGTCCGTGTTGATGGCAAGCTGTACACCGGGCAGCCTGAAGGCAAGCCCTTCGGCATGAGCTTGTGCCCGCGCAACGTCGAGATCGCTGGCAACTCCCACGCCGGCCTGAATCCTGACGAGGCTCACGATATCGTTAGATTCGCCAAGCTCGGCCTGGAGCAGGCGCTGCTCCTGCTGATCGGCGCGCAGATCGACGTAGGCTTCCGCAATCTCCGCTACCACGGCCACCTGTGCCGCTTGCCGCGCCGCTTTGGCTATGTCCAGCGCCGCCGCAGCGCCTTTTTCGGTAGCACCGAACCGGCCAAACAATGGTAGGACCCAACTGGATTCGAGCGTCCCGAAGGACGTTAATTGGCCGGGAGAAGCGCCTGGCAAAGCATGGCCGATTGGTGATAGTTTTTCGGTTCCAACGCCGCCAGCCGTGTCCAATGACGGCAACAGCGCGGCATTTTCCGCGCTGCCGATTGCAGCGGCGGCGGTTATCCTGGCTTTCGCCGCCTGGAGTGTGAAATTCTGCGCCACCGCTTGATCGACCAGCTGGTCGAGCACCGGATCGTCGAAATATGTCCAGTAGCGCGAAAGATCGACCCTCGGGCGGCTTGGAACCGGTGCGCCTTCGAAAGTTGCAGGCAACCGCAAGGCCATCGGCGGTTCCGTATGCAAGCCGCAGGCGGCCAGCATCAACGGTAAGACAAGCACCAAGCGGGAATGTTTCACTCGAAATCCGTAGGCACGGTCGTGACCAACCTCGCAAATACAGGCGCGAGACGATCGGTAACGTTGCCGATCAGCACGTAGAATACCGGAACAAGGAACAGGCTCAGCGCGGTCGAGGCGAGCAGGCCGCCAATCAGCGCAAAGGCCATCGGTTGGCGCAGCGACGCCCCGGCGCTGCTGGTCAGTGTCACCGGTATCATGCCGGCGACCATCGCCATGCTCGTCATCACCACCGGCCGTGCGCGCCGCATACCGGCATCGCGTGCCGCCTGCACCCTCGGCAGTCCGGCGCGCTCGCCGGTCAGGGCCGCATCGACCATCAGAATAGCGTTCTTGGTGACGATTCCGAGCAAAGCGAGCAGGCCGATCGATGATGACAAGTCGAGCGCGAAACCGCCAAGCAGCAACGCGAGCAATGCGCCGCCAACGCTCAGCGGCAGGGTGGCCAGAACGGTCAGCGGTTGCAGCCAGTTGCGGAATAGCAGCAACATCACGCCAAGCAGGACGAGCAGGCCGCCGCCGAGGGCCACGCTAAATTGCGCGAACATATTGCGCATGAATTCCGCGGCTCCGAGGTCGAGTTCAGTCACACCGTCCGTGGCAAGGGGCCTATAGGCCGGCAGCGCGCGCAACTCGTGCAGCGCCTGCCCGAGCGTCGTACCCGGCAGCAGATCCGCGCCGATGCCTGCCATCGGCGTGCGATCCACCCGCGTGATCAAGGCAGGGCCAGGTTGGATACCGAGATCAGCGACCAAGGCCAGCGGTACCTCGCCGGCTCCCGCCCGGATCGGCAACTGACCGAGTGCGGCCTCATCTGCGGCGCCGGCCAGTTCCAGGCGCAGCGGAATCAGCGTGCCCGCCTCTGAAACAACCGGCGCAGCGGGGAGCACGGTGCCGGTGGCCAGGACGAGCGTCCCGGCGAGATCGGCGGTAGTGACCCCGAGCGTCGTGGCCAACTCCTCCTTCAAAGTAATGCTGATGTCGGTGGCATACGGCGCCAAGCTGGTCTGCACATGCGACAGCCCGGGTAGGAACGCAGCCTCGGTAGCCAAATGTTGCATCGCCTGGCCAAGCACCGCCGGGTCCCCGCCAGTGAAATCGAGTTCGACATCCCGAGAACTGCCCTGGTCGGTCATATGCCAGTCGAGATCGGGCACAGAGTCGAGCACCGTACGCAACTTGGCTTCGAACTGCGTCCGGGTATCGGGCCGGTCGGCGCGGAGCAGCACGGTGATCGCAACGTCGTTCGGTGCCGCCGGATTGGCGCCGATACCGCCAGCGTTGCCGCCACCGCTAAGCGTAAAAACGCTCTTGATATCCCTGTGTAGACGAGCGGTATCAAGCAACACCCGGCTCAATCCGGCGGCTTCCAAATCCGCGGTCTCGACGGTGCTGCCTGGTGGCAAAATGAGGGCAACGTGGGATTCATCCTGATCCTGTGCCGGCAGAAAACCGATGGGCAGCAGGCTCGCGACCAGCACGGTCAGCGCCAGAACGCCGCCGGCGACGATGAGGCAGGTACGGGGATTGGCCAGTCCTCGATCGAGCCAGACGCGGTACTCCTGCAGCCAGCCGGCGCTCGATTCCGGCCGGCGTTGCTGCGAACCATGAACCAGAAAAAATGCCGCAAGCAGCGGCGTAAAGAGCCTTGCGACCAGCAGCGAGGCAAACACCGCGACGGCCACTGCCAAGCCGAAAGGTTTGAAATACTGCCCGACCACGCCTTGCATCATACTCACCGGCAGAAAGACCGCGATGATCGCGAAACTAGTGGCCACCACCGCCGGACCGATTTCGTCCGCCGCATCGAGCGCCGCCCGGTAGGGACGTTTGCCCATGCTGATATGCCGCTGGATGTTCTCGATCTCGACAATTGCATCGTCGACCAGAATGCCCACCACCAACGCCAAGGCCAGCAAGGTGATGGAATTCAGGCTCTGGCCGAGCAGCATCAGCACCAGAAACACCGGCAACAAGGAAAGCGGCATCGCCAGCGCCGCGATGACGGTTGCGCGCAGATTGCGCAAAAACAGCCATACGGTTGCCGCCGCCAGAAGCAGCCCCTCGAGGAGCGCCTCAAGGGCGGTGTCATAGCTCGAGCGCGTCTCATCCACCGTGCCGGCGACACGGGTGAACACCAGTCCAGGGTGGCTAACGGTCAGATCGTTCAGAGTGGCCTGCACAGCCCCGGCGAGTTTGAGCGCGTCGCTCCCCGGAGACGACCAGATCGCGAAGGCAACCACCGGCGAACCGTCCAACCGTGCCAGCGTAACGGCCGGCGCCGCATCTTTCCGCACCGACGCGATGGCGCCGAGCGGCACCGACACACCAGACGCAAGCGCGATTGGCAAGCCGCTGAGCGATGCCGCCGAATCGTAGGCGGCACGCGTACTGACTGGCGCGGCTGCACCGTTCACCATGCCAGTCCCTGACTGCGGAACCCCGACCGCCGCCCGAATCTGCCGGTCCAACGCCGGCAGCGTGAGGCCAAACGTCGCCAGCCGCGCCGGGTCGGCGGCAATCCTAATTTCCGGTGATCGTGCGCCAAGCGCCGTAACCGTAGCGACTCCCGGCAGGTCGGATAGGGCGCCCATCACCCTGGTCCGCACCAGATGGCCGAGTGCCAGCACCGACAGCGACGGATCGGCGACGGCATAGGTGAGAACGGGGCCGCCTTGCGTTTCCAGCTGCGTGACGCTGGGCGGTTGCAGCCCCGGCGGGAGCCGTTCCCGCGCAGTGTCGACCGCCGCTCGGACGGCAGCAAGCGCCGCGTCCGGATTAACGCCGATGTTGAATTCCACCGTGATGGTGGCAATGCCCGAGGCTGTCTGCGACAACACATGATGCACGCCGGCAATCGCCGCAACGGCGTCCTCGATCGGCTCCGTCACCGATTGCGCAAGGTCCGCAGGATCGGCCCCCGGATCGACCGCTGTGACCACGGCCACGGGAAACGACGTATCGGGGCTAAGCGTAACTGGCAAGGCGCGAAACCCGAGCACGCCGCCCAGCGCTAAGACCAGAAACAGCACGGCAACCGGCATCGGGTTGCGGATTGCGTGCGCCGACAGGTTTCTCATGAGCCCGCCGCGGCCGCGCGCTGGAGCGGCCATACCGTCATCATGCTAGCCAGCATCAATCGACCGGTCTTACCCGCTGGCCGTTAAATAGGCTGGCGCCGGCATCCGCGACGATCACATCGCCTGGGGCAACGCCCGAGGCGACGGGGACCAGGGTCGATGCATTGCCCGGCAGGGAAGCGAGCGTCACCGGGTGGAACACGGCGACGCCGTGCGCCACCACAACGACATGAAACCCGCCTGCATCGGCCACCAGGGCGGTTTGCGGCACCGCCATCTGCCTATGGCAGCCAAGATCGACAGTGGCCTCGACGAATGCGCCGACGCGCAAGGCGGGGTTCCGCGGCAGCGCGACACGAACGGTGCCGAGATGTGTCGCGGCATCGACCGCAGGGTCGGCGCCGATCATTTTGCCGGTCACCGTGCCGCCCGGAAGATCAAAAGTCACGGCCACGCCCGGCGCAATCAACGCGATCTGATCCTGTGGGATCGTGGCACGGAAAATCAGCCCCTGACTGCCGATCAAGGTAAACAACGGAGGCCCGCCGGGGGCGGCATATTGTCCGACTTCGGCATCGCGGGCGGCGATAACGCCATCCGTCGGCGCGATGACGGCGGCCTCCGCGAGGCGCGCCTGCGCCGCCGCCAAATCGGCCTTGGCGATCCCGATCTGGGCTTTCTGGGCGGCTGCATCCGCGGCTAGATCGTCGATCCGCTTGGGGGCGATGGCGCCCGTCGCCCTGATATCGGCGACCCTTTCATACGCGCTGGCCGCTGCCGCGCCATTGGCCTCAGCCATCCTCAACCGTGCCGCGGCCGCCGCCACATCGGGTGCCAGCTGACCGGTATCCAGGCTGGCCAGCACCTCGCCCTTTGTCACATGGTCGCCGATATTCGCCGCCACGGCGGCGAGCGTGCCGGCTTCACGGGCGCCGAGATCGATCTCGACGACCGGTTCAATCGTCCCGACGATCACCAGTTTCGTAGATAATTTCTGCGTCGTTGCGGTCACCACGCTTACCTGCGGCGGCGGATCGGGGGCTGCCGCGCTGTGAAGCTTCCCCCGCCAGACGATCAGCATCGTCAACGACGCCCCGGCGAGGATCAGCAAGTATGTTGGCTTGCCAGGCACGTTTTATCGGCCGGTATGCAAGCGCATGGCAATGGCAACGGCGAACCCGGCATGGTGATGACGCTCGAGCCGCCAGCAGGCCGGGTCCCCGAATGATTCCGGTGCCGCGACGAGCCGCGGCGCGCAGGGGTCAATCTCAAGCCGCGTCACATTCAGCGCAGGGCCGGACCCTTCGGCCTTTGTCAGTGCCTCCTGCATCGTCCGGACGACGATCGGTGCGCCTCTCACGCCCTTCTTGCCGGGAACCGTCATCGCTACCGTCAGTTCCGGCTCAACATCGCGGTTTAGCGGTTCGGCATCGATTCCGATCCGTCCCCCCATGCCGATTGCCGCTGCTGCCGCGTAGCCGTCACAATGCGTGAGGCTGACATCGACACCGGGCATCCCTGCGGCTTTCGGCTTTCCACCCGCACGATCGGCACAAAATCGGAAGGATTCGGCGGGCCTGCCGGTCAGCGAGGCCAGCAACAGGCGACGCAGGCCATGAGCGGCAACCGCGTCACGGCGGGCCTGCACGCGGAGGAGCCGCTTGATACGTCCGTGCTCTTCGTCGTCCAGGACGCTGCCTAAGCGGGCAAGGCTCCGGTCATCGAGTTTGGTCGTCGGCAGGCCACACCAGAGAAACGGCGGTACCGCTTGCGTTTCCGCCTGGCTCATGCCGTCGCCAGCGCCTCTGCGCGTGCCGCAGCGAGCACAGCCTCGATCGTACCGATCGCATCGATAACACCCAGTTCGCGGGCGACCGCGTCAGCCCTCGCTTGATAGGCATTGCTACCCAGAATTTCGGAGGCCGCGGCGGCAATCAGTGTCGCAGCAGGCTGGCCGGTGGCGAGGTTGATCCCCAGCCCGGCATGCGCGATGCGCGCGGCAATTTCCGGCTTTTCCTCTGAATCGCCCGCGACCAGTAGCGGCACACCATGCGTCAACGCCTGCAGAACCCCACCAAAGCCACCATTGGTGATGAGCAGATCGATATGTGGCAGAACCGCCTCATAGGGGATGAAGCGCGCAATCCGCGAATTCGGCGGCGCCGTCGCGGCGATCGGCCGCGGATCGGCGCCGCTGGTGACGGCGATGACCAGCACGTCGGTTCGCGCCAACGCTCTCAGCGTCGGGATCACCAGCTGGCCGAGGTCAGCGCTGGCGATGGTCCCTTGCGTGACCAGCACAATGCTGCGGCCGGCGACGCGGGCCTGTTCGACATCACCCCACCAGACTGGCCGTTCAAATAGCCGCGCCGGCACCGGCAGCGCGCCGATGAAGCGGATATTGGAGGGCAGCTCACGCTCGTATTCGAGGCTCGGCGTGCCAAGCTGAAAATACGCATCCGGCAACGTGATGACGGCATCCGTGACGAAGCAGGGCAAGTTCGGCGCGCCGGATGATGTCAGGACATCGTTGATATAGGTCTGCACGCCCGAAAACACTTGACGCTGCATGTAGGCTGTGAGGGCTTCGTTGCGGGTACGCTGCTGCGCGGTGCGCGCAGGTGGCAGCCCCGATCCGAAGAACCCAACGTCAGCTCCCGAAAGGGCCAGGCACGAAATCCCCAGATGCGCGATCACGGGACGCGCACCGCGCGGGCCAAGCAATAGCGGCAACGTCCCCATGAACATCATGTCTGCGAGAATCGCATCCGCCGCAAAACCGCTCAGGATATCGCAAAGACCCTGATGCTGGGCAAAAATCGCATCGGCGAAAAGATGCCGCATCCCCCACAACATTTGCGCTGGCCCCGGCGGCAAGGCGGCGCGCTCCGGGAAGCGCGAGTCGATGTCGCGGTAGTCAATATCAATTTCCGGCGCTAACGGAACAAAGCCCGCATTGCTGCGTTCCACGGCGGCACGAAACAAGCTTCCAGTATGGACGACGACCTCGTGGCCGCGCGCCACCAGCCCAGCGGCGGCGGCAATGACCGGATCGGCGTGACCGGGCATCGGCGTGGCGGCAAGCAGATATTTTGCCATTATGGTGACGCCTCCAGGAGAAGATTGCTGACTTTTGTCGCCGGATCGGCGACGGCGCTGCCAAGCAAGGTCATCAGTTGAGCCACCAGCTGCGTCGCGGTTTCCCGCAGAAACAGGTCGCTACGATATTCAAGCCCACCGCTGATGCCCGCTGGTTTGCCCTCTGCATCGCGTGTTTCGCTTAAATAGAACGTCAGTTCGTAACGCGCGGTCCGCAGCCAGACCGGTTCGGGCGTCACGGCGAGACCGGGCATCTCGAATTTAACCTGAGACCAGTTCTGGAAATTCAGCATCACCTGAAACAGCGGCTGCCGCGGGCCGCCGTGGCGTGCGCCCAGGGCGGCGGCAACCATATCGAAAGGGACATCCTGGTGAGCGTAGGCGGCAAGGTTGAACTTGCGGATACGCGCGATCAGTTCGGCCACACTGGGGTTGGCCGAAAGATCGGTGCGCAGGACCAGATAATTGAAAAAACTGCCGATCAACGGGTCAAGGGCAACATCGGTCCTCCCTGCGATGGGGGTACCGATCGGGATATCCTCGCCTGCGCCGCGCCGGCAGAGCAAGGCGGCAATTCCCGCCTGCAACACCATGAACATGCTGGCACCACTGGCGCGCGCCAGGCTGACGAGACCCGCATGTAGCTCCGGACCGATCAAGACCGGCGCCACGTCGCCGGCAAAACCGAGGGAAGCCGGATAGGCATAATCGACGGGCAGCGCGGCCGCAGGCACATCCGCCAAAGCCTGGCGCCAAAACGCCAGCTGGCTGGAGAGCCTGGTATTCTCCTCCTGCTGCCAGAGAGCGTAATCGGCGTATTGCAGCGCCAGGGGTTTCCAGGCCGGCGCGGCGCCGTCCAGCCGGGCTCTGTAGGCCAACGCCAGGTCGCACGTCAGCGGCGCCAACGAGCTTCCATCGGCGGCGACGTGCTGCACGACGATCAATAACAAATGGTCATCCGGACCGAGCGTCCAGAGATGCAAGCGGATCGGCGGCTCGCGCGTGACGTCAAATGGCAAGCGCGCAGCGGCACTTATGGTCTCCGTCAATTCGCCAGCCGCCAGCTTCAATGCCACCAGTGTCACACGCGCATCTTCCGGCGCCAGGACCGACTGTGCGGGAAGCGCGTCGCCGACATCGATCAATGTCCGCAGGCTTTCATGGCGCTCCACGACATCATTCACTGCGGCTTCGAGCGCTTTCACATTGAGCACGCCGCGCAGCCGCAGGCCCAGATTCATGTTGAAGGCGGCAGCAACGCCGGGTGTTCGCCATGCCTCGAACATCATCAACTGGCTGCTACCGAGCGGTATACGTGCCGGCCTCGGCCGCAGCGTGATCGGCGCACGTCCGCTCTTGGTCCGGCCGATGAGTGCCGCCAGGCCGGCGATGGTCGTCGTCTCGAACAACGCCACGAGCGGCAGATCGATACCGAAGATTTTGCGGATCGCCGCGACGATCTTGGCGACAATTAGTGAATCGGCGCCGAGTTCGAAAATACCCGCGTCAATATCGACGTTCGTGAGGTCGAGGAGATCGCAGAACAGCGCGGCCAGAATTTCCTCAGTCGGCGTTCGCTCGCCCCGGCTCGATGCTGCGGCAAGCTTGGGTAAAGGCAGGGCGTTCCGGTCGAGCTTACCCGCAGGCGACAGCGGCATTTCCCTCAACTGAACGAAAAACGCCGGCACCATATAGTCCGGGAGGCGCTGGGCGAGCGCGCGTTTCAGCTCGCCGAAATCAAGCGCGATATCCGGCGAGACGGGAACGACATAGCCGATCAGATGCCCCTTGCTCAGGACCACCGCCGCCTGGGCAATCGCAGGCTCGCCCGTAAGCGCCGCCTCGATTTCGCCCAGTTCGACACGGAAGCCGCGAAGTTTTACTTGCGTGTCAGTACGACCGATGAAGTAGAGCATGCCATTTTCAATTTTGGCGAGGTCACCGGTACGGTACATTCGACTGCCGCGCGGACCGTACGGATTGGCGACAAAACGCTCGGCCGTCAGGCCGGGGCGTTTGAGATAGCCACGCGCCAGCCCGGCCCCGGCAATGTAAAGATCGCCGATGATGCCCTCCGGAACCAGGGCCAATCCGGCATCGAGAATGAAGACCTGCGTTCGGTCGATCGGCCTGCCGATCGCTGGCGTCCCTGCCCCCTGGACCGGGTGGATCAGCGACCAGATGGCGGTCTCGGTCGGGCCGTACAAATTCATCACCTCCGCGCCGACCGCGAGCAACCGGCGCGCAAGGTCCTCCGGCAGCGCCTCGCCCCCGGTCAGAATCCGCATGGACCGCAACGCCTCGACCTCAGTGCCGGTCAAAATATCCCATAAGGAAGGCGTCGCCTGCATGATGGTTGCACCGCTTACCGCGATCAGCCGCGCCAGCGCCGGCGGGTGCTGCCGCAATGCGCGCGGTGCCAAAATGACCCGAGCGCCGGCCAATAACGGCAGATAGAGTTCGAGGGCGGCAATATCGAAGCTGATCGTGGTCACCGCCAGCATCCGATCCGATGGATCGAGGCGAATATTTTTTGCCATGGCGCCGAGAAAATTCGCCAGATTGAATCGGGTCAGCACGACGCCCTTTGGCTGACCGGTGCTGCCGGAGGTGTAGATGACGTAGGCGGGCGACTGCGGCGAACGGATGATAACAGGTGGGTCAGCTGGAAACCCTGCAAAACTCCCTTCGTCCATCAACATCACCGGATGCGGTGCCACAGCCGCCGCCGTCTCCGCGGTGGCCAGGATCAGAAGCGGCGCTGCATCCGCCGTCATCGCCTTGAGGCGCGCCGCCGGCAGATCCGGGTCCAGCGGCAGATAGGCGGCCCCTGATTTGATCACGCCGAGGAGCGCGGCCAACATGTCGATGCCGCGCGGCATGCAGACCCCGATAATGCGCTCCGGCTCCGCCCCCCTCGCCCGCAGCGCGTTGGCGATCCTGTTCGTCGTCTCGTCGAGTTCGCGATACGTGACGCTATGCTGTTCTGACACCGCCGCCACCGCCCAAGGCGTCTCACGCGCCTGGCGCTCGAAATCCTCCGGCATGAAGCGCAACGCAGCGTCCGGCGTCGCCTGGCTGCCAGTCTTTAAAATTCGTGCCCGGGCAGCATCATCGAGCAGCACCAGGCGGCTGACCGGGATGGTGACGTCGGCAGCGATCTGATGAAGCATCCGCTCGAGCCGGCTGACATGTGCGACAAGCGTGTCACCGTCATAGATCTCCGGATTGGCGTCGACATCGATATGCACCGGCCGACCAGCGCCTCGGTCGAAAACGAAGAAGGCAAGATCCTCAATCGAACCGTTCGACAGATTATGGACCGAGGTCGGCGCATCGCCGAAACACAGATCATAATCGAACGGCTCGATGTTCACCATGGAGGTGAACAAATGCCTTCCTTCACTCAGCAGATTCAAATCACGACGCAGGTCTTCATAGCGGTAACGCTGATGGCGCAGCGCTTCGCGCACCCGTTTGCCGACTTGCCGTACCACATCGGCCACAGTATCGGCGGGTTTGATCTTGAGCCGCAACGGAACTGCGTTTGCGACCATGAATGGAACGCGGCGCAGCCGGCCGTTGCTGCGTGCCGTCACCGGCAAGCCCAGCACCAGATCCTCGATCCCGGTCATGCGATAAAAATAGATCGCAATCGCCGCGATCATCAGTTGCGGGTAACTGCCTTGTGCGGCACGGGCCGCGTCACGCAGCGCGTCAACAAAATCCGGCGCCAGCACCGTCGAGCGGCGAAGCAGGCCACCTTCGAGAGTCGGCCGGTAATGACCGAGACTGACAGGCAGTGGCTTATCAGCAAATTCATCCACCCAATATTGGCGATCAACCGCGTAACGGTCAGACTCACGATAGGCATGGTCCTCCGCAACCAGATCGCTTAATGAGCCGAAGGGGGCCGGCTCGGGCGTGCGGCGCTCATGCAGTTCGCCGTAGAGTTCCGCAAGGCGACGGGCGACAAGCCCGCCAGCGAAACCGTCGAGCAGAATGTGATGGCTGCGATGATACCAAAAATACCGGTTGTCTGCGGCCTTGAAGAGCCCGGTCGCCCAAAGTCGATCCCGCGATGGTTCGTGCGGAAGCTGATACTCCTCCGACATTTGTTGGAGCGCCGCGGCCCAGGGGTCCGCCTCATGACTGAGATCGGCGAACGGCATAATCCCGTCTATGTCCGGATTGACCGATTGCCGCGGTTCGCCGCCGATTTCGGTGAAGCGCAACCGGGTTGCCGCGGCTTCGAGCGTGACTTGGCGGAGCGCGGCGTAGAATGACCCAACATCGACGGCACCGTGGATTTCGACCAGTTCCGCCAGATTGAAAACGGCCCTCCTTGGGGCAATCCGCTGCGCAAACCACATGCCGCGCTGGGCGATGGTGAGTGGAAACCAGAGATCATCATGCGAGGCTTGCACGACCGGCTCAGCAGAAATTTGTTCGAGACCGCCGAGACGAGAAAAACTTTCATCGTTCATGATCCTATCCCCCAGAGCCGACTGCAATTACGCCGCCTTGGGTCCATTCGACATCGATCCAAGCGAGCGTATCCGCGCGTGACATCGGACCCGCGACAACGTTCCAGCCATCTGGCACGTCAAGGAAGACTGGCCAGATGGAGTATTGCCCATTTGTGTTCATTAACGCGAGATAGAGCGATTCTTGATCGTCAAACGGACTACTCATTTATTGAGTCCTTTTTCGAGTATGCGTCTTTCGAGTATGCGTCCTTCTTCGAGAACCCGTACTAACTTAATGTTAAAAAGTTAACTGAATAAAAAGTAATTTTTCATGCGCCGAAAAATGAATTCTTGGACTTATAGAGAAAGCCTTGACGTAACTAACGACCACTCTAACGAATAAAACATATCGTGAGATATGAATCCGTAAAAGTTTTATGACGTTACGAAATCTGCATTACTGACGGCCGAATACGACGTCGTCGGTGTTGCGTCCACAATCATAACTCGGCTCTAGTTATCTCCCATGACTCGATCTGAGCAATTCATGTTATGTTCGTCGATAAAGCTACTCTTAATCATCAAGCGGATGACGTATTTATTGCGGCCACGCCTTTTCGAGTTACTAACGAGGCATGTGTTCAAAACGAATGCAGCCTACGCCAACCTCAAGAGATTTTAACTTGACGTTCTTCTTAAGAATAATAAACGTTCAGTTAGCTACTCCGACCAACAATGATTTTATAACCCTGCAGTATTTCTGTTGCTTATCGTCGACGTCATCAGCATTACATTCATAGCTTTGGCGCCGCTCAAGCTATCTCCGGTGTGATGAAAGACGTTGATTTGGTTGGCACAGTTACCCGCGGGCACTGCGGGCCGATGAACTTCGGGATACCATCTTATGCATATCGTGATTTCCAGTGTCGGGACCTACGGCCATGTTTACCCCCACATCGCGGTCGGTCAGACATTGGCGCAGCGCGGTCATGAAGTTCAGTTCCTTACGTGTGAGTACTTTAAGGAGCATGTTGAACGCGCGGGCTTATCCTTCATCTCGGTTCTAAGTACTGCGCAATATCTTGCAGGCGTTCGTGACCAGGAAGTCTGGCGAAATCCTTGGCGCGGCGTGCGCGCTAGCTGGCGGCATCTCAGCCCCAGCATGCAACAGGGCTACACAGCCCTTGCGGCACATATCCGCCCCGGCGAGAGCATTCTGGTTGGCAACTCCCTGGCGCTTTGGGTACGCCTCGCGCAGGAAAAATTTGGCAATCCGGCGGCGACGATCCATCTTTCCCCGATCGCCCTGTTATCCGCAAAAGCCCCGCCTTTTGGGATTTTGCCGGGGCTCGAAACCTTGCCCAGCTGGGCCGTGCGCATTTTGCTCAACATGATCGAGCGCACGGTCAGCGATCCGATCATCGCTCCGGATTTGAATCGATTGCGCGCCTCGCTCGACCTGCCACCGGTCCGCAGCATCAGCCGAACCTGGCTGCACTCGCCCGAGCGGGTGATCTGCGCTTTTCCTGACTGGTTCGCAGCACCTGCCCCCGACTGGCCGGCCAACACCGTCTGCACCGGATTTCCCAAATTGCCTTCCGGAGGACCGGGTGAACTGGACCCGGCGCTGCTGGCCTTCATCGAGGCCGGTTCGCCGCCGATCGCCTTCACTCCGGGCTCGGGCGTGGCCAGCAGTCGGTTGTTTTTCGATCGGGCGCTTGGTGCCTGCAAGGCTTTGGGCAGGCGCGCCATACTCGCAACGCCGTTCCGGGACCAGTTGCCTGACCTGTTGCCGGATTTTTCGTTCCATACCACCTATGTGCCGTACGATCTGTTGGCACCGCGGGTTGCCGCGTTTGTGCATGCGGGTGGCATTGGTACCATTGGCCTGTTGCTGGAGGCCGGCACACCGCAACTTTTTACCCCCTTTACCGCTGAACAGACCGACAATGCGATGCGCGCCATCGCCCTCGGCGTTGGTCTCAAGCTGGCGCCACGTGCGCCACTCAGACATTGGACCAAAGCACTATCCGCCCTGCTTAACGAGCCAAACATTCGACGATCATGTAAGGAACTCCGGCAAAAGTTCGCTTCTGGAAGATTGGCTCGTGAACAGATCGCGGACTGGATCGAGCAACTGAACGCGAACAGCCGCGATGACATCAGGCATTGACCGTGTGCGCGGCATCGCCGGACTGATCGGCCTCGTATGGCGGGCAGCGCGTCTGCCGGCACCTGAATCGCGAACATTGGATGAGCGGTTGACTAATCTCCCGCTCGCCGATACACCAGTAAGCGCGCCGGTGGATATCCGGTGGGATGAGCATGCGATCCCCTTCGTCACGGCCGAAAGCCTGCCAGACCTCGCGGTTGGGCTCGGCGTCGTGCATGCGCATCTGCGGCTCGGTCAAATGGAAATGCTGCGCCGCATTGCCCAGGGACGGATATCGGAGATGATCGGTACCTTCGGGTTGGAATTCGACATCGCACTGCGGACCATGGATATCTGCCGGGCGGTGCCGGAAATCATTGCGATGCTGCCCGACGCATCGCGTATCTGGGCGGAGTCCTTCCTCGCGGGCATCAACCACGTGATCTCCCGCGCACCGGCGCCGCCTCCCGAATGCCAAATGCTGGGTTTGGCCCGCGAGCCCTGGAGTTTGCCAGATCTCTTCTCATTGGCGCGACTGGCGAGCGCAGACATCACCTGGATGCCGACGTTAAAGCTGCTAAGGTTGCGTGAGACGATGGGGCTTGCCAGTTGGGCATCGCTTTGGCCCGAGCTCTTAAGGACTGGTGTGCCGAATCCGGATGGCATTACCGCAGCCCTTGCGCGCGGTAGCAATTCGGCCGCCGTCGGCGGGACTCGGACCGCATCCGGCGCCGCCATCATCGCCTCCGATCCCCATGTCGGTCTGCAATTGCCCAGCCTTTGGCTGGCCTGCGGTATGTCGGCCCCAGGCATGAAGGCGGCCGGGCTGATGATCCCCGGCTTGCCTTATGTGGCGATCGGGCGCAACGAAAAGATCGCCTGGGGCGCTACCAATTTACACGCCGCAAGCTCTGTCTTCATCGATCTCACCGCGGAAACGGATCCGCAGATCACCGAACGAAGTGTCGACATCGCGGTACGCGGCATCGGCATGCGACGTGCGAAGCTTCGGGAAAGCCGCTTCGGGCCGGTGATTTCCGACGTCAAACGTTTTCGGCTGCGGCGGCCTACGGCCCTTGGCTGGGTTGGGCATCAGCCGAGCGACGAATTGACCGCGATGCTGACAATGAATCGTGCAGACGATTTCGCGGCCTTCCAACGTGCGCTTCGCGGCTTTGCCGTCCAGGGGTATAGCTTCACCTACGCCGATACGACTGGGCGTGTGGGCATTCTGCGTGCCGGCCACGTACCGGCGCGCCCAGGAACGCCGGCAGACATCCTCGAACGGGCCGCCGTGCTCAATGATATCTCGTCACTCGCCGAGGGGAGCGGCGTGTTTGATCCGCGCGAAGGGTTTGTCGTCTCGGCCAATGAAGATCCGCAAACCGCAGTGCAAGCCGGCTTTTTCTTCGCGCCACCGGATCGGGCGTTGCGGCAGGCGGCGTTGCTGGACAGCACCGGGATCGAACGCACGGATCTCGAGGCACTGCAGAGGGATGTGACGTCGTCCTCCGCGCGGCAATTGCGTGACGCACTGGCACGCCGGGCGACTGAACTCGGCCTCACGCTGCCGCAGGCCGTGCTGGAGTGGAACGGGTGCTATGATGAGGCGTCGGTTGGCGCCCTGGCCTACGAGGTGCTCCTGGCGGAGACCGCCGATATGCTGATCGGCAAGACGATACTGGCATCGGCACTGGCCGTTTGGACAAGCCGGGCGTTGATTGCGTCTAGCTTACTAGGTGCACCGGATGCCCTCCTCCGACATGCCTTGTCGCACGGGGCGAAGCGCGCGGTGCAGGCGATTTCGAAGGGCAAATGTTGGGGCGATGCGCATTTGCTGCGCTTGGCGCATCCATTAGCCCGTCTGCCGATTTTGGGGCGGAAATTTGGCATCCATATTTTCGGCGTACCCGGCAGCAACGACACGCTGTACAAAACCGGTCACGGTCCGGCACGGTACGCACGCCGCCAGGGCGGCCATCGCGTGACCTATGGTTCCTCCGCCCGACACCTGGCTGATTTTATCGATCCTGACGCCAATTTCGTGATTATCCTGGGCGGCCAGGACGGTTGGATCGGCAGCGTGAACGCGACTGACCAAATCCCGCTCTGGCGCGAAGGCAGGTATCTCCGCCTACCGCTCACCTCTGCGTCCGTAGCAGCGAGCTTCGGCAGGCTGACACAACTGACGCCCCCGCCGTGACAATCTGGGGCTGCCTAAGTCTTGCCCCTCGTTTTCCTCGTCTGCGCGTGGGTTCTTCTTGTTTGCGCCGCGTGGACCGTTCGGGGCCATCTGCTATTGGCAACGCTACTTAAGCATCGCGCCGCGCCGGTCATCGAACGGATTCACGCCGCCGGGGCGCGGTACGCTCGAAGCCGACATCGACTGGCCCCAGCGCTGCGGCGTTTCGCCCGCAGCTTCTTCGGGCCGGAAGCAGAACGTCTGCTTTCTGGAATCAAACGGCGATTGCCGACATTTGCGCCGGACTTCTGCTTCCCACATGCCGATGAGAAGACTTGGCTTTGCTGGTGGTGCGTAATTCTTGAATTCTACAACATGGTCTGCAATGGGGAGAAATTAACGGCAAGCGGGAAGGATACCGGCGCCATATGACCGGCGATAAGATTGGTGTCCACCCATCGCAGCGTGGCGCCCACGATCTTGAGCTTTCCCTCCAGCCAAGCGGAGAGCAGCTCAGCGGGGATCTGATACGGAAACGCAGTCATAGGGCCTCTCCCAATGTGTCGTCTATCTTCTGCTGCAACCGCAGTGAGGCGATATGCAGCACGCAGGGCACCGTGGCCGAGCAGCTCGGCCCCATGGCGTGGTTGGCCAGCAACAGCGTACCCGCAAGAACGCCAAAGGGACCAAACAGCGCCCCCGTTGCCGCCTCCCCCAGAACAGCCGCAACCCCAGCTGCGCCCAACGCCACGGCAAAATCTGTAGTGGCCACAGCTAACATCGCTGGTCACAACGCCACGGCCAAAGCAGCAAATGACATGCCTGCCGCCAGCGCCCCACCAAAGCCAGTCCGCGCCTTGAAGAATTTGATGAATTCGGCGCGTTCCGCTTCCGTCATCTTAGCCCAGCGTCGCTCGAACAGCGTGCTAATCAGTTTAAATTCCATGGCGGCCGCATCATCGTCATTGGCTACCTTCACTTTCTGCGCCTTGCAGACATCGGCCACCACTTCGCGGTAGGGCGGCCCCTCCAGCACGTCAGCCCGGCGAAACCAATTGGCCAAGGTATGCCCGCCGGCCAGGCGGATACGGCTGTCGATAAAGTCCGGAATCCTGGTGAGGTCATTTTTGGCGTCGAGATAGATGCGATCACGCTTGACCGCCATATCCCATGGGCGGTCCAGATATTCGCGATCCTGTCCTGTTGCAACCTCCATGTGCCCCAAGGTCGGGAACGACTTTCGGATTTTAAGTGGTCGATCATTGCGCCGATTTTACGATAGACCGTCGAGATTATTTCATGGGGACAGCCCTTTCATGATGGTCATTGAGCGGCCGCATTTTGGCACATTCGATGCCGTGGGCCGTTCCACACCCTAGCGCAAATCAGCACTGTGCCGTAGAGATCACCCTCGAGAGCTCCTTTGCAGCTTCTGCCAGACTTCGTCATCACGCCCGTAGAAATCAGAGCGGAACTGCAATGCTCCAGCGATATCCAAAAACGCGGTTTGATAGACAACGAATACGGGCATGGGCACTGGAAGATTGCGTTCGGTGGTGCTGCCCTCTGCGATTTCTTGATTGACCGCGCTGAGAGGTTGTTGCAGAAGCAGGCTCGCAAGTTCGCGCGGATCCTGTACGCGGATGCATCCATGGCTGATGCGACGGTCGGCGCGGTTGAAGATGTCTCTGTCAGGCGTATCGTGCAGATAAACGTCGAACCGGTTCGGCATGTCGAACATGATCAATCCTAGCCCTGCGCCGGGTCCCGGCAGTTGCTCCGCCTCGCCATCTGCCAGCATGATCATGTCATTCTTCTGCAGGTAATCCGAGTCGCGGCTGATCTGCGGTAGGATTTCTCTTCTAACAATATCTTTTGGGATGACCCAAGGCGGGTTGAAAACACTTGATTCGATTGTGGCATGAAACTCAGGCGTCTGATTGGGCTCGACATCTTGGCCAACCACAACCCGCGTCGAGAAAACCGGCGCGTCGGCGCGGTAGAATACCAGCCGCTCGTCGGCAACATTGACCCAGACGCGCTCCATCGGCATTGGCCGCGGCAGCCAGCGTGCGCGTTCGAGGTTAACTTCGACCGTGCGTAAGCGGCTTGTTGCGGCTTTATCGCCGGCCACGGCATCCGCAAGATTTGTTTTCAAGGCGCAGCGCAGCGCCATATAGGCCGGTGTCGCCGGAGCCAGCGCCTCGATGGCCGCCCCCGGATCGGGGCTGACGATGGCAACATCAAGCGCGGCAGCCACATCGATTGGCCCAGGTGTCAGTGTTTGGTTGGGGCCTCGAAGCTTAACGGGCACCGCGCCATGGGCGAGCGCCGTTGCATAAGACAAGAAAGCATCCGACAGCAGCAATTCGCGGTCGAGCGGCGGCAATGCTGCGCTGCGTTGCAGGAGATCGGCGTGAAACAGGCCAGGATTGAGCCCCTGATCGCCGGCCCGCAACACGGCATCCGCCAACGAGTTCGCCTGCGCTTGCCGGGTCGGCCATACCAGCTGGAAGTCGTGGCGTGTATAGAAGCGCCGAAGCAGCACAACATCCAGCGGTTCACCAGCGATGGTTAATTCAGACGCATTGTCGAGCCGGTTGCCGAGGTCCGAATGGGCATGCAGCGCCGGCATCGAGACCGGAGCGGGTGGATCCGCACCGCAACCGGCAAGTGTAGCGGCGGCGGAGAGAGCGAGCGCACCGCCTATAATTGCATCACGACGGGAGAGTTGAGCCAGAGTGGGGCTCAATGGCTTTGAAGGGGCAGATGTTAATCGATTCCACGGCTTACGCACGACTGCCCCCTTGATTATCGCCGAATTACACAAATCTCTTTACGGGCAAGCAATAATCGTCCTTAAATTCTGCCGTGTCCACACGAAATTCAACATAAGGGGGTACCGGATGTTCAACAATTCCGCGTCAGCGACCCGTTACCAACTGATCCGAGGTGTCGCAATACTTGCCGTCGTGGCGCCCATCGCGCTCCTTTCCTCCTGTTCCTCTCAGCCGGAACCGCAGCCGGCGCCTGAGGTGGCCCCGCCGCCTGCAGCCCCGGCTCCGGCTCCCGCGCCCGCGCCCGCGCCGACGCCGCCGCCAGCGCGCGGCTAGGCTGCAAGGCGCGACAAGACGCGCAACAGCGGCAAGCGCCGCAGATACGAGATGCGGACCGGCTTGTGCGACAGATCAGGCCGGTCGAGGCCCCTATCCAGGCGTGGGGGTGCTTAGATCGCCTTTGCTGCGACCATGTGCCGGTTATCTTTCGCTGTACCGGCCACCGCGGCGATTGTCTTCGCTCTTGCGTATGCCTTGATGCTGTTTGACGCGTGGTGGGTTGGCAAGGTGAACGCGTCCACCTACGCGCCTGGCGGTCTTGTATATCCGCGTCGCGCCCATTGGCCGCAGAGTTAGGCGCCTGTATTTCTCATCTTGCGCATGCGGCAGCCGGGCAGCCGGGCAGCCGCCTGGCCTTAGCCCGCGCGGCCAACCGCGATGAAGCCATGTTATTCGCCATCACCGTGATGGCCGCTACGGTTATTTCCATACAAGAATTTTTAACCGGCAGGATTTCGCAAACCGCGATGTCGCACTGCCGAACCACGATGGGACATCTGCGCGCGGTTTCGGTTAAGCAAGATCGGCGCCCCTGCGGAAGCGGGGTTTGCAACGCCGGAGGGAACCGCTCGAAGAAATGGATCATGCCGAACCGCGCACGCTATTTGACAAGATCTGGTCTCGCCACAAGGTTATTGAGCGCGACGACGGCCAGACCCTTCTCTATGTCGACCGCAACTTCGTCCATGACGGCTTAGGGCCGGCCTTCGATTTTCTGAAAGAGCGCAATTTTTTGGTTCGCGTTCCTGCACGGACCTTCGCCGTCCCGGACCATTATGTGCCGACCGACGGGCGCGACGTCGCAGGCTTCGCCGCGGCCGAAAACCGCGCGATGGTCGAACAGCTGGCCCGCAACACCGAGGCGGCCGGCATCGAAATGTTCGGCGTGACGGACCCAAGGCACGGCATTGTCCATATCATCGGGCCCGAACAGGGCATCAGCCAGCCCGGCATGGTGATCACCTGCGGCGACAGCCATACCTCCACGCATGGCGCGCTCGGCGCGCTGGCCTTCGGCATCGGGGCGACGGAGGTGAGCCATGTGCTGGCCAGCCAGACGATCTGGCAGCGCAAGCCCCATTCCATGCGCATCACGGTCGAGGGTGAGCTCGGCTTCGGCGTCACCGCGAAGGACGTCATCCTCGCCATCATCGCGCGCATCGGCGCGGCGGGGGCCACGGGCCACGTCATCGAGTATGCGGGCTCCGCGATCGCCGGGCTCTCGATGGAGGGGCGGCTCACGCTTTGCAACATGTCGATCGAGGCGGGGGCCCGCGCCGGCATGGTCGCCCCGGACGAGACGACCTTCGCCTATCTCAAGGGGCGCCCTTATGCGCCCAAGGGCGCTGAGTGGGATGAAGCGGTCTGCCGCTGGCGCGCGCTGCGGACCGACGAAGGCGCGCGGTTCGACCACGAGGTGACGCTCGATGCCGCGGACATCGCCCCGATGGTGACCTGGGGCATAAGCCCGCAGGATGCGGCGCCGGTCACGGGCATCGTGCCCGACCCCGCCAACGAGCCCGACGCCGAACGGCGTGAGGGCATCGAAAAAGCGTTGGCCTATATGGGCCTGGCGCCGACGACCAAGCTTGCAGATATCGCGATCGACCGCGTCTTTATCGGCTCCTGCACCAATTCGCGCATCGAGGATCTGCGCGCCGCTTCCGCCGTGACGCGCGGGCGCAGAGTTGCCGAGGGCCTCGTCGCCTGGGTCGTGCCCGGCTCCGGCCTGATCAAGGCCCAAGCGGAATCCGAAGGCCTGGACCGCATCTTCATCGAAGCGGGATTTTCCTGGCGCGAGGCCGGCTGCTCGATGTGCCTCGGCACGAACGGGGAGATCGTGGCCCCCGGGCAGCGTTGCGCCTCCACCTCCAACCGCAATTTCATCGGGCGCCAGGGGCCGGGCGCCCGCACGCATCTGATGAGCCCGGCGATGGCCGCCGCCGCCGCAATCACCGGCCGTCTCACCGATGTCCGCACGATGATGGTGCCGGCATGACGCCCTTCACGCACCTGATCTCGGTGGCCGTGCCGATCCCGGGCCCCAATATGGATACGGACCAGATCATCCCGGCGCGCTATCTCAGCCGCGCGCGGGACGTGGGATTTGCAGACGGGCTGTTCCGCGATCTTCGCTACGCTGAAGACGGCGCCGAGAAACCCGGGTTCATTCTCAATCGGGAGCCATATCGAAACGGCAAGATCGTCGTGGGCGAACGGAACTTCGCCTGCGGCTCGTCGCGCGAACATGCGGTTTGGGCCCTCCTGGATTATGGCGTGCGCGCCGTTCTCGCGCCGAGCTTCGGAGACATCTTCTACACCAACAGCCTCAAGAACGGGCTTCTGCCCATCCGCCTTCCGGGCGCGGTGATCGGGACGCTGCTCGAACGCCTCCTTCGCGAGGCTGGAGACATCGACATCGATCTGCCGTCGCAGCAGGCCCGCCTCCCCGATGGCAGCGTGCACGATTTCGACATCGACCCTTATTCCAAGCACTGCCTACTGAACGGTCTCGATGACATCGACTACACGCTCTCACAGCTCGGACCCATCGAGGCCTTCGAGCAGCGTTACGGGCGCGAGAACTCTTAAATATCCGGAGGAAAATCCCATGAAAATTGCAGTCATGCCGGGTGACGGCATCGGGCCCGAAGTCGTCGGCCAGGCCGTTAGAGTGTTGAAGGCGCTGGGCGACCATGCGCCGATGGAGATGAATCACGCTTTGGTCGGGGCCGCGGCGATCGAGAAAACCGGAATCGCTTTGCCGGCAGAGACGCTAGAACTGGCGCGCAAGGCCGACGCGATTCTGTTCGGCTCGGTCGGCGGCCCGTTGGATGAGCTGCCGGACCGTTCGAAGCGCCCGGGCACGGCGCTGCTCACGTTGCGCCGCGAGCTCGGGCTGTTCGCGAATTTCCGCCCGGCCTTTTTGTTCCCCGAATTGATCGGCGCCTCCAGCCTGCGCCCGGAACTAGTGCGCGGGCTGGATCTCATCATCCTCCGCGAGCTGAACGGCGATCTCTATTTCGGCGAGCCGCGCGGCATCGGCAAAACGCCCGATGGGCGGCGGGCCGGCACCAACACGATGTACTATACCGAGGATGAAATCGCCCGCATCGCGCATGTCGGATTCCAGACGGCACGCCAGCGCAAAGGCAAGCTCTGCTCGGTCGACAAGGCGAATGTGCTGGAGACCATGCATCTGTGGCGCGAAGTCGTGACCGAAATCGGCCGGGACTATCCGGATGTCGAGCTCACGCATCTCTATGTCGACGCCGCCGCCATGGCGTTGATGCGCACCCCGACAAAATTCGACGTGATCGTCACCGGCAATGTCTTCGGCGATATCCTCTCCGACGAAGCGGCCATGCTCACCGGGTCCATCGGCATGCTGCCTTCGGCATCGCTGGGCAAGGATCGCACGGGGCTTTACGAGCCGGTGCATGGCTCGGCCCCCGATATCGCCGGGCAGAACATCGCCAACCCGCTGGCCGCGATTCTGTCGGCGGCGATGATGCTCCGCTACAGTTTCGACCAGCCTGTGGCGGCGGACCGGATCGAGCGCGCCGTCCGCGCCGTGCTCGCCGACGGCTATCGCACGGCGGACATCAACGAGGCCGGGACCACCAGGCTCGGCACGATCGAGATGGGCGATGAAGTGGTCGCCGCCTTGAAGCGCCAGGAGGCGTGAACCGGGCGTTGGCGCCGCGATCCTTTGCAGGGTGAGGCTGGGGAACAGTCCCTGACCGTCATGCAGTTCGTCATTGCTTCGATCCTGAGCATCTTCGCGTTTTCTGCGTTCAGTCAAGGGTTTACCGCCTTCGGCGGCGCTTCGCGCCCTTGACTGAACGCAGAAAACGCGAGGAAAATCCAATGATCGAAAGAATGATGATCCATCAATGCCGGGCCGAACCAGGCATATTCGTGGTCTAGAGCCCATCCATTAATCACCCTATCCATCGCGTTTCGCGATGGCGCGGTTCCGAGATAGGGCGTCCTCACTGCCACGGATCCTGCTAGCGTCAGCATCGGCCACCTAAGATGCTCAAGCACGAGGAGGAAACGAGGCCATGACGGACCGCCAGGGGAGCCAGGCTTTACGCCCGGACCCGAGCACGATGTTTGCGAAAATCTGGGACCGTCACCGTGTACTGGAGCGGCCGGATGGGCAGACTCTGCTCTATGCCGATACGCATCTCGTCCATGACGGCACGGCCGCCGCTTTCAAACGGCTGAAGAAACGCGGCCTGAAGGTGCACGCACCGAGCCGCACCTTCGCCACCCCCGACCATTATGTGCTGTCCAGCACAAAGCTGATCGATGCGATCCCCAACCCCGAGAAGCGGGGCATGGTGGAGAAGCTGCTCGCCAACGCGGCCGAGACCGGCATCACTTTGTTCGGGCTCGGCGATCCGCGCCAGGGCATCGTCCATGTGGTCGGCCCCGAAGAGGGCATTATCCAGCCCGGCAATCTCATCGTCTGCGGCGACAGCCACACCTCGACCCATGGCGCGTTCGGCGCACTCGCCTTCGGCATCGGCTCGAGCGAGGTGACGCATGTGCTCGCCACGCAGACGCTGTGGCAGCGCAAGCCGAAAACCATGCGGATCACGATTGACGGCAAGCTCGGCACCGGCCTGACCGGGAAGGATGTGATCCTCGCCATCATCGCCGCGATCGGCGCGGCGGGCGGCACCGGCCATGTGCTGGAATATGCGGGTGCTGCGATCAGCGCGCTTTCCATGGAAGGAAGGCTCTCCCTCTGCAACATGTCCATCGAGGCGGGCGCCCGCGCCGGCATGGTGGCCCCGGACGACAAGACCTTCGAATACCTCCATGGCCGCGCCTATGCCCCCAAGGACGCCGCGTGGGACGCGGCCATGGAGATGTGGCGCGCATTGCCGAGCGACGAGGGCGCGGCGTTCGACGCCGAAATAAGCCTCGACGGCGCCGCGATCGAGCCGATGGTGACCTGGGGAACCAGCCCGGAAGATGCTCTGCCCATCGGCGCCGCGGTGCCGGACCCGGACGGCCAAGCCGATGCCGACCGGCGGGAGAGCATGCGCCGCACACTGGATTATATGGGCCTGACCCCCGGCACGCGCCTCGCCGAACTGAAGGTGGACCGCGTGTTCATCGGCTCCTGCACCAATTCCCGGATCGAGGATCTGCGCGCCGCCGCCCTCATCGCGCGCGGCCGGAAAGTGGCGGAGGGCGTGACGGCCTGGGTCGTTCCCGGCTCCGGCCTCATCAAGCAGCAGGCCGAGCGTGAAGGGCTCGACAAAGTGTTCAGTGCGGCCGGCTTCGAGTGGCGGGCGCAGGCCGGCTGCTCCATGTGCCTGGGCACGAACGGCGAGATCGGCGCGCCGGGCGAGCGCATCGCCTCCACCTCCAACCGCAATTTCGTGGGCCGCCAGGGCCCCGGCGTGCGCACCCATCTGATGAGCCCGGCCATGGCCGCCGCGGCCGCCATCTCCGGCCGGCTTGCCGATGTCCGCCGGTTCGAGGTGATGCCGTGACCCCGTTCACCCATCTGGCCGCGGTCGCGATGCCGCTGGCCCGGCCCAATCTGGATACAGACCAGATCATTCCCTCCCGCTTCCTGAGCCGCGACCGCGACGATGGCACGATGGGCGAAGTGCTGTTCCGCGATCTCCGCTTCACTGCCGAGGGCGGAGAGAGGCCGGAATTCGTGCTGAACCAGGAGCCCTACCGCACCGCGAAGATCATCGTCGGCGAACGCAATTTCGGCTGCGGCTCCTCGCGCGAGGCGGCCGTCTGGGCGCTTTACGATTACGGTTTCAGGGCCGCGATCGCCCCCAGCTTCGGCGATATCTTCCGCAACAATTGCTTCAAGAACGGCCTGCTGCCGGTGGTGCTGCCGCGCGAGGCGGTGGAGACCCTGATGGCGCAGTTCCAGGCGATGCCGGGTGGGGCGGTGAGCATCGACCTGCCGGCGCAGATCGTCACTTTTCCTGACGGCGCCACGCATGAATTCGACATCGACCCGTTCGGCAAGGAATGCCTTGTGAATGGCGTGGACGAGCTCGGCTACACGCTCACGCTGCGGGACCAGATCGCTGCCTTTGAAAACCGCTATGGACGGACCAACGCATGACCTCCGAAATCAACAACAAGAAGATCGTGAAAATCGCCGTTCTCGGAGGCGATGGCGTCGGCCCCGAAGTCACCGCACAATCGGTCAAAGTGCTCCGCGCGCTGGAGGGCGAGGGCCTCGCGTTCGAGTTGACGGAAGCGCCGATCGGCCAGGCGGGCGTGGATGCGGCCGGCGTGCCCTTGCCTGACGAGACGCTCGCCCTCGCCGCAAAATCCGATGCGATCCTGTTCGGCGCCGTCGGCGCGCCCACCCACATCATCCACGCGGACCGCGCGAAGCGCCCGGGTGCGGGCATTCTCAAGCTCCGCAAAAGCCTTGGCCTCTACGCCAATTTCCGCCCCGCGGTCATGTTTCCGGAACTGCTGAACGCCTCGACGCTGCGCCCTGAAATCGTGCGGGACGTCGACATGCTCATCATCCGCGAGCTCACCGGCGATCTCTATTTCGGCGAGCCGCGCGGCGTGCACCGGGAAGACGGCAAACGCGTCGGCATCAACACGATGCGCTATTCGGAGGATGAGATCTCGCGCATCGGCCACATCGCCTTCCAGGCCGCGCGCCAGCGCCGGGGCAAGCTCTGCTCGGTGGACAAAGCCAATGTGCTGGAGACGATGCAGCTCTGGCGCGAAGTGATGATCGAGACAGGCAAACATTATCCGGATGTCGAGCTCAGCCATCTCTATATCGATGCCGCCTCGATGACGCTGATCCGCAACCCCGCATCGTTCGACGTCATCGTCACCGGCAACGTGTTCGGGGACATTCTTTCCGATGCCTCCGCCATGCTCACCGGCTCCATCGGCATGCTGCCCTCGGCGTCGCTCAGCGCGGGCACGCTCGGCCTGTTCGAGCCGGTGCACGGCTCGGCGCCCGACATCGCCGGCAAAGACATTGCCAACCCGATCGCCTCCGTGCTCTCGACCGCCATGATGCTGCGCCACGCGCTCGCCCTCCCTCACGAGGCGGATCGCATCGAAGGCGCGGTGCGCCATGTGCTGGCGGACGGCTACCGCACGGCGGACATCCACGAGATCGGCAAGATAAAGATCGGCACCGAAGAAATGGGTGACGCCATCGTCGGCGCGCTGAAAAAGGCCGCCTGACAGAACAAGGGCGAACAGCCCGGGAGGAACAATCCATGGAACACCAGGCTTCCCTCGAGATCCACGAGCGGATGGATCGCCTGCCGGTCACGTGGGGCATCTGGCGCATCGTCCTGGTCGCCGCCCTCGGGGCCTTTCTCGATTCCTACGAGATCTTCTTCACCGGCTACATCGCGCCCAAGATGACGCAATCCGGGCTCTTCACACCCGAATCCCTCGGCGTGATCTCCAAGCTCAAATTCATGGCAATCTCCGGCGCCGGCACGTTCGTGTTCGCGACGTTCGCCGGGTTCTGGATCGGCGGCATCCTCGTGGTGCGGCTCTCGGACCTCAAGGGGCGGAAAGCGATCTTTCTGCTGTCCATCGCCTGGTACGGAATCGCCTCCCTGATCCTCGCCTTCCAGACATCGGGGCTCATGCTGGATGTCTGGCGCTTCATCGCCGGCATCGGCATCGGCGTGCAACTCATCACGCTGTACGGCTATCTCTCGGAAATGGTGCCGCCCGCCAGGCGCGGGCAGATGTTCGCCATCTATCAGGCCGTGGCGTATCTTGCCGTGCCGATCATGGCGGTGATTTCCTGGGCCCTCGTGCCGATCGACGTTTTTGGGCTGGCCGGCTGGCGCTGCCTGATCCTCATCAGCGTGGCGCTCGCCTGCATCCTCTGGCTGATGCTGCGCACTTTGCCGGAGAGCCCGCGCTGGCTGGCATCCCATGGCAGGCAAGCAGAGGCGGAGGCGATCGTACGCGCGCTCGAAATGCAGGCCGGCGCTGCCGGCTTCGTTCGCGCCGCCCAAGCCGTCAGCGCGCCGCGCGGCATCTATGACGATTTGCATGTGAGCCGCGGCATCTTCAAGGGCATCTATCTGCGCCGCACGATCATGCTGTCGATCTTCAACGCGGCACAATCCATCGGTTTCTACGGGTTCGCCTCGTTCATCCCGTCTTTGCTCATCGCGCGCGGCGTGCATTTCGTGAACAGCCTCGAATATGGCTTCATCATCGCCATCGGCTACCCGTTCGGCCCGCTGGTGGCCGCCTGCATCGCGGACCGTTTCGAGCGCAAATGGCAGATCACGATTTGCGCCGGCATCATGCTGGTCGCGATGACCGTGTTCGCCACTCTCTCCAGCCCGGCGGGCCTGGTGTTCTTCGGCCTTTGTTTCTCCCTGGCGGGCTCCGCCATGGCTTCGGTCTTCCCCACCTACGAGGCGGAGCTCTACCCCACCGCCATACGCGTGGGCGCGATCGGGTTCGTGTGGTCCTGGAGCCGGCTCACCGCCGCCTTCTCCGGCCTGATCATCGGCTATTTGCTGGCGGCGGGCGGCTCGACGGCGGCCGCTGCCTTCATCGCCTCATCGATGGTCGTGGTGATGGCCACCATCGGCATCCTCGGGCCGCGCACGCGGGCGCGCTCGCTCGAGGAACTCAACCCCGAACCGGTGGCGGAGGCGACTCGACATGGCGGGCTGCGTGCCGTCATATCGTCGAACCAATAACACCGAACCAATAACAACGGAGGAAAGACGCCGAATGTCATTGCAGGCGATATGGGCGGCCGGGCGGCCGGTGCTCAACGGATGGCTCGCGATCCCCAACAGCTTCACGGCCGAGACCATGGCCCATCAGGGCTGGGACAGCCTCACCGTGGACATGCAGCACGGCATCACGGATTACCTCGCCGCCGTGCCGATGCTGACCGCCATCGGCACGCGCCCGGTCGTGCCGGTGGTGCGCGTGCCCTGGCTCGACCTCGGAATCATCATGAAGAGCCTCGACGCCGGTGCGCTCGGCGTGATCTGCCCGATGATCAACAATGCGGCGGAGGCGCAGCGCTTCGTCGCAGCACTACGCTATCCGCCGCTGGGCGTGCGCAGCTTCGGGCCGATCCGCGCCACTCTGGCGCATGGCGCGGATTATCCGGCCAAGGCGAATGATCTCGTCACCGGCTTTGCGATGATCGAAACCAAGGAGGCGCTCGAGCATCTGGACGAGATCATGTCCGTTCCCGGGCTCGATGCGATCTATATCGGGCCGACGGATCTGGCGCTCGCCTTGGGGGCCGAACCGCGGCTCGATCCCATCGATCCGCGCGTGATCGAGACAATCGCCCATATCCTCGCGCGCGCCAAGGCGCACGGGCTTCGCGCCGGCATCCATAACGCCAGCGTCGAGCACGCTTTGAAAATGGTCGGGATCGGCTTCGATTTCGTCACCGCCGGCTCGGATGCGCGCTTCGTGGCCGCGGGCGCCGCCCAAACAGTCTCGGCCTTCCGCGCCGGCCGGGGCGAGGCCGCCAGGAAAGCAGCCTCTGGTGGCGGGTATTAAGATGACAGGCGAACTGAACATTTTGGCGACCGGACTGAAATTTCCGGAGGGCCCGGTCGCGCACGGCGACGGGTCCGTCTCCTTCGTCGAAATCCAGCGCGGGACCATCAGCCGCGTGACGCCGGACGGCGCCGTGGAGGTGGTGGCGACGCCGGGCGGCGGCCCGAACGGCCTCGCGACCGGCCCGGACGGCGCGTTCTACCTCTGTAACAATGGCGGTTTCCTGTTCCAGGACCTTGGCGGCTTCAATCACACGCGCCGGGGGCTCCCCCCGGACTATACGAACGGCCGGATCGAGCGGATCGATCCAAAGACCGGCGCCATGAAGCGGCTTTATGACCGTTGCGGCAGCAACATGCTGTGCGGGCCGAACGACCTCGTGCTCGATGGCCATGGCGGGGTCTACTTCACGGATCTGGGTAAGAACCGGCCGCGCGGCCGCGACCATGGCGGCGTCTATTATGCGCGGCTGGATGGCTCGAAGATCGTCGAGATCGCCTATCCGATGATCACGCCGAACGGCATCGGGCTTTCGCCGGACGGCAGCACGGTCTACGTGGCAGAGACCGAGACGGCGCGGCTCTGGGCTTTCGACCTGGAGAGTCCCGGCCAGGTACGGCGCCAGCCTTATCCCTCGCCGAACGGCGGGCGTCTGGTCTGCGGCCTGCCGGGCTATCAGCGCTTCGACAGCCTCGCCGTTGCCGCCAGCGGAAATATCTGCGTCACCACGCTGGTGACGGGCTGCATCACCATCATCGCGCCGGCCGGCGACGTGCTGCGCCAGGTGATGACCGGCGACCCCATGACCACGAATATCTGCTTTGGCGGCGCGGCGATGACGACCGCCTACATCACGCTGTCCGGCACCGGGCGGCTGGCTTCGCTCGATTGGCCGGAGCCGGGCCTGAAGCTGGCCGGGAGCGAGTTCTAGGCGGCGCCGGGGGCAACCCCGGCCTCGCCCCGATTGGCCTGGATCAGCATACAAGCCGCCATTGTTCCGATCCCGAGCGTCCGCGTATTTTCCCTGTTCCGTCAAGGGGTTTACCCGGCTTCGCCGGCGCTTCGCGCCCTTGACGGAACAGGGAAAATACGCCGAAAATGCGATGATCGAAAAAATGCTGATCTATCAACGCCCTCCTCAATGAGGGCGGCGATATCTATGCCAGCCCAAAGAAAAACCGGGGCGGTGGGGAAACCAAGAACACATGCGCACCGACCTGTTGACCCTAAAACTCTTCGTCGCCGTGTATGAAGAACTCAGCATCGCCAAGGCCTCCGACCGGGCGCACATCGCCCCCTCGGCATTGAGCAAGCGGCTCTCGGATCTGGAGGGGGCCATCGGCACGTCCCTGTTCCACCGGCTGCGGAATGGCCTGGAGCCGACGCCGGCGGCGGAAGCACTGATACGGCACGCGCGCCTCATCATGCGCGAAGTGTCCCAAATGGAGACGGACCTCAAGGATTTTACCGTCGGCCATAAAGGCCAGGTGCGGGTGTGGTCGAATGTCTGGGGCATCGTGCAATATTTGCCCGAAGATTTGTCCGAGTTCCTGGCCCGCCACGACCGGATCCATATCGATCTCCATGAGGATGTCAGCCCCGCCATCATCAGGGCCGTCGAGGAGAACGCCGCGGATATCGGCATCGTCGCCGCGGAAGTGCCGGCCCCGGGCCTGCATCTCGTTCCCTACCGGACCGACCGCCTCGTCGTGGTTCTGGCGGCGGACCATCCGCTGGCGGCGCAGCCTTGCCTGCGTCTCGCGGACATGGCCTCCGATCAGATCATCCGCACCCGGAACAAGGACACGGCGATCGAGCGTCTGATGAGCCGGTTCTTTGCCGACGCCGGAGACCTGCTGCGCTCGCGGATCAGCGTCTCCGGCTTCGAGGCGATCTGCCGCATGGCCGAGACCAAGCTCGGCATCGGGGTGGTGCCGGAAATGACCGCCCGGCGCTACATGCTCAACATGAAGATCGCCGCGGTGCCCTTGGACGAGCCGTGGGCGCGGCGGACCCTGAACATCTGCTTCGCGGATCCGGCGACGCTGCCCGGCGCCGCGCGCCTGCTGATCGACCATTTGAAGGCGTCCTGCGCTTCCGGGCATTGTGACCGTGAGCCTAGGGCGAAAGCTCTTCCAGCCGGCGGTTCAGCGTACGCGGACCGAAGGCACCCACGGTGAAGATCATCACGGCCATGGCGATGCCGATGAAAACGGCAACCCCCATGGTGCCGCCCTGGCGTAGGAAGAAGCCGATCAGCAGGCCCGCGAAGGCGGCGCTCACGCGGCTCCAGGAATAGACGAAGCCGACCGCGCGGGCGCGGATGCGGGTGGGATATTGTTCCGCCTGAAAGCCGTGGAAGACGAAGGAGATCCAGTTCACCGAGAGGGTCACGAGAATCCCCAGGACAATGACGATCGAATTATTCGTTTGCAGGGCGAAAAGCAGCATGAACACGGCGACGCAGACACCCGCCGAAACGATCTGCCATTTCCGCTCCATCCTGTCGGCGATGAGCACACCCAATAGCGGCCCCACCGGGTTGGCGAGGGCGATGATGAACGAGTATTCGAGGCTCCTGGTGATGGTCACGCCTTTGGCGATCAGCAGCGTCGGCACCCAGGCGGTGAAGCCGTAAAACGCGATCGTCTGCATGAGGTTGAAGATGGAGAGCACCAGGGTGCGCTTGCCGTAAGGCGGCTTGAACAACTCGCTGAACTGGCTCGCGCCGATCACCTCGGTGGCCGGCGGCGGCGCAGGGAGCCGTGTGCCGATATCGCGCGCCACCCCGGCCTCGATTTGCCGCACGATCGCCTCCGCCTGTTCGTGCCGGCCATGCAAAGCGAGCCAACGGGGGCTTTCCGGCAGCTTGAGGCGCAGCCACCAGGCCCCCAGGGCGCCCGCCGAGGCAATCAGGGCAACCCAGCGCCAGCCATCGATACCGAACGGCTTGTTGGGCACCAGGAGCCAGCCGAGCAGGGCGACGACCGGGACGATGAGAAATTCGATGAACTGATAGATGGCAAAGGCCTTGCCGCGGAATTGCGGCGCCACGAGCTCGGGCAGGAACGTGTCGATCACCACCTGCTCGAGCCCGACCCCGATCGCGGCGATGAAGCGCCAGAGATCGATCCCCGCGGCGGTCGGCTGGAAGGCCATGATCGCGGTGGCGAGGGAATACCAGACCAGGGAGAAGGTGAAGATCGACCGCCGGCCGAAACGGTCGGCGATGAAGCCGAAGCCGATGCACCCGACATACATGCCCGCGAACGTACAGAAGACGAAGAAGCCGACGCCCGAAAGGCCGAACAGGCCGACGGAATTGGTGGTGAACAGGCCGCTCTTCACCAGGCCCGGCGCGATATAGGCGGTCATGAACAGGTCGTAGAGCTCGAAGATCCCGCCGACCGAGATCAGCATGACCAGGCGCAGGATCGTCCGTGAGAAGGGCAGCCGGTCGAGGCGCGCCGCGATGTCGCTGGCAAAGCTGTTTCCGGCCTTCGTCAGGCCGGCCTGGGTGTCGGGCATGCCGCCTTCCTCCTCCTTCTGGTTCTTTTGGCCTGGATAATGCCTAAGGCGGCGAGGTACTGAACTCGTCATTCGGCACCACGCCATCGCGAGCGACGATGCGCTCGTTATGCCGGGCCGCAGCCGGGCTGCGGCATCATTGCGGGCCGTGGCAAAAAAGCCGCGCCAAAATTTCTATTTTTGTTAACGTTACGTTATAACCTGGCGGCGTGCCGCCGCCATGATCGAACGGAAATCCGTCACCGCCGCAAAAGACCCGCCATCAAATAATCTCTTGTTTTGAAACGTTTCGATGTGTATAAATTCCCAAGAGCCTACCAAATTTCAATGAAAAACACATACACGTATCGAAGATGCGTACCGTCGGCTCGGTCTGAAATACCAACATCTTTCCTGCCTCTCTAAAGTTAGGCCATCTTTTTTGTTGCTCTGACGAATTCGAGAGCGATTCATTTCGTTCGAACCCCTTGCGAAAGAAATGGCGACCATGTCTCAGCTTGGCGGTCACGCAATCCGGAGTTGCGCCGGCGACCATCGCCGCGATGATCATGCGCCGGCCCCCTGATGCCCCGGCAGCGTCGCCGCGTCCTCGTCGCATTTAGCGCGCTGCCGGCCCTGGCGCTGGCCGGCTGCATGGTCGGCCCCAACTTCACGCGCCCCGAAACCGATGTCGCCGGCCATTACCAAAACGCCGCCAATCTCCAGACCGGGCCGGTGAACGAGGCCCTGTGGTGGGAAAATTTCCGCGACCCGACGCTCAGCAACCTGATTCAGGCAGGGTATGAAAATAATCTCTCGCTACAGGTCGCCGGGGCGCGGGTCCTGCAGGCCCGCGCCCAGCTCGCCGCTGCCGTGGGTGAGCTCTACCCGCAGCAGCAAGGCGCCTTCGGCGCCTATACCTATGAGCGCCAGAGCCAGGCCGCGCCCACCAATTTCAAGGGCGCCGACACGTATTTGAACGTCGCCGAGCTCGGTTTCACGGCGACCTGGGAGCTGGATTTCTGGGGCAAGTTCCGCCGCGCCATTCAGGCGAATGACGCCGCCTTTCTGGGCTCGATCGACGCGTATGACGCCGCTTTGGTGACCCTCACCGCGGACATCGCCACAAGCTATGTCAGCATCCGAACGCTCCAGGCGCAAATCCAGGTCGCCGGGACCAACATCACGGTGCAGACGGAAAGCCTGCGCATCGCCAACGCGCAATATCACGCCGGGCAGACCAGCCTGCTGGACGTGGAACAGGCGCAAACCCAGCTCGGCACCACGGAGGCGACCTTGCCGACGCTGCGCGCCCAGCTCGGCGTTCAGGAGGACGCGCTCGCGGTCCTGCTCGGCACCACCCAAGACAAAATCGCGCCCTTGCTGGCCGGGAGCGGCGCCATCCCCCAGGCCCCCGCCGGCGTCGCCGTCGGCATCCCGAAAGATTTGCTCCGGCAGCGGCCCGATGTGAGAGAGGCAGAACTGGCCGCCGCCAGCCAGTCGGCGCTGATTGGCGTCGCCAAGGCGCAGCTTTTTCCCGCACTCTCGCTCTCCGGCACGTTCGGCTGGGAATCCAGCTCGTCCAACGGCGCCTCGCTGGGCGATTTGTTCAACTGGTCCAGCCGCGCCATCACGCTCGGCCCCTCGGTGCAGATTCCGCTGTTCAATTACGGTCAGCTCACCAACCAGGTGCGCGCGCAAGACGCCGCGTTCGAGCAATCGATCCTGACTTACCAGAACATCGTTTTGCAGGCGCAGCAACAGGTGCAGGACGCCATCACCAATTACGTGCAGGCGCAGCAATCCGTGGCGGCGCTCACCGGTGCGGTCCAGTCGGCGGTGCAGGCGACCAATCTCGCCATGATCCGCTATGTCGACGGCGCGGCCGACTACACCACGGTGCTCACCGCCGAGCAGGCGCAATTGCAGGTGCAGAATTCCCTGGCCATCGCCCAGGGGAATGTGCCGCAGGCACTGGTCGCCCTCTATACCGGGCTCGGCGGCGGCTGGCAGATCGCCGACGGCCATGACGTGCTGCCCGACCGCATCAAGGCCGACATGGCGCGCCGGACCAACTGGGGCGGCCTGCTCGCCCCGCCCGCCCATGCGGCGCCCGCATCCAGGGCTCAGCAGATCAGACAAACCTATGTGCCGAATTGGTGACCCGCATGAGGCATAGCGCCGCTCCGAAACGCCTTGCGCCGCTGTGCGGCCTGCTGCTCACCGCTTGGCTCACAGGCTGCAAACCCAACAACAGCTACCATGCGCCGCCGCCGCCGCCCGTGACCACCAGCAAGCCGGTGCTGATGCCCATGACGAGCTATCTTTATGTCACCGGCAGCACCGCAGCGGTGAATTCCGTACAGCTGGTCGCCCGCGTGGCCGGCTATCTCGACCGCATCGACTACACCGACGGCAGCGTCGTGAAAAAAGGCCAGCTTCTGTTCGTGATTGAACCCGAGCCTTACGCCGCCAAGCTGCAACAGGCCGTGGCCGCCATCGCCCAGGCCAAGGCGCAGGTGCTCTACGCGCAGGCGCAATATGACCGGCAGCTGCAAATGATCAAACAAAACGCCACATCGCAGGCGAATGTGGAGCAATGGCTCGCGACGCGCGATTCCGACAAGGCCGCGGTGATCGAGAACATCGCCAATGCCGAGATCGCCCGCATCAATTACGGCTATACCAGCGTCTCCGCGCCCTTCGACGGCAGGGTCAGCCGCCATCTCGTCGATGTCGGCAATCTCGTCGGCAATTCCAGCGCCACGGTATTGGCCACCATCGACCAGCTCGACCCGATTTACGTCTATTTCAATGTCAACGAGCTCGACCTCCTGAAGCTGCGCGCCGCTCTCGTCGCCCTCGGCCGGAACCCGGACAATGTTAACGGCGCGCCGATCTTCGTGGGGCTGCAATCGGAAGCCGGCTACCCGCATCCGGGCAAGATCGACTATGTCGCCACCAGCCTCAACCCGTCGACCGGCACCCTCGAAGTCCGCGCGGTGCTCGACAACGGCAACAATCTTCTGCTGCCCGGCTTGTTCGTGCATGCGCGGGTGCCGCTCGGCAAGCCGGTGCAGAAGCTCGCGCTGCCGGAGGAAGCGGTGCTCAGCGACCAGGCCGGCCCTTATGTCTATGTCGTCGGCGCCGACGACATCGTCGCGCAGAAACGCGTGCAAACCGGCACCGCGGAAAACGGCATGATCGCCGTCACCGGCCTTGCCGCCACCGACCAGGTCATTATCGACGGGCTGCAGAACGCCGCCCCCGGCGTGAAAGTGGCGCCGGGCGAACAGGATTTTTCCGCCCCCGCCGCCGGCGTTCCCGGTTAGGGCCGCGCCATGATCTCACAATTCTTCATCGAGCGGCCGGTTCTCGCCAATGTCATCGCCGCCCTGTTCGTGCTGCTGGGGCTGGTCGCCATCAACACGCTGCCGATTTCGGAATATCCGCAAATCGTCCCGCCGACCATCCAGGTCACCACCAGCGACCCGGGCGCCGACGCCAAAACCCTGGTCAGCACCGTCGCTCTGCCGATCGAGCAGCAGGTCAACGGTGTCGCGAACATGCTGTACATGCAGTCCACCAGCACCAGCGCCGGCAATTACACGCTGATCGTCACTTTCAAGGTCGGCACGGATCTGAACTTCGCCCAGGTGCTGGTGCAGAACCGCGTGGCCGCCGCGCTCGCCCAGCTGCCGAGTTCGGTGCAGCGCCAGGGCGTCGTGGTGCAGCAGAAATCCACGGCGATCCTGCAATTCATCACCCTCACCTCGCCGCACAAAACCTATGACGGCCTGTTCCTGAACAATTACGCCATCATCAACATGCAGAACGCGCTGGCGCGGCTGCCGGGCGTGGGCAACGTGAACGTCTTCGGCACCGGCGAATACGCCATGCGCATCTGGCTCGACCCTGAAAAAATGCAGGGCTTCGGGCTGACGCCGGAGGATGTCATCAACGCGCTGCGCGAGCAGAACGTCGCCGTGCCCGCCGGGCAGATCGGCGGCCCTCCGGTCTCCTCGCCGCAGGCTTATCAGCTGACCGTCAACGTGCCCGGCCTGCTCTCCACGCCCGACGAATTCGCCGACATCATCGTCAAATCCTCCGGCGCGGTCAGCCAGCCGGGCGGCGTCACCGCCAGCAAGATCGTCCGCATCCGCGATGTCGGGCGTGTCGAGCTCGGTTCGGTCGATTACAACATGCTCTCCACCTATAACGGCCAGCCCAGCGCCTCCATCGCCATCTATCAATTGCCGGGCGCCAACGCGCTGACCGTCGCCAACGAGGTCCGCAGCACGGTCGCGAAAATGGCCAGGCAATTTCCCCCGGACATCGCCTACAACATACCCTTCGACACCACGATTTTCGTGAATGCCTCGGTGCACGAAGTTTACAAAACCCTGTTCGAAGCGGGCCTGCTGGTGCTCGTGGTGATCATGCTGTTCCTGCAAAGCTTCCGCGCCACGATCGTGCCGGCCACCACGGTGCCGGTGACGATCATCGGCGCCTTCGCCGCCATGGCGGTGCTCGGTTTTTCCATCAACATCCTCACTTTGCTGGGGCTGGTTCTGGCCATCGGCATCGTCGTCGATGACGCCATCGTGGTGGTCGAGGGCGTGACGCACAAAATGGAATCCGAGAAAGTCGGCGCCAAGCAGGCCTCCATCGACGCGATGCGCGAGCTGACCAGCCCGATCCTCGGCATCACTTTGGTGTTGATGTCGGTGTTCATCCCCGCCGGCTTCATGCCGGGCATTACCGGCCAGATGTACGCGCAGTTCGCCCTGGTGATCGCCGCGACGGCGCTGATCAGCGCGATCAACGCGCTCACGCTCAAACCCACGCAGTGCGCCGTCTTTCTACGGCCGGCGGTGCCCGACGCTCCGAAGAACCTCGTCTTCCGCGCCTTCGACCGGGTCTACTACCCGCTGGAAGACGCCTATGTGCGGCTCATCGGGCACATGGTTCACCATAGCGGGATGATGGCCGTCATCGGCCTCGTGCTGATCGGCCTGGCCATTTTCGGCCTCGGCCGGATTCCCACCGCCTTCATCCCCCTTGAGGACCAGGGCTACATGGTCATGAGCGTGCAGTTGCCGGATTCCGCCTCGATCGGCCGCACCAACGCGGTGCTGGCCCGGCTGCGCGGCGAAATCGGGAAATTGCCCGGTGTCGAAAGCCAGATCGCCATCAGCGGCGTGTCGCTGCTCGATAACAACGCCACACTTTTCAATGCCGGCGTGATCTACGTGATGCTCAAGCCCTGGGATGTCCGCGGCAAGAAAGAAAGCCTGCTGCCGATGTATCGGGAACTCACCAAAGTCGCCGCCGGCACCCTCGATGCCAAGGTGCTGGTGGTCCCGCCGCCGCCGATCCAGGGCCTGGGCCAGTCCGGCGGCTTTCAAGGGGTGGTGGAGTTGCAGGACGGCAGTTTCGACTATGCGAAGCTGCAGCAGGTGACCGACCTGGTCGACAGGGACGGAAACGCGCAGAGCGGGTTGCGCAACCTCTTCAGCACGTACCGTTCACAGGCGCCGCAGGTTCTGGCGGCGGTGAGCCGCACCAAGGCGCGCGCGCTCGGCGTTCCCATCGGCGCCGCCTACGATACGCTGCAAACCTATCTCGGCTCGTCCTATGTCAATCTCTTCACGAAATACGGCCAGGTTTTCCCGGTCTATGTTCAGGCCGACGCCGCCGCCCGCATGACCGCCGCGGAGGTGCGCAACTACACCGTCCGCAACAATGACGGGCTGATGGTGCCGCTCGGCACGCTGGCGGACATCACGCCGAGCCGCGGCCCGCCGATCATCACGCTCTACAACACCTATCCGAGCGCGTTCGTCACCGGCGCGGCGGCCCCCGGCTACAGCTCCGGCCAGGCGCTGACCGTGATGGATGATCTCACCAACCATGTTCTCCCCTCCGGCTTCGGCTTCGAGTGGACCGCGACCGCCTTCCAGGAGAAACTCGCCGGCAATGCCAGCACGCTCATTTTCGGCCTGTCGCTGCTGCTGGTCTATCTGGTGCTCGCCGGCCAATATGAGAGCTGGATCACGCCGATCTCGGTGCTGCTGGCCGTGCCGCTCGCCCTCCTCGGCACCGTCGCCGCGCTCACCGCGCTGGGCCTCGCCAATAATCTCTACACCCAGATCGGCCTGGTTCTGCTGATCGCGCTTGCCGCGAAAAATGCCATTCTCGTCGTCGAAGTCGCCCGTGAGGAACGGCAAATGCACGGCAGAACGATCCTCGAGGCGGCCGTGCTGGCGGCAAAAACCCGCTTCCGGCCGATCATCATGACCTCCTTCGCCTTCATTCTCGGCGTCATGCCCCTGGTCTTCGCCTCGGGCGCCGGCGCCAATGCCCGCAAATCGATCGGCATCGCGGTTGCCAGCGGCATGATCGCCTCCACCTGCATCGCGGTGGTCTTCGTGCCGTCCTTCTACGTCGTGTTGCAGCGCTTCAATGAGCGCCGCCGTAAACAGGGCCAGCCCATGCCGGCCCCCGTGTCGGAAGAGTGAGCGCCGGCTGCTTAGGTCAGGCGGCCCGCCTGGACAATCGTCGGCACCGTGAATTGGAAGATGGCGCCGCAAGGTTGGCGAGCCTCCGCCCAGAGGCGGCCGCCATGGGCGCTAACGATCGACCGGCAGATCGACAGCCCCATCCCCAGGCCATCGGACTTCGTCGTAAAGAAAGCCTCGAAGACACGGTCCCTGATCTCCGGTGCGAGTCCCAGACCGGAATCCTCCACGGCAATCCGCACGCAATCCACGCCGTCCCTCTGCGAGGTGACGCGTAATACCCGCAGCCCGTGCGTCGCTGTGCTCATGGCCTCGATGCCGTTGATGAGCAGATTCAGAACGACCTGCTGCAACTGGACCCGGTCACCCATGACGGGCTCGAGAACATTGGACAATTCCGCCTCAAGCACGACGCCGTGATGGTGGAGTTCGCTGCGGATCAAGGCAAAGACGTCGCGAATCGCATCGTTGATGTCCAGCTCCACCAACTCCGGCCCGGATTTCCGGGTCAAGGTGCGGACGCTCCGGACGATGTCACCGGCGCGATGGCCCTCCGCGGCGATGCGTTCCATGGCGCGCCGCACGTTATCGATGGGCAGAGGGGTTTTCGCGAGCCAGCGCGAGCAGGCATTGCTGCTGGCAACAATGGCGCCCAGCGGCTGGTTGATCTCGTGGGCAATCGACGCCGTGAGCTCGCCCATCATCGTCAACCGCGCCACGCGGGTGAGATCCGCTTGCGCCACACGCAACGCCTCCTCGCCGCGCTTGCGCTCGGTAATATCCATGCTGGTGCCGATGTAATCTTCGATCCTGTCCGTCTCCATCGGCACGGGCCGCCCCACGCCGTTGAGATGCTTGACGGATCCATCAGGCAAAACGATGCGAAACTCTAACGAAAAACCCGTGCGCTGGTGAATGGCGGTGTCGAGGGTTTGCTGAACGAGGGATCTGTCCTCCGGGTGAATCCTGTCCATGAACCATGGGAATGTCGGCTCCGTTTCCCTGGGGTCGATGCCAAAGATCCGGCAATGCTCCTCCGACCAGACCAGCTTTCCCGTGGCGATGTTCCATCCCCAACTGCCGGTGTGGCTGATCTTCTGCCCCTCAACCAGGAAGGCCTCGCTGCGCCGCAGCTCCTCTTCCACCCGTTTGCGCTCGGCGTTTTCCTGCTGCAAATCGGCATAAAGAGCCGCGTTCTCCAGCGAGATCGCGGCTTGCGAGGCCAGCAGTTCCAGCACCGAAATCCGCGCCGGCGTAAACACGTGCGAGGCCAGATTGTTCTCAAGATAGAGCACACCGATCAGTTTGGCCTGCTTGACCAGGGGCAGACACAGCACCGACCGCGCCGACGTCTGTCGGATGTAAGCATCCGCCGCGAAGACGCCCACCGCCGCGTCATCCAGGATCACGCTGCGTCGCGTCCGGCTCACGGTATGAAACACCGATTCGGGAAGCTCGGCGCACGTCACCGCCGCCTGCCGGAGCGTGACCTTGAGGCCGCCGCGCCCGGTCGTCGCCTCAGCCTCGATCCGCGGCTCATCTCTGCGGAACAGGATCAGCATGCCCCGCTCGGCGCCCGCATGCTCGACCGCGATCCGCATCAGGCTCTCGACCAATCTGTCCGGAACGATCTCGCTGGAAAGCGCCTGGGAGGCTTTGACAATGGTCGCAATCTCCAGATGTTCGACCGGCCCGCCAAAAAGGGCGGTGTTCGGCGATTCCAGAATCGGCTTCTCTCGCAGCTGCGGATAAAGCTGCTCCAGCTGCCGGACCTTCCCTTCGGCGCCCCAGAGGAGATAGCAATGCCGGGCGTTCCGGAGATACGCACGGGCGATCGTGTCAAAGCCGCGCGCCGCATAGAACCGTGCGGCGCATTCATTGGCAATGCCTTCGGTTTGGATGAAACCCTGCTGGTGCGCCATCCGAATGGATTCTTCATAAAGGCGTTCCGCCGTCAGCAGCGCGCCCTCGCAACGGGCCATTTCGGCTTCGACCAGGTTTGCGGCGCTCTCGAACGTGTCGGGGCAGTTCACCGCCCACGCGCGAAGCTGTTGCTGATGTTCCCTGAGGCGCGCATGCCACGTGCCCCGCGGCGCCGGCGGAACGGTCCCGGCGCGTGCGGCCAGGGTGAGCGCCGTATAAAAATGATAGTCCAGGAGCTGGATCTCGCCGGGCGTTGCCCATAACAAGGGCCTGATCCGCTCGGCGGCTTCCTGAGCCGCGTCGTATTCGCCGGCCAAAAACAGCACGCCGAGCTTGAGAATCCAGTACCAGCACACCATCGTCGTCATGCGATCCGCCGTGAGGTCGGCCTCAAACACCGTTTCGTCGAACCGCGCGTCGCTGAATGTCGACAGGCGCGCCGTCTGCCCCCGCAGGGCCGCCAGGAAGCGCTGCTGACTGATGATCAGATCCCGGCCATCCCGGAACCCGGTTTGTTTTGCAAACTCCATGAATGTTTCCGATTCGCGCCATGCTTCGTCCAGCGCGGTGCCGGTCAGAATCAGGCGCATGACCACCTGGCCGGCGCTGAAATTGGCGAAGGAATGGTCGCCCGCCTCGGCGCCGGTGCGAAACGCGATCCGGAACAAATCGATCGAGCTGGGAAGCGGCTCGATCCAGGAGACGAGCAGCCCCATCGCGTAGCAGACCCGCGCGCGGTCCACCACGAACCCCCTGGTCTCCGCGAGGTCGAGCGCGAGCTTGCCAAACCGGTAGCCTTCGTCGAAACGCTCGAAGGCATAACAGAGCACCCATCCGAGCCAGGCATAGCCGGTCGTGGACGCGTCGGTCATTCCGTGCCTAAGGCTCAGATTCACCATCTTGCAGACATGCAGATCGAACAGGTTGGAATCTGTCCAGAAGGCCGGAGACACAAGGGTTGCCAGCACACGCATGGCGGCCTGCGCTTCAGGCGACGTCGTTCTCGGCAGATCGATCAGGCTTTCGATCGACCGGTCGCCGAGATTGCGCCAGATCGTCTCGTACTCGGCATGGACCTCCTGCCGGCTCGGGTGAGCGGGCATGTCGATGCCGAACAGTTTCAGGCATCCGAGCGCGCAGTCGACAGCCTCGGCATTCTTTGACTTCACGACATATAGCTCGATCTTCAGCCGATACGCCGCCGCCTTGTCGATTTTCGACTGCGCCTTGTGAATCAGCTCCTCGATCAGCCCCTCGGCTTCATCAAACTGACTGGAGAGGAACGTGCACTCGGCGCGCTCGAGGCTCAGGCGCAGGGCCAGATCGTAGCGCGTGGCCCAGCCCGCGGGGCCAAGCAGCGCTGTACCCGCGCTGAAATAACGGCATGCCGAGACATAGGCCGTCGACGCCTTGGCCTTCCTTCCGGCGCGCAGATTGAGCTCCGCCACTTGCTCGATCTCGCCCGGGTCGGAGAGGAGCGCGGCACCATGGTTGAACTGGTTGACGACGTCGAAGATATGCTCGCCTGACTTCTCATTGCCCATCGCCGCCACAAGGCAGCGGCCGATGCGCAGATGAATGGCGGCACGCTGGTCGGGAGGGATCAGTGAATAGGCCGCCTCCCGGACACGGTCGTGCAGGAACGCATAGCCTCGGTCCTGGCGAAACACGAGCCCTGCGCGGACCGACGGCCATAGCTGGGAATCGATGGCCTCTTCCGTCCCGCCGTGAATCGCCGCCAAAGCGGCAAGCTCGGCCGTGTTGCCCAGACAGGCGAACAGCTTCAGGACCTCCCGGGTCTGGTCCGGCAGCCGGTTCAGCTTGCAGACCATGAGGTCCACGACGTTGTCGGTGAAGCCCTTGGCCTGGATGCGCGCCAGGTCCCAGGTCCAGGCCGCCTTGCCCGGGTCGAACACGATGAGTCCCTCTTCGGCCAGCGCCGCAACAAATTGAATCGCAAAGAACGGGTTTCCCGCTGTCTTCGCATACACCATCAGCGCCAAGGGTTGCGCGTGCTCGGGCGCGCAATGCAACGAATCGGCCAGCAGGCGCTCGATGTCGTGCAGGCCCAAGGGTGAAAGCACAACGTCCTGAACATTTGCTTTCGCGTTTCGCAGCGCGTCGAGGGTGCGCATGAGCGGGTCGAACGGGCGCACCTCGTTGTCGCGGTACGCACCGATCAACAGCAAATGCCGCATGTCAGGATCGGCGACAAGATGTTCGAAGACATCCAGCGTCGCCGCGTCCAGCCACTGCAAATCGTCAAGAAACAACACCAACGGATGCTCCGGCCGCGCGAACGCGGCAACGAACCGCCGGAGCACCGTTTGGAATCGCTTCTGCATGTCGTGCGGCGAGAGGGAGGCGCAGGCAGGTTGCGCCCCGATGATCAGCTCGAGCTCGGGGACGAGATTGACGATCAGCGCGCCGTTCGCGCCCAACGCCTCCTGCAGGCTGCTCCGCCACCGCCCCAGCTCTGCCTCGCTCTGTCCCAGGATCGACCGGACCAGACTCTGGAAGGCTTGCGCCAAGGTGGCATACGGAATGTCGCGCTTGTGCTGATCGAACTTGCCGAAGGCGAACAGCCCGGAGCGTGACACGAGCACCTTGTGCAGCTCGTTCACCACCGAGGATTTTCCAACACCGGAATATCCGGACAGCAGCACGAGTTCCGTGGCGCCTTGGGCCGCGACACGCTCGAAGGCCGCGAGCAGAGTGTCGATCTCGCGCTCGCGGCCATACAACCTCTCCGGGATCAGGAGGCGTTCCGACATATAGCGCATGCCGAGCGGGAACGCGGCGATACGGCGTTGCGCCTCCCATTCCGTCCGGCAGCGTCGGAGGTCGGCTTCCACGGCGGCGGCGGTCTGATACCGGTCTTCGGCGGTTTTCGCGAGCAGTTTCATCACCATCGCCGAAAGAATCCCGGGAATGTCGGCAACCCGTTCGTCGGGCGGGACCGGCTGCCGGGCAATGTGGCAATGCACCCACCCCATCGAATCCGTCGCCTCGAACGGCAAAATGCCCGTGAGCATTTCGTAAAAGGTGATGCCTAACGCATAAAGATCGCTCCGGGAATCGATCGACCGATTCATCCGGCCGGTTTGTTCCGGCGCCATATAAGCGAGCGTTCCGGCGATCATTTCGGGCGGCTCGGGGCTCCGATGCTCACGGAGCAACTGGGAAGCGATGCCAAACCCGGTAAGCCAGGCACCGCCTCTGGCAAGATCCACCAGGACATTCGCCGGCCTGATGTCTTTATGGATCAGACCCCGCTCATGCATGCGCCGGAGCGCACGCGTGAACGGAATCGCGACGTGCAGGAATTGCGCAACCGCGAGCGGCCCGTCGAGCAATCGATCGAGCGGCTCGCCGCCGGGGTCCTCCAGCACCAATGTCACACGGTCGTTATAATGGCACAACGCGACGGGCCGGGCCGCCCAGGAAGAGTCGAGTTCGGCCTTGAGCGCATATTCATGTTGTAGCCGCTTAAGCGCCTCGGACGAGACATTGTCTGCGGCCAGCAGGAGGATTGGCGACTGCCCGTCGCCAGAGCCCCGGTGGAGCGTTAAGTCTCCGTCTCGCAATACGGAGAACAAATAGCGCGAAAATTCCGTCACATAGGCAACCCCCATTGCGACAAGTAAAAATATTAGAAGCTTTTCCGGTCTCCTGGAAGGCAATGCCCCGCGTCATCCGGGGAATGTGAGCTTTCGGGCATTATCCTCCGGACAATGCGCCGATGCCGCCAGCCGTGCTTCCCGCCCGGCATCGCGTCAAGAATTGACTCGACAAGTCCCCGGGCTCGTGAGCATGATTCCCGACAACGCCGCCATCGACCACCGCATCTTGTTGCCGAAATAAAATAACATGCAGGCTGCACCCTCCGTCGTGGCGCGCGATTTCGACGTATTTCGGGCATCTCGATTCCGGCGGCGGCGTCCGATGTCGCGGAGCGGCGAAAGAAACGGCGAAAGATCTGAGACATGGAAGGATTTTTATATCGCTTCCAAGAGAAAAGTTGGGGCGACGTCCAGAGCGTGGACCCCATACCCGAGGCCGGCCGAGATTCAACCGGGCTGCAGCAGATGTGGATCTGGAGCGGGGCCAATATCACCCCCCTCAACTGGTCGCTCGGCGCGCTGGGCATCATCCTCAAGCTCGGCTTATGGGAGACCATCGCCGTCATCGTCGGGGGCAACCTGATCGGCTGCGCGATTTTCGCGGCCTTCACCGTGATCGGCCACAAGACCGGGGTCAACCAGATGGTGCTCTGCCGCGCCGCGTTCGGGCGGCGCGGCGCGTATTTGCCGAGCGCACTGATGTTCCTCACGGCCCTGGGCTGGGTCGGCGTGAGCACCTACTTCCCGGTCCGAATCGCGGTCGCCCTTCTCGGCCAGTTCGGGATTGCCGATAGCTGGCTGACCAACCTCATCGTCATCACCCTGGTGATGGCGCTGCAAGTCTCGATCGGGGTCTACGGCTTCCACGCGATCCGCACCTTCGAGACATACTCCGTGCCGGTCATCGCCGCGCTCATGGCGCTGATGAGCATCCTGGCCTGGACCCGGCCGGGAACCGTCGATTGGGGGCTGACGACCACGCTGGCCCCCGGCCCGCATTTTGCCATGCTGACATTGCTGATGACGGCGATCGGGGTGGGCTGGGGACTCTCCTGGGTAACCTGGGCCGCCGACTATTCCCGTTTCGTACCGCGCAGCATCTCCGCGGCGTCGGTATTCTGGTACAGCTATATCGGGATGTTCGTGCCGACCGTGTGGCTGGCGATCCTCGGCGCCACCATCGCCACCGTGACGCCGGGCACCGACCCGGCCCGCATGGTCAGCGCCATATTCGGCGGCGTCACCAGCCTGCTGGTGCTGCTGCTGGTGCTGCACGGCCCGATCGCGACCAATAGTCTCAACGTGTATTCGGCCGCGCTGGCGGCACTCAGTGCGGGCGTCCGCGTCTCGCGCGCCACGATGGCAATGATTGCCGGCGTCATCGGGTATCTGGTCACGATCTACTTCGTCTTCGTGCCGTCCTTTGCCAAGGCATTCGACAACTGGATGGTCAGCCTGCTGCTTTGGATGAGCCCCTGGGCGGGCGTCGTGCTCGCCGATTTCTTCATCAAGCGCCGCGGCGTGATCGATGTTGCCGCGCTCTATCACCCGCCCGAGACGAGCATTTACGGCGACATCAACCGCGACGGGATCGGCGCGTTTCTCGTCGGCCTGGTCGCCGGCTGGTCGGTGCAGAACGGGCTGGTTCCCGCCCTGCAGGGGCCGATTTCCACCAGGCTCCTCGGCGGCGCGGATCTGAGCTGGCTGGCCGGGATCGTCTTCGCCGGGGCCACTTATCTCGCTTTCAGCGGGCGCTCGGCTCCTCGTGGAACGGCCGGATTGCGGGGAGAAGAAAAAGCGCCTTTGGGCAACAAACAGGATTGACGCCAACCTCGCCGTTTTCGTAACAATAATGACAGTTCACGACGATCATGACCGGCTCACTTTCCAAGGCACGGGCGTTCTTCGCGCTCTTATGGAAATCAGCCGCAACGAGCTGATAAAAACGCGAGTCAATCGCTGACGCGATGCGCCGCTCTCGGCAGGAGGCATCCGATTTGAACCATCTGGCATCCGCAACCTTATCGCTTGCGCTTCTGGCCTCGCCCGCCATCGCGCAAACCAATAACAGCCCGTGGGTCAATCACTATCCCACCGATCAAATCGACGGGGTCAACGGGTTTTTCAACACCCCCTGGATCAGTGAGCTTCTGGACAAAATCCTGAGTCCGACCGACCTGAAACTTCTCGCCGACACATATTCCAGAGACGCCCTCATCCGCGAAGTCGATGACTGGTTGGTCATCGATAATTGCATGCCGCGCGAATGCGGGACTCACGCTTTCGCCTTCGTGGACACGACGAGTCCGAACATCGTCGTCGTGTTTCGCGATGCCGTTCCGATCAGCGATCCCAAGCTGATCGCTTCCGACCCGATGCAGTCAAGCCAGTATTCCCTGGTGACGCGTGTCTATGGCACCGAGGATCTCTCGCAACTCCCGAGCGACCTCGTTGAACGGGTATTCAGCGACGGTTTGGTCCTGTTATCGTCCAAGCCGCCGCAAGGATGACGCCGCCCGCGCGGCCCGGCTGACGGCGATATAATCCGGCGGAAACCACAGGCTTAACAAGGCGTTGGACGATGGCGCCCGCACGCCGGGCCGAACCTGCCGGTGCTGCGTCTTCGAAACGCGGCGGATCTCGTCTATGGTTCTAACGATCCACCCTTTGAGCCCTCGGGCTCCCCGTTATCCGGAGAATCATCCATGACCGAGCCATCGGACTACACACCGCCGAAAATCTGGACTTGGAACAAGACGAACGGCGGCCGCTTCGCGAACATCAATCGCCCGGTTTCCGGCGCGACCCATGAGAAGGAGCTTCCGGTCGGCCGCCACCCCTTGCAGCTTTATTCACTGGCGACGCCTAACGGCGTGAAAGTGACGATCATGCTCGAGGAATTGCTGGCAGCCGGCCATACCGGCGCCGAGTACGACGCCTGGCTGGTGAGGATCGGCGAGGGCGAGCAGTTCGGCAGCGGCTTCGTCGCGGTGAACCCGAATTCGAAGATTCCGGCGCTCCTGGACCGCAGCGGGCCGACGCCGATCCGGGTCTTCGAATCCGGCGCGATCCTGATGCACCTGGCGGAAAAATTCGCCGCCTTCCTCCCGAAAGATGTGGCGCAGCGCGCCGAATGCCTCTCCTGGCTGTTCTGGCAGATGGGCAGCGCGCCGTATCTGGGCGGCGGCTTCGGCCATTTCTACGCCTACGCGCCGACCAAAATCGAATACGCCATCGACCGCTTCGCCATGGAAGTAAAGCGCCAGCTCGACGTGCTCAACCGCCGCCTCGCCGACAACAAATACATCGCCGGCAACGACTACACCATCGCCGACATGGCGATCTTCCCCTGGTATGGCGGCCTCGTGAAGGGCTGGCTGTACAACGACTCCGCCGAATTCCTCAGCGTCCAGGAATATGCGCATGTGCAGCGCTGGGCGGACATGCTGCTCGAGCGGCCCGCCGTGCAGCGCGGCCGCATGGTCAACCGCGTGATGGGCGAGCCCGCCAGCCAGCTGCATGAGCGGCACGATGCCAGCGATTTCCTGACCAAGACGCAGGACAAGCTCGCGGCCGCCAATTAAGCCGCAGACAGGCGGCGCGATGCCAAGGCCCTCGCCGGCCTTATCGTCGCGCCGCCGCGACCCGGATCAGGCGCTTTCGCCGGCGCTGGCCGTGAGGTCGACCATGATCTCGTCTGCAAGCCGTTCGAGGGCCGCCTGCACCGCCTCGATGGAGATTCCATCGGGCACGTGAAGCCGCGCCGCCGCCCGGAACATCACCTCGCCGGTGAAGGGCGCGCTTTCGATGGCGCTGCTGAATTCCTCGATATTGACGCCGAGCTGGCTCAAGGCCTGGGTAACGTCGCGCACGATGCCCGGCCGGTCATGGCCGATCAGATGCAGCTCAAAGCTCCCGTATCCGGTCGCCGCCGGCGCGGCGCGGCTGGTCTCGACCGTGATCCTCAACCCCGCGGCTTCGAGATTGCGCAAGGCAGCGACAAGGTCGGCTTCGTTCTGCGCCGGCACGCTGACCAGCACGATCCCCGCGAATTCCCCGGCGAGATGCGCCAGACGGCTCTCCAGCCAGCTTCCGCCGGCTTCGGTGATCGTCTCGGAAAGTGTCTTCACGAGGCCGGGCCTGTCGGGCCCGATAAACGCCAGCACGAGGGAGGCTGTCATTGCGCAGCTCCTGGGCAAGATCGAACCAAACTGTCCCGGACATCGCCATTACGGACAGCGCCTTGAGGGATCGGCATTTTTTCGGTCATAGCATTTTCGGCGTCTTTTCCCTGTTCCGTCAAGGGGTTTACCCGGCTTCGCACCCTTGACGAAACAGGGAAAAGACGCGGACGCTCGGGATCGGAACAATGGCTGCACGTAGCCGATCTGAGACCGCCGTTCAGCCCCCCGCTGCCGGTCGGCGCCAACAGGGTGTGGCACCTGCCGGCACGGGTCCCGCCTGCCAGTAATATCTTGACCGCGCCGCCGCCCGCGGCGCACCATCCGGAGAGATCAAGGCCGAAAACCTCGACGGCGGCACCGACAGGAGAGCGAACATGATCGAAATGGTGATCGAACAGCGCCGGCGCAGCCTGGGCGGCGGCCTGGAAGTCGGGCGGGTGCTGCCCTTCGCGAAACGGCGGATGGTCGGCCCTTTCGTCTTTTTCGACCATATGGGGCCGCTCGACATGGCCCCCGGCGTCCCGGCTTCGGTCGATGTGCGGCCGCATCCCCATATCGGGCTGTCCACCGTCACCTATCTGTTCTCCGGCGAGGTCATGCATCGCGACAGCGTCGGCTCGCAAACGCCGATCCGCCCGCATGAGGTGAACTGGATGACGGCGGGCTCCGGCATCACCCATAGCGAACGCTTCGAGAAGGCGCGCGCGCAAGGCGACCGCCTGCACGGCATCCAGGCCTGGGTCGCGCTCCCGCAAGCCGAGGAGGAAACCAATCCGTCCTTCTCCCACCATGAAGGGGCGGACCTGCCGCAATGGAGCGACGCCGGGGTCCATGGCACGCTCATCGCCGGTACCGCTTACGGCCTGTCGGCCGGCGCCCGCACCCTCTCGCCGCTGTTTTACGCCCATCTCGATCTGGAGCCGGGCGCCGTTGCCGAAATTCCCACCGGCCACACCGAGCGCGCGGTCTATATCGCGGCCGGCGCGGTCGAGTTGGACGGCGCGCGCTACGAGGCCGGCAAGATGCTCGTGCTGTCCGGCGACGCTTCGAGCCTGCGCGCGGCCGAAGCTTCGAAGGTAATGGTGCTGGGGGGCGAACCGTTGGGCGAACGCTATCTGTACTGGAACTTCGTGTCGTCCTCGAAGGAACGGCTGGCGCAGGCGGCCGCCGACTGGCGGGCCGGGCGCATGAAGCTGCCCGACCTCGACCATGACGAATTCATCCCGCTGCCCGACGAGCCAGCCCCGCCCGCGCCGTCCTTTTCGTAAGAGGCTGTCCCGGATCGGCGTGTGCGGCAGCCTTTTTCATAAGGCTCCAGACCTTGAAAATGCCCTGTTCGCCCTGGCATTGATGGATCATCATTCTTTCGATCATTGCATTTTCCGCGCGTTTTCTGCGTTCAGTCAAGGGCGCGAAGCGCCGCCGAAGGCGGTAAACCCTTGACTGAACGCAGAAAACGCGAAGACGCTCAGGATCGAAACAATGACAAATTGTATGGCGATCATGGGCTACCCAAAACGCCCCGGCGCTGACGGGCCAGCGCGCCACCAACCAGTAGCCTTCGTCATTCACTCGGTCTGACGGAACACCAGCATCTTCTCTTCAGACATCTCATCCATCGTCGGGCGGATGCCGCCGACGCCATAGCCGGATTGGCGGCGCCCGGCGAACGGCATCCAGTCGGTGCGGAACGCGGTGTGGTCGTTGACCATGACCGCGGACGCATCCAGCCGCCGCGCCGCCCGCAAGGCCGGGCCGATATCGGTCGAGAACACGCTGGCCTGGAAGGCGAAGGGCAGTGAATTGGCGATGTCGATCGCCGCGTCGAAATCCTCAAAGCCATAGACGCAGGTCACGGGACCAAAGATTTCCAATTGCGACACTTTGGCATCGGCCGCCGGGTCCACGAGAATCGCGGGCACCAGCGTGGTCTCGGAATGGCGCCCGCCGCCGATCAATTGCGCGCTGCCCTGCACCGCCTCATCGATCCAGCCGCTCACGCGATCCGCCTCGCGGGGGAGAATCAGGGGACCGACCTCGGTCTCGGCCAGCAGCGGGTCTCCCACCCGCAACGCCTGCACCCGCGCCGCCAGACGCGCGACGAAGTCGGCCTTGATGTCGTTGTGCGCGAAAATCCGCTGCACCGAGACGCAGACCTGGCCGGCATGGTAATAGCCGCCTTTGACGATCGGCTCGATGATGCGGTCGAGCCTGGCGCTGCGGTCGATGATGACCGGCGCCGCGCCGCCATGCTCAAGCGCGCAGCGCGTGCCCGGGGGAAGCTTGCCGCGCAGATACCAGCCGACACGGGCGGAGCCGATGAAGCTGAGGAACGCGACGCGCGGGTCCGTGGCGAGCCGCTCGGCCAGAGCCGTGTCCTCGGTGATGAGGGTCTGGCACCATGGCTCCGGAAGGCCCGCCTCGCGCAGCAGGGCGACCAGTTCCAGGCAGGAAAGCGGCGTCGGCGACGCCGGCTTGACGATCACCGCGCAGCCGACCGCGATGGCCGGCGCGACCTGATGGATGATCAAATTGAGCGGATGGTTGAACGCCGAGATCGCGGCGACCACGCCGATCGGCTCTTTGGTGGTGAACGCAAAACGGCCGTCGCTCGCCGGCGTGAGCCCCATCGGGATCTCCCGTCCGGCGAAATTGCGGATCTCCTCGGCAGCATTGCGCAAGCCGTCGGCCGCGCGGATCGCCTCGACCCTGGCATCCGTCAGCGGCTTGCCGCCCTCCTGCGCGATAAGACGCGCGAACGCGTCTACCCGCTCACTCAACAGCACGGCGGCGCGGCTCAGAATCGCGCTGCGCTGATACGGTTTCAGCGCGCCGTCGCGGTCCTTCATCAGCCGCGCGGCGGCCGCCAGCTTGGCCTCGAGCGCGGCTTCGTCATCGGCCGGGACCTCTTTGATCGGCGCCCGGTCATAGGCCTGAACCACCTGATAGGTCTGGGACATGATCAGGCCTCCTTCGTCACCGGCAGCTGCTGCGCCAGCTCATCGACCAGCACCCGTTTGTTTTCCGAATAATCGATCGGGACGATGACGAGATGCACGCCGCCGCCGGCGAACGCCGCCTCCAACGCTGGGGCGAGCTCGGCGGCATTGTTCACGCGCGTTGCCTGCGCGCCATAGGCCTCGGCATAGCGCACGAAATCGGGGTTGCCGAAAGTCATGCCGTAATCAGCGAAATGATCGACCGCCTGCTTCCAGCGGATCATGCCGAATGCATGGTCCTCGATGATCAGCACCACGAGGTTGAGCTTGAGCCGGACCGCCGTCTCCAGCTCCTGGCTGTTCATCATGAAGCCGCCATCGCCGCACACGGCCATGACGCGGCGCTGCGGGTAGAGCAATGCCGCCATCATCGCCGAGGGCAGCCCGGCGCCCATCGTCGCCAGCGCATTGTCCAGCAACAGCGTGTTAGCGACCCGGGTGCGATAGTTCCGTGCGAACCAGATCTTGTACATGCCGTTGTCCAAAGCGAGGATGCCGTCCGGCGGCATGACGCCGCGGACATCGTGCACCAGGCGCTGCGGCGTCAGCCGGTCCTCGGTGGCGCGGGCGGCGATCCGGCTCAAGATGCCTTCGCGGAGCGGCAGCAGCGCCTGGGCATGCGGAATCTTGCCTTCGATGCGGTCGGCCAGCAGCCGCAGCGAGGGCCCCAGATCGCCGATGATTTCGGCCTGCGGGAAATAGACCTGCTCGACATGCGCCGGCTGGTAGCCGACATGGACGATTTTCGGCCCGTTCCGGCCCATGATGAAAGGCGGCTTCTCGACCGTGTCGTGACCGATGGTGATGATGAGGTCTGCGCGCTCGATCGCCTCATGGACATAGTCGCGCTCGGAGAGCGCGGCGGTGCCCATATAAAGTTCGCTGCCGCCGGGCACGGTGCCCTTGCCCATCTGCGTGGTGAAATAGGGGATGCGGGTGCGCAGCACGAACTGCGCGAGGTCCGATGTCGAGCGCGGCCGCGATGCCGCGGCGCCGAGCATCAGCAAAGGCTTCTTGGCCTGCAGGATCATCTCGGCCGCCCGGTCGAGCGCGTCCGCATTCGCCACGGGCAACTCAACAGGATGCGGCGGCACCAGCGGCACCGGCTCGCAGGTGGCGGCGGCGATATCTTCGGGAAGTTCCAGATGCACCGGCCCGGGCCGCTCTTCCTGCGCCACACGGAACGCATCCCGCACCAAGGTCGGGATCATCGCCGGCGAGACGATCTGGCGCGACAGCTTGGTCAGCGGCCGCATCGAGGCCACGACATCGACGATCTGGAACTGCGCCTGCCGCGACGACAATATGCCCTTCTGGCCGGTGATGATGATCATCGGCATGGCGCCGAGCAGCGCGTAGGCCGCACCGGTCGAGAAATTCAGCGCGCCCGGCCCCAGCGTGGCGATACAGACGCCCGGCTTGCCGGTGAGCCTGCCATAGGTCGCCGCCATGAAGGCGGCCGCCTGCTCATGCCTTGTGATGATGAGGCGGATCGAGGAATGGCGGATGGATTCGACGACGTCGAGATTTTCCTCCCCCGGAATGCCGAAAATGCGATCGACGCCCTCGTTCTCAAGGGCGGCGACGAGAAGATCCGAAGCTTTGACCATGAACAGCCTCCTTGCTGGCGGAAGACGCCGTAAGAACTGGGCATACAAGAAAAGCCCCTTACGGGGCTTTTCTCTCAAGCGTTTTTTTCATGAATTCGGCGCTCTCACCGCCGATTCGCCCTCAACCGCGCAGATCGAAGCGGTCGAGGTTGGTCACCTTGGTCCAGGCGGCGACGAAGTCCTTGACGAACTTCTCCGTGGCGTCGGTGCTGGCATAGACCTCGGCCAACGCGCGCAGCACCGCGTTCGAGCCGAACACGAGATCGACGCGCGTCCCGGTCCATTTGGCCGTATTGGTCTTGCGGTCATAGCCCTGGAACAAGGTCTTGGCATCGGAAGTCGCCTTCCATTGCGTGCCCATGTCCAGCAGGTTGACGAAGAAATCGTTCGTCAGCACGCCCGGCCGTTCGGTGAGAACGCCATGCGCGGACCCGTCGAAATTGATGTTGATCGCGCGCAGACCGCCGACCAGCACGGTCAGCTCGGGCGCGGTCAGGGTCAGCAATTGCGCCTTGTCGATCAGCGCCATCTCGGCGGGCACCGCGAGGTTGGCCTTCTCGTAGTTGCGGAAGCCGTCCGCCGCCGGCTCGAGGCCCGCGAAAGACGCCGCGTCGGTCTGCTCCTGCGAGGCGTCCGCGCGGCCCGGCGTGAACGGCACCGTCACGTCGTGGCCGGCTGCCTTCGCCGCCTGCTCGACGCCCGCATTGCCCGCCAGAACGATCAGGTCGGCCAGCGAGAGCTTCTTGCCGCCGCGCGCTTCCTCGTTGAACGCGCGCTGGATGCCGGTCAGGACTTCCAGCACCTTGGCCAGGCGGTCAGGCTGGTTGACCTCCCAATCCTTCTGCGGCGCGAGGCGCAGGCGCGCACCATTGGCACCGCCGCGCTTGTCGCCACCGCGGAAGGTGGAGGCCGACGCCCAGGCGGTGCCAACCAGTTCGGACACGGTGAGGCCCGATGCCAGAATTTTGGCCTTGAGCGCGGTGATGTCCGCCTGGTCGATCAACGGATGAGTGACCGCGGGCACCACGTCCTGCCAGATCAGCTCTTCCTTCGGCACTTCCGGGCCCATGTAGCGGGCGCGCGGGCCGAGATCGCGGTGGGTCAGCTTGAACCAGGCGCGGGCGAAGGCCTCGGCGAAGGCCTGCGGGTTCTCCAGGAAGCGGCGTGAGATCTTCTCGTAGATCGGGTCGACGCGCAGCGACAGGTCGGTGGTGAGCATGGTCGGCTTGCGCTTCTTGGACGGGTCGTGCGCATCGGGGATGACGAAATCGGCGTCCTTGGCTTCCCACTGGATGGCGCCGGCCGGGCTGCGGGTCTGCACCCATTCATACTTGAACAGGTTCTCGAAGAAGAAGTTGCTCCACTGCGCCGGCGTCTGCGTCCAGGTGACTTCGATGCCGCTGCCGATGGCGTCGCCACCGCTGCCGGTGCCGTAATTGCTGATCCAGCCGAGGCCCTGGGCTTCCAGATCTGCGCCTTCCGGGGCCGGCCCCTTGTGAGACTCGGGCGCGGCGCCGTGGGTCTTGCCGAACGTGTGGCCGCCGGCGATCAGCGCCACGGTTTCCTCATCGTTCATCGCCATGCGCGCGAAGGTTTCACGGATGAAGGCGGCGGCGGAAAGCGGGTCGCCGTTGGCGTCCGGGCCCTCCGGATTCACGTAGATCAGGCCCATTTCCGTGGCCCCGAGCGGCTTCGGAAGAGCATCGAGGGTCCGGTGGGCCAGCCAGGTGGTCTCGGAACCCCAGTTCACGTCCTCGTCGGGTTCCCAGGTGTCTTCGCGGCCGGCGGCAAAGCCGAAGGTGCGGAAGCCCATGGTCTCCAGCGCCACGTTACCGGTGAGGATCAGCAGGTCCGCCCAGGAAATCTTCTGCCCGTATTTCTGCTTGATCGGCCACAGCAGGCGGCGGGATTTGTCGATGTTGACGTTGTCCGGCCAGCTATTGAGCGGCGCAAAACGCTGCTGGCCGCGACCAGCGCCTCCCCGGCCGTCGGCGAGACGGTAGGTCCCGGCGGCATGCCACGACATGCGGATGAATTGCGGACCATAATGGCCGAAATCGGCGGGCCACCAATCCTGCGAATCGGTCATCAGCTTGCGCAGGTCATTCTTCAGCGCCTCGTAGTCGAGCGTCTTGAATTCCTCGCGGTAATTGAATGCCTGGCCCAGCGGGTCGGATTTGGACGAGTGCTGGCTCAGCAGGTCGACACGCAACTGGTTCGGCCACCAATCGCGGTTCTGGGTCCCCTCCCCGGCCATCGGCTGGGAGGCCTTCCCTGAGAACGGGCACTTAGCTTCAGTTGTCACGGACTATTCCTTTCAGTGTCGAGAGGACGAAATAACGGCGAAGGCGGCATAAAAACGATGCTCCAGGAGGATATGACGTATTGGGCATTTTCCAAGGGTGGCGTGCCAACGATCGTGCAGATAATCCACGTCCGTCTTGTGCCGCTCAAGTGGCCTGCCCCCCGGACGCCGTCATTTCGGGTCGGGGGTCCGCCGGCTCACCGCCAGAAATCCGCACGACTCGCCCCTCCCCCTCATCGCCGGGACCCGCGATGCCAACGGCCGCGCCAGGAGGGGGTGGCCCGGTTTCAAGCCCCTGGGCATCCGCGTCTCAGTGATAGCCCGCCAGAGCGGAGATGCGCTCGCGGAACACCCAGATCTGGTAGGCGTTGTACATGATCATCACCGGGAAGAAGCCGCCCATGGCGAGGGTGAAGGTGAACAGCGACACTGACGGGCTGGCCCCCGCATAAATCGTCCAGGTTCCCGGAATGAGCCACGGGTAAAGCGTCACCATGAAGGAGACCGCCATGATGCCCAGCGCCACGATGAACCAGATCAGCGCCGCCAGATCCCGGTCGCGGTTAGCGGCCATGCGCATCCTCCCCACCGCGACGATCACCGCGAGCAGGACGATCGCCCAGATCCAGAAATTCGGCCCCAGCCATTTACGCGCCGCCCAGGGGAAGATCGCCATGCTGTAAATGACCGTGATCACCGCCGTGGCCAGCGCCAGATAGAAGATCACATTGCTCCATCGCGCCGCCTGACGGCGGATCGGCTCGCCATGATGGAAGCGGGCGCGGATGAACAGCACGCCGCCGAGCGTCACCGCGACCACCGAGGCGATGCCGGTCCAGACGCTGAAGGGCGAGATGAAGCGCAAGGCGCCGCCCACATAGGTCGGCACGGTGCCGGCCTCATGCGTCAGCGGGAACCCTTTCATTACCGCGCCGAGTGCCATGCCGCCGAAGAACGCGACGGTCAGGCTGGAGACCCCGAAGGCATAATCGGAAAAACGCTGCCAGCGCGGTTCGGCCAGATGCCGGAACTCCAGCGCCACGGCGCGGGTGATCATGCCCCACAGCGCCAGGGCCAGCGGCACCAGCAGATAGCTGAAGGCCGAGCCGTAGACGAAGGGAAAGGTCGCGAACAACACGCCGCCGGCGACGATCAGCCAGGTTTCGTTAGCGTCCCACGTGCCCGCCATCGCCGCCATGATCGCACCGCGCTCATGCTCATTGCGCACGAACAGCGAGAACACGCCGGCACCGAGATCGGCACCATCCAAAACAACGTAGACCACCACGCTGAAAGAGAGCGCGATCCACCATGCGAAGGTAACAATGCTCTGGATCTGGGTTAGATTGTCCATGATTGCATGTCCTGTCATGGGGCCAGCCACTGCGCAGCCGGCCGGTTAGACCTACTTGACGAAGGAGCGATCGGCGAGCGGATTGTGCAGCGGCGATTCCACATGGCCGAGCGGCTGGTGGCCTTCCTGCACGACGGGGCTGTCCATGTCGGGGCCCCGGCGCATCACCTTGGCGAAAAAATACCAGGTGCCGCCCCAGACCGTGAGCTCGAAGATCATATAGCCAACCAGCCAGAAAGCCGCCACGGCGACGCTCATGCGGCTGACACCCTGCGCGGTGGTCATCATGCCATAGACCACCCAGGGCTGGCGGCCGATCTCGCGCGTCCACCAGCCGGTCCAGATCGCGATATAAGGCAGGAAGCCGCACAAGATGGTGAAGCGCAGGAACCATTTCTGGCCGATGATGTGCTCCACCGCCATCTTTCCGCGCAGGACGAGCCAGAGTCCCCACAGCGCCAACAGGAAGATCGCCGCGCCGGCGCCGGCCATGATGCGGAACGCATAGAACGGGATCAGCACCGGCGGCCGATCCTGCGGGGCGAAGGAATCCAGCCCCTGGACCTTGCCGTTCCAGCTACGCGTCTCAAGGAGACTCAGCACATGGGGAATGGTAAGGGCCCAGGCGGTGCCGTCATTGTTGGCGTTCGGCCAGGCCACGACATGCCAGCCGGTATTGACCGAGCCGTCCGGATTGAGCGTGTGGTAATGGCCTTCCAGCGCCGCCAGCGCCGCCGGCTGGTTCTTCGCCACGTCCTGTCCGAGACTATCGCCAAGCCAGATTTGCAGCGGCGCAACGACGATCAGCGCCAGCACGGAATATTTCAGCGCGCGCTGAAACAGCGCGACATTGCGACCCTTCAGCAATTGCCAGGCCGAGACCGCGGCGGCGAAACACAGAGACAGCTCGATCGCCGCCACTTCCATATGTGGGACACCGAAGATCGCATTCGGGTTGAGGATGGCCGCCCCCCAGTCGACAACCTGGAAAAAACCGTTCTTGTACACCACGCCGGCGGGCGTCTGCATCCACGAATTCGCCACCAGAATCCACCAGGCCGAAAGGCTGGAGGCAATCGCAACGTTCGCGGTGGCGAACAGATGCATCTTCTTGCCGATCTTGCCCCAGCCGAACACCATCAGCCCGACAAAGCCGGCCTCGTACATGAAGGCCGTGATGGTCTCGTAGCCGAGGATCTGCCCGAGGAAGGGGCCGGCCGCCTGCGAGAACGGACCATAAAGAATCCCGAACGCCATCTCCATGGTGATGCCGGTCGCCACACCGGCGCCGAAATTGATGATGAACAATTTCTCGAAGAAGCGGGTCAGCCGGTACCAATGCTCGTCATCGGTGCGGACCCAGCGCCATTCCGAATAGAACAGCAGCAGGGACAGCCCGATGGTCAGCGGCGGATACAGGATATGCAAGGAGGTGATCCAGGCAAAATCCAGCCGCGATAAAAGAAGCGAAAGCGCGGTATTTTGCATCACGAATACTCCGGTATCTGGGCCTCGCCCGCCTTAAAGCGACGAAGCCAAACGCCAACGATTGTGATCAGCGAGCCATTCTCCGGCTCTGGGCATGACCATCGCGGATCATGCCCCACCCGGCCGCCGATGCGATCGACGCCAGCCAAAAACTGACCATTCCAAGCAAAAGCTGCGACACGGCGGCGCGCTCCTGCGCCGGCGGGCTGAAGACGGTGATCGGCACGCCGCCCAAGCCATTCAGGAATCATGCGCAGACCGGCGGTCTTTCCCATTGCAGAGAGAAGACGTTCATTTTCTGAACAAGACGCAAAACTCTTCCTCCGCTTTTGAAGGAACTCGTTTAGACCGCTGAACATTAGGGAACTCTTTCGGTGAAGCCAATATTCAAATCATCGCGGTCATCGCCGTTTGCCGCATGGGACCCAACCGATGCTCCGGCAGGTCATGCGGCCGGCGCGCGGCAGATACCGCCGCGCGACAGTCGAAACCCGCCACCGGCGCCATCGGATCTCCACAATGTGTCGCCGATATGCCGCGCGCAAAGAACCGCAAAAATAATGTGATTTTCGCCGATACCGGCGTCGCGCTGCGAGGATTCCGATGCGGCGGCCAAAAATACGTTCTCAACGCGTGATTTTTGATGCATAACAACACCCCTCAAATCTCGCCTCAGCACGGCGAGCACGTCCATCTTATCGCGACATACGGCACGCATGTTCGTGCGCCGGAATTTTTCACTGTTTTGTCTTGCGCAGTCTTCGCCGGCATCGAAGTGGCCCGCAGCGGATCCCCGTCTTGTGTCGGAGTAGCCAGCGACAGCAACGCATCCGCAGCAAACCGAATGATCAATGATCTTACCGTGCGCCCACGCTGATGCGTGGCAGGCACCATAACGGCAGCACACGCGACATGGTGGACATCGAATTTTGGAGGCGGTTATGAAACCTTACATAGCGGAACTGGTGGGTACGTTCGTTCTGGTCCTGGGCGGTGTCGGAAGCGCCGTACTGGCCGGAAGCCATATCGGGTTTGTCGGCGTCGCGTTCGCTTTCGGCCTGTCCTTGCTCGCGATGGTCTACACGATCGGGCCGATTTCCGGTTGCCACATCAATCCTGCGGTCACCCTTGGATTATTTCTCGCCGGCAAATTCCCGGGGACGCGCGTTCCCGGTTATTGGGCCGCACAGATCATCGGCGGGATCGCCGCCGCTGCCATCCTGTATCTGATCGCCGAAGGGCAGCCGCATTTCAGCGCCGTGATCGGCGGGTTCGGCAGCAACGGCTATGGCGTGCGGTCGCCGGATCATTTCACGCTGGGCGCGGCGTTCCTCGCGGAAATCGTGATGACCACCTTCCTGGTGCTGACCGTTCTGGGCTCCACCGACATCAAGGCACCGGTCGGCTTCGCCGGCATCGCGATCGGCCTGGTCCTGACGCTGATCCACCTGGTTTCGATTCCGGTCGACAACACCTCGGTCAATCCGGCGCGCAGCATCGGCCCCGCGCTTTTCGCGGGCAGCGGGGCCATCAGCCAGCTCTGGCTGTTCATCGTCGCGCCCCTGATCGGAGGGGTCGTGGCGGCCGCAATCTATTTCATCATCCGGGCAGAGGAACCGCTGATCACGGTGAAGACCGCCGAACAGGCGCTCCCCTCGGAACAGGCGGAACGCCGCGGGTTCTGACTCAGTCGCGGCGCGCCGCGGGCGGCTCGAGCATAATCGCGCCGGCGGCAACCGGATTGGCGCCCAGGGTCGTGTTCTGGCCATCGCGCCACCGGTGGAGAAAATCCGCGGCGTGCCTGCTGAAAAGATTGCCGGATTCCCCCGGCGCGATCACGAACAGGCTGGCATCCAGGTTTGCCAGGTCGAAAACCGCGCGAAACTCAGGGCCGTTGACGGCGGTGAAACGCGTCTCGCTGGGATCGACCAGATAGGCGCCGGTGACATCGATGGTCATCGCATCGCCCGGGACGGGGATCGAGAATTTGCCGAAGCGGCCGATGACCGGCAAAGCCCCCAGGATCGCATGGGCGAAGTGGGCGGGATGGGCCTGCGACCAGCGCCAGGCCGAGGGGTCGCGCCCATAGGCGCCCGAGAGCGCGGCCATCGCGGTCTCGAGCGAGGCATGCAGCGCCGGGCCGCAATCGCCGGCGCACCACAGGCGCACCGCCGCCGGCGAGGCATTCGGGCCGAGCAAGGAGGGGAGGAAATCATCGACGACCGGGGCGGTTTCCGGGTCCAGGCCGTTGCGCCGCAGGATCTCGATGGTGAAGGCGCGCGTCCAGGCGCTGAAAATCAGCGGCTGCGGGCTGTCCGCCCCCATGTCACCGGACCAGCCCCGCAGCATGGTGAACGCAGGCGCTGCCGGGTCGCCGGGCGGCAGGGCCAGTGCCAGCAGGCGCGGCAGCATCGCCCGGGCGAACAGGCTGGTCGTGTCGAGCTGGATGCGCGCGAAGCTTGCCGGGGTTTGCGGCGTACCGCCGGCAAGCAGGAATTTGATGCGGCGGGCGCGCCAGTCGCCATAATTGTCGCGCGCGATGAACACGGGGAAATCGGGGCCGACGGTGGGATTGTTGGCGTTGATCAGCTCGCCGGAAGGCGGATCGAACGCGCGCGGCAAGGCGGCGCTGGTGACGAGGCTGGTCCAGTCATGCGCGCCATCGGCGCCGTCGACGGGAAACGTGCCGTCGCCTGCCTTGCGGAGGGGCACGCGGCCCGTGGTGTAGAAACCGATATGCGCCGCATCGGCGACCAGGAGGTTTTGCACCGGGCTGGTGATTTTCGCGGCCGCTGCCGCGACGGCCGCGACCGAGCCGGCGCGGTCGAGAGCCAGCAGCCCGTCGGCATCCGTGTCATGCGGGGCGAGATTGGCCATTGCGACGGCGAGCAGGCTCTTGCCGTCCCGGGTCGCGCCGATGACGGGCCCATGGCGCGTCTGCAGCACCGTCAGGGTCAGCGGGCGCCGGCCGAGGATTTTAATGATCTCGGTACGGCGCGCAAAAGGTTGCGGGCCGGTCGGCGTTTCGTAGTCTTTCCCGTCCGGCGTGGGATGCTCGATGAAGACATCCTGCACGGCCGCGCCGGTGGTGGTGAAGGTCCAGGCGATGTGGTCGTTATGACCGATGACCATGAAGGGAATGCCGGGCGCCGTGGCGCCGGCGAGCGTCCCGGACGGCGTGTCGATGCGGGCAAGATACCAGAGGCTTGGAAAGCCGAAGCCCAGATGCGGATCGCCGGCGAGCAGCGGATGCCCTGACGCGGTGCGATCGCCCGCGACGGCCCATTCGTTGGAGGCCTCAGCCGGCTGCGTGAAGGGTTCGGGGAAATGCCGAACCCAGCTCAAGGAGGCTTGGGCGGCGGCGGCAAGCGCCGGGGATGGAGGGGTGGCGAACGCCGCCGTTTCGGGCACTTCGTTCACCGAAGACGGCCACAAACCCATGATCTTATCAAGCGGCTGGCGGCGGCTGAGCGCCAGGCGCTCAAGTTCGAGGCGCCAATTGCCGGAGAGCCACAGACCGAGGATTTTCCCCCAGAGCAGGCTGTCGGTGATGGTCCAGGGCGCCGGGCGCCCCAGGAGCAGAAACTCCGGGGCCGCCAGCCGGCCCCGCTCGGCGATGTAGGCGTTCACGCCATCGGCGTAGGATTGCAGCATGGCGCGCGCCGCGGGCGAGAGGTCCGCGATGTCGTTCTGCGCGCTTTGGCGCAGCCCGAGGCGGCGCATTTCCTCATCATTCCCCAGTGCCGCGGGGCCGAGGATTTCGGCAAGTGTGCCGGACCCGGCGCGGCGCATGAGGTCCATTTCAAACAGCCGGTCGCGGGCGTGAAGATAGCCGAGCGCTTCAGCCGCGTCGGTGTCGGAGGCGGCGCGGATGAACGGGATGCCGTGCCGGTCGAAAATCACGGTAACGGGCGCGGAGAGGCCCGGGAGGGTGAAGCGGCCCGAGGCCGCCGGCAGGGTGCGGTTGAGCAGGAGGAAAAGGACGATGCAGGCCAGCAGCAACGCCCCTCCGGCGGCGAGGCCACGGCGAAGCCAGAGGAGGGGTCGTCGTTGCGCGATGGGCGGAAACTCCCCAGCTGCAAGCTTGTTGCGGTTGAATGAGACCATTCACTCAGAAGCGAACGGTCTCATTCGGGTCGTCAGATGATATTCTTCTCGCGCAGACGGGCCAGCGCTTCATCATCCAGCCCGCTCCAGCGCCGAAGGACTTCGTTCGTGTGCAGCCCCAGCGACGGCGGGGCGATCCGGTAGGACACCGGCGTCTCGGACAGGCGGACCGGGTTGGCGAAGACTTTCACCGGCACGCCGGAATCATGCTGCATCTCGACCACCGCCTGCCGCGCGATGATCTGCGGATCGGCGAACACGTCCTTCAACGTGTTGATCGGGCCGCAGCCGATCTTCAGGGCTTCGAGCTGGCTGATCCACCAGTTGGTGGGATGGGCTTTGATCACGGGCGTGAGCGCCGCCACCACGAGCTCGCGGTTGGCGACGCGCGCGGCGTTGGTGGCAAAGCGCGGATCGGTCGGCAAAGCGTCCAGACCGAAATTCGTGCAGAAGCGCGCGAAAGTCGGGTCGTTCCCGACCGAGAGAACGATGAAACCATCCGCGGTCGCGAACACCTGGTAGGGCACGATATTGGGGTGCTGGTTGCCCAACCGGGGCGGATTCTCCCCGGTCGCGAGGAAATTCATGCCCTGGTTGGCGAGCCAGGCCACGCTGGTGTCGAGCATGCCGATATCGATCTGCTGCCCCTGGCCCGTGCGCTCCTTGTGACGAAGGGCGGCGAGCACGCCGATGCACCCGTAGAGTCCGGCGAAAAGGTCGGCGATGGGCACGCCGACCTTTTGCGGCAACCCATCCGGCTCGCCCGTCAGGCTCATGATGCCGCCCATCGCCTGCACCAGGCTGTCATAACCCGGGCGCGCCGCGTAGGGGCCGGTCTGGCCAAACCCGGTGATCGAGCAATAGACCAAGCCGGGGAATTCTTTATGCAGTTGCTCATAGCCGAGGCCGTATTTCGCCAGCGCGCCGACCTTGAAATTCTCGACCAATATGTCGCATTGCGCGATCAGCCCGCGTGCGATCTCCTGGCCCTCGGGCTGGCTGATATCGAGCGTGACCGAATGCTTGTTCCGGTTGGCGCCCATGAAATAGGCGCTTTCATTCGTGCCGGGCATCACCGGCGGGGCGAAACCGCGCGTATCGTCCCCGCTGCCCGGCTTTTCGATCTTGATGATTTCGGCGCCAAGATCGGCCAGCATTTGCACACAAGTGGGGCCCGCCAGCACGCGCGTGAGGTCGAAGACCTTGATGCCCGCCAGGGGCCCCGTGTTCGCGGGGCCCGCGTTTGCGGCATCGATGTGAGCGGATGGATCAGACGTCATTCAAACTACTCCGGTAGGACCTGCCCGACGGTCTCGCGGCCGAAGGGGATGATCGCAAGGCCAAGCGCAAAGGCGATGGCAGTAAAGGCGACCGGCATGCCCAGCGTGCCGGCATGCGAGACCGCGGCGGCGAGCGCGAAATTCACGCCGGCGCCGACGAACCGGCCGATCGAGGTGCAGAACGCGAAGGCGGTGGCGCGAATCTCGGTGGGGAAAAGCTCCGGCAGCCAGAGGCTGAACATGGCGAAATTCGCCCCGCCGATGCCGAGGAAAAACAGCAGCACGAGAAACACCGGCAGGGCCGTCGGCGCCGGCAGATAAAATGCCCAGCCGAACGTGGCGATAATGGCCACGAACATGATCGCGAAAAACAGCGCGAGCGTTTTGCGGCGGCCCATGCGTTCGGCCATTGCCGGCAGCGCGAGGCAGCCGAGGATCGTGCCGATCGAGAGAATGGCCGTGCCGAGGGAGGCGATGCGCACCGCTTCCTTCTTCGCGATGCCAGCCTTGAGGGAGAGCTGGATCAATGCGGTCGGCTCATAAACGGCCCCGGCCCACAGCCCCACCACGGCGACCGTGAGCAGCGCGGACATCGCCAATGTCTGCCGGCGATAAGGCCCCTTGAAGATCGCGGCGAGCGGATGCGTCGCGGCCGTGGCGTGTTTCTTTTCCCACTTCGCGGTTTCCTTCACGCCGGTGAGAACGAAAATGGCGACCAGAACCGGCGTCAACCCGCACAGGAACATCGCGCGCCAGCCGAAATGCGCGCCGATCGTGAAATTCAGCGCCGCGGCGGCGAAGAAGCCGGCATAATAGCCTGACTGCAGATAGCCCGCGCCCATCTTGCGGCGGTCTTCCGGCCAGCTTTCGGCGACATAGGTGCCGGCCAGGGCCCATTCCCCGCCGATGCCGATTCCCGCGAGCAGGCGGAAAAGACCGAGTTCCCAGACATTCTGCGACAGAGCGGCGGCGCCGGTGAACACCGCGTAAATGAGGATCGTCGCCGCCAGCGTGTTTTTCCGGCCGAAACGGTCGGCAATCGGCCCCCAGATGAAGGAGCATCCCCAGCCGACGAGGAACAATCCGAACAGAATGGAGCCGATGAATCCCACCGAGGCCGGCGTGGCGGCAATGCCGGAGCGCGGCAGTAATTCGGTCAGCGCCGGCGCCAGCACCAGGGCATAAATGACCCCGTCCATGCCGTCGAGCATCCAGCCGAACCAGGCGCCCCAGAAGCCCTTGATCTGCGCGCCATTGAGCCTGGTCCGCACCGGCCGCAAGGGGGCCCGGAGCGCGCCCGCGCCCGCATCATCGGTGACTGTCTTCATCATACGTTTCCTGTTTATTTGTAAAATAATAAGCCGGACCTTGCCCGGCTCTGCAAGTTGTTGATGCCCTGCAAGAAATTATTTGCGAGCGCCGCGCCGCGTGATCAGCGACCGTTTCGGCGATTCCACCGGTTCAGGCGCCAGCAGGGCCTCGATCGCCGAGGATCTGATGACGGTTCCATCCTTCACGAAGGCTTCGTGGTTCGCCTCTATGGTCGCCGGATCATAGAGATAATTGACCATGATCCCGTAGGATTCCTGCAAGCCCCGCTTGCCGGGATTGCCCATCCAATTGATCCGCTCCAGCTTGGCGCCATTGCCGAGATGGAACCGCGCCACCGGATCGGCACGTTTTTTTCCTTTGCCGCCCTCGCACAAATATTCCGCGCACAGGCGCAACAGAATCGGGCGGATGGCCTGCGCGGTCGCCGCCATCTTCGTCCAGGACTCATTGCTGAGCACGGAACGAAGGGTGGCCAGGACGTTCTCCGGCTCGTAGGGAATGCCCGTCGCGGTGAACAAGGCGCTGGCTTCCGCCTCGGAGAGGGGGAAGCTCCGCAGCTCCTTGCCCTCCAGCCAGCGGCGGAAGCCGGGCACCGGCGAGAGCGTGGAAAATTGCGTCACGCCGGGCAGTTCCGCGCGCAATTCCTCGACCACCTGCTTGATCAGGAAATTGCCGAAGGAGATGCCGCGGAGTCCGTCCTGGCAATTTGAAATCGAGTAGAAGATCGCCGTGTCCGCCTCGTTGGCGCGGCGCAACTGCGCCGCCTCGTCGTTATCGCGCTCCAGCAAAGCGCGCACCGAGCCTGACAACCCGCGCACCAAAGCAACCTCGACAAAAATCAAAGGCTCGCCGGGCAGAGCGGGATGGAAAAACGCAAAGCATCGGCGATCCGCCGCCAGCCGCCGGCGCAGATCGTCCCAGCCCTGGATCTCGTGCACCGCTTCATAGGCGATCAGCTTTTCCAGGATCGCCGCCGGCGTCTGCCAATCGATCCGGCGGATTTCAAGAAAACCGCGGTTGAACCAGGAGGAAAACAGATGCTTCAAATCGCCGTCGAGCAATTTAAGCACGGGCCGTTCCGCCATATGGGCCGGCAGCGTCTTGCGCATGGCGACCAGCGCCATCGTACCGCCCGGCGCCATGTTCATGCGGCGCAACAATTCCTGGCGCGGCGGCTCCGCGCACGCGGCCAATGCGGCCGCCGTTTCCGGCGAGGGCGCGGCGATATAAGCCTTGGCGGCTTCCGTCAGGCGCGCCTGGTCCGGCTGAAACCCCTCCGCGAGAAACATGTAAAACTCGCCCCATTGCTCGGGCGTCAGAGTGGAGACCACCGTCAACAGCTCCCGCGCCACCGCCGCCCCCGACGCCTCGCCGCGTTCCGACAACAGCGCCGTTGCGAGCATCCGGGCCCGCTCAAGCGGGGCGATGCTCTGCGCGGGAATGGCCGCAAAACCACGACCACGCTCGGCGATGGACGACCACAGGCGCTCCAACCAGACACGGGCGTTGCGCATCCGCAAAATCGGCGCCTGCGGCACAAGATCGATCTCTTTTGTATTATGGTCGGACAGCATATCTTTTCCTCGTTGTCCCCAGCCTAATATACAAATAAACGCATTTCAACGTATATTGTATTTATAAAGGTCACTTATATGCGAAACAGAATAACATAAGACAGAAATCGGCGGATAAGGTATAAAATACTCAAATTTAGCCTGACGTACTGCCGCAGGCGGCGCGTTTCAGCATACTTGTCCGAAGCCGGTCAAAAAGGGGGAGGATGAATGTCCAACATAGCATGGGAAGCCCATACCGGAATGACACACGGCGTCAAAGAACCGACGCGTGAAGGGGCTGGAACGATCGCCAGCCAAATTCGCATGAATCTCGCCGATGCGATCATCTCCGGCCGGTTCGCGCCGGGCGCGGAGATCGACGAGCAGGAGCTCGCGGATCGCTTCGGCGCCTCCCGCACCCCGGTACGCGAGGCGCTGCGCGAACTGGCATCCTCGGGCCTGGTCATTATCGAGCCACGGCGCGGCGCGCGTGTCGTCGAGATGACGCTGGACAAGATCGGCGAGATGTTTGAAGTCGCCGCCGAGATCGAGGCGATGTGTGCACGTTTCGCGACCTACCGGATGACGGCCCGTGAGCGCTTCGAACTGCGCCATCTGCATCATCTATCTCATGCCCCCGCCATCGCCGGAGACATCGACCGGTACGACGCGATCAACCGTGAGTTCCACACGAAACTCTACGAATCAACGCATAACACGTTCCTGTGTGAGCATGCGATGGGGCTGCGCATGCGGCTGGCCCCGTTCCGCCGCGCGCAATATCGCAGCGAGCAGCGGCTCAAACAATCTTACGACGAACACGCCGCCATACTTGCCAGCATTTTCACCGGAGATGGCGAAAGCGCCGCGAACTTGACGCGGGCGCATATCCTCGTCGCGAACGCGGTCTACGCCGCTTATGTTCAGGACAACCAGCGTCCGGCTGCCTCCGTGTAAAGTGAGGAAAGCGCTTTGTGAACAAAAAGTAGCAAAAAAACTTTGTTATGCTGGGCCATAGGCTGTGTCGGCGACAACGCCTATAGCCCAGCATAAACAAAAGTTTTTGCGCCGCTTTTTTCAAAAAGCGGCTGCTGTGCTCTACTCCCGCAGCTCAGTTGTGCAGTTCGAAAGCCCCGGCGATGTGCAGACGCACGGCATCGCTAACCGCGGGAATATAAGGGCTGACGCCGAACGCGCTGCGCTTGATCGTGCCGACGGCTTCGAACCCGACCGTATAGGCCTTATCCAGCGGATTGACGCCCGCACCGATGAACTTGACCGACAGCGTTTCCGGTTCCGTCACGCCGCGGATCGTCAGCTTGCCCTCGACCCGCGCGGTGTTTGCCCCGGTGCGCGTCACTTCGGTGGAAACGAAGGTCGCGGTCGGATACTTGGCGGCGTCGAACCACTGCGCCCCTTTCAGCTCGCCGTCGAGCACCGTGCTCGTGGTCTGCACGGAGTCGACCGGGATGGTGACATCGAGCTTCGATTTCGCCGGATGCGCCGGGTCGAGCTGCAGCGTACCCGAGACGTTGGAAAACACGCCTGAATAATAGCTGAAGCCGAAATGCAGAACGGAGAAACCGACCTGGGTGTGGTACGGCTCGACTTGATAGGTTCCGGCCTTGACGGTCAGCGGATTCGACGCGGCGCTTTGGGCGAGCGCCTGCGGCGCGGCCAGCGCCGACGTTAGCAAAGCTGCCGCCGCGGCAGCGATGACGGGGAGTGTCTTCATGGTTTCAGTCTCCAGTCGTGAAGATGCGATCCTGTTTTGAGCCGCTCTTTTGTACGGCTAAACAATTGGTTATGCTCGCATGCAGGCACCCTTGGATCAAGGCGATCTATTTACGATAGGAAGTATCGGCTTAGACGATAGGACGGCGCGCCGGCTAGCCGGTTTTTAAGTCGAGGGTCTGCGCAAAAACCGGGCCTGAGGCGTTGAAACCGCACGGACCAAAACTCACAAAATACCGCTTCCTTCCTTTGCCTTGCCGGATGGTAGATACGGCGTTGGCATCCGGCCATCATTTAAGAATATAAATCCGATAGAATTAAAGTTATTTTGTCTTGCGCGAACCTACCGGGTCGATGCAATCTCCCGCCGCAGGATTTTGCGCGAAGGAACAGGATGGTGAACGATTTCGATGGACGCCCCCGGATCGTGGTGATCGGCGGCGGTTTCAGCGGCGCTTTCTGCGCGGCGGAACTCGCGGAAAAATCTCCGGTGCCGGTGGCCATCATTGTGGTGGAACCGCGTCCGGTCCTCGGCGCCGGCGTCGCCTACTCCTCAACCGATCCGTCCCACCGCATCAACGTTCCCGCCGCCCGGATGACCATTTCCCCGGATAATCCGGCCGATTTCGATGGCTGGATCCGGCGGAACGGCGTGCTCGAGGAAGACCCTGAAGCCGTGTGGCAGGACGGGCACGCCTATCCAAGGCGCGAAATTTTCGGGCGGTATATCTCGGCGCTGGTGGCGGAACGCGGCGCCGCTCGGGCCGGTGTCACGATCACCCATGTGCAGGACAGCGCCATCTGGATCACACGCCGATGTCCCGGTTACAGCATAGCGCTCGCCCGCGGCGGCGCGCTCGCTGCGGATTTTCTGGTCATTGCGACAAGCCACCCCGCGCCGGCGCCGCCCCCAATCATCGCCTCGCTCTGTCCGCATCCTTCCATCATCGCCAATCCCTGGGTGCCGAACGCCCTGGCCGCCATCGCCCCGGCGCAGGACATTCTCATCGTCGGGACCGGCCTCACCATGGCCGATGTCGTGGCCTCCCTGACCCGCCAGCGCCATAAGGGCCACATCACCGCCGTCTCCCGGCGCGGGCAGCTTTCACGCGGCCACGCTTTTACACCGACACCCTTCGCCTGGTTTGCCGACCACCCTGCACCGCCCACGGCGCGGGAACTAACCCGCAAAATTCGGGAGCTGGTGGCAGCAGCGGCCACCCAGGGCGTCCCTTGGCAAGCCGTGATGGACGATGTCCGCGCCAACGGACAAACCCTTTGGCGAAATTTCGATGCGGCCGAGCGGCGGCGCTTCCTGCGGCATTTGCGCGCTTTCTGGGATACGCACCGCTACCGCGTCGCACCGCAGACGGAGCGCGTGGTGCAGAACCGCCTGGCGGATGGTTCGTTGACGGTCCTCGCCGCCTCGTTGCGCGCGGCGGCGCCGCGCGACGGGAAAATCAACGTCATGCTGCGCCCGCGCTGGTCAAACCCGGCGCAGCCTGTGCAATTGGCTGTCGATGCCATCATCGTCACCACCGGCCCGGCCCATGGCAAGATCACCAGCCAGATGCCCGTGCTGGCGAGCCTGGCGACGCAAGGCGTGCTGCGGGCGGATCCGTTGGGGCTCGGCATCGCGGTCGACCCGCTCGGCCGCACGATCGGCACGGACGGCGAGAGCCATTCGCGCCTTTACGTCGCCGGCCCGCTGGCGCGCGAACAATACGGCGAACTGATGGGCATGCCTCAAGTGGCCGGACAAGCCAGCGCGGTCGCGGGCGAAATCGCCAAGCTGCTAGAGCCGGATGATTTTAGATCGAATCGCGCAGCGATCCGCTCTAAAATCTGAATCCGCCTCTAGATAAATAAGTTAGAGGGCGATTCAGACTTTAAGTCGAACCATGAATGGTTCGACTTAAAGTCATCGCGCTCTAACGGCCGCGAGCCTGGCACCGGTCAGCGGCGTGTAAGAAAGCAGCCGCTTTTTGAAAAAAGCGGCGCAAAAACTTTCGGTTACGTCGGGCCTTGGCGGTGAAACCGGCACGGGCCAAAAAGCAGCGCTTCCTTCCTAACCTTCCGTTATTTCCAGCCGCCGCCGAGCGCCTTGAACAGGCCGATCTGGTCCTGCACCAAAGTCGCATCCGAGGCCGCCAAAGCCGCGTCGGCGGAAATCAGCGTCTGTTCCGCCGTCAACAGGTCGAGCGCGCTGATGGCGCCGGCCGCCAACTGGTCCTGCGCCTGCGCGAAAGCCAGTTTCGCTTGCTCATCCGCCTGCGCCAAAGCCGCATGCTGGTCTAGCTGGGACTCATAGGTGGTGAGCGCCTGCTCGGTCTCGGTCAGCGCACGGAGCACGACCGAATCATAGCCCGCCAAAGCCGCCCGGCTCTGCGCCTTGGCCTGTGCCAATAGCGTGTACTGGCCATAGAGATTCGGAAAACTCCAGCTGATCGCCGGCCCTATCCCCCAGGCGAGACCGTTATTGCTGCTGAGCAGACGAAGCTCGCTGGAAACGCCGCCATAAAACCCGTTGATGGTGACGCGCGGAAACAGATCCGCCGTCGCCACCCCCACCCCCGCCAAAGCGGCGGCATATTTGCGATCCGCCTCGCGGATGTCCGGCCGGCGCGCCAGCAAAGCAGCGCCGTCGCCCACCGGCACCGGTGCGGAGAGCTTCATCGCGGCCTGGCAGGACAGCACTTCCCGCGGCGCCTGCGCCGGCGTTTCGCCCAGCAGATCGGCCAGTTCGAACAGGGCCGCCCGACGCTGACCCTCCAACGGCGGAAGCACCGCCTGCTGCTGCGCCACCACGACTCCCTGGCGCGTCACGTCGAACTGCGTGCCGGCTCCGGCGGTAAAGCGCTGCTGCACGATCTGATATTGCCGGGTGGCCAGATCCAGGGAGCGCTGCGCCACCATGATCCGCTCGCCAGACGTGCAGATCTCGCCATAGGCGCGCGCTGTCTCGGCGGCGATGGTCACGCGCAGATCGTCGCGCGCCGCCATCTGGGCCTCGGCGCTATCCCGCGCTTCCTCGATCGTCCGCCGCACATGGCCGAACAGATCGAGTTCGTAGGAGGCATCCAGCACGGCGTCATAAATCCAGGTCGTCTGCGGTTTGTGGCCAGTGAGGACGAGGATTTCGTCGGTGACGGGGTCACGCCCATAGGTGCCGGAGAGCTCCAGGTCGGTCTGCGGGAACAGCCCGTTGCGGGCGTTCTCCAACACCGCCCGCGCGGCGGCGAGATTGGCCTCCGCCTCCTTGAGGTTGGTGTTGGCGGCGAAAGCCTGAGCGACCAGCCGGTTCAGCTCCGGGTCCTGGTACAGCACCCACCAATCATCCGGCAGAGGCGCCTGGACCACCGCCGGACCGGTGGAAACGAAACCACCCGCGGCGCTGGCCGGTACGGAAGGCGGGCGATAATCTGGCCCCAGCGCGCACCCGGCCAGCAGCGCCGGCAGCAACAACAGCCCACGCCGCCTCACGACCCGTTCTTCCGCCGCAATAAAGGTTTTGGCGAGGCCGGGCCTTGCGGCGGCGGCGGCACGATCAGCACGAACATGGTGAGCCCCAGCGCCGCCACCGCCGCCACGAGCACGAAACCATCGATGGTGGACTGGGTGGTGGCCATCACCCGCACCACATCGCCCAACACGGCGGGCGCCGCCGCGGAATGCCCCCGTGGCGTGAGCACATGGTGATAGGCGTCCAGCCGGCGTTGCACATCCAACGCCCCCTTCTGTACATGCTGCCCGATCAGGTTGGAGGCGCGCTGCTCGCGCACCCGGTTCCACGTGGTGATCAGCGCGGTCCCCACCTCGCCGCCGAACAGCCGCGCCATCTGCAACGAGGCGCCGAAGGAGAGCGCATCCTGCGGTTTCAAATTCAGCACGGCGGTGAACACCACACCGGACAGCGCCAGGCTTTGCCCCAGCGCCTGCAAAAGCTGCGAAACCAGGAACTGGTCAGATCCCCAGCCAGGCGTGAGCGTCCAGGCCACTGTCATGCAGGCCACGCCGATCAGGCACATGCCAAGCCCGCCGGCAAGACGCGGGTCGAAGCGGCGCAGCATCCAGGCCGCGATCAGGCAGGTAATCAATTGCGGCATCGCGATCCAGATCAGCGTGTCGCCGACCTCCAGGGCGCGGAAGCCGCGCACACCACCGAGATAATAAGGGATCAGCGCAGCCGTGCTCAGGATCGTCAGGCGAAGAATGGAGATAAGCAGCAGCAAAAGCGGCATCGGCCAGCGGAAGGGTATACGCGGGTCCAGCCAGGGATACGGGGCCGTCGCCTCATGAATCACGAAGGCCACAAGCATGATGCCCCCCGCCAGCAGCAACCCGGAAATCAGCCCGGAATTCAGCCAGGCCAGCCGGTTGCCCTGATCCAACGCAGCGTACAACAGCGCAAAGCCCGCCCCGCAGGCGATGAGCCCGAACGGGTCCCAGTGAATATCATTGGTCGGCGGCTGGTGCTTTACCCCCCATTGCAGACATGCCGCCATGCCCAAGCCCAACGGAACATCCTGCCAGAAAATCCAGTGCCAGGTGAGGTGATCGACATAGAACCCTTCCAGCGAGGCGGAGATGTTCAGCGACAATTCCAGATTCAACGCATAGACCGCCACGCCATAGGCCCAGAGCCTGGGCGACATCGAACGCAGAACGAAACTGAGGGTGAGCGGGATGAACGTGCCTGAGGACAGGCCGGCGATGAATTGCAGCCCGAGGAAGGTGTCCAGATTTTGCGAGAAGGGCAACAGGAAGGAGGCGGCGGCGAAGACCAGTGCGGAGAGGATGAGAATCTGCCGTGGTCCGTACACCCCACCAACCCAAACGGCGAAAGGGGTCACCAGCATCTGCGCCATAGTAAAGGAGGTGGTGATCCACGCCCCCTCATCGAAGCCGGCATGCAGGGCGCCGCGCACATCCGCCAGGCCGAAAGAGGAAAGCCGCCCGGTGAGGGTGGAGACGAAGGTGCCGAGCAGCACCCCCGCCAAGCCGAGCCAAGGAATGCCTTGTGCCGCCGGTGCCGCAGCCGGGGCGGCCACGCTGGCCGTGCCGCTCATGAATGCGGGCCCGAACTTGTGTCGATGCTGGGCTCTACCGACATGCCCGCCCGTAGCAACGAAGCCAGTCCGGCGGGATCGTCGATGTCGATTTTCACCGAAATGCGCTGCACGATCTTGGTAAAGTTGCCGGTGGCGTTGTCCGGCGGCAGTAAGGCGAGCTGCGCGCCGGAGGCCGGCGAGATCGCCACCACATGGCCGCGCAGCGTCGCCCCCGGAAAACTATCCACCGTCACCGTTGCTTTTTGCCCGATGCGCACATGGGTGAGCTGAGTTTCCTTGTAATTCGCCAGCACATAGACATGCGGGAGCCTGGAAAGCGTCGTCACCTGCGTGCCGGCGGCGATGAACTGCCCGGCAAAAACCTGCCGCAGCCCGATCATTCCAGCCTCCGGCGCGGTGATGCGCGTATAGCCAAGATTGATCCGCGCCAATTTCAGCGCCGCCTGCTTGGCCAGCAGCGCCGCCTTCACGGCGTCAAGCTGGGCATGCAGCAGGTTGATCTGTCGGCTTACCACATCCGCCTGGGCGCGGTTGGCGGCGAGCTGGGCGGAGAGCTGCTGGCGCGCCGTCTCGGCCTTCTCCACCTCCTCGGTCGAGCTCGAGCCGGTGGTGAGCAGCCGCCGCGCGCGGGCGACGTCCCGCCCGCTTTGCAAAAGCTGGGCCGCCGTCGCATCGGCATTGGCCTGGGCGGCGCGTAGATTGGCTTCCTGCAACGGAAATTGCGCCTGCACCTGCTCGATCTGCGCCTCCGCCGCCGCCACATCGGCCTGGGCCTGCTCCACCCGGGCGCGGTAATCGGAATCGTCGATCTGCACGATCATTTGGCCGGCCTTGACGCTGGCATAATCCTGCACCGGCACGTCCTGCACATAGCCCGGCACTTGCGCGGAAAGCGGCGTCAGATCGGCCTGCAGATAGGCATCGTCTGTGGTCTGCCAGCGTTCATCGCCTTGCCAACGGTTCCACCGGCTGACGAAGAGATACAAGACCAGGGCCGCCGCCACGAAACTGACGATGCGCCAAAAGCTTTTCGGTACTCTGATCCGGCGCAGCAGCGCTATTCTCCCTGGCGTTTCGCCCGGCAATTTCGTCTCCCGTTAGATGTGCTGCCAATCTCCCGCGGATGATCGAAGCATAACCCGCGGACTCGATGGAAGAGTTTTCACGGTACGCACGGGCAGTTAAGTAAAGTGGCCGGCCGGCGGCGGTGAAATCAGCACGCCCCACAGTTAACAAAGTTTTTTGCTTCTTTTGGTTCACAAAAAGAAGACCCTTCTTTTTCTTTTCCTGCCTGCGCAGGCCGCATCTAGCACCGGCCGCGCAATTGGCTAACCTGCGCCCGAACCATTGCAAAGATGCCGCTGTGAAAAAGATCGGTTTCCTCTCGTTCGGCCACTGGACGCCCTCACCGCAGTCGCAGACCCGCTCGGCCGGCGATGCCCTCCTGCAATCCATCGATCTCGCCGTCGCGGCCGAGGCGCTGGGGGCGGACGGCGCCTATTTTCGCGTCCACCATTTCGCCCGCCAGCTTGCTTCCCCCTTCCCGCTCCTGGCCGCCGTGGGCGCGAAGACCAGCCGCATCGAAATCGGCACGGCGGTGATCGACATGCGCTACGAGAATCCGCTTTACATGGCCGAGGATGCCGGCGCGGCCGACCTGATCGCCGGCGGCCGCCTGCAGCTCGGCCTCAGCCGCGGTTCGCCCGAGCAGGTGATCGACGGCTGGCGCCATTTCGGCTTCCGCCCGGCGGAGGGCCAAAGCGACGCCGATATGGGAAGGCGCCATGTCGAGCGCCTGCTCGAGGTGCTGCGCGGCGAGGGTTTCGCCCAACCCAACCCGCGCCCCATGTTCCCCAACCCGCCGGGCCTGCTGCGCCTGGAGCCTTATTCGGAAGGCCTGCGCGAGCGGATCTGGTGGGGTGCGGGCTCCAACGCCACCGCCGCCTGGGCGGCCAAGCTTGGGATGAACCTGCAAAGCTCGACGCTGAAGGACGACGAAACCGGCGAGCCGTTCCACATTCAGCAGGCCAAGCAAATCCAAATCTTCCGTGACGCCTGGAAGGAACATGGCCACACGCGCACGCCGCGAATCTCGGTCAGCCGCAGCATCTTCCCGCTGGTAAACGACCACGACCGCGCTTATTTCGGCCATGGCGGCAAGGAAGAAGACCAGGTCGGCTTCATCGACGAAAAGACGCGGGCCATTTTCGGCCGCGGCTACGCCGCCGAGCCGGCACGCCTCATCGAGCAACTGCGGCAAGACGAGGCCATCGCGGCCGCCGACACGCTGTTGCTCACCGTCCCCAACCAGCTCGGTGTCGCCTATTGCGCGCATGTGATCGAGGCGATCCTGAAACAGGTCGCCCCTGCCTTAGGCTGGCGCTGAGGGAGAAAAAAGAAAGCAGCCGCTTTTTGAAAAAAGCGGCGCAAAAACTTTTTTTGACTTTGGGCCGATGGCGGTGAAACCAGCACGGCCCAAAGTAAACAAAGTTTTTTTGCTACTTTTTGTTCACAAAAAGTAGCGCTGTCTTGCCTTGCTTTCCGCTGCTTGCCACGCGCGGCGTCACAACGTTAGGATCACGCGTCATCGGTCCCGCGCGAGCGGGTGAAAAGGGAACGCCGTGCGCCCCGGCTGGACCAGCGGTCCGGGGGCAAGTCGGCGGCTGCCCCCGCAACTGTCAGCGGCGAGCCGCTGGCCCGGCTGCCGCACTCCGGTTTTGAGGGAGGCAGGTCACTGAGCCCGCGAGGGCACGGGAAGACAGGGCCAGAGGCGTTGACCCGCGAGCCAGGAGACCTGCCGGTGTCGCGCTCACAATAACTGCCGGGCGGGGCGCCCGGGAGTGGGGAATGGCCATGCTCGCGGCGTTCAGAAATATTTTCGACGACAGTTCGGCGCAGGTTAAAGGCAAAATCATCGGAATGTATGTGTTCCTGATTGCCGCCAATATCGGGGGCTGGATTTATGCTTTTGCGGCGTTTCACAGCAACCCGCTTTTCATCGGCACAGCGCTTCTGGCCTGGGGTTACGGCCTGCGCCATGCGGTCGATGCCGACCATATCGCGGCCATCGACAACGTCACGCGCAAGCTGATGCAGCAAGGCAAGCGCCCGGTCACCGTCGGCTTCTTTTTCTCGCTCGGCCACTCGCTGGTCCTCATCATCGGCGTGGCGGCGATTTACTACATAAAGTCGAACGTGAACGGCGACAGCTTCAACGCTTTCAATAATGAAAGCGGGATCGTCGGCACCGCGGTCTCGACGGGCTTTCTGTTCGTGATCGGCATCATGAATCTGCTGATCGCGCTCTCGGTGTACCGGACCTTCAAGCATGTCGCCAAAGGGGGCCTCTATGTCGAAGAGGATTTCGACATGCTGCTCAACAAGCGCGGCTTCTTCTCGCGCATCTTCCGGCCGCTGTTCAACCTCGTCAACAAAGGCTGGCAGATGTTGCCCATCGGGTTCCTGTTCGGCCTCGGGTTCGACACCGTCACCGAAGTCAGCCTGCTTGCCATCGCCGCCACGGAAGCGACGAAAGGGATGCCGCTATGGTCCATCATGACATTCCCTTTGCTGTTTGCCGCCGGCATGTCGCTGATCGACACCACCGACGGCATCGCGATGCTCGGCGCCTATGGCTGGGCCTTCGTGAAGCCGGTGCGCAAACTCTATTATAACCTCACGATCACCTCGGTGTCCGTCATCGTCGCTCTGGTCATCGGCGGGATCGAAGGGCTGGGCCTGGCCGCGCAGGAGTTGAACATGTCCGGCGGCTGGTTCTGGAACGACGTCAACATGCTGAACGGCAATTTCGGCTATCTGGGTTATTCCGTCATCGGCATCTTTCTGCTCAGCTGGCTCGCCTCCATCGCCATATACAAGCTGAAGCGCTATGACGAGCTCGAGTTGAAAATGCCCCCACGGGCCAGCGCCGAGAATTGAGGGTCTTTAGGCCGGGCTCGCGGCCAGCGCGACGGCGATGCCCATGCCCAGCGCGACAAACGAAAGCGCGGCCATCACCGCCACCGGCGGCTGCGGCGCCCCCGCGACCGACATCGCCGCATGGTCCATGCCATGCCCTGCGGCATGGAAGCGACCGGCCCGGCCGGCTCCCGCCGCACGGTGAGCATCCCCATGTTTCAGATGATTGCCTACCAGCCACCAATTCATCGGATAGGTGACAGCAAAGCCCGCGAGCAGCGCCATCGGCCTTAGCGATTGTGACAGGCCGTTTTTACTTGCCCTGTCCCTTGCCAAATTGCGAATGCGTCGCATTTGCGCTATAGGCTGCCGCCCGCCGTCAGCCGCGATTTGTTGGATGTCGATAATGCGATTTCGCCTGCCCCCCTACTGGCCCGCCTTGCTGCTGTTTTGCGGGCTGGTCCTGCCGCACATGGCCCGCGCCGCGATCACGGTCACCGACATGGCCGGCCGCCAGGTCACGCTGGCCGCGCCGCCGCAGCGGATCGCGCTGCAGGACGGGCGCATCGCCCTCGACCTCGCTCTTTTGGACCGCAGCCAGCCCTTCGCCCGGGTGGTGGTATGGAATAATCTGCTCAAACGCTTCGAGCCGAATCAATGGTCCGTGCTCGTCAAAAACTGGCCGGCGGTTGCGAAAATCCCGGATATGGGGTTCGACGATAACGGCTCCGTAAACCTTGAGGAACTGATCGCCGCGCGGCCGCAATTGCTGGTGGCTGAGCTGCGCGCCCGCCCGATTCTGGAACAGCAGGGGGTCATGCGCACCCTGGCGCAGCTCGGCATTCCCGTGTTGTTCGTCGATGATTCCGAACACCCGGTGCCCGACGCCGCGCGGAGCGTGACCCTGCTGGGCCAGGTGCTGGGCCGCGAGGCGGAGGCCAAGGCCTATGTCGATTTCTACGACGACCATTGGGCGGCTCTCGACAAAATAATCGCCGCCCAACCCCAACCGCGCCCGCTGGTGTTCGTGAACGTCCTGGCCGGACAGAACGATGCCGGCGGCTGCTGCTTCACCCATGGCGATTTCGGCTGGGGACTCCTGGTGCAAGCGGCAGGGGCACGCAATCTGGGCTCTGCCCTGCTGCGCACGCCGGCCGGCCCGGTCTCCATGGAAGCCGTGCTGGCCGCGCAACCGAACGTGCTGGTGATGACCGGGCGCGCGCCCAGCAATACGCTGGTGCCAATGGGCTATGACACCAATGAAACCGCTGCCGGCGTGCGATTGCGGGCGCTGACGCAGCGCCCCGGCTTTACCGCCCTGAAAGCGGCGACCGACGGCCAAGTCTACGCCCTGTATCACCCGTTCTATTCCAGCGTTTTCAACATCATCGGCCTCGAATATCTGGCCAAATACATCTACCCGCAGGCTTTCGCCGCTTTGCATCCCGGTCAGGATTACGCGTCGATCATCGCACAATTCACCGATCTCCCGCCAAGCCCGGTGCTGCTAGGCATACGGATGCCCGCGCATGGCGGCTAGCACAAGTGTGGAACTGACAGCCGGTTATCGGCGGGTGCTGCGCCGGCGTGTCCTGCTTCTCGGCGGCCTGATCCTGCTCTGCCTCGCCTGCTTCCTCACCGAACTCGCCGTCGGCGGCGAAACGCTCGGCCTCGGCAGCGTACTGCGCGGCCTCCTGCATCCTTCGCAAGTGGACCCGACGGTGCGCATCATCCTCTGGCAATTGCGCTTGCCGGTGGCCTGCACGGCGGTGCTGGCGGGGGCCGGGTTAGCCATCGCCGGCAGCCTGATGCAAGGAGCCCTCAATAACCCTCTGGCTGAACCGTTCACGCTGGGCCTGTCCTCCGCCGCTGGGTTCGGGGCGGCTTTGGTCATTGTGCTCGAGCCTTGGTTCAGCCCCGCACTCGGCGCCCTGCCCCAGGGGCTCCTGGTCTCGGCCAGCGCGTTTTTGTTTTCGGTTGGGGTCATCTCGGGCATAGCGCTGTTGGCGCGGGCGCGGCAGATGCGGCCGGAGACGATCGCGCTGCTCGGGATCGCCGTGCATTTCACCTTCTCGTCCCTGCTCGCCTTCACGCAATATGCCGCCAATGCCGACCAGCTGCAGACCCTGGTCTTCTGGCTGCTCGGCTCCGTGCAGCGGACAAGCTGGACCCAGGTGGCGATTTGCGGCGCGCTGCTGGCCTTCATTTTGCCGCTGCTGCTGCTGCGCGCCTGGGCGCTCACCGCTGTCGGCAGCTTCGGTGCGCACGCCGGCGTGCTCGGGCTGCGGGTGGCACGGGTGCGGCTGCTGATGCTGCTCGCGGCCGCCTTGCTCGCCGGCGCGGTGACAGCGACGGTGGGGATTGTCGGCTTTGTCGGACTGGTGGCGCCGCATATCGCGCGCATGCTGGTGGGCGAGGACCAGCGCTTCGCCCTCGCCACCTCGGCCACATGCGGCGGGGTGATCATGCTCACGGCCGCACTCGCCAGCCAGACTCTGATTCCCGGCGCCATATTGCCGGTTGGCATGCTGACCGCACTGCTCGGCGTGCCGGTCTTCCTGTGGCTGATTCTCCGCCAGCAGGCCCATTATGCTTGATGTCGCGGCGCTAACCCTGGTGCTGCAGCGCCAGCTTATTCTGGAGGGGCTCAGCTTTTCCGCGCGGGCCGGCGAAGTCACAGCGGTGCTGGGCCGCAACGGCTCGGGCAAGACGAGCCTGGTGCGCGCTTTGGCGGGATTGCTGCCGTATCGCGGCCAGGTCCGGCTGAACGGCGAAGAGCTGAACACCCTCGCCCCCTCGGCTCGCGGCCGGCTGGTGGGCTATATGGCGCAGAACCCCTACACCGTCACCGCCAGGCTCAGCGTCCTTGAGCTGCTGGTGCTGGCCCAGAACGCCGACCGCCTCGGCGCGCGGATGCACGAGGAATCGCTTGCCCAGGCCCACGCCATCCTGGAACGCCTGCAGCTCGGTCCCCTCGCGGCCATGGAGCCGGCACGCCTCTCCGGCGGGCAGCGGCAAATGGTGGCCCTGGCCTTGGCCCTGGTGCGCCAGCCGCGCCTGCTGCTATTGGACGAGCCAACCTCCGCCCTCGACATCGCCAACCAGATGAACCTGCTCGCCACCGTGCGCGACTATACGCGGCGCGCGGGCATCGTCACGCTGATCATCCTGCACGACCTCAACCAGGTGAGCCGCTTCTGCGACAGCGCCCTGATGCTGAGCGAGGGAAAACTGGCCGCGCAAGGCCCGACCGCGACGTTGCTGGAACGTGGGCGGCTGGCGGAGCTTTATGGCATCAACTGCGAAATCGCCGCGCTGCCCGGCGGGCATAAGGTCATCTATCCGCTGGGGTTGAGCAACTAAGCAAGCGCTACTTTTTGTGAACAAAAAGTAGCAAAAAAACTTTGTTTACTTTGGGCCCGTGCCGTTTCAACGCCTCAGGCCCAGAGTGACAAAAGTTTTTGCGCCGCTTTTTTCAAAAAGCGGCTGCTTCCTTCCCTTACTCCACGCCTCTTTCCAAAACGGCCTTCAAACCTTCGCGCCAAGGCGGAAGCGTGCAGCCGAAGACGCGCTGCAGCTTTGCGCAATCGAGCCGCGAATCGGCCGGGCGTTTGGCGGGCGTCGGCCAGTCCGCGGTGGTGATGGCATCGATGCGCGGGCGCGGATGGCCAAGGCGCTCGGCTTCCTCGAAGATCGCCGTGGCGAAGCCGTGCCAGGTGGTCGCGCCTGAATTGGTAACGTGGAAAATGCCGGCGAACGAGTCCTGCCATCCCTCCGCGCGGATTTTTTCGGCAATCGCCATGATCGCCGCCGCCAGGTCCAGCGCCGAGGTCGGGGTGCCGTGCTGGTCGGCGACGACGCGCAGCACACTGGTCCGCCGCGCCGCGTTCAGCATGGTGCGAAGAAAGTTCTTGCCATAAGGCGCATAGACCCAGGCGGTGCGGAGAATGATCGCCTTCGCCCCGCTGGCCAGCACCGCGTTTTCCCCGTCGCGTTTCGTCAGACCATAGAATCCGGCCGGACGGGTCGGGTCGGTCTCGACATAGGGCGCGCCCTTGGTGCCGTCGAACACGTAATCCGTGGAGATATGGATGAGCGGGACGTTATGGGTGGCGCACAGAAGGGCCAGATGTTCCGGGCCGGTATGGTTGCCCGCCCGCGCCGCGTCGTGTTCCGTCTCGGCCGCGTCCACCGCGGTGTAGGCCGCGGCGTTGATCACCAGGTCAGGCCGGGCCCGGGCAAAACAGGCATCGATTGTGGCCGGCACGGCCAGGTCAAACTCTGGCCGGCTTACTGCAAGAAATTCGAGGTGACGCCGCTTGGCTTCCGCCGCGAGCGCCTGCCCCAGCTGTCCCGTGGCGCCGGTGATGAGGATCATGCGGTAAACCAGTCCTCGCAGTCGCTTAGGGCGGGCAGGAGCTTGTCTTTGTCCGAGAGCAGGGCGTTCTCGGGCGCGACCGGCCAGGGCAAGGCCAGCGTCGGGTCGTTCCAGATCACCGCGCGTTCGGCCTCACGGTCGTAGGGCGCGGTGACTTTGTAGATCACCGACGTGTCCGGCTCGATCGTGCAGAAACCGTGCAAAAACCCGCGCGGCACCCAAAGCTGCTGCCAGTTCTCCGCGCTCAACACCGCAGCGGCATATTGCCCGTAGGTCGGGGAACCGCGCCGCAGATCCACCGCCACATCCCAGATCGCCCCCTTGATCACCCGCACAAGCTTGCCCTGGACATTGGCGCCGATCTGGCAATGCAGGCCGCGGACCGTGCCGGCCTGGGTCGAAAGGCTCTGATTGTCCTGCACGAAAACCTCATTGAACCCGTGCGCCGCGAGCGTCCCGGCGTTCCAGGTTTCCGAGAAAAACCCCCGCGAATCGGCGAATTTCCGTGGCGTGATCAGCAGCACGTCGGGAATGGACAGCGGTTCGATGTTCATGCGTGATGCCCCTCGCCGATCTCGTGGAGAATCCGGCCGAGTTCGGTCTTGCCGATCATGGCGGCGCGGGCCCGCAAGGCAGCCGCGTCGATGAAGCCCATGCGGAAAGCCACTTCTTCCGGGCTGCCCACGAGATTGCCCTGGCGGGACTGGATGGTCTGCACGAAGGTCGCCGCCTGCAACAGGGAATCCGGCGTGCCGGCATCGAGCCAGGCGGTGCCCCGGCCGAGCCGCTCGACCTTGAGCACGCCTTCGCGCAGATAGATCTGGTTGAGGTCGGTGATCTCCAGCTCCCCGCGCGCCGACGGGCGCAGGCGGCGGGCGAATGACGTGACCCGGTGGTCATAAAAATACAGCCCGGTCACGGCCCAGGGCGATTCCGGCCGCGTGGGCTTCTCCACAATGCCGGTGGCGTTGCCGGCTTCATCGAATGACACCACGCCGTAGCGCTCCGGATCGCGCACCTGATAGGCGAACACGGTCGCCCCGTCGGCGCGCGCGCTCGCCGCGCACAGCATCGACGAGAGATGGTCGCCATGGATCAGATTGTCGCCCAGCACCAGCGCGCAGCCTTCGCCGGCAATCCATTCCTCGCCGATCAAAAACGCCTGGGCGATGCCGTCCGGGCTGGGCTGCTCGGCATAGGAGATGCGAACGCCGAGATGCGCGCCGTCATGGAACAGACGCTGGAATTGCGGCAGATCCTGCGGCGTGGAGATCACCAGCACATCGCGGATGCCCGCCTGCAGCAGGGTGGAGAGCGGGTAATACACCATCGGCTTGTCGTAGACCGGCAGCAATTGCTTGGAGGTCGCCTGGGTGATCGGGTGCAGGCGGGTGCCCGACCCGCCCGCGAGAAGAATGCCTTTGCGGATCATGCTGTCGCTCCCAATCTTTCTGCGGTTCCCAGTCTCTGGCCGTGATATTTCTGCGCGCGAATGCCCTCCCACCAGGCCCGGTTGTCCAGATACCAGTCGATGGTGGCGGCGAGCCCGCGCTCAAAATCATGCGCGGCCCGCCAGCCCAAAGCCGCCTCGGCGCGTGTGGGGTCGATCTCATAGCGGTTGTCGTGGCCGGGGCGGTCCGCGACGAAGCGGATCAGCCGCTCCCTTGCCCCCGACGGGCTCGGCAACCTTGCGTCC
>NZ_DATLPB010000109.1:0-11110 GCF_035535915.1 Acidocella sp.
AACGGCATCCCAAAAGCCAATTTCCACCTCTTCCTCAAGGAATGCGAGTGGAGGTTCAACGATGGCTCTCCCGCCCAGCTCTTGAAGCAGCTCAAGCGCTGGGTCAGAAAGAATTCAACCTAACATCTGGGACAGCCCCAAGTTTTTTTGCTACTTTTTGTTCACAAAAAGTAGTCCTTCCTTCCTACGGATAAAGCCTGCCCGCCGCCCATCCTGTCGCCGTTCTGGTAAAGGTCAGCCGGTCGTGCAGGCGGAATTCCTGCCCCTGCCAGAATTCGAAATAATCCGGCGTCACGCGCCAGCCGGACCAGAATTCCGGGCGCGGAATTTCCGCCCCCGGGAACCGCCGCTCCGCCTCGGCCACCCGCGCCTCGAACAAGTCGCGGGAGGCCAACTCGCGGGATTGGTCCGAAGCCCAGGCCCCTAGCTGCGAGCCCCGTGGCCGAGAGGCGAAATACGCATCCGCCTGGGCATCCGAAACCGGGGAAACCGCCCCTTCGATGCGGATCTGCCGGTACAGCGACTTCCAATAGAACAGCAGCGCCGCCTGGCCGTTGTCGGCGAGATTCCGCCCCTTGCGCGAGCCGAGATTGCCGTAGAACACGAAGCCATCCCGGTCCCAGGCCTTTAACAGCACCGTGCGCGCTGCCGGCCGGCCGGAGGCGTCGGCGGTCGCCAGGGTCATCGCATTCGGGTCAGACGGCTCCGCCGCCACCGCCGCCGCCAGCCATTCCGCAAAAATCTCGAACGGGTCGTCCGCCAATTTACAGGCCTCCATCATATTGCCGCACTTGATGCTTTCAGTACTCTATGCCACCAACCGGCCCCTGTCCGAAGCCCCTACGGAGATATCGTTCATGCCTGATTCCGCCCCCGAAATCGCGCCGCCGAAAGGCACGCTCATGCAGGGCAAGCGCGGGCTGATCATGGGCGTCGCCAATAACCGCTCGATCGCCTGGGCCATCGCCCAGGCCGTGGCGGCCCAGGGCGGCGAGCTCGCCTTCACCTACCAGGGCGAGGCGCTGGAAAAGCGGGTGCGCCCGCTCGCCAACTCGATCGGCGCGGATTTCCTGCTCCCCTGCGACGTTACCGACGACGAGGCGATGGATCACGCCTTCGACCAGCTGGCCAAGAAATGGGGCCAGATCGACTTCCTGGTCCATGCGATCGGCTTCGCTGACAAGAATTTCCTGCGCGGGCGCTATGTCGACACGCCGCGCTCGGTGTTCCTCCAGGCGCTTGATATTTCCTGCTATTCCTTCACGTCGGTCGGCCGGCGCGCCGCGGCGATGATGCCCAACGGCGGCTCGCTGCTCACCCTTTCCTATCTCGGCGCCGAGCGCGTGATGCCGCATTACAACGTGATGGGTGTGGCCAAGGCGGCACTGGAAGCCTCCGTCCGCTATATGGCGGCGGATCTCGGCCCCGACCGGATCCGCGTCAACGCGATCTCGGCCGGCCCCATCAAGACCCTCGCCGCCTCGGGCATCGGCGATTTCTCCTACATCCTGAAATGGAACCGCCTCAACGCCCCGCTCGAGCGGAACGTGGAGCTCGAAGAAGTCGGCGGCGCCGGGCTCTATATGCTCTCCGACCTGTCGCGCGGCGTGACCGGCGAAGTCCACCACGTGGATTGCGGCTATCACACGGTCGGCATGAAGAACCCGAACGCCCCCGATATCGCCGTCTCCGGGGACTAAGGAAAAACAAAGGAAGCGCTACTTTTTGTAAACAAAAAATAGCAAAAAAACTTTATTAATACCGGCCATGGGCTTTGTCGGGGACAACGCTGCCGGCCCGGCATAGTAAAAGTTTTTGCGCCGCTTTTTTCAAAAAGCGGCCCTTTCTTTACTCATGGCTTGGCGTTACGCCTCGTCCATGTCGCATAATACTTTCGGTCATCTCTTCCGTGTCACCACCTGGGGCGAGAGCCATGGCCCCGCCATCGGCTGTGTCGTGGACGGCACACCGCCGGGCATCGCTTTGTCGGAAGCCGACATCCAGCCTTTTCTCGACAAGCGCCGGCCGGGCCAGTCGAAATTCACCACCCAGCGCCAGGAATCCGACCAGGTAAAAATCCTGTCCGGCGTGTATGAGGGCAAAACCACCGGCACGCCGATTTCGTTGCTGATCGAGAACACCGACCAGCGCTCGAAAGATTACGCCAACATCGCCGCGCAATACCGGCCGGGCCACGCGGATGTGGCCTATGACATGAAATACGGCCATCGCGACCCGCGCGGCGGCGGCCGCTCCTCGGCCCGCGAGACAGCCATGCGCGTCGCCGCCGGGGCGATCGCACGCAAAATTTTGGGCGATGGCGTCAAAATCCGCGGCGCCATGGTGGCGCTGGGCGCGCACGGCATCGAACGCGCCCGTTGGGATTGGGCGGAGATCGACCGCAACCCCTTCTTCTGCCCCGACCCGCAGGCCGCGGCCGAATGGGCGGTGATTCTCGACGAGATCCGCAAATCCGGCTCCTCGCTTGGCGGCGTGGTCGAAGTGGTGGCCGAAGGCGCTCCCCCCGGCCTCGGCGCGCCGATCTATGGCAAGCTGGACGCCGAGATCGCCGGCGCGCTGATGAGCATCAACGCCGTGAAGGGTGTGGAAATCGGCGACGGCTTCGCCGCCGCCACGTTGCGCGGCGAACAGAACGCCGACGAAATGCGCATGCAGGAGGGGAAAATAACCTTCCTCGCCAACCATGCCGGCGGCATTCTCGGCGGGATCTCCACGGGCCAGCCGATCGTCGCCCGTTTCGCGGTGAAGCCGACCAGCTCGATCCTCATCCCCGTGCGTAGCGTCAGCGCCGCCGGCGAGGATGTCGAGATTTTCACCAAGGGAAGGCACGATCCCTGCGTCGGCATCCGCGCCGTCCCTGTGGGAGAAGCAATGCTGGCCTGCGTTCTTGCGGATCACCTGCTTCGTGACCGAGCGGTAATTAAGAGAGAATAAATGCGCGCCCCATTATCCTAGGTTAACATATCCATATGGACAGGAAATTTACGCGTAACTTTATCTCGTGGATCGGCACGGCATGCTGGAATGACCGCGTCGCCTGGATTCGCGCCCGTGTGCAGGTCGGGACACGTAGCGGCAGGCTGGCCGCGCAGCGCTTCCTCGCCGAATCGGCGCTGGAAAAATCCCGCCGCGGGCTCGCGCTAACTGCCGCCGAATGCTCCCTGGTTGAGCTCGCCGCGCGCATCCCTGTCCTGCATCGTACGCTTTCCGCCGCGGGCCAGGCCCGGCTGCGTGAGATGGTCGAGGCGGCTCTGGTCGGCGAGGCGACTTTGCTTCCCGTCCTGCACCTGCTCCACACCGCGCATCTGCAGGAGGCACGCGGCTTCGCCATTGCCTATACCGGGTTCGAGGAAGCGACACCGTTCGACCTGCTGATCAGCCGCGACGGCATGCAGGCCGAGATCGCCTGCGACAGCGTCTCCGTCGAAGACGGCCACGCCGTGCACCGCGGCAGCTGGACGCGGCTGATGGACCGCATCGACCCGGACCTGCAAACCTGGCTCGCCGCCCATCCCGGCCGCTATCTGTTGAAACTGACCCTGCCGAAAGGGCTCAAGAGCCACGCCGAGGATCTGCCGGCGCTGCATGAGCGGATCCGCGATTTTCTCACCACCGCCAAGCGCGCCGATTACGACGAGGCCGCGCTGCTGCGCCTCGATCCGCTGCTGCTGGCCGGCGCCCAGGCGAGCGACAAAATGGTCGGCATCCTCGCTAAATTGCGCCGCGAATTCGGCCCCGAGGCCCATTTCGCCGCCACCGAAGCCGGCACCAGCCTGTTCATCATGGCCGCCCGCGGCGGCGAAGAGAACGACGTCGCCGCCATGGTGCGCCGCCGCCTCGCCGCCATCGCCCCCGCCCGCCTCACCGGCACCCGCCCCGGCATTCTGGCAATCTGCGTCGCCGATACCGACCAGCTCGAATGGCAAAGCTTGCGCGACAAACTCCTGCTGGAGGGCGAGGCGCGGCAGTTTCTCACCTTCCCCGAAGCCAGGTCGGTGGTGGCGGTGACGTTCGCCTCGCGCTACGAAATGACCAAGGCCGGGGCACCGGAAGGCGATCTGCGCTTCCGCAACCCGCTGCACCCCGAAGCGAAATCCGCCGCCCTCGCGCCGGCGGTGCTGTCCACGGTTTAAAAGGAAATAAGGAAGCAGCCGCTTTTTGAAAAAAGCGGCGCAAAAACTTTGGTCACGCTGGGGCGCTCAAGCGGCACGGGCCCAGTTTAACAAAGTTTTTTTGCTACTTTTTGTTCACAAAAAGTAGCGCTTTCTTTCCTTCCTTATTCCTGGCGGAACCTTATCCGCGTACCGCTCAAGGCGGCCGCGACGAAAGCGGTGAACGCCCCCATGCTCAGGCAGGTATACACCGCGCCATGGGCCACCAGCCCAAGGATCAGCGCCACCAGCATGCCGCCGACCGTCTGGCCGAATAGCCGCGCCACCGAAATCATGCCGCTGGCGCTGCCGGTGCGCAATTTCGGCGCGGTCGTGATCATCGCCTTGTTGTTCGGCGGCTGGAACAGGCCGAACCCCATCCCGGCCACGGCGATCGGCCAGATGATGTCGAAATTGGTGGGCTGAGCCGGCGCCAGGCGCAGGAACAGAAAGCCCAGCCCCGTGATGCCAAGGCCGACGGTGGAAAGCAGGGATGCCGGGTAGCGGTCGGTCAAACGGCCGACCATGGGCGCCACCAGCACGATGGAGAGCGCCCAGGGCGTCATGAGCAGGCCGGTCATCACCGGGCCGCGATGCAACACATTCATCAGGTTGAACGGCATCGAAATGATGAAGAAATTGGACGCGACAAAGCCGAAAAACCCGACCAGGAACGCGGTCCGGAAACCGGATCGGGCCAGCAAATCGACCGGCAGCAGCGGATCGGTGCGGCCGAGCTGAATGCGCACCAGCGCGATCATGCTGCCGCCGCCGACGATCAGCAGAACCAGCGCCAGCACCACGCCGCTATTATGCGCGAAACTGTCCAGGCCGATGACCAGCGCGCCGAGCCCGGCGGCGAGCAACGCGGTGCTGATGAAGTCGAACTCGCCAGGAATGATCGGCGTGGTCGGTAGCGCCGTCAGCGCGAAATACAGCGCCAGCCCGCCGAGCGGCAGGTTGATGAGAAACAGCCATTGCCAGCCGGCCATCGAAAGCACGCCGGCCGCCACCGTTGGCCCCAATGCCACGGCCAGCGCCACGACCAGCCCGTTCAGCGCAATGCCGCGGCCGAGTTCGCTGCTGGGGTAAATGAAGCGCACCAGGGCGGCATTCACGCTCATGATGCACGCGCCGCCAAAGCCTTGAAGCGCGCGCGCCGCCGCGAGCTCCGGCAAGGTGCGGGAGACAGCGCACAGCACCGAGGCAATCACGAACAACACCAGGCCGATGCGGCACATGCGCGCATGGCCGACCCTGTCGCCCATCGCCGCCAGCGGCAGCAGCGAGATCAGGCTCGCAAGCTGGTACGCATTGACCACCCAGATGGCGGACGACTCACTGGTGTGCACATCATGGGCAATGGTCGGCAACGCCACGTTCACGACGGCGTAGTCGAGCACCGAGAGCAGCACGGACAAGGCCACCGCAAACATCGCGCGGTAGCGCGCGCCGCCGAACAGCCCGTCATGGGGAAGAGGTGAAGCTAAAGTCGCAGACATGGCATTTTACCTATTATGTCGCGATGCCGCGAAATAATATGGCGCGATGCAGCCCCGGCCAGGGTAATTCCGAATTGCTGTTATGAGCCGCTGAACCTCAATGGCAACTTAATGCATTGATTTGCCACGATGAATCGCCGGCAGGCAGTTTACTGCCCCGCAGGCTAAGAAAGCGGCCGCTTTTTGAAAAAAGCGGCGCAAAAACTTTTATTATGCCGGGCCTGAGGCGCTGAAACCGCACGGGCCCAAAGTAAACAAAGTTTTTTTGCTACTTTTTGTTCACAAAAAGTAGCGCTTTCTTTCTTCCCTTCAGATCCGCTCGCTGATCCGGATCGCCGCCTTACAGCCGGTCTTGATGATGGCGGTCAGCAGTCGGTAAGCCGGCGCCTGCCGCGCGCCGTGCTCGATGCCGATATCCCTGTGTTCCAGCTCCTCGAGCCGGAAGCGTTCGATGGTCTCGTTCAGCAGCGCCTCGTCCGTATCCAGCGCCGCCTGCTGCGCGGCGTAATGGGCGTCGATCACCTCCTCCACCGCCACGGTGCAGGCCATCGCCGCCTTCGCTCCCATCGCGGCGGTGGCGGCGCCCAGGGCAAAACCGGCCACATGCCAGAGCGGCAACATCACGGTCGGCCGCACCCGGCGCGTGGCGATCAGGCGGGAGAAGGTCTCCAGATGCTGCACTTCCTGATCGCGCATATGCCGCAGCGTTTCCGCATGCGGGCCGCGCCCCAGCACGGCGAGCTGGCCGGAATAGATCCGCTCGGCGCCGTATTCGCCGGCATGGTCGACCCGGATGAAGCGTTTGACCTTCTCGTCCATCAGAACCTTTTCGGTTTTCTCATCAGATAAGCCGTCAGGAGCAGAAACAGAACCAGCGAATTCAGGAAATCCATGGCCGACATGGACACCGGCAGATGCGGGATCAGATAAACCGGCGCGTCGCACGGACGGCCTGGCGTCGCCGGCAAGGGCGCGCCAGGCGTGAGAATGCCGTTGCATTCAGGCAGCGGCGAGAGCCACCAGTGGAATTCGACGCCGACATGGAAGAAGGCGATGCCCACATTGGCCAGGAAGGTAAGCGCCGCAAGGCCCAGCACCACCCGCCCCGGCTTGCGCGGCAGCAAGGCGGCCACGATGCCGAGCGCGATCACGATCCGGTAGGGCCAGCGCTCCCACAGGCACAGCTCGCACGGCACCAGCAGCAGCACGTCTTGCGCGAAATAGGCGATGCCGAGCGCCACCAGCCCAGCCAGCACGACCAGCAAAGCGGCGATGCGGTGCGGCCTGACGCCGGTGCCGATCCGTTCGATGCGCTGAATCTGCCGGGCCTGCTGCGGGTTGCGGCCAGGCTTGCTGCGCGCTCCGCTCACAGGATGAACCTGCTGAGATCACCCTTGGCGGCCAGCGGCGCAACCCGCTCATTCACATAGGCGGCGTCCACCACCACCGTGTCGCCGGAGCGGTCGGTGGCGGAGAAACTGATCTCCTCCAGCAGCCTCTCAATAACCGTTGCCAGCCGCCTGGCGCCGATATTCTCCACCCGGTCATTGATATCGAAGGCGAGCGAGGCCAGCGCATCCACCGCGTCATCGGCGAAGCTGAGCGTCACCCCTTCGGTCGCGAGCAGCGCCACGTATTGCTTGAGCAGCGAGTGTTCCGGCTCGGTCAGAATGCGCCTGAAATCCTCCCGGGAGAGCGAATTCAGCTCGACGCGGATCGGCAGGCGCCCTTGCAGTTCGGGCAGCAGATCGGCCGGCTTGGCGACATGGAAGGCGCCGGAGGCGATGAACAGGATGAAGTCGGTCTTGATCGGGCCATATTTCGTCGAAACGGTGGTCCCTTCGATGAGCGGCAGCAGGTCGCGCTGCACGCCCTCGCGCGACACGTCGGCGCCGCGAAAGCCGCCTTCGGTCTTGGCGCAGATCTTGTCGATCTCGTCGAGGAAGACGATGCCGTTATTCTCCGCATGCCGCAGCGCGTCCTTGGTGAGCGCTTCGGTATCGAGCAGGCGGTCGGCCTCCTCGCGCTGCAACGCGCGGCGGGCGTCGGGCACCAGCATTTTGCGCTTCTGCGGCGGGCGGCCGAACATACCCTTCATCATATCCCCGAGATTGATCGCGCCGCCCGGCGGCATGCCCGGCATGTCCATCATGCCGATCGGCGTGCCCTGGGTCTCGCCCACGGCGACCTCGATCTCCTTGTCCTCGAGCTCGCCGGCGCGCAGCATGCGGCGGAATTTCACGCGCGTGTCGGCGGAAGCCCCTTCGCCCACCAGCGCCGAAATCAAACGCTCCTCGGCGGCGAGCTCGGCCTTGGCCTCCACGCCCTTGCGGTTCTGCTCGCGCAGCATGGTGATGGACGCTTCCACAAGGTCGCGCACGATGCTTTCCACATCGCGGCCGACATAACCGACCTCGGTGAATTTCGTGGCTTCGACCTTGAGGAATGGCGCCTGCGCGAGCTTGGCAAGGCGGCGGGCGATTTCGGTCTTGCCGCAGCCGGTCGGGCCGATCATCAGAATGTTCTTGGGCACCACCTCTTCACGCATCTCCTCGGGCAGCTGCAGCCGCCGCCAGCGGTTGCGCAACGCGATGGCGACGGCGCGCTTGGCGTCGTCCTGGCCAATGATGAAGCGATCGAGTTCGGACACGATCTCGCGGGGGGAGTAGACGGGAATATCCATTACAGCGTTTCAACCACCAGATTTTCGTTGGTATAGATGCAGATATCTGCGGCGATCTTCATGGCGCGGCGGGCGATGTCCTCGGCCCCCAGATCGGGCACCGTCATCAGCGCGCGGGCCGCGGCCAGCGCATAATTGCCGCCCGAGCCGATGGCGATGATGCCGTCGGCGGGTTCCAGCACGTCGCCATTGCCGGTGAGCGTGTAGCCATGCTCCTTGTCGGCGACGATCAGCATGGCTTCAAGCCGGCGCAGGTAACGGTCCATGCGCCAATCCTTGGCCAGCTCCACGCAGGCGCGCTCCAACTGGTTGGGGAACCGCTCAAGCTTGGCTTCCAGCCGCTCGAGCAGCGTGAACGCATCGGCAGTGGCGCCGGCGAACCCGGCCAGCACATTGCCATTGCCGATGCGCCGCACCTTGCGGGCATTGCCCTTCACCACCGTGTTGCCAAGGCTCACCTGGCCGTCACCGGCCAGCGCCACCGCGCCGTCGCGGCGAACGCACAAAATGGTCGTGCCATGCCAGCCGACCGGATCATTCGGGTTTGTCATGCGCGAGACATGGCATCCGCTCCGCGCGCCGACAAGGCCACTCAGCCTTGCAGCATGGCCTTGCCTGCCCCGCCGAACCGGCACTGGATTTCAGGCATATGAATTATATTGCGTTTTTCGTGGCCAAAACCCTTTTGCACCGCAACAGCGGATGTTAAAAGCCAACTATGATTATAGACGGAACGAACAAACCGGCCGGCGCGGCGGACAAAGACCCGCTGCTGGTCGGGCTCGGCCAGCGCGTTAAGCTTCTGCGGGCCCGGCGCGGCATCCCGCGCCGCGTGCTGGCGGAAGCGGCGGACGTCTCGGAGCGCCACCTCGCCAATCTGGAATCGGGCATCGGCAATGTCTCGGTTCTGGTGTTGCAGCAGGTGGCCCAGGCGCTCGGCTGTTCGCTGGCGGAATTGCTGGGCGACGAGACGACCAGCTCTCCGGAATGGCTGATGATCCGCAAGCTGCTGCAGGGCCGCAGCCAGACGGATCTGCACACGGCGCATCGCGCGCTCGCGGACATTTTCCTGGAAGGGTCCAATGCCGGGCAGCGCAACGAGCGGATCGCCTTCATCGGCCTGCGGGGCGCCGGAAAATCCACCCTCGGCCAGATGGTCGCGGCGCGGCTGAACCGCCCTTTTATCGAGCTGCGCGCGGAAATCACCCGCCTCGCTGGCTGCGGGCCGATGGAAATCCAGGCGCTGTACGGCTCCAACGCCTATCGGCGCTATGAGCGCCAAGCCCTCGAAGAGACGCTGCAAAACCACAAAAGCTGCGTCATCGCCACCGCCGGCGGCATCGTTTCCGAGCCCGGCACGCTCGACATATTGCTGCGCCATTGCTTGACGATCTGGCTGCAGGCCGAGCCGGAGGACCATATGGACCGCGTGATCGCTCAGGGCGACGCGCAGGCGCTGCATAAATCGGGCCGGCGCGAGGCCATCGACGATCTGCGGCTGATCCTGGAAAGCCGGGCGGCCTTCTATGCCAAGGCGGATTTCTCCTACAACACCAGCGGCAAGACGCTGGAGGAGGCATTTGCCGGGCTGATGTCGGCGATTGCCGCGCATCAGCCGATGATCGTCGCCTGACATAGTGGCGCCAATCCAGATCTACCTGGCGGGGCCGGATGTGTTCCTGCGGGACGCGTTGGACCATGCGCGCGCGAAAATCGCCATCTGCGCCCGCTACGGGCTGGTCGGCCACGCGCCGGCCGAAGCCGCGCCGCTGCCCAACGACGACGCTTGGCGGGGAATCTTCCTCGCCGATCTGGCGATGATGGAAGCCTGCGATGCCATCATCGCCAATCTCACGCCCTTCCGCGGCGCCTCCGCCGATGCCGGCACGCTGGTCGAACTGGGCTGGTTTCTCGGCCGCGGGCGGAAACTGTTCGGCTATTCCAATTCCGCCCTCCTTTTCCCCGCCCGCAGTGCCGCGCAACGCCAGGCCGTGCCCGACCCGCTGCCGGGACTGGCGGAAGAAAGTTTCGGCCTGGCGGATAATCTGATGATTCCCGGCGCGGTGGAACATGACAGCGGCCTGCCGATCACGCTGCCGCCCGACGGCCTCTCCCGCCCCTTCGACGCGCTCGATATTTTCGAAATCTGCGTGGCGCAGGCTGCATCCGCGTTGCGATCTTAAGGCGAAACAATCTTAAGACGAAACAATCTTATGGCGAGAATATCAATCCAAGCTCGCCGATCGCGCTAAATCTTTGCCTTCGCAAAGATTCCCAAAAGCACCAACTTCCTTGAGCAGTTCCATGTATTTAAATGGAAATTTTTTATCTCATAAAAATTACATACTGTTCTGAGAAACGAGTCGAATATATTCGTCGCAAGTATCACAAAGAAAAAATAAAATCGTTTCGACGAACGAACACCTTGACCGCGAATTTCAAAATGCGCATGTGCCTAAGAAACCGTTAGGAAAAATCACAACACGCCGCCGCGCGTACATGTGAATGGCAGTTAACCATTAATTAAGACATAATGAACTAGGCATAGAAACGAAACTTTTTAGCGAAAACAAGACGGATCATGCTGCAAATCACCGCACCTGCCTTGGCCGCCCGCCGCACCTCCTGGACCTCCGGCCTGTTCGTGCGGCTGCTGGAGGCCGGCATTCTTCTGGCCGAGGCCGTGATGGTGCTGGCCGGCGGCGCCATCGTCAAAGCCGTGATGGGCGGCGTGGCTTTGCCGAACCCGATGG